>DASYRK010000034.1:0-15356 GCA_036004505.1 Steroidobacteraceae bacterium
CAGCCTTCCTCTTCTTCCTCAACCGTAGCCTCGCGTATCTCGCTGAGGCATATCTAAGCGCCATTGGCCCTAGGGTCGATGTGCAACGCGCTCCGCCGAGACCGGCTCCCGGATCGACCCGTCGTCATCCGCTTCGACTTCACCGGCCGCCCGCGCCGTGAGCGCTATTGGTTACTCATCGAACTCGGAGACACCGAAATCTGCAAGACGTACCCCGGCCTCGACGAGGACCTCTACATCACGGCGGACGCCGAAGCCTTCGTCAAATGGCACGCCGGCCAGCTCACCTGGGCCGAAGCAACCCGCGAGGGCCGCATCCAACTCGACGGCTCCCCGTCGCTGGTAAGAGCCTTCCCAACTTGGAATGGCCGCAGCATGTTCGCCCACATCAGGCCGGTCTCCCGCACCGCCACGAGCTGCCAAGCTCAGCGCCGCACCGACACTCAATATCGCAATTGCCAGGCATGTGCGTTTCATAAACCCAGCCGCTTGAGCGAATAGTCAGGCGCACCTCTTGCTCAGGGTTGCAGATCGGATTCGTAGTTGGTCACGAATTCCAGGAACCTCGATACCTCGGTGAGATCCTTGCCGACGAAACGAATGCTGTGGGAATCGGTGCGCTCGACGATCCTGAGGTAGCTCAGGATCTCGGAGGGTCGGTATGCCTTGAAGCGCAGATCGAGACGCACGGGAGTTGCGAGCTTGTACGGCTTGAAGTCGCCGAGCCTGGCGAGCGCGCTGGCCATCTTTTGATGGATCAACTCGTCCGCCTTCGCCGGCGTCAGCGTGCGGGCCGAATGAAACCCAAGGGCCCACTTGACCACCGCACCCTCGATGCCGGGCAGCGTGGCAGTGGTCTCTGCCACGACGGCATCGTCTCCAGAAAGCATGATCACCGGAACGCTGAAGTGTCCGGCGATCGCCGCGTTCATGGTCGCCTCGGACATTGGGATGCCGTTGAGGCGCACGTCCGCGAAGCGCGCACTGGAGATCGTGTGCGCACGTACGCCCTGCGGATTGTGCGTGCCGGCGTGATATCCGATGAACGCTACGGCATCGAAGCTTGCATCGATGCCTTCCATCATGCCGAGGGGTCGCGGCCAGGAACGCACTACGGTCACCTCCTTCGGGAGCTGATCGATCAGCAAGTTCTGGCCATTGCCATGCGAGTCGCTCACGACGATCTCGGTGGCACCCGCTTCCAGCGCGGCCCGAATCGCGGCGTTGGCTTCAGCCGTCATGAACCCCCGGAAGCGCTCGTATTCGAAGCCTTCCGGTCCAAGCTGATCGCCGGTGACCACCCCGGCGACGCCTTCCATGTCGACGGATATGTAGACCTTCAACTTACCGTCGGCGGCGGCAGGCGCGGCCCGCGCCGGCGTCGGCGCAATGGCGGCGACCGTGAGGACCAGCAGCCACGATAGTGATTTCATTCGCACGCTCCGCTCACGTTACATCTCGCTATCGCCATCTTATGCATCTTATAGGCATGCCGACGCTCGCGCGGAATGATCCGACCCGACGTCAATGCCGGCCCTGCAGAGACAATCCTTCTTACTCGGACGTGTCAACGGGCATTCGCACGGACCTCCAAGGCTTTGCCGAGCGCCAATAGTTCGGCAAAGTACTCACGCGCTTCGCCACTGAGACGAGGCATCACCCGTTCAAGATCACCGCATACGCTGGCGACTACGCCCGTGCGCTCCGAATCCAGCGTTCCATTCTCCACAAAGTAGGAGATGCAGCCCGCGAGCAGCGTGTCGCAGAGTGTCAAACACACGCCATCGACTTCCGCACCGGCACATTCCCGCGGGAAAGGTCGAAAATAGTGAGTGTTCCAGGCACTCTCAATTTCAGCTCGGCTCATCATAGATGCACGCTAACGCTTGAGCTAAGCGGCCGCTGCCGCGATGACGTTTGGTCCACACTGCCACCATTCGCAGCGGTCCGCTTGAGCGAATAGTCAGGGCGCGCACCTCCTGCCTCAGGGATTGGGCGCGGGTACGACGTGCAACGTGGCAGTGAACATTTCTCGCGTCTCTGGATCGGTTATGTGCGCGGCGACTGCTCTTGCCTCCGAGTAGTGCTTGGCGTGTGCCGCTGCGTTGCCCTCTGCAGAGGCGACATTGGCTGCCACTGCATGGGCAAACGCCAGCTCCCATGGCGCGCAGTCGTGTTGCGTGAAGTGCGGCAATGATTTGCTCAGATAGTGCGCTGCGGGTCCGGGGAGCTTGAGCAGCGCGTACACGTGAGCAAGCAGCTGCGCGGCATGGGCGTGATTGCTCGGCTTGCCAACAATTTTCCAGAAATACATCGCGGCATGTGCAGCTTGCAGCATCTCTTCATCTTCCTCCGGTGAGCGGTGAAGCATTTCGGCGAGTGTCCACGCTCGGTTGTTGGCCTGAGAGGCCAAACGCCTTTGCCACAGCACGACGTCTTCGGGAGTTGGCTTTTCAGCCATGCATCAATCCTCGGGGCATTTGGGTCATGACCAAGAACCTAGCACGGCGGATTGGCATGTGATTTTCGGCGTAGGCGCAGTACTAACCAATCCGTGAGACAAGGCGCGCGCTTAGGCGTGGGAATCGTCGGGGGTATCCCTACGACCAGTAGTGGCACTCACTCGTTGCGCCAGCGGTAGGTGAAACCCAGATTGACGATGATGGGCAGCCAGTCCTCGGTTTCCGCCACCGGAGATTGACCCGCAGGCGACTCTTCGAGCGCCGTGCAGCAAGGGTTTTCGCGATTCGTGGCGTTGGTCAGCTCGAGCGTCGTCTGCAGGTCCGCTCGCGCAAACCGCCAGGTCCAGGCGCCTCGCACATCGAGCGTGAGGTAGTTCGCCCAGCGATCCGAGTTTCGAGTCCCGAGGGCGATGGAGCCCGGCGCGGTCGCGCTCGACTGCGTGAGCACATACGGTGTTCTCGGCCAGCCGCGATGCCATCCGCCGAGAACCGAAAGACTCAGGCGGGATCCCTCCCAGGCGAACCCTGCGCTCGTGGCCACCGACTGATCCCAGCTGCGAAGGACATCGCGTCCCTGGAAATCATCCGCCACTCGCGACCAGGACAGGCTCCCCCAGGCACTTGCGCCCGCGAAGAGCGGCATCCGGCCGTTCACCTCGAGCCCTGTAGTCTCCGATGCCGTCGGCGCGAGACGCACGCGATCCGGCGCGAGATCCGGAAGCAGCGAGAGCGGATTCAGCGTGTTGTCGAAGTACGGTGAGATCCGCGTCCAGCGCTTGCTGTACGCCTCGATCGACCAGCGAGCAGAGCGGGCAGTTTCGTGCGTCAGGCCGAGCACGGTGTGAGTCGAGGACTGCGCCGGATCGGCGCGCGTCTGCCCTTCCTCCACTCGCCACTCCTCGATGTGCTGAGCCTGGGTGAAGCGACCTGCCGACGCGTAGAGACTGGTACGTCCGGTCAAGTCATATCTCAGATTCACTCGCGGGCTGACCTGAGTGTGTTGACCCAGGCCAGCGAAATCCTGCGCATCCACCCGAACGCCGAACTCCGCTTCGAGATCGGCCCAGGCCCGGCGATTCGCCGCGTACACGGCATAAGTGATCGCCTCGGGTCGGATCGATGCCTGGAGTGCGTCGAGGTCATCCCGATCGAAGGCGACAGCGACTTCGGGGCTGAACGTGACCTCGCGCCGGTATTGGTAGTCGGCGTGCGTCAGCGCCAGCTCTGCTCCGAAGGAGTAGCTCGAGTGTCCGCTCGCTTCGTACGACCAGGCGTTGGTGAGCTCGAAGCGGTCGAACTCTTGCGTCTCGTGGAGCGAGCCGACGGCAACGTCGGGCGCATTGACCGTGCCGTCCCGCTCGCGCTCGGCCGTGGTGAGCACCGCGCTGAGCCGCGTTGTCAGCGCAGCTCCGAAGCGATGATCGCGCGCGAGCCACAAGTACTCATCACGATAGCGCGCGTGCGCAACCTCATCGTCATCCGCGGCGCCCAGATCGAGTTCGTCATCGAGCAGCAGCCACCCGACCGTCCAGGCACCCTTTGCGGTTTCCCAGCGCAGCCGACCGAGCGAGTCGCTGAACTGCGGCTCGCCGAGGCTATCCTCGACCGGCTCGAGCAGGTCGAGCGTGCTGCGGCGAATCGCGCCGAACCATTCGAGCGGCAGCCGATCGGCTCTGCCGAGAGTCGATGCTCCTGCAGAGATCGCACTCGCACCGATGCGATTTTCGTAGCCTGACGCCAGCGTCGGCGCCGTCATGCTGATGACGCCACCCGAGCGCGTGCCGTACTGCACCGGAAAGCCACTGCTGAAGACTTCGATCGCGTCGATCGCGGCCGGATCGATGGCGCTGACGAGGCTTTGAAAATTCTTGAGATGGTAGGGATCGAGCAAGGTGATGCCGTCGTAGCGAATCAGGACATCCTCAGTCAGAGATCCGCGGATATACGGGCGCGCCGAGACGTTGCTCGCGAGGCCGGGCAACGCCTTCAGCGCGCGCAGAGCATCATCGTGAGTGCCTGGAACGAGGTTGATTTCCGGGCCGGCAAGGACGCTCGGTTCGGCCAGCGAGCGCCCGTCGATCGCAAAGCGGCTCGCGTACACCGACACCTCGGCGAGGATCGCCTCACGCGGCGGCGGCGCAGATGCCGGTGCGACTGCGACTCTGACCACCACGTAGTGGCGCGGCCCGATCTGGCGCAGCTCCAATCCGTGTGCTGCGAGTGCCGCACTGGCGGCGAGCAGTGGGTCGCCCGGCAGATCGTCCACGGATGCCTGAAGATCCGGCGGCACGATGGTCGAATTGTAGATGACATCGATGCCGGCCGATTTCAGTTCCTGCAGGAGCGACTCGACCGAGCGCGTCGCCCCGGCGCCTTGGGCTGCCAGTGCGACACACGAGAGCGATACAAAAAAGCAGAATGCGGTGCGACTACTTGTGCCGGGTCGTTTCACTCGCGAAGCTTACTCGTATCTGCCCATCGGGTAGATCGTAGCGCAGCTGCGTGGTCGCCATCACCGCCGATAGCGCCTGCATGGGAGTGAGGCCATGCACCGAACCGTGCATGTGGACCTTCGCTGCCTGCTTGCGCGCCTCATCGTCCGCCAGCACGAGCTTGCGACCCGACTCGCGCGCCACCCACTCCAGGAACTCCCCGAGCGGGCGATCGTCGATCTCGAAGTCGGGGGTCGTCTTCGCCGTCCAGTCCCAGTCCTGATCGCTGGTTCCAACCGGTCGCTCGGCCGCCTTCGCGCCCTTCGAGAACACGACCTCGGTGCCCGCCTTCACGGTCGATTCGCCGTCGGCCGCCAGCCAGTGGACGCTGCCTTCACGTACGCGCAGGCGCGTTTCGCCCCGCGTGACCGCGAGCGCAAACTGCGTGCCGACGTGGCGGAACGCACCCGCCTCGGTTCGTGCGATGAACGCCGAGCTCGCGCGTGTTGCCGGCGGGATGTCCACGTACATCTCGCCGCTCTCCAGTCGGACGTCGTCCTTCGCGAGGATCTCGAACTCCGAGCCGCGCGCCATCCGCAGGTTGCCGCCGCCGTCGAGATCGACGAGCGCCTGTCCGATGACGCGATAGGTACGACCGGAGCGCAGCACCGCCCCTTCGCCCAAGGCCCTGTCCGCACGCAGCAGATGCTCTTCGACGACGCCCGGGTCTTCGAAGCGCACGAGGTGGGCCGCCAGCTCACCGCGATCCGGGCGTCCGCCCGTACCCATGAAGTAGAAGCCACCGAGCACCGCCACAACGAAGACGCCGGCCGCCGCCGCATAGCGCGTCCAGCGCCGGCGCGAGCGCTCGATATTGGCACGCCACTCGGCATCGGCTGCCACCCGAATGCGCGCCATGGCTTCCGGCGACAGCGGATTCACTTGCAGACCCGTGCGCAGCGCGTACTCCTCCTCGCTCTCGTTTCGCGTATCGCCGTGCATGCCCCTCACAGCGCACCTCCGTCATCAGGCGCAGCAGCAGGATGGCTCTTGCTGACGTACGCCGTCCACGCGATCTTGAACGCTTGCCGCGCGCGCGTGAGCTGTGACTCGGCGGCATCCTCCGACATCTGCAAGGTCTTTGCGATCTCGCGGCCCGAGAGCTCATCGCCAAAGCGCAGTTCCAGGATGCGTGCATAGTGAGCCGGCAGCGAGTTGATTACTCGACGCACCGCCCCACGGGTCGAGTCCGTCTCGCACTCGTGCAGCGGATCGTGAAAATCCGTGAGCTCGACGACAGTCGCGAGCGGCCGCTCGGCCGCAAGCTCTTCCACGCTCTGGACAGTCGGCTTGCGCGCAGCATTACGCCGCGCATCTGCCAGTTGATTGCGGCAGATCTTGCACAGCCAGGTGAACAGCGCGGCGCCGCCCCGGTAGGAGCCTAAGTTGCGCATGGCATTGATCATCGTCATTTGCACCACATCCTCGATCCCGACCGCGTCGAGCGAGCTGCGGCGCGCGGCAAAGGAACTCAGTCTTGGCGCGAAGGCGTCGAAAAACTCGTCGAATGCCCGCTGATCGCCCTGACGCATCCGGCTGACCAGCTCGCGTTCATCCACCACCTCTCCACCTCGCGCTTCCCAGCCGTCGCTGCTTCGTTGGGCGACCGGCGGATCATTGGCGTTAGACGTGGCGGGGTGCAGATTTCCGTCGAAGTCGCGTCGCGGGCGTGGGCGTTTTCACAGCGTCTCGGCGGGCAAATGCACGAGGCGGCTGAAGCGCGAAGTAGTGATCCAGTGCATGAGCGCCGGCAGGACGACGAGGCACAGCACGGTCGAGCTCAGAAGTCCCCCCAGCACGGCAATCGCCAGCGGCCCTTCGATCTCGTTGCCCGCCGTGCCGAGACTGGCTGCGAGCGGCACGAGACCGAGCGCCGTCAACACGGCAGTCATGATCACGGGTAACAGCCGCTCGGCGGCGCCGCGATCGATGAGCTCGGGCGTCCATGCCCCCTCGGCAGAGTCGTCGAGGAGCTTTTCGCAGTGGGCGAGCAGCAGGATCGCGTTGCGAGCGCTGATGCCGAAGACCGTGACCAGCCCGACGAGCGCGCCGAGCGAAAACGATTGGCCGGTCCCGGCGAGCGCCAGGACTGCTCCGATCAGACTGAAGGGCACGTTGACGAGGACGATCAGCGCCAGGGCACGGCGCTCGAACGCCGCACTCAACACCAGTACGATCAGCACGAGCGCGACCAGGGAGAAGACGATGAGGTCGCGCTGCGTGCGTTGCTGCTGCTCGGCTTCGCCCGCGAGCTCTGTCCAGGTATCGCGGTGTTGAGCACCATCGCGCGCCAGGATCGACTGAACGTCGCGCGTGACGGGCTGTATGCCGCGCGTGCCCGCGTTGAAGGTGATGACGCCGATACGCTGGCTGCCCTCATGCCGGATCGCCGCGCGAGACGTGGCGATGTAGATCTGCGCCACGTCTTCGAGCGTGATGAATTGACCGTTGGCCGAGCGCAGCGGGAGTCTGCGCAGGGCTTGCGGATCGGCCCGCATCGCCGGCGGCAAGAGCGCGACGATATTGATGGCGCGATTGCCTGCATAGACCTGGTTGACGACGGTGCCGGCGAAGGCGGTCTCGAGCGCATCGAGCACGTCGCCTGCACGCAGGCCATAGAGCGCAAGGCGCGCCGGCAGGAGGTTGACCGAAAGCTCCGCGGAGAGTCCTGCATGCGCGACCTGAACGTCCGCAATCCCGGAGACCGACCCGACCTGACCCACGAGCCGCGCGGTAGCGCGGTCGATGGCGTCCATATCGCCGCCCCGCACCCGGATCACGCCCTGCGCCGTCTCTCCGGAAAGCGACTCGCTGACCCGATCGCCGAGGAACGTCAGCACTTCGGATTGCACGGCCGGGTAGCGAGCGAAGAGCTCGCGCAGCTCCTGTTGTGACTGCTCCTGGTCGGTGTAGCGGTCGGGCTTCAACTCGATGTGAAATTCGGAGCGCTCCGGCCCCCAGGTGTCCTCGCCCTGCTCCGCGCGCCCGATCTGCAGTTCGACGGTCGCGATGTAGGGGAGCTTCAGGATCTCCGCGCTGATCTGCTCACCCAGGCGGGACATCTCGCCGAGCGAGGTGCCCGGCACACGCGCCGTGACCTGGGCTACGAAATGCCCTTCGCGGAAGCTCGGCATGAACTCGCCCGCGAGGAACGGCGAGAGCACGATGACCCCCGCAAGCAGCACGCCCAAGGTCACGAGCACCGCCCCGCGCTGTCGCGTGCAGGCACGCAGCGCGTCGAGATGCCATCGCCGCAGTTTGCTGAGCCACGCGGGCTCGCGTCGCACCTCATGCGCACGGAGCAGGAGCGCGGCGAGCGCCGGGGTCACCGTGAGTGCGACGATCAGCGAGGCAACAACCGCAAGGGCAAAGGCCTGCGCCAGCGGTAGCATGAATTTGCCCTGCACGCCTGGCATCAGGAACACGGGCAGCAACACCAGGAGGATGACGCCCGTTGCAAAAATCACGGCAGCGGAGATCTCGAGCGAGGCGTCGCGAATCACGATGAGCCGTGGTTGCGGCTGATGCGTTGCGGCGTTCTCCCGCAGTCGCCGCAGGATGTTTTCCAGATAGATGACGGCATCGTCGACGAGCACGCCGAGTGCGACGGCGAAGCCGCCGAGCGTCATCGTGTTCAACGCCACGTTGAAGTGGCTGAGCACGACGACGGCCGCGAGCAGCGACAGCGGGATCGCCATGAACGCTATCAACGCCGACCGCCAGTCGCGCAGGAAGGCATACAGCACGATCGCGATCAGGAATGCGCCGATCGCCAGCGTGTGGGTCAAGTTGCGTAGCGCCGTCTCGATGAAAGACGCCGGTCGATGCAGCGCCGGGTAGACCTCGACGCCGCGCGCCTGCAATCTCGGCAATTCCTCGGCCAGAGCCGCTTCCACGGCGTGCGTCGCCTCGAGCGTATTGGCGCCATACTGCCCCGAGATCGCCAGCAACACGCCCGGTCGACCTTGAATCACGGCATCGCCGAAGGCGATGGCCGCGCCCTCCTGCACTTGCGCGACGTCGGCCACGTGAATCGTCGTGTCGCCCCGGGTGACGACGACCGCCTGCGCGACGAGCTGCACCGGATCGCCGACGAGGCCGGTGCTGATCGGAATGCGCTGCGCTTCGAGGTCGATCTGTCCCGAGCCCCGCAGCCCCGTCGCCGCGCGCGCAGCCGTGAGCACATCGCTCGCCGTGAGATCTGCGGCCGCAAGGCGTGCCTCATCGAGCAGGATCTGCACCTCGCGCTGCTCCCCGCCGAAAACGGTGATGCGTGCGACGCCCGGCACGGCCAGCAGGCGCGGTCGCAGTTCCCAGTCCGCCAGATCCCGCAGCTGCCGTGGCGACACAGTCTTCGACTGCAGACCGATCTTGAGAAGATCCATCGTCGATGAAGTGAGCGGTGACATCCGCGGCACTGCGACGCCCACGGGAAGGCGGCCGGTGAGCTCAGCGAGATGCTCGGCGACGCCTTGTCGTGCGACGAGGATATCCGCGCTGTCCTCGAAGACGACGGTTACGACGGACAAGCCCGTAATCGACTCCGAGGTCACCCGCGCAGTCGCCGGGATGCCGCTCAAGGCTCGCTCGACCGGGAGCGTGACCAGCGCTTCCACCTGCTCGGGTGCGAGTCCCGGCGCTTCCGTCTGCACCGTCACCTGGGGCGGCACGAACTCCGGCAGCACGTCGAGGCGGCTCTGCAAGGCGAGTATCGCCCCGTACAGCAGCAACACCAGCGACAGCACGGCCACGATGCCGCGATGACGCAAGGCCTGCGTGATGATGCCGACCATCATTCCTCGGCACTCGCTCCCGCTTCGGCGCCGGCAGAGCGTTCCAGCGACAGCAGCAGGGCCGCGCCGCGCACGACGACCTGATCGCCGGCCTTGATCGCGTCGTCCGCCGCATAGCCCTGACCACTGCTGGCATCAGGATCGAGCGCGATTCGCTCGAACCGATTGGCGGATCTCGCGACGTAGCACCACAGGCGCCCCTGATAGGCGATCGCCGCCGCGGGCGGCACGAGCGGCCGGGCGGCGCCGCTTGCGGTGGCGATGATCGGCACGCGCTCATTCGGCCGAAACGCAGCGTCCGGCGCGCCTTGCGCCCGCAATTTCAGCAGCACGCTGTCACCGGCCGCGAACTGCGCAACCGCACGCGAGCGCTCAACGTAGTCGAGGGCGAGCGGCGCGTGACGCGCAGGCAGGAGCGTGTACTTCAGGTCGCCTGCGGCGCCCAGAGCATCGGGGAATTCCGCGCGAAACAGCGTCACTGCGCCGCTTGCAACATCTGCACGCAGACGCGCGCTCGACGCATCCGTCGCACTCGCGAGCTTCGCACCCCAGTCGAGCCCTGCTCGCGCCTCGGCGCCCGCGAGCTTGGCTCTGGCCGATGAGCTCTGCTGGCGCGCGGCATCGACCGATTGTCGCGATGCATTGCCATCGTCCTGGTACAGATTTTCCAGGCGCCGTTCGCTATCGGCGGCGACCGCGGCTTCGGCACGCAACGATTCCAGGTCGGCGATGGCGGTCGCGAACGCCGCCGAATCGATGACCGTCGCGGTCCCGCGCGCCTGTGCTTCGACGCTCGCACTCGCGACAGCGGCGAGCTCAACCGCCAAGCCGCGCTGGATTGCCGCATCGGCCGTGACGCCCGGCACATCGCTCGCCGTCTCGTTTGGCGTGCTCGTCGACGCGCTGCCCGTGTCAGCACCTTTTTGACTGCAGCCGCAGACGGCCAGCGTCGAGAGCAACAGCAAGACGACGGGTGTGTGTGTGTTCATTGCGACTTCAGCAGGGCGCGGGCCGCTTCAGTGTTGAATTCGGGCGGTGACAGAGGCGTCTGGGTCGCAGCTTCCAGGGCGGCTGCCGCATCCGCGACCGCGCGCGCCGCGGTCAACTCGTCGGCGCGGGCGGTCAGTGTCGCGATGCGCGAGGTCAGGACCGCCGGGCGGTCGAGCTCACCTGCTCGCTCGCGCTCGACATCGCGATTCAAGAGCGCTTCGCCCTGTTGCCGCAGTGACTGTGCCGAAGCCAGTTGGGCGCGTGCCTGAGTGAGCTGGTCGGCGGCCTTGTCGACTTCTGCGCCGATGGCGGCCTCGAGCACCTCGGTCTCCGCGATGACGCGGTCGCGATCGGCGCGGGCGCGTGCAATGCCGCCGGCGTTGTGCGAATGGATCGGCAGCTCGAACGACAGGCTGAAGGTCACCTTGCGATCGCCCTGGTCGTACATGTAGCCCGGACCGAGCGCGAGATCCGGGTAACGCCTGGCAACCTCCGCTTGCCATGCCGCGTCGGCGCCCCGGAACTCTGCGAGCTTCGCGCGAAGGTCGAGGCGGCTGCCAATCGCCTGGGCTTCGAGTTGCTCGAGGGGCAGCACCTCACGCATGTCATCTGTCCGGATGCAGCCGTCGGCAGGCTCGCGCAGCTCGACCTGCGACATCGGCAGGCCGGCCAGCGCCGCGACGTCGTGACGTGCCGCAATCAGGTCCGCATCCGCCTGATTCAGACGCAGCGTCGAAGCGTCCCGATCCAGCCGAGCGCGCGCCACTTCGTAGCGGCTCACGACGCCCGCCTCGGCCTGCTTCTCCAGTCGCGTCACGAGCTCAGCGCGCAATGCGGCCTCCTCCTTCGCAAGGCTGCGACGTGCCCAGGCGAACTCCGCCGCGCACACCGTGGCGCGAGAATCGACTCGCAGCGACCAGACCGCCCCGGCCGCGCTGAGCAAGGCCCCGTCATCTGCCGCGAGCGCCTGCTCGATCGCAAGATCGCGTTTGCCCGCCGTGCGCAGCGGCCACACCAACGACACTGCGATCACCCAGGGTGAAACGCCCGCCGCCGCCGAAATCAGATGCTCAGGCGACAGCGACAGCGTCGGGTTCGGCCGCTCCCGCGCCACGACTACGCCGGCCGCGCCCAGGTCGCGTTGGGCCCGTGCGAGTTTCATGCGCGGATTGAAAGCAATGGCTGCCGCCAGGACTTCATCGGCCGACAAGAGGGTGTCGCCTGCATCCGCCTCGCCGAGCGCGCGGCGGTTGTCCTTCACCGCAGCGGCCGCCCAGGTGTGCGGCGGCACGGCCTCTACCGTAGGCGGCAGAATCACGTCGGTGCGCGGAGCGGAGGCGCAGCCAAACGCCCCCGCGAGCACGGCAACGACGGCCATTCGCAACAGGAATAGTCCAGAGTTTCGGCGCGCCGGCGGCGTCATTCAGAAGCTTCGCTTGGTCTCGACAATCACTTGCATGCTGCTGATCGAGGCATCGCCGTCGAGCGGGAAGGCCAGATCGATATGTAACACGTTGCCGAGCGCAGAACGACTGTTTCCGAGGCGCAGGCCGACACCGACGTCCTTCAGCAGGCCCTGCGATTGCGTGCCCAGTGGATCGCGACCGAACGTACGTCCCATGTCGAAGAACGCAGCGCCGCCGACATTGACGAGCTGGAAGGGGAACCAGTTGGTGAAAACGCGTTGCTCTACCGTGAAGAGGAAGCGACCGGTTCCAGCCTGGTAGCGCAGCGGATAGCCGCGCAGACCGCTATCCCCTCCCAGCAAGACCTGCTCGTCGACGTCGAGATTGCTCCCCGCCATGGCCGACAAGCCCATGAAGAAGAGTCGCCGCCGCGACTGACGGAAGTAGTAGCGCGCTTCAGCGCTGAGCAATCCATTTGCGAGACTGCCGTCCTCGTAGCGCCCGCTGGCACCGGCGCTCAAGCTCAACGACTGGCGCTCGCTGAGGTCGTAACCGGTGGAGGCTGTGCCTTCGAGCATGAGGGCGTTGCGATCCGAACCCAACGATGAGCTCGCGAAGCCCACCTGCGCGCGCAGCTTCCAACCGACGGAGTAGTCCTCGATCTTTTCGATCTGATCGCGATTGAGGGTCGTCGCGAAGCGGTCCTGCACCCACTCGGCGGCAATCCATGGATACACGAGCTTGCGATCGTCCGGCAGCAGCCGCGCCGGATTCGCACCGGGCGCATCGTCGAATGCGTGCTCGTCGTAGGTCACGCCAACCGAATAGCGGCGGGCCCAGTCGTTCGTCAGGCCGTTCGAGAAGCCCCAGTAGGCGCTCGCCTGCTGCGCGTGTGTCTCAAACTTGTCGATCACTTTGCCAAGGTCGTAGCGCGAATCCACGCGCAGATTGTCCTTGACCGACACGCCGCCGGCCCGCAGCGTTTCGAGCGAGTAGAACGGGCGTTCGAGCGAGAAATCCGCGAGGCGTCCGTCGCTGTTGTCCGAGTAGGTGGCCGAGAGGTCCCACCACGAGGAGCCCAGCTGGCGGTCGCGATAGAACACCTGCTTGGAATCGCGATCGACGCCAGATTTGAAGCCGACGCCGAGCTGCGTCCCCAGGCCCAGGACATTCAACTCCTCGAGCTCGAACCCTGCCGTGTTCTTGCCGCCGTGGCGACCGAAGGACAGCCCCGGGTTCAACGTCCACACGTCCTGCGTCGTGACTTCGAGATCCACGAGTCCGTCGTGATAGGCAATGGGCCGGATGCTCGCATCGCGCAGGTAGCGCGTGGAACGCAGGATGCGCGCCGACTCGGTGATCACACTCGCGTTGTAGGGCTCGCCCTCGTGAAACAGCAGTTGATCGGCGATCGTTGCATCGCGCGTACGGATGTGCAGGCGATTTGCAAGCCGAAACAGCGATGAGTCCTGGTCCAGTCCGCCGATATCGAACAGCTGGAGCGGCCTGAAGTAGATCTCGCCGATCCTGGCGCCGCTCGCCTCCAGCGTCGCATCATCGGGGACAGCGGCAGGGCGTGAGGTATCGAGCCTCGTGCTGCGCGACTTGACGCTCGGCAGTACCGGCGCGACGTCCGACGCCGCCGCGTTATTTGCGCCCAGCGCAGAGACGACGGCCAGCAAAACGCCTAGCCGAACTTCGCGCGCCCCGCTCTGTTGCATCTCATCTTAGACGTAGGAATGCGCACAATTCCGTCGCACACGTGCGCTTCGTGTAAGACGTCCACGATGGCTGCAATGAAACTGCAAGGAGCGGGTTTTCTGCACACGTCACGACGGAAGCGTTTTTTCCCGCCGTCTAACTGCGGATGCAGCGCACGCAGACACGATCACTCGGACATTGGTGAGGACGACGATGACGCGCAGGGTAGTCATTCTCGGAGCCAACGGCTTCATCGGCAGCGCCTTGACGGCGGCGATCCTGCGCACGCGTGACTGGGAGGTCTACGGTATCGACCTCTCGGATCACAAGCTGGGAAACCTGTGCGACTCGCCGCGCTTTCGCTTCGTCGAGGGCGACATCACCATCAATCGCGAGTGGGTCGAGTACCACATCAAGAAATCCGATGTCGTGGTGCCGCTCGTGGCAATTGCCAACCCGGCGCAGTACGTCAAAGACCCGCTGCGCGTCTTCGAGCTCGACTTCGAAGCGAACCTCGAGGTCGTGCGCCAGTGCGTGAAGTATCGCAAGCGCCTGGTGTTCCCCTCCACCTCCGAGATCTACGGCATGTCCTCCGACGCCGTGCTCGATGAGGAATCGAGTCCGCTCGTCTACGGCCCCGTGAACAAGCAGCGTTGGATCTACGCCGCCTCGAAGCAACTGCTCGACCGCGTGATCTTCGCCTACGGGGAGCGCGATGGGTTCGACTACACGCTGTTTCGACCGTTCAACTTCATCGGCCCCAATCTCGACAACATCGATGAGCCGAAGGAAGGCAGCTCGCGGGTCTTCACACAGTTCCTGTCGAACATCCTCTACAGTCGCCCGATCCTGCTCGTGGATGGCGGCGGGCAGAAGCGCTCGTTCACCTTCATCGACGACGCGATGGAGTGCCTGCTCGCCATCATCGAGAACCCGAATGGCATCGCGACCCGGCGCATCTTCAACATCGGCAATCCCGGCAATTGCGCCTCCATCCGCGAGCTCGCACAGCTGATGATCGAAGTCGCGAGCGAGTTCCCGCAGCTGCGTGAGCGCGCACAGAGCGTGCGCATCGAGGCGGTGGGCTCGGACAGCTACTACGGCAAGTACTACCAGGACATCCAATTGCGCGTGCCGGCGATCGAGGCGGCGAGCAACGATCTCGGGTGGTCGCCGCGCACCGATCTGCGCGATGCGATTCGTCGGACCATCGCCTACTACGTGGGCCTGGAAAGCGCGCAGCACCGCACGGGCGGTCAGCTCGAAACGGCCGCCTGAGGAAACGTTCGATGCGTGCGGCAACGGCCGGCCTGTGGCTCCTCTTGGGCGTGCTGTGGTTCGCGAACCTGCCAGTGCGTCCGCTGTTCGATCCCGATGAAGGTCGCTACGCGGAAATCCCGCGCGAGATGGTGGCGAGCGGTGACTGGGTGACGCCGACCCTGAACGACCTCAAGTACTTCGAGAAACCGCCCCTGCAATACTGGGCGACCGCGACGCTGTACAGAGTGTTCG
>DASYRK010000035.1:0-49440 GCA_036004505.1 Steroidobacteraceae bacterium
GTGTGATACACCTTCTGCACGTCGTCGTCCTGCTCGAGCTTGTCGACCAGCTCCATCACTTCCGTAGCTTGCGCCTCGGGCAGCTCGGTCGGCGTGAGGCAGATGTACTCGTGCTCGGCTGAGAGCGGCGTGAGCTTGCGATCTTCCAGCGCCTTCTGCAGCTGACCGAAGTCGGCGAACATACAGCGGATCACGATCTGCGGCTCGCCTTTCTCGCCGCTGCTCTCGCCCATCTCTTCGAGGCCGTGATCGATCAGGTACAGCTCCAGGTCGTCCTGGTCGATGCCTTCCGGGTTCAGGCGAAACACGCCCATCTTCTTGAACATGAAGCTGACGCTGTTGGTGGTGGCGAGGTTGCCGCCGTGCTTCGCGAACGCGTTGCGGACGCTCGCGACCGTGCGCGTCGGGTTGTCGGTTGCGGTCTCGACCAGCACGGCCACGCCGTGCGGGGCGTAGCCTTCGTACATCACCACGTCGTAGCTCGCCGCTTCCTTGCCCGAGGCGCGGCGGATCGCCGCCTCGACCTTGTCCTTCGGCATGTTGACGGCGCGCGCGTTCTGCATCACGCGGCGCAGGTGGGAATTCGAGTTCGGATCGGTGCCGCCGGACTTCACCGCGATGGTGATGTCCTTGCCGATGCGCGCGAACTGCTTCGCCATGCGGTTCCAGCGCGCGAACATCGCATGCTTTCTGACTTCGAAAATGCGGCCCATGAGGATCCTTCGGAGAGGGGGCCTGCATTGTAAGGGCTAGCGGCTGGCCTCCCAAGTCACCGTAGCTTTGGCCGCCGCGGCTCGTTTCAACAGGCTCAACAGCGGAACGGCCCGGGTTTCCAGCTGGATCGGCGGCTGCCGGTGCAGATCGGTGTCCTCGTCGGTGGCCGTGTCCTCATTGTCGGCCGGGCGTGCGGCCGTGTCGGCATTCGTCTTGGTCTTCAGTCCTTCCACGGCCGATTCCAGCCGCTGCAGCGCTGCCGGCACGTCTTCCGCGCTCAGGCCGCCGGGCACGCGGCCGGTCGCGCCCATGAGCTTCAACAGCTCGACGGCCGCATCGCCAAACAGTGTGATCGTCTCGGTCGCGGGGGAACGGAATTGCACCAGCATGGTTGGACTCTCGCTTTTCTGCAGGAATCAACGATTACCCTCGCGGCCCAGTTCCGCCGCAGCGTTCCATACGGCGCGGGCCGTGCGGGGCTGCAAACCCTGCTCGATGAGCAGCGCCTCGGAGCGCTCCCACGACTTGGGATCGCGCGCCGCGAGCAGCGTCACTCTGCCAGCCAGCTCGCCGAAGTACGTGGCGCGACCCAGCGGACCCATCTGCCCCGGCGGGACCCGATCGACCTGCTCGCGCAGCGCGTTCACCGCGAGGTCGGACAGCTCCCACGATTGCGCGAGACGGCATGCGACGTTTGGGCCGTGAACCTGCATGGAGCGGATGAACACCTCGGCGCGCGGCAGGACGTTCGGGTACTCGCGATACATGTCCAGGGTCAGGCGGAACAGCACGATGCGTGCGAGCGAGCCGAGCAGGCCGAGCAGCTGCGCGATGAACGGATCCGCCGTGCGCGTGGCGGACGCGTGCGCCTCGGCGGCGGTCGCGGAACGTTGCGCCTGTTCCCACGTCACGTCCGCGAAGTTTTCGAAGGAGCCGCGCGGCAAGCGGAAGATCGGCTGCAGGATCGCGACGGCGATCAGGCCGCGCAGGCCATCGGTCCCGAGCGTCTGAATGGCGCGATCGAGGCTGTCCACCGGCTCGCGCGAGGTCCGGTAGAACGCATTGTTCGCTCGCTGCAGCACGCTGCCGGCGAGCGCAGGATCCGAGACGATCAAATTGACGAGCGTGCGTCGCGAGGTCTCCGTGTCGTTCAATGCCTGCAGCAGCTTCGGCAGGAGCATCGGCCGACGCGGAAAGTATTCGCGCTGGTGCACGGACTGCTCGGCGCTTTCGCTGACGCGATCGAGCACCGCGGCGTGCTCGCCGAGGATCTCGTAGTCGAAGCTCTTCACGCCGAACGCGAGCTTGTAGCACTCGTCCTGGGCGGACTGGATGGCGTCGGTGGAATAGGGCGCGTCGATGACGACGTTCTGCGCCGGTGGAGTTTCGGCCGGCGGAGCCTGCGCACCGGCGGACGGCTCGCTCGGGTTGACGTGCCTGCGACGCCGATAGACGAGGACGGCAACGCCGGCGGCGCTGACCAGCAGGACGAGCAGAATTGCTGTCGTAACGGCGATGGCGAAGGCTCCCGGGCCTGGTCCGTCAGGGCCGCATGATAGCCGGATTCCGCATCACCTAAGCTATGCTCGACGCATGACCCTGACCTCCGGCCAATTGGACGAAATCGCGACAGGCGTGCGTCGCCTGGTCGCACGCAATCCCGGATTCATGACCGGTCCGGGGACCAATACATACCTCGTCGGCAGTCAGCACTGTGCCGTCATCGACCCCGGGCCGCACGACCTCGTGCACATCGAACGGATCGTCCAGGCAGTGGGGGGTCGCGTGACCGCGATCCTGGCGACGCACACGCATCCGGATCATTCACCGGCGGTGGCGACGCTCGCACACTTCACCGGAGCCGACGTGCTCGGTCGCGCCGCGCCTGTGCACGGCCGCCAGGATGCAACGTTCACTCCGACACGCGTGCTCGACGACGGCGATGTCGTTCCGGTCGGAGATCTGCAGCTGCGCGCGATTCATACGCCCGGCCACGCGTCGAATCACCTCTGTTACCTGCTCGAGGGCGCCGGCCTGCTGTTCTCGGGCGATCACATCATGCAGGGCTCGACGGTCGTGATCGGTCCGCCGGACGGCAACATGCAGCAATACCTCGGTTCGCTCGCGCGGCTGCAGCGCGAGCCGGTGACGCGCATCGCCCCCGGCCACGGGACGGTGATCGAAGATGCACAGGCCGAAGTCGCGCGCCTGATCGCACATCGCCTGCAGCGCGAAGCGAAGGTCGTCGAGCGCTTGCGGCGCGCCGGTCGTGTGACGATCGACGTGCTCGTAACTAGCGTCTACGACGACGTCGATCCGCGCCTCCATCCGGTCGCGAAGGGCTCGTTGCTCGCGCACCTCCTCAAGCTCGAAGCCGACGGCCGCGCAGCGCGCGACGCAGCCGATGCGACCTGGTGGATGAAAGAGTGAGGCCGGGCGCGCCGCTCATCGAGCTTGCGCGTTGCTCTCTGGTTCTGGACGGGCACGTCGTGCTCGACGAGATCGACTTCGCTTTGCGCCGGGGCGAGCGCTGGGCGCTGATCGGCCCGAACGGCTCGGGCAAGACGATGCTGCTGAAGATGCTGCGCGGCGACGTGTGGCCGACGCCGACCGGACGCGAGCGGCGAGCCAGTCAGCTCGACCAAGAACACATCGCTTACGTAGGACCGGAGCGCCAGGACAAATATGTGCGCTACGGCTGGAACCTCACGGTCGCGCAGGTCGTGACGACCGGTCTCTTCGACGAAGACATTCCTTTGACGCAACCCACGCGCGCGCAGCGGCAGCGTGTGACCCGCGTGCTGCAGCGATTCGGTTTGTCGGGCTTGCGACGACGGCACATGCTCACGTTGTCGTACGGCCAGCGCCGCTTGACGCTGGTGGCTCGCGCATTGGCGGGCGACGCGCGCGTGTTGCTGCTCGATGAAGTGTTCAACGGTCTCGATGCACGTGCGAGAGAGAAACTGCGACGCGCGCTCGCGCGGCCGCGCGGCGGACACGACTGGGTGCTGACATCGCACCGTCCGAAGGAACTGCCCGCGAACGTCACGCATGTCGCGCGGATCGAGGGCGGACGGATCGTGGACAGGAAACGGGGACATTCCTCATTTCCTCGCCGCCGCGCCGCGCCGATTCCCGCGGGTGAAATGAGGAATGTCCCCATTTCTCAGCCTCTCGTCACCATCGCGAACGCCACGATCTACCGCGACTACCGTCTCGTCATCCGCGACCTGAACTGGACGCTGCGCTCCGGCGAGCACTGGGCCGTGCTCGGCGCGAACGGCGCCGGCAAGTCGACACTGCTGAGCCTGATCTACGGCGACCTGCACCCCGCGCTGGGCGGCACGATCGAGCGCGCCGGGCTGTCCGTCGGCGAGCGCATCGATGAGTGGAAGCGTCGCGTCGCGTGGGCTTCACCGGAGCTGCAGGCCGATCACTTCGCGGCGCGTTCGCTCGAAGAAGTCGTGGTGTCCGGTCGCTACGCCAGCGTCGGACTGAACGCTCCGGCAACTGCGGCGGACCGGCGCATCGCGCGCCGCTGGCTCAAATTCTTCGGTATCGCGGCGCTGCGCGACCGCGGTCCGCGCAGCGTCTCTTACGGTCAGATGCGGCTCGCGCTGCTGGCGCGGGCGATGGTGAACGATCCTGAACTGTTGTTGCTCGACGAGCCGTGCACCGGCCTCGACGGCGACATGCGCGAACACGTGCTGCGCGAGATCGAGCGGCTCGCGCGCAGCGGAACGCAAATCGTGATGGCCGTGCACGATGCGGAAGACATCGTGCCGTCAGTGAAGAACGTGCTGCAGCTGCAGGGCAACGGCCGCTGGTCTGTCAGACCTGGACTTCCGCCTCGTAAACGATGACGGCGTCGCCGACGATGCGCACGGATTGCGCGACGCGGCCCGACGATTCCACTTCGACTTCGACCAGGCCGGGACGCTGCACCCACATGCCTTGCCGACCGCGGAACACGACGCGTCCCTCCTTCGGCGTCATGAGTCCGTGGGTGACGAGGTACACGCCCAGCATGCCGTGAGCGTTGCCGCTGACCGGATCTTCCGGGATGCCGAGCGCCGGCACGAACATGCGCGACTCGGTGCCCAGCACGCCCCCCTCCTCGGTGAGCGCGAACACGAAATAGCCTTCCGCGCCGACGTGCGAAGTCAGCCGCGCCAGCTCTGCGAAATCCGGCTTGATCGAGTCGAGCAGCTCGCGTGACCGCAGGCCGATGAGCAGCCGCGTGCCGCCCTTGGTCAGCGTTTGCAGCGGACAATCGACGTGCAGGCTCGGGCTGGAAATGCCGAGCGCGTTCAGCACCTGGCGGCGATGATGATCGGGCAGGATCGGGCCGAGCGAAGGCGGATTCTGCGTGATGCCGATGCGCAAATCGCCGGCGACCTCCGTCACCTCGATCTCGACGATGCCTGCCTGCGTGCGCTGGCGCAGCTTGCCGCGCGGCTTGCCGTCTTTCTTCGCGCGCACGTACTGCGCGGCGATCGTGGCATGACCCACGAATGGCACCGGGTGGCTCGGCGTGAAGAACTTGACCTGCATGTCGTGGTCGCCGGCTTCGGCTTCCTCCAGCACGAACGCCGTCTCGCGATTCACCTCGGTCGCGATCGTCTGCATCTGATCTTCCGTCAGCTCGTCCGCGTCGAGCACGACGACCGCGGGGTTGCCGCAGAAACGCTCGCGCGTGAAGGCGTCGACGTGCAAGAGCCGGCAGCGGCGATTGGCCATGAATCCAGGACCTCCCGATGATTTTATGCCCCGCTCTTATGGCGGAAGTGCTCCACAAGGTCAATGAGAACCCGCTGGCGCGCCGCCCGCCCGCGGCGATAGAATCGCGTCCACCTTAGGGGTGGCCCTGAATGGGGCCTGAGATGGCGGCATGCGCACCAGCGCTCAGCGCCGAACCCGTCGAACCTGATCCGGTTAGTACCGGCGTAGGGAGCAGGTTATGCGCTTGAATCTATTCGCTCCGGTCGCGTTGCTGCTGTACGGCGCGAACGTCGCTGCCGCTGACAATCCCGCGGCCGGTCAACAGGTCCTCGAGGAAGTCGTCGTCACCGCGACGCTGCGCGAGCAATCGCTGCTCGACACGCCGGTCAGCATCACTGTGCTGAACGACCGGACACTCCAGGATGCCGGCAGACAGCATTTCGAGGACGTGCTCGCGGCCGTGCCGAACCTGAACTGGGCCGGCGGCACGTCGCGGCCGCGCTTCTTCCAGATCCGCGGCATCGGCGAGCGCGAGCAGTACGAGGGCGCGCCGAATCCGTCAGTCGGCTTCCTGATCGACGACATCGATTTCAGCGGCATCGGTATGCCCGCGACGCTGTTCGACGTCGGCCGCATCGAAGTGCTGCGCGGGCCGCAGGGCATGCGCTACGGCGCGAACGCGCTCGCCGGCTTGATCGTCATGCGCGGTCAGGAGCCCTCCGACGAGCTCGGGTTTGCGACCGAAGCTTCGTATGGCGAGTACGCGAGCGAATCCATCGGCGCGGCTGCGACTGGCCCTGCCGAAGCGCTGAACTCTTCGTGGCGCATCGCCGTGCAGCGCTACACCAGCGACGGATATCGCCGCGACGTTTTCCTCCACCGCGATGACACCAACGATCGCGACGAGCTGACCGGGCGCGCGAAGTGGCGCTGGCGTCCGAGCGAAAGCACGACGGTCGACCTGACCTGGCTGCATGCGAAGCTGGACAACGGCTACGACGGCTGGTCGATCGACAACACGCGCGTCTCGCTTGCCGATCGACCGGGCAAAGATGCGCAGACATCCGACGGCGCAGCGTTGCGCCTGGAAACGTCAGCGGGATCGCTGGGTCATCTCACCGTCATCGCCGCCGGCGCCGACTCCGACATGGACTACAGCTTCGACGGCGACTGGGGCAACGAGCAGAGCTGGGCGCCTTTCACGTACGACTATTTCTATCGCGCGCTTCGCAACCGCAAGACGCGCAGCGCCGAGGTGCGGCTTGCTTCGCCGGACTCGCAGGCGCCGGGTGCGCTCGCGTGGCTCGTCGGCGTGTATACGCTCGATCTGCAGGAGAGCCTCGACGAGACCAGCGTCGGCACCTACATCGATCCGTTCGACGGCGCGAACTCGGGCAGCAGCGACGATCATCTGTTCAGCTCGTACGACGCGCGCAACTTCGCGGCATTCGGCCAGGTCGATGGCTGGCTGAGCGATCGCTGGGGCTGGTCGTTCGGCCTGCGCGGCGAGCAGCGAACGGCGGACTATCGCGACCGCGGCATCAAGTCGGATGAGCCGCGCGCGACCGACACTTCACAGCGCGATCGCATGTGGGGCGGGCAGGCGACGCTGCATTTCGACCCCAGCGAACGCCTGCGTCTGTTCACGACCGTGTCGCGTGGCTACAAGGCCGGCGGCTTCAATCTCGGACAAGCGGCGCTGCTGCGCGCGCAGTTCGATCCTGAATATCTGTGGAGCATTGACGTCGGCGCGAAGGGCGAGTGGCTCGATCGGCGTCTGTACGCCGACGTCACGGCGTTCTACATGAAGCGCAGCGACATGCAGGTTTCGACCGGCGTGCAGCTCGATCCGGTCGGCGATCCGAACAGCTACTTCTTCTATACCGACAACGCGTCCGGCGGGCGCAATCTCGGCCTCGAAAGCAGCCTGCGTTGGCGGCTGACTGCGCAGATCGAGCTCGGCGCAACACTTGGACTGCTGCGCACGCGCTACTACGGCTACCGGCCGACCGGCGAAGATCTGAGCGCGCGTGACCAGGCGCACGCGCCCAGGTACCAGGCGTCGCTTAACGCCACGTGGCGGCATCCGCTCGGCTGGATGGCGCGCGTCGACGTTTCCGCTGTCGACAGCTTCTACTTCGACGTGCCGCCGAATCCGACGCGCAGCAATTCGTACGCGCTGGCCAACATCAAGGTCGGTTACGAGGCCGATCGCTGGAGCGTCTACGGCTGGGGCCGCAACGTGTTCGATCGCGACTACGACGTGCGCGGATTCTTCTTCGGCAACGAGCCGCCGGCGTTCGAGAACAAGCGCTACGTGCAGCTCGGCGAGCCGCAACAGTTCGGGGTCACCGCCCGATGGGAGTTTCGCTGATGCGTACCGCAATTGAGATCAGCCTGTATCCGCTCGATGCCGACTACATTCCGCCGATCAAGACGTTCATCGATCGGCTCAACACCTATCCCGAACTGCAAGTGACGACCAACGCGATGAGCACGCAGATCGCGGGCGAGCATGCGCGGCTGTTCGAGATCCTGTCGAAGGAGACTGCGCTCACGTTCGGCGAGCGCGGCCGCAAGGTGTTCGTGATGAAGGTGCTCGGCGGGAGCGATTGATGGAGAAGCTGGTCTCCCAGCTGCTCGACACTTCGCCATGGGAGGCCGCTGCGGCTGTCATCGGCCTCGCGTACTTGTTGCTCGCGGTGCGGCGCAATCTTCTCTGCTGGCTGTGCGCGTTCGTCAGCACTTCGATCTATCTCGTGCTGTTCGCGCGTGCGGCGCTTTACATGCAGTCGCTGCTGCAGGTGTTCTACCTCGCGATGGCCGTGTATGGCTTCATCGACTGGCGCAAGGGGCGTACGGCTGAAGGCGAAGTGGTGATTCGGTCCTGGACGCCGACATTGCACGCGACGGTAGCAGTCGCGGTCGTCGCCGCAAGCGTCGTGAACGGCTGGCTGCTCGCGCACTACACCGACGCCGCTGCACCGTACGTCGATTCGTTCGTGACCTGGGGCAGCGTCGTGACGACGTGGATGGTCGCGCGGCGCGTGATCGAGAACTGGCTCTACTGGGTCGTAGTCGACAGCGTTGCTGCGTGGCTGTATTTCAGCCAGGGCCTGCTCGCTACGACGTTGCTGTTCGTGATCTACCTCGGGGTCGTCATCCACGGCTACTTCGTCTGGCGACGCGAACAGGCTCAGCAACGACTCGCCGGAGTTGCTGCGTGATGCAGGCGGTCAGCGACGCACCGGCGGAAGTGTTGGCCGTCGCGCTCGACCTCGGAGCGGGGCGGATCTACGACGTCGAGCCGATCAAGCACGGCTTGACGAATCGCAGCTGGCTGGTGAGCACGGACGCCGATCGCTTCGTCGTGCGCATCAGCGATGTCGGCGCCGCAGAAGACCTGCAGATCGATCGCGACAGCGAAGCCGTCGTGCTCCAGCACGTCGCACGCGCCGGCATCGGTCCGCAGATCCTGCGTTGCGACCCGGCTCGCGGCGTTCTCGTGACGCGCTATCTCGGGGCAACCTGGACCGAACAGGACACGCAGTCAGACGAAAACATCATTCGACTCGCTGGTGTGCTGCGACGCTTGCACGCGCTGGACGTTCCGGCAGGCGTGCGCGCCGTCGATCTCGCTGCAACCGTGGATGGATACATACGGACTCTGCTGGAGCGCGGTATCCGCAACGGGTTGGCGTTGCCCGCGCTGCGTGACTGCGCGGACGAGACGGCATTGCAATTGCGCCAGGACTCGACGCCGCGCCTGTGCCACAACGACGTGCATCATCTGAATATCGTCGGCAGCGATCCGGTCAGACTCATCGATTGGGAATATGCCGGCGTCGGCGAGCCGCTGTTCGATCTCGCTTCGGTCTGCGTTTATCATCGCTACCGCAAGCCGCAACGCGGGCGGCTGCTGACGGCGTATGGAGAGCCGTCGAGTGCGATCAACTGTCAGCGCCTCGAGCTGGCGTGCTGGCTGTTCGACTACATCAGGGATTTGTGGATGGCCGTCCGATAAGAGTCAGGCCGCTCCAGCGCATCCTGCGCCCGCGCCATTCGCGCATCCCTGCGCAGCAGCTTCAGCCTGACACTCCTACTTCTTCTCGGCCTGTTTGGCGACTGCTTCCGCCGCGGCCTTGATCGCTTCGGGATCTCCCATGAAGCGCCGCGACTTCGGCTTGAGGCTCGCATCCAGCTCGTAGTAGATCGGCACACCGGTCGGGATGTTGAACTCGACGATGTCGCTGTCCGACATGCCGTCGAGCATCTTCACGAGCGCGCGCAGGCTGTTGCCGTGCGCGACGACGAGCAGATTGCGGCCCGCCTTGAGTTCGGGCGCGAGGCGCTCATTCCAGTACGGCAGTACCCGGTCGAGCGTCGTCTTGAGCGACTCGGTCGCGGGCAGTTGCTCCGGACGCAGGCTCGCGTAGCGACGATCGAAGCGCGGATGACGCTTGTCGTCCAGCGCAAGCGGCGGCGGCGGAATGTCGTAGCTCCGGCGCCAGATCTTCACCTGGTCGGCGCCGTGCTTCTCGACCGTCTGCGCCTTGTTCAAACCCTGCAGCGCGCCGTAGTGCCGTTCGTTGAGACGCCAGCTGCGCTCGACCGGCAGCCACATCAGGTCCATCTCGTCGAGGATGATCCACAGCGTGCGGATCGCGCGCTTCAGCACTGACGTGTACGCGAGATCGAACTCGAATCCTTCCGCTTGCAGCAGCTGGCCGGCGGCGCGCGCTTCCTGGCGGCCCTGCTCGGTCAGGTCGACGTCGACCCAGCCGGTGAACAGGTTCTCGAGATTCCAGACGCTCTGGCCGTGACGAACCAGGACGAGCTTACCGGGCATGAATCTATCCCTCCGCCATGCGACGCACGGCCTGCAGCGCGACGGACAGCGTAGCGAAGTCCATCTCGGGGAGCGAACGCATGTCGGCGACCGTCTGACGCAGGTAGTCGACGGCTTTCTGGTGGCTGCTGATCCAGCCTCGCAACGCCTGTTCCGGCCCGCGTTGCCGCGATTCATTCAGCACGCGCATGCAGAGCATGCGCTGCAGGTTGTAGATGTTGTCGCGCAGAGTCGTGCGCGCCACCGCCTGCCAGTGGCCTTCGACGTTCAAGCGTTCGATCTGCTCGCGAATCCAGTCGAGCGACAGCGCCGTGCCGACGCCGAAATACGCGCGGGCAGCGGCCTCCACGGGCAGCTTCTTCTGTTCCGCGATCTCGACGAGGTCCGGTCCGGAGCGCGCCGCTGCGAGGCTGGCCATGCGCTTCGCCAACGCTTCCGGAACGTTGGCGGCGCGGTACTGCGCGCGGCGGTTCTCGAAGAACGTGAGATCGGCGCCGGAGAGCACGCCCGGCAGCGCCGCGTCGAGCTCTGCAAGGCCGCTGCGCAGCCGCGACACCTGACGCTCGATCTCGAGCCGTCCCGACTGATGATGGACGAGCCAGTACGTGCAGAAGCGCAGCAGCCGCGTCGTCTCGTACATCATCTCGTACTGCGTGGACGCCTTGATCTTCGTGTCGAGCGCTTCGATCTGGCTCCACGTCGCACGCATCTCGTACGACTCGCGGGCGATCGCGTACGCGCGGACGACAGTGGCCGCGCCTGCGCCGGTGTCTTCCTGCACACGCCGCGCGAACGTCGGGCCCATGCGATTGACCATGCTGTTGGTCGTCGCGGTCG
Source organism: Steroidobacteraceae bacterium (assembly GCA_036004505.1). Classification (GTDB taxonomy): domain Bacteria; phylum Pseudomonadota; class Gammaproteobacteria; order Steroidobacterales; family Steroidobacteraceae; genus Steroidobacter. Next base: position 11,123 of record DASYRK010000035.1, read on the forward strand.
CGATGATCTCGCGATACAGGCGATGCTGGTGCAGATAACGACCGAAGCGCTGCTGCATGATGCGCGGGAAGTAGCGCTCGATCTCGTGGCCCAGGTACGGATCCTCGGGCACGTCGGAGTCGATGAGGCGCGAGTACAGCGCCATCTTGGAATAGGCGAGCAGGATGCAAAGCTCGGGGCGCGTCAGGCCGCGTCCGGCCTTGTGACGCTCGGCAATCTCTTCTGCGCCCGGCAGGAACTCCAGCCCGCGGTCCAGCGAGCCGGCCAGCTCCAGCGAGCGGATCGAATGCGCGTGCTCGAGGAAATCGCTCACTGCGCGCGTTTCCAGCACCGACAGCGCCTGGCTCTGCAGGTAGTTGTCGCGCAGCACGAGCCACGCGACGTCTTCGGTCATGTCGACCAGCACCTGGTTGCGCTTCGCGAGCGTGAGCCCGGCGCGCTTCGGCAGGTTGTTGAGCAGGATCTTGATGTTGACTTCGTGGTCCGAGCAGTCGACGCCGCCGGAGTTATCGACGAAGTCCGTGTTGAGCTTGCCGCCGCTCGCGGCGTACTCGATGCGGCCGCGTTGCGACAGGCCGAGGTTGCCGCCTTCGCCGACGACGCGGCAGCGCAGGTCCTTGCCGTTGACGCGCACGGCATCGTTGGCGCGATCGCCGACGTCGCTGTTGCTCTCGTCGCTCGCCTTCACGTAAGTGCCGATGCCGCCGTTCCACAGCAGGTCGACCTGCAGGCACAGGATCATCTTGATCAGCTCGAGCGGCGTCGCCGACTCGCGCTTGACGCCGAACATCGCCTGCACCTGCGGCGACAGCTTGATGCCCTTGGCGCTGCGTGGGAACACGCCGCCGCCCTTCGAGATCACCTTGCGGTCGTAGTCTTCCCAGGTCGAGCGGGGCAGCGCGAACATGCGTTGACGCTCGGCGAAGCTCGCGGCCGGATCCGGCGTCGGATCGAGGAAGATGTGCTGATGGTTGAACGCCGCGAGCAGCTTGGTGTGCGGCGATTGCAGCATGCCGTTGCCGAACACGTCGCCGGCCATGTCGCCGATGCCGGCCGCGGTGAAGTCCTGCGATTGCGTGTCGACGCCGAGCTCGCGGAAGTGGCGCTTCACGCACTCCCATCCGCCGCGCGCGGTAATACCCATCTTCTTGTGGTCGTAGCCGACCGAGCCGCCGGACGCGAACGCGTCGCCGAGCCAGAAGTTGTATTCGGCGGCGATGCGGTTGGCGATGTCGGAGAACGTCGCGGTGCCCTTGTCTGCAGCGACGACCAGATACGGATCGTCGTCGTCGCGACGCACGACCTGCTGCGGCGGCACGAGCTTGCCGTCGACGATGTTGTCCGTGATGTCGAGCAGACCGCGGATGAACGTGCGGTAGCACTCGACGCCCTCGCGTTGCACGTCCTCGCGGCTCGCGTTCGCGGGCAGGCGCTTCGGCACGAAGCCGCCTTTGGCGCCGACCGGCACGATCACCGTGTTCTTGACGTTCTGCGCCTTCATCAGGCCGAGCACTTCGGTGCGGAAGTCTTCGCGGCGATCGGACCAGCGAATGCCGCCGCGCGCGACGTGTCCCATGCGCAGGTGCACGCCTTCGACGCGCGGCGAGTAGACGAAGATCTCGAACGCAGGGCGCGGCTGCGGCAGCTCCGGCACGTTGCGCGGATCGAGCTTGAACGACAGCCAGGTCTTGTAGGGATCCTTGCCGTCCTTTTGATAATAATTCGTGCGCAACGTCGCGCGAATTGCGCCGGAGAAGCGCCGCAGAATGCGGTCCTCATCGAGGCTCGTCACCGCGTCGAGCAGTCGAGCGAGATCCTCCTGCAGACGCATCAGCTCGGCTTCGCGCTTCGGCGTCTTCAGCGCAGGATCGAATTGCGCTTCGAACAACTGCGACAACACGGTCGCAATCGCATGGTTCGACGCGAGCACTTGCTCCATGTACGCCTGGCTGAACGTGCCGCCCGTCTGCAGCAGGAACTTGCAGTACGCGCGCAGCACCATTGCCTGTCGCCACGTCATCGACGTCACGACGACGAGCCGGTTGAAGCCGTCGTTCTCGGCGCGGCCGCTCCAGGCGGCGACGAATGTTTCGGTGAAGCGCGGTCCGAGCGCCTCCGGGCTCACCGTGCCGCCGTCGCGCCGCTGCATCTGGAAATCCTGCAACCAGATCGGGCGGCTGCCCGCCACTTCGATGCGATATGGGTGCTCGCTCAGCACCACGAAGCCCAGGTTCTCGAGAATCGGCAGCGCCTGCGACAGCGCGATCGGCGAGGCCGAGCGGAACAGGCGCAGATGGATCGACTCGCCCGACGCGCTGGGATCCGGCGCGAGCCGCATCGCGATGCGGTCGGAGTCGGCGATCACCTCGCCGAGCTGCTTGATGTCCTCGATCGCGACCGGGATGGCGACATCTTCTTCGTATGCCGCCGGGAAGGCGTTCGCGAAGCGCTCGGCGAGCAGGCGGCCTTCGAGCTCGCCGCGCGTCTCGATGAGTGCAGCGCGCAGCCGATCGTTCCACGTGCGCACGGTTTCGGTCAGCAAGCGATCGAGATGATCGGCGTCGATGGCCGCCGGGCTGTTGCTCGACACGCGGATGATCATGTGCACGCGCGCGAGCGCCGAATCCGACAGCTGCACCTGCGACTCGATGCTGGTCGCGCGCAGCTGCTCATTGATCACCGCCTCCATGCGCTGGCGCACCTGCGTGTTGTAGCGGTCGCGGGGCACATAGATAAGAGCGGAGTAGAAGCGGCCGAACGTGTCGCGGCGCAGGAATACGCGCACGCGCTGGCGTTCGTACAGATTCACGATGCCGCGCACCGTGCGGATCAGCTCGGCGAGACTCGACTGGAACAGCTCATCGCGCGGATAAGTCTCCAGCACGTGCACGACGGCTTTGCCGTCGTGGCTGGCGGGATCGAGACCGAAATGCGCCACGACGCTGTCGATCTTGTGTCGCAGCAGCGGAATCTCGCGCGGGCTGCGGTTGTAGACCGCGGAGGTGAACAAGCCGAGGAAGCGCTTCTCGCCGGTGACGCGGCCGGTGCTGTCGAACGTCTTCAGGCCGACGTAGTCGAGATACGTTGCACGATGCACCGTCGACATCGAGTTCGCCTTGGTGATCGTCAGCAGCTCTGGTTGACGCGCCCGCTCGCGCACTTCGCCGGTGAGGACCGTGGGCTCGCTCGACGTGCCGCGCCGGACGCGCAGGATGCCGAGACCGGTTTCCGGCAGCGGCTCCAGTACGTCTTCGGAACGTCCGCGCCGCAGGCGGTACTGGCGATAGCCGAGGAACGTGAAGTGGTTGTCGGCCATCCACTCGAGCAGCGACTTGATCTCGTGCACTTCGCCGCTCGCACCGGTCGGCGGCGGGCGACGCGTGATTTCCTGCGCGACTTCGACGGCGCGCTCGCGCATCGTGCGCCAGTCGGCAACCGCGGCGTGCACGTCGTTGAGCATGCTCTCGATCTTGTTTTCGAGCTCCTGCAGGCCCTGCGCGTCGCCGATGCGGTCGATCTGAACGTGCTGCCAGGATTCGCGGCGGAACGAGCCGTTGGTGCGATCGCCCTCCGCGAGCTCCAGCAGCCGGCCGCTGCGATCGCGACGCACGGCGAGCACGGGATGCACCATCAGATGAATCGTCAGACCGGCCTGCGTCAGGACCATGCCGAGCGAATCGACCAGGAACGGCATGTCTTCGATCGTCACTTCGACGATCGTGTGCCGCGACGTCCAGCCGTCGCGCGCCTGCTCGGCGTTGTAGATGCGCACCAGCGGCTGACCGATCTTGCGCACCGAGGCGAAGCGCAGGTGACCCAGGGCAGCGGCAGCCAGCTCCTCGCTGCGATATTCGGCCAGATCCTCTTCCGCCACGCCGTGGTAGTACTGGCGGATGAAGTCCTGCGCCGGCAGCGGATCGGCACGCTTGCGCAGGCGCCGCGAAGTCGTCGCGATGCGCTCGATCAGTTTCTGGCGGGCAGCGGGAATGGCGATAGTCATGGTTTGGCGGACGCGCTGTGCGGGGCGCGAATTATAGCGAACTTGAGGTTGCCGCCAGCCGCTTGGCCCGCTCGATCAGGCGTCCGACGAGGCGGTCCAGCGCCTTCCGGTCGGTGGGGCTGAGCGCATCGAGCAGCTTCTTCTCGTAGCTGAGTGCGAGCGGCGCAACGCGCGTGTATACAGATTGACCAGCGCTCGACAGCCGCAGGCGCGAACGGCGCCGGTCGCCGGCGTCGTAGGAGCGGACCAGGCGCCGCGCGGCGAGCAGACCTTGCACGGCGCGGCTCACCGCGACTTTGTCCATCGCAGTGCGCTCCGCGACTTCGATCGCCGACAGCCCCGGATAACGCGCCAGGACGGCGATGACGCGCCACTGCGGGATCGTCAGGCCGAACTCGCGCTCGTAGGCGTCGGCGATGCTCATGCTGACGATGTTGGTCAGCACCGAAAGGCGATAGGGGACGAAGTGCTCGAGGTGCAGCTTGTCGGGGGATCCAGTCACTTGGAGGTGCCGCGCTTGACTGCCCGGGGGCGAATAGTTTCAATTGTAACCATTCCTCTTGGCAAGAACCCCCCATGAACGCCACCGCTTCCCGTCCGCCCCTGGACAACCCCGTCGGCACCGACGGTTTCGAGTTCGTCGAATACACCGCTCCCGATCCGGAGCAGCTGCGCACGCTGTTTCAGCGGCTCGGCTTCCCGGTGACGGCGCGGCATCGCAGCAAGAACGTCACGCTGCACAGACAAGGCGACATCAACTTCATCATCAACGCCGAGCCGGACAGCTTCGGCCAGCGCTTCGCGCGCGAGCACGGCCCGTCGGCCTGCGCCATGGCCTTCCGCGTGAAGGACGCGGCTGCTGCGTACCAGCACTGCATCGATCTCGGCGCGAAACCGGTCGAGACGCGCGTCGGACCGATGGAGCTGCAGATTCCCGCGATCGAAGGCATCGGCGGCAGCCTCATCTATCTCGTCGACCGCTACGGCGAGCGCACGATCTACGACGTCGATTTCGTGACGGTGCAGGCAGAAGGCGGCGGCCGCAATGCATATGGGGCCGGTCTCACGTACATCGATCACCTGACGCACAACGTCGCGCGCGGCAACATGAACAAGTGGGCCGGCTTCTACGAGAAGCTGTTCAACTTCCGCGAGATCCGCTACTTCGACATCGAAGGCAAGAAGACCGGCCTGTTCAGCCGCGCCATGACCAGCCCGTGCGGCAAGATCCGCATCCCGATCAACGAGTCGCAGGACGACAAGTCGCAGATCGAGGAGTACCTGCAGGAGTATCGCGGCGAAGGCATCCAGCACATCGCGCTCGGCACGCAGGACATCGTCGGCACGGTGGACACGCTGCGCGGGCAGGGCGTGCAATTCCAGGACACGCCGGATACATACTATGAGGGCGTGGACGCGCGCGTCCGCGGTCACCGCGAGAACCTGGAAGAGCTGCGCAAGCGCCGCATCCTGCTCGACGGCAATCCGGAGCAGGGCGAGGGCCTGCTGCTGCAGATCTTCACGCAGAACGTCATCGGCCCGATCTTCTTCGAGATCATCCAGCGCAAGGGCAACGAGGGCTTCGGCGAAGGCAACTTCCGGGCGTTGTTCGAATCGATCGAGCTGGACCAGATGCGTCGGGGTGTGTTGTGAGGAGTGCTGTGACATGAAGCGCGCCATCTTCGTCCCGCAGGTCGAGGGCACGGCCTCGCGCCAGGCGCACGCCGACATGCCCGCCGGCACGTACGAGCGCGAGATCAGCAAGGAAGGCTTCTTCGGGCCGGCCGCGTTCTTTCACCACAAGCATCCGCCGACCGGCTGGACCGGGTTCGAGGGCCCGCTACGGCCGCACGCGTTCGATCTGCACAAGCTCGCGCGCGAGCAAAGCTCGCCGTGGCAGGCGGCGGACGTGCTGCGCAATTCGAACGTGCGCATGCGCTTCTGGCAGGCGACGTCTGCGATGGATCATCTCGTGCGCAACGCGGACGGCGATGATCTGCTGTTCCTGCATCAAGGCGCCGGCGAGCTCCATTGCGACTACGGCCATCTCGCGCTCGCCGCCGGCGACTACGTCGTCATCCCGCGCGGCACGATGTGGCGCATCGAGACGAAACAGCCGCTCGCGGCGCTGCTCATCGAGGCGACCAACTCCAGCTACTCGCTGCCGGACAAAGGCATTCTCGGCGGCCACGCGATCTTCGATCCGGCGATGCTGGACGTGCCGAAGATGGACGCGGCGTTCGTTGCACAGCAGAGCGACGATCGCGCCTGGCAGGTCCGCGTGAAGCGCAACAACGCGATCTCGGTCGTCACGTATCCGTTCAATCCGCTCGACGCGACCGGCTGGCACGGCGATCTGTCGGTGGTGCGCATCAACGTCAAGGACATCCGGCCGGTCGCGAGCCATCGCTATCACCTGCCACCGTCGGTGCACACGACATTTGTCGCCAATCGCTTCGTCGTCTGCACGTTCGTGCCGCGGCCGTTCGAGACCGATCCGGGCGCGCTCAAGGTCCCCTTTTTCCACAACAACGACGATTACGACGAGGTGATCTTCTATCACGCCGGCAACTTCTTCTCGCGCGACAACATCGCACCGGGCATGATGACCCTGCATCCGTGCGGCTTTACGCATGGCCCGCATCCGAAGGCGCTGCAGAACATGCTCGTGCAAGCGAAGCCGGCCACCGACGAATACGCCGTGATGGTCGATGCGCGCGATGCGCTGGACATCACGCCGGCCGCGCAGGAAGTCGAGTGGGCCGGCTACGTGGACAGCTGGAAACAGAAATGAAGCTCGCGACCGTGCGCAACAGCTCGCGCGATGGTCAGCTGGTCATCGTGAATCGCGCCCTGACGCGGGCGCTGCCCGTGTCGCACATCGCCAGTACGTTGCAGGAGGCGCTCGACAACTGGTCGCGGTGCGTGCCGCTGCTGCGCGATGCGGCCGAGTCGCTGGAGAAGGGCGCAGTCACGTCGGCTCCGTTCCGTATCGATCGCGTGATGGCGCCGCTGCCGCGTGCGTATCAGTGGGTCGACGGCTCGGCGTACGTGAATCACGTCGAGCTGGTGCGCAAGGCGCGCGGCGCGGAGATGCCCGCGAGCTTCTGGACCGATCCACTCGTCTACCAGGGCGGCTCGGATGATTTCCTCGGAGCGAACGAAGATGTTCCGGTGCCGAGCGAAGAGTTCGGCATCGACCTCGAAGGCGAGGTCGCGGTGGTCACCGACGACGTGCCGATGGGGACCAGCCCGGACCAGGCGCGCCAGCACATCAAGTTGCTGATGCTGGTGAACGACTGGTCGCTGCGCAACCTGATTCCGCCGGAGCTCGCGAAAGGCTTCGGGTTCTACCAGTCGAAGCCCGCGACGGCCTTCTCGCCGGTCGCGGTGACGCCCGATGAGCTCGGCGACGCGTGGGACGGCGGCAAGATCAATCTGCCGCTGACAGTGGAGATCAACGGCAAACCGTTCGGCAAACCGGAGGCGGGCGTCGACATGACGTTCGATTTCCCGCGGCTGATCTCGCACGTGACGAAGACGCGCAACGCGCGCGCCGGGACGATCGTCGGCTCGGGCACGATCTCGAACTACGACCGCAGCCGCGGCTCCGCGTGCCTGGCCGAGCGCCGCACGTTGGAGCAGATCGAGCAGGGCAAGCCGAGCACGCCATTTCTGAAGTTCGGAGATCGGGTGCGGATCGAGATGCTGGATGCGGCGGGGCGGAGTGTGTTCGGGGCGATCGATCAGAAGGTCGTGAGAGCGTAGGGAAGAAGAGTCGGGCTGTCCCGCGGGATACCCCGGGGCTGCTATTGCAGCCCCTTGGGCAAAGGCCGACCTACAGCTCATTCAATAGCGCGGTGCCGCCCAAGCCGCGCATCTGACCAAGAATCCACTGTTGGCGCGCGCGAACGTAGTTCGAAGGCGCATTCACGCGCATGCGCTTTGGGCTCGGCAAAACAGCCGCGAGCAAGGCGGCGTCGTACACGTTCAAGCGTGCGGCGGGCTTGTGGAAATACACCTCTGCGGCCGCGCCGACGCCGAACACGCCACGACCGAACTCCGCGATGTTGAGATACACCTCGAGGATGCGCTGCTTCGGCCACAGCGTCTCGATCAGCACCGTGAAATACGCTTCGAGGCCCTTGCGCAGCCAGGTCTGGTCCGGCCACAGGAACAGGTTCTTCGCGACTTGCTGCGAGATCGTGCTCGCGCCGCGTACGCGGCGGCCACGCTCGCGCTCGGCGAGCGCATCGTTGATCGACTTCAGATCGAAACCGTAGTGCGCGGGAAAGTTCTGATCTTCCGCAGCGATCACCGCCACTTTCACCTGCGGCGAGGTGTTGGCCCAATCGACCCACTGCTGGCGGACCGAGTATGCCTGGGCACCGCTGCCCGGAGCGATGAAGCGCTCGCGAATCATGAAAGCGGAAGTCGGCGGATCGATCCAGCGGAACGCGAGCACAGTGCCGACGCTCGACACGATCCAGAACAGGAGCGCCCAGCCGACGAAGCGCAGTGCGCGCCGAACGAAACCCACGTGCGTATCAGGTCACCCGGCGTGCCGACTCGATGACCACGGTCTCGGTCGGCACGTTCTCGTGGCCGCTCTTGCGGCCGGTCTTCACGGCCGCGATCGCATCCACGACGTCCAGTCCCGAGTCGATGCGGCCGAACACGGCGTAGCCGTAGTTGCCCGGCTTGTGGTCGAGGAAGTCGTTGTCGACCAGGTTGATGAAAAACTGCGAGGTGGCGCTGTTGATGTCGTTGGTGCGGGCCATGGCCAGCGTGCCGCGCTTGTTCTTCAGGCCGTTGGTCGCCTCGTTCTTGATCGACTCGTGGCCTTTCTTGTTCTGCATGTCCGCGGTCAGGCCGCCGCCCTGGATCATGAAGCCGGGGATCACGCGGTGGAAGATCGTGCCGTCGAAGAAGCCTTCGTCGACGTACTTCTGGAAATTCTCGACCGACACCGGCGCCTGCTTGTCGAACAGCTGCACCGTGAAGGATCCTTTGGACGTCTTGAATTCGATCATGGGATGCAGCCCTCCGTCACGCGTTCATGCCCTGCCAAATCGGCGTGCGAGCGTACGTGAGCGAAGCCGCTGCGCACAAGTCGGTCGCGCACCGCGCCGGCCTGGGTCCAGCCGTGCTCCAGGATGAGCCAGCCGCCCGGCTTCAGATGACCGCCCGCCTGCGCGACGACCTGCTCGATCGCCTCCAGCCCGGTCGGCCCGGAAATCAGCGCGACTGTGGGCTCGAAGCGCCCGACGCCCGCAGCGAGGTCGGCGTCGCCGCGCGCGACGTAGGGCGGATTCGCTGCGACGACGTCGAAGCGGCGGCCCGCCAGCGGCGCGAACCAGCTGCCGCGCTCGAAGCGGACATTGCGGATCTGCAGGCGCGCCGCATTGCGCATCGCAATCTCCAATGCAGCGGCGGACATGTCCACGCCCGTGACTTGCAGCGACGGGCGCTCGCTCGCAATGGCCAGCGCGATCGCGCCGCTGCCGGTGCCGAGATCCGCCACGTCCGTCGCGTCCGGAGGCAACTGGGCCAGCGTCCGCTCGACCACCAGCTCGGTCTCCGGCCGCGGGATCAGCACTGCCGGCGTCACTTCGAGCAGCAGCGACCAGAACTCCTGCTGCCCGCGGATGTATGCAACCGGCTCGCCCTGTAGGCGACGCCTGATCAATTGCTGAAACGACCAGCCCGCCGCCGCCGGCAGCACGCGCTCCGGCGCCGCGCGAAAATCCGTGCGCGACAACCCCGTTACGTATTCGAGCAGCAGCTCGGCGTCGAGACGCGCGGACGCGGACGAGCGCTCCAGCAGGAGCGTGGCGGTATGCAGCGCGTCGGAGATGGTCTGAGTCACGTACAATCGCTCATCGTCAATTCATTGTAGGTCGGAATCGCATTCCGGCGACTTACCATGCGCGTCTACCAGAACGCTATCGAAATGATCGGCAAGACGCCGATGCTGCATCTTCACCGGTTCGACACCGGACCGTGCGAGCTGTTTCTGAAGCTCGAATACATGAATCCGGGCGGCTCGATCAAGGATCGCATCGGCCTGTCGATGATCGAGCAGGCGGAAAAGCGCGGCGAGCTCAAACCGGGGGGCACGATCGTCGAGGCGACCGCCGGCAACACCGGTCTCGGTCTGGCGCTGGTCGCCGCGCAGAAGGGCTATCGCCTGATCCTGGTGCTGCCGGACAAAATGAGCCAGGAGAAGATCTTCAACCTGCGCGCGATGGGCGCGGAAGTGGTGCTGACGCGCTCCGACGTCGCGAAGGGCCATCCGGAGTACTACCAGGATCTCGGCGCCGCGATCGCCCAGCGCAGCGGCGCGTATTTCATCAACCAGTTCGGCAATCCCGACAATCCCAAGGCGCACGAGGAGAACACGGCGCCGGAGATCTGGGAGCAGATGTCGCAGAAGCTCGATGCGATCGTGCTCGGCGTCGGCTCGAGCGGCACGATCGGCGGGCTCGCCGCGTTCTTCAAGAAGCACGCGCCGCACGTGGAGCTGGTGCTCGCCGATCCGCAGGGCTCGATCCTCGCGGAGTACATCGCCACCGGCAAGATGACGCAGAAGGGCTCGTGGCTCGTCGAAGGCATCGGCGAGGATTTCATTCCGACGATCTGCGATTTTTCGCTGACCAAGCGCGCGTACAGCATTTCGGATGCCGAGTCGTTTCAGACAGCGCGCGAGCTGCTGCAGAAAGAAGCGATTCTTGCCGGCTCGTCGACCGGCACCTTGCTCGCGGGCGCTTTGCGCTACTGCCGCGAGCAGAAGACGCCGAAGCGCGTGGTCACGTTCGCGTGCGACACCGGCGCGCGCTACCTGTCGAAGCTCTACAACGATTTCTGGATGGAGGATCAGGGCTTCATCGAGCGCGAGCACTACGGCGATCTGCGCGATCTGATCGGCCGGCCGCACGGCGAGCGCGCGACGATCACGGTCGGGCCGAACGACGTGCTGACGACCGCGCACAACCGCTTGCGCAACGCCGGCTTCTCGCAATTGCCGGTGATGGACGACGAGCAGCTGATCGGCGTCATCACCGAGGACGACATCCTGCGCTTCGCGTTCGGCCGGCCCGAGCGCTTCAAGGAACCGGTGCGCAACGCCATGACTTCGACGATGCTGCGCGTGGACAAGACGCTGTCCATCAACAATCTGGTCGCGATGCTGGAAGTCTGTTCCTCTGCGGCCGTGATGGACGGCGACAAATTCCAGGGCCTGGTCACGCGCTCGGACGTTCTGAATTATCTTCGCCGGCAGGTTTGAACATGGATTCCAAGCAATCGCTGCGCTTCGCCACCCGCTGCATTCACGGCGGCCAGGCCCCTGATCCCTCGACCGGCGCGGTGATGCCGCCGATCTACGCGACCTCGACGTACGCGCAGTCGAGCCCGGGCGTGCACCAGGGCTACGACTACGCGCGCACCGCCAATCCGACGCGCGGCGCGTGGGAGCGCTGTATCGCCAATCTCGAGAGCGGCACGCACGGCTTCGCGTTCGCATCGGGCATGGCGGCGACCAGCACGCTGCTGGAGCTGATCGATTCCGGCAGCCACATCGTCGCGATGAACGATTTGTATGGCGGCACGTTCCGCGTGTTCGAGCGCGTGCGGCGGCGTTCCGCGAATCTCGACATCAGCTTCGTCGATCTGACGCAGCACGAGAATCTCGTGCAGGCGGTGCGGCCGCAGACGCGCATGATCTGGATCGAGACGCCGACCAATCCGACGCTGCGGCTCGTCGACATCGCGCAGGTGGCGGAGTTCGCGCGCCAGCGCGACATCCTCACGGTCGTCGACAACACGTTCGCGAGTCCGTGGATCCAGCGGCCGCTGGAGCTCGGCGCCGACATCGTGATGCACTCGGCGACGAAGTATCTGAACGGCCACTCGGACATGGTGGGCGGAGTCGCTGTGACTGCAAACGCCGGCCTCGCCGAGAAGATCGGGTTCCTGCAGAACGCAGTCGGCGCGATCGCCGGCCCGTTCGACAGCTTCCTCGCGCTGCGCGGTCTGAAGACGCTGGCGCTGCGCATGCGCCAGGCGAGCGAGAGCGGCCTGCACATCGCTGGCTGGCTGGAGAAGCACCCGCGCGTCGCGCACGTCTTCTATCCCGGCTTGCCCAGCCACGCGCAGCACGAGCTCGCGAAGCGGCAGATGAAGAACGGCTTCAGCGGCATCGTGAGCTTCGCGGTGAAGGGCGGGTTGGATGAAGCGCGGCGCGTGCTAGAGCGCTGCCGCATCTTCACGCTCGCCGAGAGTCTCGGCGGCGTCGAGAGCCTGGTCGATCATCCCGGTCTGATGACGCACGCGTCGGTGCCGCCGGAGCAGCGCAAGGCGCTGGGCATCGATGATGAGTTGATCCGGTTGTCGGTGGGGATCGAGGACGTCGAGGACCTGGTGGCGGATTTGCAAGCGGCTTTGTCAGCCTGACTCTTCTTTTGCTTTCTCTTGCGTTCCGTTCTTCATCCGCCCGTTCTTCCGCAACGCTTCGCGCAGCACATATTCGATCTGCGCGTTCAAGCTGCGCAGCTCGTCCTCCGCCCAGCGTTGCAGGGCGTCGAGGACGTCGCTGCTGATGCGCAGCGGATAGGCTTTCTTCTCAGCCACTATACAAAGTGCCGGTGTTGACGACCGGCTGCGCGCCGCGCTCGCCGCACAACACCACGAGCAGGTTCGACACCATAGCGGCCTTGCGCTCTTCGTCGAGCTGCACGACGCCTTTCTCCGCGAGCCGGTCGAGCGCCATGTGCACGATCGTCACCGCGCCTTCGACGATGCGCGTGCGCGCGGCGATTATCGCGGCGGCCTGCTGACGTTGCAGCATCGCCTGCGCAATCTCAGGTGCGTAGGCGAGGTGGCTGACGCGCGCTTCCAGCACCGTCACGCCGCACCGCTCGAGCCGCTCCTGGATCTCGCGCTTCAGATGATCGTTGATCTCACGAGAGTGCGAACGCAGCGCGATCTTGTGCTCCTCGTGCAGATCGTACGGATAGCTCGTCGCCATCTGCCGCAGCGCCGCCTCGCTCTGCACGTGCACGAAGTCTTCGTAGCTATCGACGTTGAACACGGCTTCCGCGGAGTCGTGCACCTGCCACACGACGACCGCTGCGATCTCGATCGGCGAGCCTTCGAGATCGTTGACCTTGAGCTTGCTCGACTCGAAGTTGCGCACGCGCAGCGTCACGCTCTTCTTCGAGTACAGCGGATTCGCCCAGCGCAGGCCGTTGTTGCGCTCGACGCCGACGAACTTGCCGAAGAACTGCAGCACCGCGGCCTGGTTCGGCTGCACGATGAAGAAGCCGCCCCACAGGAACAGGATGAAGACGAGCACGACGATCGGCAGGACTGGATTGAGCAGGTTCTTGATCGAAGCGAGCACCCACCAGCCGGCCGCCGCCGCAAACACGATCAGCAGCAGCACCATCAGCATGCCGGGCAGGGTGGTGACGTCGCGTTCCTGTATGACCTTGTTCATGGCGTTCTCCCAGGTGACGCCACAAAGATATCATAAAGATATCAGACGCGGTAATTGTTAACAGAATCAGGCCACTGCGAGAGGCAATTTACTCCGTAATCCGCGCCAGCTCTTCGGCCTGGTACTCCTGCTGCAGCGGGCCGATCAGCTCGCCGAGCCGCCCGTTCATCACGTCCGCGAGCTTGTAGAGCGTGAGGTTGATGCGGTGGTCGGTCACGCGGCCCTGCGGGAAGTTGTAGGTGCGGATGCGCTCCGAGCGATCGCCGGATCCAACCTGGAGCTTGCGCGATTGCGCTTCGGCCTTGTCGCGACGCTCGCGCTCCGCGGCCATCAGCCGCGCCTTCAGCAACGACATCGCGCGCGAGCGGTTCTTGTGTTGCGAGCGCTCGTCCTGGCACTCGACGACGATGCCCGTCGGCAGGTGCGTGATGCGGATCGCGGAGTCGGTCTTGTTCACGTGCTGGCCGCCGGCGCCGGACGCGCGAAACGTGTCGATGCGCAGCTCAGCCGGATTGAGCTCGATCGCTCCGATCTCGTCCAGCTCCGGCAGAATCGCGACTGTGACCGCCGAAGTGTGAATGCGACCTTGCGCTTCGGTGGCGGGCACGCGCTGCACGCGATGCGTTCCGGACTCGAACTTGAAGTGCGAGAACGCGCCCCTGCCGACCACGCGGCTGATGATCTCCTTGTAGCCGCCGTGCTCGCCGGGACTTTCCGACAGCACTTCGACGCCCCAGCCCCGCTCGTCGGCGTAGCGCGAATACATGCGGAACAGATCGCCCGCGAAGATCGCGGCCTCGTCGCCGCCGGTGCCGGCCCGCACTTCGAGGTAAATGTTGCTGTCGTCGCGCGCGTCCTTCGGCAGCAGCAACTTCGCCAGCTCTTGCTCTTCGCGCTCCAGCCGTGCGCTGAGACTCGCCAGCTCTTCGCGACCGAGCTCGCGCAGCTCGTTGTCCGCGCCTTCGGCCATTTCCTGCGCGGAGGCGCGCTCGCTCAGCAGCTCCAGGTACGCGCGATAGCGTGCCACGACCGGGTCGAGGCGCGAATACTCCATCGATAGCTCGCGGAACTTGTTGGTGTCGGCGATCACGCCGGGCTCGGCGAGCAGGTGGCTCACTTCCTCGTGCCGCTCGGCGAGCTTCTCCAATTTTCTGCGAATCGACTCTTTCATTCAGTCTTGTCCGGGACCAGCAGGGCGCGCGCGGCTTCCAGCACTTCGCTCTCGCCGCGCTCCGCGGCTTCACGCAGCCGCTGGCTGGGCCCGTGCAGCAGGCGGTTCGTGAGCGTAGCCGCCAGGAAATCGATGACCTCGCGCGGATCGCGTCCCGCGGCGAGCATGCGGCGCGCTTGCTCTACGGTGTGCGCGCGCACGGCCTCGGCCTCGTCGCGCAATTGCCGGATCGTGGGGACGGCGTCGAGCGTCTTCAATTGCTGCTCGAACTGCGCGATCTCCAGCGCCAGCATGTCGTTCGCATCGTGCGCGGCTTCGCGGCGCGACGCGAGGTTCTCGTTCACGACGCCCTGCAGATCGTCGATCGTGAACAGGTAGACGTCTTCGAGCTTCGCAACCTCGGGCTCGATGTCGCGCGGCACCGCGATGTCGACCATGAAGATCGGCTTGCGGCGCCGGGCGCGCAACGCGGCGCGCACTGCGTCGAACGTGATCACCGGCGTCGGACTCGCGGTCGAGCTGATCACGATGTCCGCTTCCGGCAGGTGCGTCGCGAGCGCTTCGATGCCGATCGCGAAGCCGTCGAACTCCTGCGCCAATTCCTGCGCGCGGTCGAGACTGCGATTTGCAACGATCATTCGCCGCAGTCCATGCGCACGCAAATGGCGTGCAGCGAGCGCGATCGTCTCTCCCGCGCCGACCAGCAGCGCCGTGTGATCCGCGAAGTTCTCGAAGATCTTGCGCGCCAGCGAAACCGCCGCGGACGCGACCGACACCGCATTCGCGCCGATCTGCGTCTGCGTGCGGACGCGCTTCGCGACCGAGAACGCGGTCTGCATGAGCCGGTTCAGGTTCGGGCCGGTGACCCGCTGATCCTGCGCTGCGCGATAGGCAGTCTTGAGCTGGCCGAGGATCTGCGGCTCGCCGATCACCAGCGAGTCCAGGCCGCACGCGACGCTGAAGACGTGCTGGATTGCCGGCGTGCCGCTCAGCCGATACAGGCTCCCGGAAATATCCAGGTTGTGGGCCGTCAGGTCGTGCCAGCCGCTCAGCCATGAAACCAGCGGCTGCTCCTCGCCCTCGCTGAAGCAGTACAGCTCCGTCCGGTTGCAGGTGGACACGATGAGCGATTCGCGCACGCCCGCGACGCTGCTGAGTTCCTGCAGCGCTTCGGGCAGCTCGTCGCCGGCGAATACGACTTTCTCGCGGATTTCGACCGGCGCGGTGCGGTGATTGATTCCGATGACGAGGAGTGTCATGCCGGTGACAGGTCTCAAGCGGCTGCGATTCTCCGGGAAGCATGTGGATATGACAAGTTGACTGATGCAATTGCCGGTACGGCAGCCGGCGGCGGCAAGCTGATATAGTCGCGCGACGATGATGCGACCCAATCTCAACTTCGCAGGCCCGGCCGCGCTGCTGGTAGTCACGTTACTGACGGCCGCGTGCGCGACCACGGGCAAGCCCGCGGAGCAGGCGACGCCTCCGTCGGGGCAGACGCTGCCGAGCGACCCGAACGCGCTCGTGCTGGGCGCGGAAGTGGCCCTGCAGCGCGGACAGTATCGCGAGGCCGCGATGGCCTACGTCCGAGCCGCGACCGCCGCTTCCGACGAGCAGTTGTGCGAGCAGGCAGCACGCGTGGCTTTCGAACATCAGCAATGGACGCTGGTGATCGAAGCCGCCAACCGCTGGCTGCAGCTGAATCAGACGAGCGAGGAAGCGCATCGCTTCGCGGCGTTCGCGTCGCTTCATTTATATGAGCTCGACATGGCGGCCGAGCACCTCGGCATGCTGCTCGAGACGGCGTTCATCAATCCGCAGGCCGGTTTCCTGGCGCTGCTGCCGCAGATCTCCGACGAGGCGCCGGCGCCGGGCGCGACGGCCGTGTTACAGAAGCTGCTCGCGAAATATCCGAATCTGACCGAAGCGCACTACGCGCTGTCGCAGGCAGCCGTGCAGTCCGACAACTTCGCGCTCGCGCTGGAGCATGCGCAGAAGGCCCGCGAGCTCGGGCCGTACTGGTCGCCGGCGGGTCTGTTGCTGGCGCGCGTGCAGATGCTGATGGGCGATCACGACGCGGCGCTGGAAACGGCGCGCAAGGTCGTCGAGCAGGATCCGCAGGATTCGTATCGGCTCGAATACGCGCTGATGATGATGCAGGCCGGCAAGGAAGCGGAGGGTCGCAAGGAGCTGGACGCGCTGGCGTCCGCCGAATCGACCGGGCCGGTTGCGGAACGTGCGCTTGCCGATATCGATTTCCAGCTCGGCAATCGCGACGCCGCCGCGCAGCGCTTCACCAACCTCATGCAGAACGGCCGCTTCGTCTACGAGTCGCTGTTCTATCTCGGCGCGATCGCGGAGTCGCGCGAGTCGTGGGACGACGCGTTGCAGTACTACGGCCGCGTGAGCGGTGGCGAGTTCGCGATGGCGGCACAGACGCGCGCCGCGCGCATCAAGGCGAAGCAGCAGGGACTCGACGCCGGGCTGAAGCATCTCGAAGATTTTTCGGCCACGCGCTCGCAGTACCGCATCGACGCAATCCTCGCGCGCGCCAACTTGCTCGCGACCAGCGACGACGCCATTGGCGCATTGGCGCTGTTCGACAGCGCGCTCAAGGAATATCCGGACTCGGCGGAGCTGCGTTTCGCGCGCGTGTTCCAGCTCGAAAGCTCGGACAAGGTGAACGACTCGGTCGCCGATCTGCGCAAGCTCGTCACGGAGCGTCCGGGCGATCCGGCCGCCACCAACGCGCTCGGCTACATCCTCGTCGATCGCACGCGTCAGTCTCGGGAAGGATTGAAGCTGATCGAAGAGGCGTTGGCGCAGACGCCGGACAGCGGCGCGGTGCTCGACAGCATGGGCTGGGCGCTGCATCGCCTCGGCCGCAACGACGACGCGCTCAAGTATCTCGAGCACGCCAAGCTCCGCATCAACGATCCGGAAGTCGACCTGCATCTCGGCGAGGTGCTGCAGGCGCTCAATCGCAAGGACGAGGCGCGCGACGTCCTGAGCAAGGCGAGCGAGCGCTATCCCGACAACGACAAGCTGAAGCAGAGCCTGCAGAAGCTCAAGTGATCGGCCACTGCCATGCAGCGGCAATTCCTGTTCGTCCTCGTCGTCTTCATCGCCGGCTGCGCGAGCGCGCCGCGGCCCACCGGCGTCCCTGCAAACATCGACCTCGAGCATCTCGATCGCTGGCAGGCCCGCGGCCGTCTCGGCGTATCGGGCCCCGAGAACGGCGGCTCCGGTTCGTTCGACTGGCAGCAGCGCGGCGATCGCACGCAAGTGCAGATTCGCGGACCGGTCGGAGTCGGCAGCGTGCGGCTGGAATTGCACGGCGATCCGTCGAGTCCGGAGCTGAAGCTCGAAACGGCTGACGGCCGCACGCTCGAATCTACGGCGGCGTGGAGTGAGCTCGAAGCGCGGCTCGGTGCGCCGGTGCCGGCCGGAAATCTGCGCTACTGGATCCTCGGGCTCGCAGCGCCGGGCGAGCATCAGTGGCACGAGCCGGGCGCCGACGGCGTCGTCACGCTGGAGCAGGGCGGCTGGCGCATCGACTATCAACGCTATTCGACCGAGCCCGGCGTGCGCGTGCCGGTGAAGCTGAGCGCGAGCAACGGCGCAGCGCGCGTGCGCATCGTCGTCGATCGGTGGCAGCTCGGCCAATGAACGCTCCCGCCTGGCCCGCGCCGGCGAAACTCAATCTCTGCCTGCACATCGTCGGCCGTCGCGCTGACGGCTATCACCTGCTGCAGTCGGCGATGCAATTCATCGACCTGTGCGACGAGCTGCGCTTTCACGAGCGGCCGGCCGGAACGATCGAGCGCACGGCTGGCCCGGCCGAAATTCCTGCCGAATCGGACATCGTGGTGAAAGCCGCGCGCGCGCTGGCGCAAGGTCGCGATGTTCCGGGCGTCGGCATCGAGCTCACGAAGCGGATTCCGGTGCAGGCGGGTCTCGGCGGCGGCAGCTCGGACGCGGCCACCGTGCTCGTCGCGCTGAATCAGCTCTGGAAGCTGCGTTTGACTGTCGACGAATTGGCGCGCATCGGGTTGACGCTCGGTGCGGACGTTCCGTTCTTCGTACGCGGCGCGGCCGCATGGGCCGAAGGCGTTGGCGAGCAGCTGACGCCATACGACTTTCCCGAGGGCCACTTCCTGGTCGTCAAACCGCAGGCCGCGGTGAGCACGGCGGAGGTCTTTCAGGCCGCTGAATTGACACGTAATTCCCCCGTCACGACAATACGCGGCTTTCTCGCTGCGGGCGGGCGCAATGACTGCGAGTCGTGCGTGCGCGGCCGCTATCCTGAGATCGCTGAAGCCCTTGATTGGCTTCAGGAATTTGGTGAGGCAAGACTGACCGGAACCGGCGCCTGTGTGTTCGTGGCCCTGCCCGACGAGCACACTGCGCAGGCTGTCCGGGCGCGCTTGCCGGCGCGCTGGAGCGGGTACGTGGTGCGCGGGCTGAATCGCTCGCCGTTGTTGTCCCGGGTCACCGATCGATAGTGGGGCGTCGCCAAGTGGTAAGGCAGCGGGTTTTGATCCCGCCATTCGGAGGTTCGAATCCTTCCGCCCCAGCCACGACGACGCCGTAAGACGAGGCTCTGAATGGATCGTTCGACGATGGCTGTGTTCGCGGGGAATGCCAACCCGCAGCTCGCGCAGGACATCGCGCGTCACCTGATGGTGCCGCTCGGCCGCTCGAGCGTCGGCCGCTTCAGCGACGGCGAGACGACCGTCGAGCTGCTGGAGAACGTGCGCGGCCGCGACGTCTTCATCGTGCAGTCGACGTCGCCGCCGTCGAACGACCACTTGATGGAGCTGATGCTGATGGCCGATGCCTGCAAGCGCGCATCGTCCGCGCGCATCACGGCGGTGGTTCCGTATTTCGGCTACGCACGCCAGGATCGCCGCCCGCGCGCGACGCGCGTGCCGATCACGGCCAAGGTGGTCGCGAACATGATCGCGGGATCGGGCGTCGACCGCCTGCTGACCGTCGATCTGCACGCCGACCAGATCCAGGGATTCTTCGACATCCCGGTGGACAACGTTTATGCATCGCCGGTGTTGCTCGGCGACGTGTGGAAGCAGAAGCACCCCGACCTGATGGTCGTGTCGCCGGACGTCGGCGGCGTGGTGCGCGCCCGAGCGCTCGCGAAGCGCCTCGACGATGCCGAGCTGGCGATCATCGACAAGCGTCGACCGCGCGCCAACGAGTCCGAGGTGATGAACATCATCGGCGAGGTCGCGGACAAGACGTGCGTGCTGATCGACGACCTGGTCGACACCGCGGGCACGCTGTGTCACGCGGCGACGGCGCTGAAGGGCGCGGGCGCGAAGAAGGTGCTCGCGTACATCACGCACCCCGTGCTGTCGGGGCCGGCGATCGAGCGCATCTCGAAGTCGGACCTGGACGAGCTGGTCGTGACGGACACGATCCCACTGCGCGAGGCCGCGAAGCAGTGTCCGAAGATCCGGCAGCTCACCGTCGCGGGCCTGTTGGCCGAGACGATGCGCCGCATCCGGGACGAGGAGAGCGTGAGCTCGCTCTACATAGATTGAAGTGAATCGGTTGATGGGTGGGACGGCGCGAACTGGTCGCGGTCGCGTCGGCCCGGTTTGTTGGACTGACGGAGTGAATACACATGAAGACCTCTTTTGAACTGGTCGCCGATCCGCGTGACGGCCTGCAGGGGAAGGGTGCGAGCCGCCGCCTGCGCCGATCCGGGAAAGTACCGGCGATCCTCTATGGCGGGCACAACGAGCCGCGCCAGATCCTGCTCGACCACCAGAACCTGCTGACCTTGCTGGTGAACGAGCGCTTCTTCTCGACGATCCTGCAGCTCAAGATCAGCGGCGAGTCGCAAGCCGCGATCGTCAAGGACGTGCAGCGCCATCCGGCGAAGAACCAGATCCTGCACATGGATCTGCAGCGCGTGCTCGAGAACGAGCAGATCCGCATGCAGATTCCGCTGCACTTCAGAGGCGGCGCGGCCGCGCCCGGCGTGAAGACGCAGGGCGGCGTGGTCTCCCACCTGCTGAACCTGGTGCAGGTGATGTGCCTGCCGAAGGATCTGCCGGAGTTCCTCGAAATCGATCTGTCGTCGATGGAGATCAACGACATCAAGCGCCTGTCGGACATTCCGCTGCCCGCGGGCGTGCAGCTGGTGGATCTTGCGCATGGCCGCGACGAGCCGATCGTGTCGATCCATCATCCGCGCGCCGAGGAAGTGGAAGCGCCGCCGGCCGAAGCTGCTGCCGCAGCCGCAGGCGCGACGCCTGTTGCAGGTGCTGCTGCTCCGGCTGCGGGTGCTCCCGCTGCGGGTGGCGACGCCAAGAAGGAAGAAGGCAAGCCCGCCGCCGGTGCTGCTGCCGGCGCACCGAAGGCCGCTGCCGCTCCGAAGAAGGAAGGCGGCAAGAAGTAGCCACTGCCGGCATGTCCGCCCGCCCCTGGTCTCACCGGGGGCGGCGCGGACCTGTTTCGCATTGGCCCGCTTCGTACTGCTATGGCCGGCACGCCTCTCAAGATCATCGTCGGTCTCGGCAATCCGGGACCCGAGCATCTGCTCACGCGCCACAACGCCGGCTTCTGGTTCGTGGACGCGCTCGCAGCGAAGGCTGGCGCGCGTTTCCGCAGTCACACGAAATTCCAGGGCGAGATTTGTCGCACGCAGCTGTCGGGCGGCGAAGTGACGCTGCTCAAGCCGATGACGTACATGAATCGCAGCGGCCTGGCGATCCGCGCATTGTTCGACTATCTCAAGGTGCAGGCGAGCGAAGTGCTGGTCGTGCACGACGAGCTCGACCTGGCCGTAGGCGAAGTGCGCTTCAAGCTCGGCGGCGGCGCCGGCGGCCACAACGGACTGCGCGACACCATCACGCACATCGGCCAGGATTTCTGGCGCCTGCGGCTCGGCATCGGGCATCCGGGCGACAAGTCCGAGGTCATCGACTACGTCCTGCGACGCGCGCCGAAGGAAGAAGAGGAGCGCCTGCTGGAATCCGTCAGCGAGGCGATTCCGGCGCTGCAGGTGTTCCTCGAGCAAGGCGCCGAGCGTGCCATGAACGCTCTGCACGGGAACGGGAAGTAAGCAGTGGGAATCAAGTGCGGCATCGTCGGTCTGCCGAACGTCGGCAAGTCGACTCTCTTCAATGCGCTGACGCGCGCACAGATCGCGGCGGAGAACTATCCGTTCTGCACGATCGATCCGAACGTCGGCGTCGTGCCGGTCCCCGACGTGCGTCTCGACGTGCTCGCGGGCATCGTTCAGCCGGCGCGCATCCTGCCGGCGACCGTTGAATTCGTCGATATCGCCGGCCTGGTGGCCGGCGCTTCCAAAGGCGAAGGTCTGGGCAATCAGTTCCTGTCGCACATTCGCGAGACAGATGCGATTGCGCACGTCGTGCGCTGCTTCGAGGACGACGACATCGTGCACGTCGCCGGCCGCATCAAGCCGCTCGACGACATCGAAGTCATCAACACGGAGCTCGCGCTCGCCGATCTCGATACGGTCGAGCGCGGACTGCAGCGCGCCGAGAAGGCGTCGAAGGCGGGCGACAAGGATGCGATCCGTCAGCGCGATCTGCTGAAGAAGCTGCGCGAGCATCTCGACGCGGGCAAGCCTGCGCGCTCGTTGCTCAAGGATGCCGAGGAGCAGCGCCTGTTGCAGGAGCTGCACCTGATCACGCTCAAGCCGGCGATGTACGTTGCGAACGTCGCCGAGGGCGGCTTCAAGAACAATCCGCATCTCGATGTCGTGCGCCAGCGTGCGGTCGAGGAGAACTCCGAAGTCGTCGCGGTGTGCGCGGCGATCGAAGCGGAGATCGCGCAGCTCGACGAAGCCGATCGCGCGGACTTCCTGCAGGAGCTCGGTCTCGAAGAGCCGGGCCTGAATCGCGTGATCCGCGCCGGCTACAAGCTGCTCGGTCTGCAGACGTACTTCACTGCGGGGCCGAAGGAAGTGCGCGCCTGGACGGTGCGGATCGGCGCGACCGCGCCGCAGGCGGCCGGCGTGATTCACACGGATTTCGAGAAGGGCTTCATTCGCGCGGAAGTCATCGCCTACGACGACTACGTCGCGAACAAGGGCGAGCAGGGCGCGAAGGAAGTCGGCAAGCTGCGGCTCGAGGGCAAGGAGTACATCGTCCACGAAGGCGATGTCATGCACTTCCGCTTCAACGTGTGAAGGAGGCCGAGTGGCCGCCGGCGATTTCGAGATCAGCGACGAGCGCTTCCGCCAGTGCATCCGCACCAGCGCCAACATCGAGCGCCTGTACACCGGCTGTCGCTGGACCGAAGGCCCGGTCTACTTTCCGGCGCTGCGCTCGCTGCTGTTCAGCGATATTCCGAACGATCGCATGCTGCGCTTCGACGAACAGTCGGAGGCGGTGAGCGTCTTCCGCCAGCCCGCCGATTACACCAACGGCAACACGGTCGACCGACAGGGCCGGCTGGTCTCGTGCCAGCAGGGCACGCGGCGCGTGGTGCGCACCGAGCACGACGGCTCGATCACCGTGCTCGCCGATCGCTTCGAGGGCAAGCGCTTCAACAGCCCGAACGACATCGTCGTGAAGTCGGATGACTCCATCTGGTTCAGCGATCCGTCGTACGGCATCGACTCGAACTACGAAGGCTTTCAGGCGCCGAGCGAGATCGGTGAGCGGCGTGTGTATCGCATCGATCCGCGCAGCGGTGCGGTGAAGGTTGTTGCGGATGGTTTCGCGCAACCCAACGGCCTCGCGTTCTCAGTCGACGAGCGGCGCCTGTACATCGTCGACTCCGGCAAGGGACGCGGCATCATGCGCGTGTTCGACGTGCACAACGACGCGCTGAGCGGCGGCGACGTGTTCATCGAGTGCGCCGACGGTGTCTACGACGGGCTGCGCATCGACGTGAACGATCGCATCTGGACCAGCGCCGGCGAAGCGGTGCACTGCCACGAGCGCGACGGCACATTGATCGGCCGCGTGCTACTGCCCGAGCGCGTCGCAAACCTCACCTTCGGCGGCCCGAAGCGCAACCGCCTGTACATCACCGCGACGTCCTCGCTGTACTCCGTGCTCCTCGCCGTCAGCGGCGCGAAGACGTTCTGAAGCTGGTGCCGGGAGAGAAAAACGGGGGAAACTGAGCGCCGCATCAAACCACGTCTGCGGGTCTTCACGCTCTTGAGCGGCGACGCTGCGCCGCCTGCCGGATGCTGGATGCGTCGCGATTGAAATAGCGCGCAAGCGAGGCGACCGACGCGATCTTGGCGCTGAGTGCCTGCTCGGCAATCCACGCCCGAGCGCGAGTTATGTTGATGAGGCGGCTCGGCGACCGCAGCTCGATCTCCGTCGCGCCGAACTTCGCGCACGCAGCATCGATCACCTTCTGAAGCGCAGCATCGGATCGCAGCTTCCAGCGCTCACCAAGAACCTTCTGCGCGAACGCATCACCTCCAAGGATCCGCGGGTCTTGTTCATTCCGCTCGAGCAATGGCGAACCCGTGGGCGCCGATCGTATCAATGCCTCATACGCGGTGACTGCACGCTGACGATCTGTGCCAAGCATGCCAAGTGCGAACTCGGTTGTGACCCACGGCTCAGAGCGTTTCCCCAGGTACGCGTGGTGACTGGACCAGGGATAGTCATCCGGCGACGAAGCCAGACTCGCGCGTACCGGGTTGAGATGGATGTATCGGAGCAGGGTCAGGAGATATTCATCGGCATCGACGAGCAGCGCGTGATAGCGCTTCTCGAAGAGATGTCCAGTCGTTTGCAGCCGCGCTTGCACGCTGCGCGCATAGCGCCCCGCTACCAGCAGCATGACCTTGCTGAGCGGCGTATTGCTCACCTGCAACAACGTATGCACGTGGTTGGTCATGTAGCAGTACGCGTGAACCTGCGCCCCGCAGTCGCTGATGATCTCCCTCATGATGCGGGTCAATAGCGCGCGATCGCCAGGAGTGAAAAAGATATCCTGGCGATGATTGCCGCGCAGCGTGACGTGATACATCGCGCCGGGCGCGTGGATGCGAGGCGAACGCGGCATTCCTTGCCCTTAGAGGACGTGAGCGGCCGAATGCTACCCGTCGTGCGCGCGGCGCTCGAACGGCTAGATGCGACGTTCGCCGAGTTTCGCAGCCGTCGACTTCGGTTCCGGTCTGCTGCACCGCTCACTTTCCCCTGTTTTTCTCTCCCGGCACCGATCAAGCCAGCGCAAACAGGCAATCGACGAACGACTTGACCGCGCCGTCCATGCCGGCGACCTTTGGGTTGTTCGACTCGATCACGTAGTACTCGTCGGGTGCGTGTGCGCGCTCGCCGAAGCCCATGCCGAAGCCGCCCGCCGCCAGTTTGAGCGGTTCGCTGGTGAAGACGGAGGCTGGGTCCGAGCCGCCGGAGCGCGGCAACAGCAGCGGCTCGACGCCGTATTGGCGATACACCGCACGCTCCGCCTTGATCAGCTCCGAGTCTGCCGACGTCGACGACACTTCGTTCATTCCGCCGTTGATCACGACCTCGATGTCGCCGAAGCCGCGCTTGGCGAGATGCGCTTTGAGTTTCGCGACGGTGTCGTCCGGCGTCATGTTCGGCACGAGCCGCATGTCGAGCTTCGCGACCATCCGGTGCGGCAGGATCGTTTTGCCGCCGGGGCCGGTGTAGCCGCCGACGAGTCCTTCGATCGTCACCGTCGGCCGCGACACGCCGTCCTCGAGCGCCTGGCGCCACGTGGCATCGCGCGCCCAGGTCTTGATGCCCATCGACTCCTTCATCTCGTGCTCGTTGAGCTGCTTCGCGGCGAGATCGAGCATCGCGTGCTCGGCCGACGTGAGCGGGCGCACCTTCTCGAAGAAGCCATCGATCGCCGGATCGCCGTTCTGCGTCACGAGCGTGTTCAGCGCCTGGACCAGATGCCACGCCGGCTGATCGAGCCGCGCCGCGAGCGACGAGTGCACGTCGCGCTGGGTTGGGCCGCGGCCCCACTTCGCACCGCTCGCGATCAGATCGCATTCGATGTCGCCTTTGTTGCCGAGCGTGATGATCACGCTGCCGTCCCATTCCTGCGCGGCCTCCGGCATGAACACGCCGATGCTCTTCGACAGCGCGGTGCTCACTTCGGGCGAGTGCACGATCTGCGGAAAATTCGGCGAGCCGATTTCTTCTTCGCCCTCCGCGACCAGCACCAGGTTGACGGGAATCTTGCGGCCGGCGCCGCGGATCGCGTGCAACGCTGCGAGGAACGCCGCCTGCGGACCCTTCTGATTCACCGCGCCGCGTCCCATCACGACCTTGCCGCGCTCGGGCATGTCGACGAGGCGCGCCTCCCACGGCGGCGACGACCATTCTTCCGGATTCACCTGCTTCACGTCGTACATGAAGTACAACCCGAGCGTGCGTTTCGCGCCGGCGTCGAGCGTGGCGAACACGCCCGGATGACCCTTGGTCTGCATGCATTCGGCGCGCTGGAAGCCGGCATCGAGCGCGAGCCGGCGCATCATGTCGCAGCCTTGGGCCATGCCGACGTTCTCCGCGGCGATCGAGCCGACGCCGATCCACTCCTGCAAGCGCCTGACGGATTCGTCGTGGCGGCGCTCGATCTCTTTGTAGATCGCCTTGCGATCGCCAGCGCCCGCCGCGCGGGCGGGTCCGGCGAGAGCCGCTCCGGCAACGAGCGCGCCGGCAGCAACGCACGATTCATGAAGAAAGGCTCGGCGAGTGAGATCGGACACGACGCACCTCCCGGGTGCTTTCAGTTTTCCGATTTCTATGCTGCCAGAAACTGCAACAGCGTTGCCGTGAATTCTTGTTGGCGCTCGATGTGGAGCAGGTGAGCGGCTTCGAGCATGACGAGCTGCGCGCCCGGGATCGAGGCCGCAATCAGGGCATGGTCCGCCGGCGTCGTGCCCGGATCCTGCGTGCCGCCGACGACCAGCGTCTTCGCGGTGATGGTCTTGATCGACTGGCGCTGATCCATGTCGCGAATAGCAGCCGCGCACGCGGCGTAACCTTGCGGCTTGACGGTCAGCAGCATCGAGCGGATGCGCTCGACCTGGTCGGGATGAGCCATGCGATACGGCGTCGTGAGCCAGCGCTGCAGGATCCCGTCGATCAGCGGTGCGACGCCGTGCTTGCGGACACCTTCGATGCGCGCATTCCAGGTGTCCGGCGGCGGAGCCATGTACGGCGAAGTGCTGCACAGGGCGATCTTCAGTACGCGATCGGGCCACAGCGTCGCGATCTGCATCGACGTCATGCCGCCGATGGAAAGTCCGCAGAGATGCGCACGAGCGATGCCGCACGCGTCCAGCACTGCGAGTGCGTCGCGCGCGAGTTGCTCCATCGACAGCTCGGTGGCAGACCCGGTCGTCGATTCGCCGTGGCCGCGGGCGTCGAAGCGCACGACTTCGAAGCGCTCGCTCAGCGTCGGGAACGTGTCATCCCAGATTTCCAGACTGGCGCCCAGCGGATTGAGCAGCAGCAGCGCGGGCGCGCCCGGCCGCAGCGTGTGCTCACAGCGCAATTCTGCATCTTCGGTCGTGACCCGCCTCATCTGTCGCCCTTCCTTGCCAGCAGCTTGCCTACAACGCACAGCCTAAGGCCCGGGTTCGCGGCCAGCGCACTCTTTGCAAAAAAGATAGCGAGTGCTACTCTTTTGCTAGCGATCGCTAGCTTTTCGCCGTGAATGCAGGGGAGGACGATATGGGCAAACCGAAGTCAGTCCTGGGCGTGCTGTGCGGCCTGCTGGTTCCCGCGGGCGCCGCGCTGGCGCAGCAAGCGCCGCAGCCGCAGATCGAAGAGATCATCGTCACGGCGCAGAAGCGCGCGCAGAGCCTGCAGGAAGTGCCGATCGCAGTGAGCGCGTTCTCCGGCGAGGCGCTGCAGGACCATCACGTCACCGATGTCATGGATCTGAACCAGCTCGCGCCGAGCCTGCAGGTGAAGACCGACGACAACGCGGCCAACCCGAAGGTCTTCATCCGCGGCGTCGGCCTCAACGATTTCAATCCGAATACCGCGAGCGCCGTCGGCCTGTACACCGATGGCGTGTACATCGGCTCGCCGCTCGCGCAGATGGCGCAGTTCTTCGACATCGACCGCCTGGAAGTGCTGCGCGGGCCGCAGGGTACGCTGTATGGCCGCAACACGACCGGCGGCGCGATCAACGTGATCACGCGCAAGCCGACGCAGCAGCCGGAGGGCGACATCAGCGTCGAAGCCGGGCGCTTCAACTCCCTGAACGTCGAAGCCGCGGTCGGCGGACCGCTCGCGAAGGACGTGCTCGCGGGACGGCTCGCCGTCAACGTCGTTCGCGACGACGGGTATTCGAAGAATCGTCTGACCGGCCATTCCGGCAACGACACCGATCGCTGGGCGGCGCGCGGCTCGCTGCGCTTCACGCCGTCCACGAACTTCGATGCGCTCGTGCAGCTGCGCTACGGCAAGACCCAGGGCGGCTCGATCTGGGCTTACAACCGCGCGCTGTTCCCCGCCACTCCCGAGGCCACCGGGCCGGACGGCCTGTGTGCGCCGGACTTCTACACCTCGGGTCAGTGCACCGACATCGCGGGCTACGCGAACACGAGCAGCGACCTGTATCGCGGCGACTATCACTTCGAAGGCAAAGACGAGGTCGAGACGCGCGGCGCGTCGGCGACGCTGACGTGGGATCTCGGCGAGATGCAACTGGTCTCGGTGTCCGGCTACGACCACGCGGATCGCGACGACCGCGAGGACACGGACGCGGGACCGAACGACGTCATCACAGCGACCTATCGCGCCAAGCAGAGCGTGTTCAGCGAGGAGCTGCGACTGCAGTCGACGAACGAGGCTGCCACGGCGTTCTGGGTCGCTGGCATCTACTACTCGCACGACGACCTCGACACCAACTCGTATCTCGATGTGCTGCGCCTGTTCCGGCCGCTGTTCGTCACGCCGGACAATCCGAACGGCTTCGCGCCGGAGTTCAGCGTCGGCGTGTTCGGCTATCCGTACACGCAGAAGACCGAGAGCTGGGCGGGCTTCGGCCAGGTCGACTACAACTTCACCGATCAACTCACCGGCACGGTGGGCGTGCGCTACTCGCGCGACAGCAAGGACTTCCAGTACGCATCCACCGCGGAGTTCGACACGATCACGATCTTCACGCTGGATGAGAGCAAGGACTTCAGTTCCGTCTCCGGCAAGCTCGGCCTGCAGTATCGCTTCAGCGACGACGCGAACGTGTACGGCAGCTACAGCCGCGGCTACAAGAGCGGCGGCTTCTTCGGCGGCCAGACGGTGGAGCCGGCAGATCTCGCGCCGTACGACGATGAGAAGGTCGATGCGTTCGAAGTCGGCGCGAAGATCCAGTCGCCGGAGAACCGCCTGCGCAGCAGCTTCGCCGCGTTCTACTACGACTACCAGGACCTGCAGGTCTACACGCTGATCCTGCGCGGCGCGATCACGGTGCAGAACTTCACGAACGCTTCGAACGCCCGCATCTACGGTGCGGAAGCGGAGTTCAGCATCACGCCGGTCGATCATCTCGACCTGTCGCTGTCCGGGGCGTGGCTCGATGCGACCTACCAGGACTTCCGGTCGGTCGGCCAGGACTACTCGGGCAATCGCCTGCCGAACTCGCCGCGCACCAGCCTCACGGCGGCGATCCGCTATGAAATCCCCCTCTTCGGCGGCTCGCTGGCGCTGCAGACCGACGCGATCTACCGTTCCAAGGTCTTCTACGACACGCGCAACGTGGAGCGCCTGTCGGACTCCGAGCGCACGTTCGTCAACGCCCGTATCGGCTGGACGACGGCGGACGAGCACCTGGAGTTCGGCCTCTGGGGTCGCAACCTGTTCGACGAAACGAACATCAGCGATATCATCCCGATCGAGGGGCTGGGCTTCGACCTGTTCTCGGTTGGCCAGCCGCGCACGGCGGGCGTCTACGCCCGATACAACTACTAACTACTAACAAGTTTTTGAGAGAGCAGTTTTGAACGCACCCGCCGAATGGATCGGCGCACGGCCCACGGCATTCCAGCTCGGCGTCATCCTTATGGTCGGCGTCTGCGGCGTCATGATTGCCGGCCTGCAGCCGCTGCTGCTGGGCACGCTCGCCCAGGAGGGACGCATCACTGCTGCCCAGCTGGGACATGCGGCGACGGCAGAATTGCTGCTGATGGGCGCCGCGAGCGCTTACGCCGGCGCAAGGTGGAAAGCTGAGCGCCTGCGCGCGATCGGCGTAGTCAGCTCGCTCGTGCTGGCGGTGCTCAACATCGCGACGCTGTGGGCGAGCGGCGAAACCGTAACGCTCGTTCGCGCGCTGGCCGGCGTGCCGAGCGGCGTGCTGATCTGGATCACGATCGCGATGATCGCGCGCTCGCCGACGCCGGAGCGCTGGTCGGGCATCTACCTGACCATTCAGACGCTCGCACAGTTCGTGCTCGCCGCGGCAATCACCGCCTGGGTCATCTCGCGCGCGGGTGCGAACGGCGGATTCGTCGCGCTTGCCGTGTTGTGCGTCATCAGCGCAGTCGCCGCCCTGGCGCTGCCGAATCGCTTCGCGCCGCTGGTCGCCGACGGCAACGCGAGCAACATGCCGAACGCGCCGGGCTTCGTCGCGCTGGCTGCGACGTTTCTGTGGATGGCGTTCATCGTCGGCGTGTGGGTCTATGCGGAGCCGCTGTCGCGACAGTCCGGGCACGCGCCGACGGTTGCAGGCGTCGCGGTTTCGTTGTCGCTGGCTTGTCAGGTGCTCGGCGGCGCGACTGCAACGGTGCTGGCAGGGCGCTTGCGCTGGTTCCCGGTGCTGCTGTTCTGCGCGCTGATCTATGTCGCGTGCCTGCTCGCGTACGCGGCACTCCCGAGTGCGTTCCTCTATCTGGTCACTTCCAGCGTGTTCGGTTTCCTGTGGATGTTGTCGCTGCCGTTCTTCGTGCCGATGGTGATCGCGGCCGACCCGACGCGTCGTGCCGCGCTGCTGGTCGGCGGCGCCGAGCTTGCGGGCGGCAGCCTCGGACCGCTGTTCGCCTCATTCGTCGTCACGGACGCCGACGTGCGCGGCTCGCTCGGCTTCGGAGCGTTCGCGCTCGCAATGACCGTCGCGATCGCCGTCGCGCTCCGTCGACGCGAGCGCGCCTTGCCCGCTACCATCGTGGAAACCTGACGACACTCATGACACGCGCTGCCAGTTCCGCCGCCCGCCTTCCGCGCGCCGCTCCCAAGCAGGAGCGCGGTCTGCAGACGCGCGAGCGTCTGCTGGACGTCGCGGGCGAGCTGCTCGGCGAGGTCGGCATCGAGCGCATCTCGACGAACATGATCTGCGCGCGCGCCGGCGTGACGCCGCCCGCGCTGTATCGCTACTTCAAGGACAAGTACGCCGTGCTCGAGGCGCTCGGCCGGCGTTTGATGGATCGTCAAAACGCAGTGCTGTTCGCGTGGCTGGACAAGCACGTGCCGAACGGTCTGACCGCGCTCGCCGAGCACACTGAAGATCTGTTGCGCGCCACTGCGAAGGTCACAGCAGCAGAGCCGGGCGCGATCTGGACTTTGCGTGCGTTGCGCGCGGTCCCGCAACTCGCGCACGTGCGTATCGAGTCGCACCGCATCGTGACCGATCGCATGGTCAAGGCGTATGCGCCGCTCGTGCCGGAATTGTCGAAGAAGGTGCTGTGGCGCCGCGTGCGCATCTCGATCGAGTTCGGGTTCGCGGCCGACGAGATGCTCAACGAGGAAGACCTGATCAAGCCGGACGACATCATCAAGGAAGCGGCGCGCATGCTGCGCTGGTCGCTGCGCGATCCGGAATGAACGCCACCGCGCAGGCCTGGAAAAACTGGTCCGGCAGCGTGCAGGCGCAGCCGTCGCGGCTCGCGAGCCCGCGTACCGAGGCTGAGCTGTCTACGATCGTGCGCGGCGCCGCGAAGGTGCGCGTGGTCGGAGCGGGGCATTCCTTCATGCCGCTGTGTGCGACGACTGGCGTGCTGCTGAGCTTGTCGGATCTCGACTCGCCCATCGAAGTTGCTGCTGACAGCTCGAGCGCATGGGTTCCAGCGGGCTGGAGTCTCAAGCGCCTGACCGCAGCGCTGTGGGAGCGCGGCTATTCGCTGCTCAATCAGGGCGACATCAATCCACAGTCGCTGGCGGGCGCAATGGCCACCGGCACGCATGGCACGGGCGTCGATCTCGGCAGTCTCTCCACATTTGCGCACGCATTTCGCTTGATGCTCGCCGACGGCTCGGTCGTGGAATGCAGCAAGGAACAGCGGCCGGAATTGTTCGAGGCGCAGCGCTTGTCGCTCGGCCTGCTTGGCATCGCCACGCGCATCCGCGTCAGCATCATGCCGGCGTATCACCTCGAAGAGCGCATCGAGCGTGTGCCATTCGCTGCCGCGATCGAGCATTTCGCAGAGGTCGCGCGAACGCACCGGCACGCGGAGTTCTTCGCCTTCCCGTACGCCGACGAAGTCATCATGAAGACGTTGCATCCTGCTGCGGAAGCGGGCGCGTTCAAGGAACCGTCGTCGAGCGACGAAACGATCTTCCGATTCTGTTGCGACGTCACGGCCGCCGCGCCGGCGGTTGCGCGCGTGTTGCAGCGGCAGCTGATGAGATTGATCCGAGCGTCGCGACGCACCGGTCCGGCGTATCGCATCTTCCCGTCCGAGCGCACGGTGTCGTTCGAGGAGATGGAGTACGAGATGCCGCGGGCTGCAGGCCTGGCGACGCTGCAGGAAGTGATCGCCTGGGTGCGCAAGCGCAAGCTCCCGGTCGCGTTCCCGTTCGAATTTCGCTGGGTCGCCGCCGACGACATCTGGATGAGTCCGTTCAACCAGGGGCCGGGCGCGTCGATCTCGATGCACCAGTACAGCAAGATGGAGTGGCGCGATCTGCTGGCGTCCGCGGAGCCGATTTTCCGCGCGCACGGCGGCCGCCCGCATTGGGCCAAGCGGCACACGCTGACGTCGCAAGACGTTTTCGCGCTCTATCCGCTGGCCGAGCGCTTCTGCACGGTGCGCACACAGGTCGATCCGGCGGCGAAGTTCGCCAACGCGCACCTGGCGGAGCTGTTCGGGATCGGAGGTTGAATGGCGGGGGAGGACATGCTCGACGACATCCGTTTGCACGCTCATCTGATCGGCAAGCCAGGCTCGCGCCGCGAGCTGAACACGCCGGTGCTGGTCGTCGATCGCGACGCACTCGGGCGTAACGTGCAGAAGATGGCTGCGCTTGCGCAGCGCGCCGGCGTCGCGCTGCGGCCGCACGCGAAATCGCACAAGAGTCTCGCAATCGCGCGTCTGCAGCTCGATGCCGGGGCGGTCGGCCTGTGCTGCGCCAAGCTCGGCGAGGCGGAAGTGCTCGCGGCCGGCGGCGTGGAGTCGTTGCTGATCACATCGCCGGTCGTGTCCGCGCCGGCGATCGCGCGGCTCGTTGCGCTCAACGCGAGAATTCCCGACCTGATGGTCGCCGTCGACAATCCCGCGAACGCCGCGGCGCTGGCAGCTGCGATGCGGGGGCGTCCGCTCAAGGTCATCATCGATGTCGATCCGGGTATTCGTCGCACCGGCGTTGGCTCGGTGGAGGCGGCCGTCGCGCTGCTGAAAGCGATTCAAGCGGCGGACAACCTCGAGTTCAAGGGCGTGCAGATGTACTGCGGCATTCAGCAGCACATCAAGGATTACAAGGAACGCTCTGCGGCGATCGAAGAGCGCACGAACTATCTGCGCTCGATCATTGCAGCGCTGCAAGAGAACGGTGGTGCGTCTGCTATCGTCACCGGCTCGGGCACTGGAACCCATCACATCGATGCGCGGCTCGGGCTGCTCACGGAGTGGCAGGTCGGCTCGTATGTGTTCATGGATCGTCAGTACGCCGAGTGCGATCTCGCCGACGACAAGACGCAGGCGTTCGAGTACTCGCTGTTCATCGACGCGCGCGTCGTG
Source organism: Steroidobacteraceae bacterium (assembly GCA_036004505.1). GTDB lineage: Bacteria > Pseudomonadota > Gammaproteobacteria > Steroidobacterales > Steroidobacteraceae > Steroidobacter. The sequence continues at coordinate 44,697 of DASYRK010000035.1, forward strand.
AGCGCAAACACGCGGGGCATCGCGACCATCGATGCAGGTTATAAGGCGATGGCGACGGACGGCGGGCCGCCGGTCGTGCTGTCCGGCGCGCCACAGGGATCGAACTTCATTTTCATGGGCGACGAGCACGGCCTGATCATCGATCCGGCGCAGCAGCACACGTGGTCGATCGGCGACAGCGTGCGGCTCGCCGTGCCTCACTGCGATCCGACAGTGAACTTGTACGACGCCTATCACGTCATATCGGGAGAGACGCTGCAGGAGATCTGGCCTGTCAGCGCGCGAGGTCGCTCACGCTAGGAGTACCTGTTTCACGCCCTGATTCCGTTCGTCATCTGAGCGCTAGACCCTGAATCTCCGCGCGCTCGGCGCCGCTGTAGGCGACAGGCGTGAGGCGGCATAGAATGGCGGTCAATCATGACCGCCGCAGAAGAAGCTGCACGCGCCGGAATAGACCTGAGTCTCATCGAACTCAGTCTGAGCTATTCCTACGACAAGCGCGCCGAGCAGCACCAGGCCGCGCTGGACCTTGCGCTGGAGCTGGAGCGAGTCGGACGGGAACTCCGTGGTGCAGCTCAACCGACTGATTGAACGTCTCTGCGGCGCTCAGGTCGACTTCGTGATCGTCGGGGGATTCGCCGGCGTGCTTCACGGGTCGACGCTGGTCACGCGCGATCTCGATGTGTGCGCGGTACTGAACGCAGAGAATGTCGCAAAACTACGCGACGCTCTTCGCGACCTGCGTCCGACTCATCGACTCACGCCGCAACGCCTGTCGTTCCTCGAGACTCCGGAGCCTGGCATAGGAATGAAGAACCTCTATTTGGAAACCGAGCTGGGTCCGATTGATTTCCTCGGCTCCATTCTCGGGATCGGTGAGTTCGAGCGAGTGCGCGCAGCATCGATCGAGATCGAGCTCTTTAGGCACCGCTGCCGGGTCATCTCGATCCAGGACCTGATTCAGTCGAAGGAGGCGCTGGGTCGTGACAAGGATCTGATCGCTGCGAGGGAACTGCGCGCGATCGTAGAAAAGCAAAAGTAGTGTGGCGATGCCACGCATCGAGCACATCGCGCTGTGGGTGGATGACCTGGACGCACTCGGCGCGTTCTATGCGAAGACGTTCGGGGCGCAGGTCGCGCTACGTCAACGCAGCCAAGGGATTCGAGTCCTGCTTCCTGACTTTCGACTCCGGCGGCAGGATCGAGCTGATGAAGACGACGCGATTGTCGCCAACTCGTCACGCACCGGGTGTCGAGCGCATGGGACTCACACATCTCGCCATCTCGCTCGGATCGGAAGCGGCAGTGAACGAGATCACGGAGCGGCTGCGCCGCGATGGGATCACTGTGCTCGACGGTCCGCGCCGCACGGGCGATGGCTACTACGAGAGCATCGTGCTCGATCCCGAAGGCAATCGGATCGAGATCACCGCGTGAGTCGATACGATCGCGGCGAAGCGCCGGTGCTGCGCGTGAAGAACCGCGAGAAGTACGCTGGATCCGTAAATCCGCAGGTCTCGGCGATCAGCGTCACGCTCATGTTCGTGTAGAGCAGGCTGCGTTTGGCCTCCAGCAGTCTGCGAGCATTCAGCAACGCGAGCGGCGCGCTGCCGGTGCTGCGTACGCAAGCGAGCCGCAGGCGCTCCGTGCTCACACGCAACGTCTGCGCATAGTCCGCGATGCTCGTCTGCGTTCGGTACTTCTCTTCGATCATGGCGCGATAGCGCGCCGCCAGCTCGGAATCGGGCGTGCGCGGATGAACGGCGTCGGGGGCGAGCTCGAGCTTGCGTCGCAGTGCCTCGACCAGAATTGCGGCCAGCCAGGATTCGGCCGCGATGCGCCGGCCCGGCAAGTGACCGCGGAACTCGCCGGCCAGCGATACGAACAGACTGCGCATGGGGTCCACGGCAGCAGTCGTCAGCGGCGTGACGCTGGGTTCGTCGAGCACGCAAGCGAGCTCCTGGTGCGCGCGTGCGATTCGTTGCAGCAAGGCGCCGGAGGCCGTGACGATCCAGCCGTCGGTGCGCGGTTTGAAGTCGAAGCCGTGGACGCACGAGAGCGGCACGCTGATCAGCGAAACCGGCGCGAACTCATGGCGGCTGGCATCGGCCGAGTACACCCCGCCACCGCGCTCGACGAGCAAGAAGTGGTGGAGCTCGCGGTGGGCGTGCGGCCGAATTGTCCAATCGTGCAGGCGGCTGCGCTCGGCGATGGACTCGACGTGCAGGAAGCGCTCGTCGACGTCCTGGCGGGCCTCGCCATACAGGAAATACTGAGGAATACTGCGTCGCGCCACGATCTGCGCCTGTGCGGGGACAGCGCGCCCATGCTACGCCGCCCGCGCCGCCCCTGCTGGGGAAAAGTCCAAGAAAAGCGGGCTTTTCTCCATCGCCAGCCAGCGCTCCGCCGCCCAGCATGTGCAGCGTGCGCACCCAGGTCGCGATCATCGGGGCAGGACCAGCCGGGCTGCTGCTCGGACAATTGCTGCATCGGGCGGGGATCGAGGCAGTGATTCTCGAGCGGCACACGCCCGAGTACGTGCTCGCTCGCATTCGCGCCGGCGTGCTGGAGCAGGGCACCGTCGACATGCTGGAGCTGGCCGGCTGCAGTAAGCGCGTCACCGCGGAGTCGCTGACCCACGGCGGAGTCGAGATCTCCGCAAACGGGCGGCGTCATCGTCTCGCGTTCCACCATCTCATCGGCAAGACGGTCACGATCTACGGCCAGACAGAGATGACGCGCGATCTCATGGACGCGCGCGCGGAGTGCGGCGCGGTTTCCGTGTACGAGGCGGAAGCGGTCGAGCTGCATGACATCGAGAGCGATTCGCCTTGCGTTACCTACACTCATCACGGTGAGCCGCATCGGCTCGAATGCGACTTCATCGCTGGCTGCGACGGCTCTCACGGCGTCAGTCGCCGCAGCATTCCCGCGGACAAGCTGAGCATCTACGAGCGTGTGTACCCGTTCGGCTGGCTGGGCGTGCTCGCAGATGTTCCGCCGAGCTGGGACGAGCTGATCTATGCGACCTCCGAGCGAGGCTTCGCGCTCGCGAGCATGCGCTCAGCGACGCGCGTGCGCTGTTACGTGCAGTGCCCGCTCGAAGATCGCGTCGAGGATTGGAGCGACGAGCGGTTCTGGGAAGAGTTCAAGCTGCGCATCGGGCCCGAGATCTCCGCCCGCATGAAGATCGGGGCGTCGATCGAGAAGAGCATCGCGCCGCTGCGCAGCTGCGTCGCGGAGCCGATGCGCCACGGCCGGTTGTTCCTCGCGGGCGACGCGGCGCACATCGTGCCGCCGACGGGTGCGAAAGGGCTCAATCTGGCGGCCAGCGACGTGCTCTATCTCTACCACGGGTTGCTCGGCTTCTACGCCGAAGGCACTGCGCGCGGGCTCGATGAATACTCGGCGCGCGCGCTACATCGCGTGTGGGGAGCAGTGCGATTCTCGTGGTGGATGACGACGCTGCTCCATCGCTTCCCGAACGAGGACGCGTTCGCAGCGCGCATCCGCGCGGCGGAGCTCGACTACCTGTTCGCTTCCTCCGCCGCGCAGCGCGTGCTTGCCGAGAACTACGTCGGCCTCCCTCTGTAACGTCTATTCCAGCCCCATGCAGTTCGCGTAGTAGGTCACCGTCGCCGGCCAGTCGGAAAAGATTCCGCGGATCCTGACCTGCTGCGCCAGCGTGTCGAGCGCCTTGTACATGTCGCTGTCCTTCTTCAGCGCGCGACTGTGCGGATCGAAGTAATAGTAGAAACCGGCATTGGCAGCGCCCTTGCGCAGATCGGCGCGCTCGAAGCTCCAGGTGATGATGTCGAAGCCGGTGCTCTTGATGTCCTGGGCGTACTGCGAAGGCACGATCTCGCCGCTCGCGTCGACGTCGAGGAGCGCCGGAATCGGCGGCGCGATGATGCGCACGCCGGCGCGCTGCAACTGCCGCAGCTCATCGAGCGAAATGCGCGGAACCGGCGGGCTTGCAGTCGGATCGATGTCGTCGAGATACACGGCCTGCCGGCCAAAGCGCGGCTCGTGCTGGATCCAGTAGAGGATGTCGTTCTTGTTGAACGACTGCGCGAACACGTCGCGCGGATCGACGCCTGCTTCTTTGTAAGCATCGATCATGCGTTGCGCGTAGTTCTCCTGACCGCCGAACACCGTCATGATCCGTTGCGGATCGCCTTCCTTCAGCTCCGGCGTGTGCCGGACGCCGAGCCGCCTGGCGAGCGCGATGTGCTCGCGCAGCGTCAGCAGCGTGCCGCGTGAATTATAGAGGTTCGTGCGAAAGTCGGCGGTGCCGCCGAGGAAGCCTTCCGCGGTCGTCGCGGCGGGGTTGCTCGCGTCCATCTTGCCGTGCAGAGACTTGAACTCCTGCAGGGTCAGGTCGCTCGTGCAGCACTTCGGCGCAGAGCCGGGGCCGGACCACGGCACGCTGCACTTGTTGTTGAGCTCCGTGGCGACGATGTTCGTCGTCGTGTGCAGATCGCACTCGGCGTGACGGCAGACCAGCTCGCCATCCTTCGTAAAGGTCACATCGCATTCGACGATGCCCGCACCCTGGCGCGCGCCGGCTTCATAGCCTTCCTGCGTGTGCTCGGGGAACTGCAGCGGCGCGCCGCGGTGTGAGATGGAGAAGGAGCTGCGGCGGAACGGTCCGTTCTCGCAGCGCTGCAGCTTGCTCTTGAGCCGGCTCTGATCCATGCCTTCGACGAGGAAGAATGGCCGCGCACCCAGCTGAATGCTCTCG
>DASYRK010000036.1:0-15620 GCA_036004505.1 Steroidobacteraceae bacterium
GAGTTCCTCAAGATCTACAAGCTCTCGGTCGTCCAGATCCCGACCAACCGGCCGATGGTCCGCGCGGACCGCAACGATCAGGTCTACAAGACCAGGGACGGCAAGTGGAGCGCGGTCGCCCGTGAGATCGCCGCGCGCAACGAGCGCCAGCAGCCGGTGCTCGTCGGCACGATCTCAGTCGAGGTCTCCGAGCTGCTCTCACGCGAGCTGACCAAGCGCGGCATCAAGCACACAGTCCTCAACGCCAAGCCCGAGCACGCCGAGCGCGAGGGCGAGATCGTGGCCGAGGCCGGCCAGCCGGGCGCGGTGACCATCGCGACGAACATGGCGGGCCGCGGGGTCGACATCAAGCTCGGCGGCAACGCCGAGCACCTCACCCAGCTGGAGCTGCGCAACCTGGGCCTCCAGCCCGGCGACCCGGACTACGAGGAGCGCTTCAACGACATCCTGCCGCGCATGGACGAGCGCGTCGCCCGCGACCGCGAGGTCGTCATTCAGGCCGGCGGGCTGTTCATCTGCGGCACCGAGCGCCACGAGTCGCGGCGCATCGACAACCAGCTGCGCGGCCGCTCGGGCCGCCAGGGCGATGCCGGCTCGAGCCGCTTCTATCTCTCGCTCGAAGACAACCTGATGCGCATCTTCGGCGATCCCGAGCGCACCAAGCGCTGGCTGCAGACCGCCGGCATGAAGGAAGGCGAGGTGATCGAGAGCCGGATGCTGTCGAAGCAGATCGAGCGCGCGCAGCGCAAGGTCGAGGCGCACAACTTCGATGCCCGTAAGAACCTGCTCGAGTACGACGACGTCGCGAACGATCAGCGCAAGGTCATTTACCAGCAGCGCACCGAGGTGATGGGCGCCGAGGACGTCGCGGACGCGGTGGCCGGCATCCGCAACGAAGTCGTGAACACGATCATCGACCGCTTCATTGCGCCGAAGAGCCCGGAAGAGATGTGGGACCTGGAGGGCCTGGTCCAGGCGATCGAGCGCGACTTCGCAGTGCGGGTCGAGCCGAAGCGCTGGCTCGAGGCCGACCAGAACATGGCCGAGGACGGCCTGCGTCAGAAGATATACGAGGAAGTCGACCGCGCCTACGAGGCCAAGGTGCAGATGTACGGTGCGGAGCTGGTGCGGCCGATCGAGAAGTCGATCATGCTGCATCAGCTGGACGCGCACTGGCGCGAGCACCTCGCCGCGATGGATTACCTGCGCCAGGGCATCCACCTGCGCAGCTACGCGCAGAAGAATCCGAAACAGGAATACAAGCGCGAGGCGTTCGAGCTGTTCACCGCGATGCTCGACCGCATCAAGCACGACACGGTTTCAGTGCTCTCGCGGATGCAGCTGCGCACGCAGGCCGAGATCGACGCCGAAGAAGAAGAGCGGCAACGGCGCCTCGCGCGCGCGATGCAGTTCCAGCACGCAGCGCCGGAGCAGATCACGGCGCCGCCGCCGCAACAGGAACTGCAGCAAGGTCCCCTGTCCGAGCCGCAGCAGCGTGGCGCGCCGGAGCCGGTCGCGCAGTTCGTGCGCGAGACCCGCAAGGTCGGCCGCAACGAGCCGTGCCCGTGCGGATCCGGCAAGAAGTACAAGCATTGCCACGGGGCGCTGGCGAAAGAAGGCTGAGCAGTTGCCTTGATTCACGTCGTGGCCGGTGCGCTGTTCGACTCCGCCGGCCGCGTGCTCGTCGCACAGCGTCCGGCCGGCAAGCACATGGCGGGCGGTTGGGAATTTCCCGGTGGCAAGCGCGAGCCGGGCGAAACGCCGCTCGAGACCCTGGTGCGCGAGCTGCGCGAAGAGCTCGACGTCGAAGTTCACGAAGCCGCGCCGCTCATCGCTTACGAGCACCAATATCCGGAGCGCCGCCTGCTGCTCGATCTGTGGGTCGTCACGCGCTACAGCGGCGAGCCGCAGGCGCTCGACGCGCCGGCGCTGCAATGGGCGGCGATCGATGACCTCGAACGCATCGGTCTGCTTGAGGCTGATCGGCCGATGATCGCCGCGCTACGCGACTACAACTCGCGTCCGAAGTAGCTCAACACCGTGTTGTAGAAGTGTCGGCCCTGCTGCGGCATGCGTATCAGGCCGTGTTTGCTGCCCGGATACGTCATCAGCTCGAACTGCGTGCCCTGCGCCTGCAACGCTTGCATCAGCATCGTGCTGTTCGTGAAGAGCACGTTGTCATCAGCCATGCCGTGCACCAGCAGCAGTTTGCCGTGCAGTGTGCTCAAGTGCGGCAGCACTGAGGTCGCTTCGTAGCCGCTCTTGTTCTCCTGAGGCATGCCGAGGTAGCGCTCGGTGTAGTGCGTGTCGTAGAGCCGGAAGTCCGTGACCGGTGCGCCAGAGACGCCGGCTTTGAACGCGTCCGTCGTGGTGAGCGCCATCAGCGTCATGTAGCCGCCGTAGCTCCAGCCCATGATGCCGAGGCGCTGCGGATCGACGTATGTCTGCGTCTTCAGGAATTCGACGCCGCGCAGCTGGTCCGCGATCTCGACCTTGCCGAACTGTCCGGCGAGCGCGGTCTCGAAAGCGTTGCCGCGGAATCCCGAGCCGCGGTTGTCGAGCGTGAATACGACGAAGCCGTGCTGCGCGAGAACCTGGCGGAAATAACCTTGCGGCGCACGTGCACCGCCCATCCAGTCCTTCTTGATGTATTGATTGTGCGGCCCGCCGTAGACGTCGATGACGACGGGATAGCGCTTGCCGGGCTGCAGCGCCGCGGGTTTCAGCAGGCGATAGTTCAGCTGCTGCCCGTCTTCGGCCGCGATCGAGCCGAACTCTTCCTTGACGTGATTCGCCAGGTACTCGTGATACGGATGCGTTGCATCGAGCTCGTTGCGCACGAGCCAGTGCTGCAACGAGCCGTCGAGCGCATGCAGGCTCGCGGTCGGCGGCTGCTCGGGCGACGAGAACAGATCGAGGTAGCCGCGCGCTTCGGGCAGCAGCTTCGCGTCGTGCCAGCCCGCGTCGCGCGACAGGCGATGCGGAGCCGCGGGCTCGCGCGTTGCGAGCGAAGCGACGTACAGCTGGCGCTCCAACGTCGACGGCGTGTTCGCCATGAAGTAGACGTTGCCGCGCTTCTCGTCGACGCCGACGAGACCGCTCTCGCCGCCGTCGCCGACCACCATCCACTCGCCGGCGGTGAGCGGGCGGAGCAGCTTGCCGTCGAGATCGTACAGATAGAGATGCTTGTAGCCGGTGCGCCGCGAGCTCCAGATGAACGCCGGTTGCTGCTTCAGAAAGTGCAGGTCGTTGTGCAGCTCGATCCAGTTCGGGCTGGTCTCCGTCAGCATCACGCGCGCACTGCCGTTCGCCGCGTCGACCTTGAGGATGTCGAGCCGCTTCTGATCGCGGGTCTGCCGCTGAACGGCAACGTGCTTCGAATCGGTGAACCAGTTGACGCGCGCGAGGTAGCCGTCGCCGAGCTCGAGATCGACCGGCGTCACCGTGCCGGAATCGAGCTGCAGCAGTTGCAACTCGACTTTCGTATTGGGCGTGCCCGCAGCCGGATAGCGCTGCCGATACATGCGGGCGCCGTCGGCATTGATCTCGAAACGCTCGACTTCCTGCACCGGCGCATCGTCGATGCGTGTGTACGCGATCTGCGAGTCGTCGGGCGACCACCAGTAGCCCGTGTCGCGATCCATTTCTTCCTGCGCGACGAACTCCGCTACGCCGTTCTGCACCAGCCCGGCGCCGTCGGTCGTGAGCTGGCGCTCCTGGTGCGTGCGCAGGTCGATTGCGAACAGGTTCTGGTCGCGGATGAAGCTGACGTAGCGGCCGCCGGGCGAGAAGTGCGAGTCGGTCTCGTAGCTGGCGCTCGAGGTCAGGCGCGTGACCGGATTCGCGCGCGCATTCAACTCGTACAAATACAGATCGCCGCCGAGCGGGATGAGCAGCCGCTGGCCGTCGGCGGAGAACTGGTATTCGACGATTCCGCGCAGCGAGGCGGTGCGCTGGCGCTCGCGCCGCGCTTCCTCTTCCGCGGACAGCCGCTCCGCGTCGCCGACCAGCGCGCGCGAATCGACCAGCTGCCGCGATTTGCCGCTGCGCGTATCGAAGGCCCACAGGTCCAGCTGATCCTTGTTGTCGGATTTACCCTGCAGATATGTGACATAGCGGCCGTCCGGCGAGAACTGCGGCGACAGCAGCCGCGGGCCGCTCAGGTCGGGCGCACCGAAAATGCGCTCCAGGGTGAGGGGCGCGGCGGTTGCATGGATTGCGACGAGTGACACGAGCAGGGCCGTTGTATACCGCATGTTGAGCAGCCAGCGATTTTTCACTGCTCATGATGACATTAAACTACGCCCGACAAACACAATCGCCCGGGGCTCGCATGCACAAGATCCACGCGCTTTCGCCGCTGTTGCTGCTGCTCGCTGCATGCAGCACCGACTCGACCCCTCCCGTCACGGCGCCCGCCACGCTCGCGTATCCGGCGGCTGCACGCGGCGCCCAGGTGGACGACTATCACGGCACGCGCGTCGAGGATCCGTATCGCTGGCTCGAGCGCGTCGACGATACGCCGACGCGCCAGTGGGTCACTGCCGAGAACGCGCTCGCGCAGCCGTATCTCGAAGGCATTCCGGCGCGCGAGGCGATCAAGAAGCGGCTGACGCAGTTGTGGAACTTCGAGCGCTACGACATTCCCGTGAAGCGCGGCGGGCTCTACTTCTTTGCGCGCAACGACGGCTTGCAGAACCAGAGCGTGCTGTACGTCGCCGACAGTTTGCAGGCGCAACCGCGCGTGCTGCTCGATCCGAATGCGCTGAGCAAGGATGCGACGATCGCGCTCGGTGAGATCGTACCGAGCCCCGACGGCAAGCTGCTTGCGTACAGTCTCTCGGACGGCGGCACGGACTGGCGCACCTGGCACTTCCGCGACGTGGCGACCGGCAGCGATCTGCCGGACGTGCTGCGATTCATGAAGTTTGCGGATGTCGGGTGGACGGCCGATTCGCGCACCGTCTACTACGCGCGCTATCCGTTGCGCGCCGACGGCTCCGGCGACGACTCGAAGCAACGCGAGGTGTACTGGCACAAGCTGGGCACGCCGCAGGAAGCGGACGAGCGCGTGTTCAAGGTCGTCGACCATCCGACGCGCAATCCGTATGCACAGGTTTCCGACGACGGCCGCTACCTGGTCATCTGGGTCTACGACGGCTCGCAGCAGACCGGCATCTACTACCGCACGCTCGCGCAGGACGGCTCGCCGTCGAGCGAGGTCGTGCGCCTGTTCGACACTTTCGACGCCGAGTACGCCTACCTCGGCGAGATCGACGACACGTTCTACGTGCGCACCAGCGCGGACGCGCCGAACTCGCAGGTGATCGCCGTGCCCGCGACGTCGGCCGCGCGCAAGAACTGGCGCGTCGTGATTCCGGAAAGCGAGCACGCGCTGACCGAGGCGTCGATCGTCGGCGGCCGCATCTTCGCGCAGTATCTCAAAGACGCGTATTCGGTCGTGCGCGCCACCGATCTGAACGGCAAGGTGCTGTATGACGTGAAGCTCCCGGGTTTCGGCCAGGCGAACGGCTTCTTCGGCGACTTCAAGGACACGGAGACGTTCTTCTCGTACACCGATTTCCTGACGCCGACCACGATCTCGCGCTTGGACGTCGCGAGCGGCGAGGTCAGCGTGTTCCGTGCGCCGAAGGTGGCGATCGATACCAGCAAGTACGTCGTCGAGCAGGTGTTCTATCGCAGCAAGGACGGCACGCGTGTGCCGATGTTCATCGCCAGCAAGCGCAACCTGGTGAAGAACGGCGAGACGCCGCTGATGCTGTACGGCTACGGCGGCTTCAATCTCGCGCAGCAGCCGACATTCAGTGTGCCGGTGATGGTGTGGCTCGAGATGGGCGGCGCGTTCGCGGTCGCGAATCTGCGCGGCGGCTCCGAGTACGGCGAAGCGTGGCACAGCGCCGGCACCAAGCTGCAGAAGCAGAACGTGTTCGACGACTTCATCTCGGCGGCGCAGTGGCTGATCGATCAGAAGTACACGTCGACGCCGAAGCTGGCGATCCGCGGCCGCAGCAACGGCGGCTTGCTGGTGGGCGCGGCGCTGACGCAGCGACCGGACCTGTTCGGCGCCGCGCTTCCGGCCGTCGGCGTTCTAGACATGCTCCGCTATCACACGCCGAGCGCGAACGCGCGGCAATGGTCGAGCGACTACGGGCTGAGCGACAACGAGTCCGAGTTCCACGCGCTGTACGCGTACTCGCCGGTCCACAACGTGCACACCGGCACCTGCTATCCGCCGACGCTCGTCACGACCGCCGATCACGACGATCGCGTCGTGCCGTGGCACAGCTACAAATTTGCAGCTCAGCTGCAGCGCGCGCAGGGCTGCCCGAATCCCGTGCTGTTGCGGGTCGAGACGCGCGCCGGCCACGGCGCCGGCAAGCCGGTGTGGATGCAGATCGAAGATTTCGCCGACCAGTGGGCGTTCCTGGTGAAGACGCTGCACATGGAAGAGCGACTGGCTGCGGTGACGGAGTGACGAGGTGACGGAGTGACGAAGAACCGACGCCGTCACTTCGTCGCTTCGTCGTTCTCTTCACCCTCCCTCGGTTTCTCTTCCGCCTCGGCGGTGTCGCCGGGGATCGAGTGCTGCTCCGACGCCCACGCGCCGAGATCCATCAGCTTGCAGCGCTCGCTGCAGAACGGCCGCCACGGCGAGCGCTCGGTCCACTCGACGCTGCGTCCGCAGGTCGGGCATCGAACGACGCTGCTCACGTGCAGACGGTCAGCTGGAACTTGACGTCCTCGGTCGCTTGCGCGGGGCGTGCGCCCGGATCGGTCCAGCGGAGGAAGCGAATGCTGCAGCGATGGTGGCCACCGCTCACTTCAGGGAACAGGTCCGTGCCAGCCGGCAGCGCGATGCGCAGCAGCTGACTGGGATTGTCGCGCTCGAATGCGAGCTGGAAGTTGCCGGCCACCGCGGTCTCGGGACGTGGCCGCCCCGCTTCGCGCGTCAGCCACAACAGCTCGATGACGGCGTCGCACAGCGGCCGTATCGTCACCATCCACTCACCGTAGTTGGCGGCGCGCACCGCGAACGGTTGATCGAGCCAGTGGCGGTAGTCGGGCAGGTCGAACTCGCAGGTGCCGCCGGGGATCGTGCTGCGATGTTTGATCGCATTCAGGAATTCGGAGTCGCGGAGCTTCTGCATGAAGAGCGCGCCGGCCGAATTCAGCTCGTTGCGCAAGCGCTCGAGGTTCGAGAGCACCGCGCGCAGCCGGCCGCTGTCGACGCCGGGCCGCGCCTGGTAGTCGCTCATGACGCTCACCTGGCGCTCGAGCTCCTTGAGCACCTCGCTGCGTGCGTCGCCGCGCGCGGTGATTGCAAGAATTTCCAGCAGCGAGCCGACGGCGGCGCGCGTCGACCACGCGTCTTCGCGCTCTTCGTGAAAGAGGGCTTGCGAATAAAGGAAGTCCAGGCGCAGGAAGGTCCGCATCCGCTCGTTGAGCGGCTGCTCGTAGACCGGCCCGGCCGCAGCAGCGCGCGCGGCTGCGGCGGGCGGTTTGCTGTCACGCGAAGTCATTGCGCGAATTGTGAAGCACCGGCGCGCCGTTGAAAAACCCTTTTTTCGCCCCGCGCCGTTCGACTTGGTCGCCGTAGCGGAATTGACGGCAAACGCTCGGACGCGCACGCTGGCAGCGACCCTCGAAAACAGATCACTCATGGTCACCGCGGTAGTCATCCTCACCCTGCTGACGGTCGTAGCCTCGCTGGCAAGCTGGCTATTCGGCCAGTGGCTGGCCGCGCGGACTCGCATCTCGGGTGCCGCACTCGCCATCGGCGGCGGCGGTGTAACGCTGCTGGTCGGCACGGTCGCGTACCTGGCGATCGGCGCATCCACGTGGTGGCAACCGTTCATGCCGGTCTTTGATTCTTCGCCGTTGATTCCGCCTGCCGCTGTACCGGCTCCGCAGGCCGCCGCGCCCGCCGACCGCAAGGCGGAGATCCGGGCGGCGGCCGAGCGCCACCTGGAGCGCAGTGAATTCGGTGAGGCGATCGAGCTCGCGCGCCAATACTTGGCCACGCAGCCGCTCGACGCAGATATGAACTCGCTGCTGGTTCGAGCGATGTTCGCCGCTACGCATCCGGGCTCGGCGGAGATCGACCCCATCGCCGCGGCTATCGCCGTCAATACCGAATGGCCGGCGACCGACTGCGTGGCCGCGAAGTATTCCGACCGGACCGCAAGATGGGTGCTCGACAACTACTGCAGCGGGGTCGTTGCCGTTGCGTTTCAGTCATGCGAGTTCGGCGCAGTCGGATGTCGCAGCGGCATCTGGCGCTACGAGCCGGCCGGCATCCTGATGACTGCCGCCAACGACAAACCGGTCCTGCTGCGCGTGGCGGACAAGGGGCCGCTGGTCGCGCCGATCTTCACGATTCCAGACGTCGCCGGCACGCGGCGGCAGATACGCTATGGCGCCTGCCTGGTGACTGCTCCACGCGTCCTGCGCCTGCTGCGCGATTCCGGCAGCGACGAGATGGCGCAGCAGCGGCTCGCCGCGGCGCTGCGCGATGATCTTTGCTACTCGCAGGTCCTGCGCTGGAGCACGGGCGGCAAGCAGCTCATGACGTTCTCCACAGGAAGCCAACAATGAAAGATCTGTTCTCACTGCAGGGCCGCGTCGCCCTGGTCACCGGCGGCTCGCGCGGCATCGGCAAGATGATCGCGAAGGGCTTCCTCGCGCAGGGCGCGCGCGTCTACATCTCGTCGCGCAAAGCGGACGTGTGCGAGGCAACCGCGAAGGAACTATCGCAGGATGGCGGCAAATGCGTCGCGTTGCCCGTTGACGTGTCGACCAACGAAGGCATCGCAGCGCTCGCAGCGCTGTACGCCCGGCACGAGTCGAAGCTCGACATCCTGGTGAACAATGCCGGCGCCGCGTGGCTCGCCGAGTTCGACGCGTTTCCCGAGAAGGGCTGGGACAAGGTCGTGGACCTGAACCTGAAGGCGCCGTTCTTCCTGACGCAGACGCTGCACGGCGCGCTGACCCGCGCCGCCAGTCCGGACCGGCCCGCGAAGGTGATCAACATCGCGTCGATCGACGGCGTGTCGGTGAATCCGCAGGACACGTATTCGTACGCCGCGAGCAAATCGGGATTGATCCACCTGACGCGGCGCATGGCGGTGCGGCTGGCCGACGACAACATCGTCGTATCCGCGATCGCGCCGGGCGCGTTCGCGTCGGAGATGAACACGCTGGCGCGCGATCACGCCGACGAAGTGGCGAAGCGGATTCCGGTGAAGCGCATCGGCACCGACGAGGACATGGCAGGCGCCGCGATCTTCCTCGCGTCGCGCGCCGGCGACTACGTAGTGGGCTCGACGCTGATCGTCGACGGCGGCGTGACGTATACCCGCGGTTGGTCAGGCTGAGAAATGAGGAATGTCCCCATTTCTCAGCGCTTCGCGGTCTGGCGCTCCGCGACCGACTTGTCCACCAGCTGACGCGCGATCTGCAGCATTTCCTCGTGCGTCTTGCCGAGCGCAAGATATTTCCCGTCGACGACCACGCTCGGCACGCTGTTGATCGTATACAGCCGCGACAGCTGCTCGGCGCGCATCGTTCGCGCCGTTACACCGGGCGATTCGAACGCCGCGCGGAATTTGCTCGCGTCCGCGCCGTGCTCGCCCGCCCACGCCGCGAGGTTGTCTTCGTCGAACAGCGGCCGATGATCCTTGTGGATGCCGTCGAACAGCGCATCGTCGAGACGCTCGAGATCCCCCGTCGCCTCCAGCGCGTAGAACGCACGGCTCAACTGGCCCCACTCGCGCCGACCGAACGACACCGGCACGCGGGTGAGCCTGGCGTTCGCCGGCAACTCCGCGGCCCACTTCTCGATGTGCGGCTGCATCGCGTAGCAGTGCGGACACGCGTAGGAGAAGAACTCGATGACCTCCACCTTGTCCGTCGCCGGCAGCGGCTGCGCGGGGTTCAGCTTCTTATAGTCCTGGTTCTCGACCTGCGCGTACGCCGGAACGGCGAGCACGCACAACAGGACGGCAAGGATGCGAGACACGGTCATGGGTGACTCCGCCGAAAATCTCAGTTCTTCTTCTCAGGCGTCTTCTCAGGCGTTGCAGCCGGCGCCGCGGGCTTCTCGATCGACAGCAGCTCGACTTCGAAGATCAGCGTGGCGCCTGGCTGGATCAGCGGCCCCGCGCCGCGCTCGCCGTACGCGATGTCGGCCGGGCACACCAGCTTGCTCTTGCCGCCGACTTTCATCAGTTGCACGCCTTCGGTCCAGCACTTGATCACGCCGTTGAGCGGGAATGTCGCCGGCTCGCCCTTGAGCGAGCTGTCGAACACGCGGCCATCCGGCAACGTGCCGTGGTAGTGGACCTTGACCGTGTCGGTCGCCTTCGGCGACGCACCCGTGCCTTCCTTGATCGAGGTGTAGACCAGACCCGACGGCGTGCGCTTCGCGCCTTTCTCCGCCGCCGCCTTGTCGAGCACGGCCTTGCCGGCAGCAGCCTGCCGCGTCTTCTGCATCTCCTGCAGTTTCGGGAAGTAGGGCTGCGGATCGAAGCTGCCCGTCTTGCCCTTCGCACCGTCGCTCACGCCCGACTTCACCCACTCGAGCTCCTGCTCGGTGAGATTGAACGACGTGATGCTCTGGGACAGCGCGACGCCGAGTGCATACAGCGCCTTCTCTTCCTCGGTCTTCGGCTCAGCGGCGAGGACCGTCGTCGACGTCGCGGCGCAGAGTACCAAGGCGGCTGTCAGGGCGGGTAAGAGGCGCATGGCGATACCTGGTTGAATGAAGGGGCGCCAAGCATACCTCAGCGCCCGCTGCTTTCGGTGCCGCCGCTCAGGCCGCGCGCTTCCAGCAGGGGACCGATCTCGGGACCCTTGCCGTAAAAATCCTTAAACATTGTCAGCGCATCCACACTGAAGCCGCGCGACAACACTTTCTGCCGCAGCAGATCGCCGTTCTCGCGCTTCAGGCCGCCATGCGTATCGAACCAGTGCTCGGTATCGCGCGCCAGCACCTCGCTCCAGATGTAAGCGTAGTAGCCCGCGGAGTAGCCGATCGGGCTGGCGAAGATGTGCGAGAAGTAGCTGGAGCGATAACGCGGTGGCACCGGCGCGAAATCGATGCCGGCGGCCTTGAGCGCGTCGGTCTCGAATTTCGCAACGTCGCCCTGCGCCGGCGTTTGGTCCGCGGGCAGCTGGTGCCACGCCTGGTCGAGGATCGCAGCGGAGAGATACTCGGTCGTGGCGTAGCCCTGGTTGAACTTGCGCGCCGCGAGCACCTTGTCCATCAGCTCCTGCGGCATCGGCGCGCCGGTCTGATACTGGCGAGCGTAGTTCGCGAGCACGCGCGGATCGGTCATCCACATCTCGTTGTACTGCGAGGGGTACTCGACGAAGTCGCGCGGCACGCTCGTGCCCGAGAACTGCGGATACTGCACGTTGGAGAACAGGCCGTGCAGCGCATGGCCGAATTCGTGGAACGCGGTGTTCACTTCATCGGACGTGAGCAGCGTCGGCTGACCCGCGGGCGGCTTCGGAATGTTGAGATTGTTGACGACGACCGGCTTCGTGCCCAGCAGGCGCGCCTGCTCGACGAAGCTGTTCATCCACGCGCCGCCGCGCTTGTTGCTGCGCGCGTACCAATCCACGAGGAACAGGCCGTGCGGACTGCCGTCGGTGTCGAACACCTCGAAGATGCGCACGTCCGGCTGATACACCGGCAGATCCTTGCGCTCTTTGAAGCTCACGCCGTAGAGCTCGTGCGCGGCGAACAGCACGCCGTCGACCAGCACGCGGTTCATTTCGAAATACGGGCGCACCTGCGATTCGTCGTAGGAGTACCGGGCCTTGCGCACCTGCTCGGCGTAGAAGTCCCAATCCCACGGCTCGAGCTTGAAGGACGAGGCGCCGTTCGCCTTCGCCTGCGAGTCGATCAGCGCCTGGATGTCGGCAGCTTCGCGCTTCGCGTTCGCGACTGCCGGCGGCGCGAGCTGCTTCAGCATGCTGTTCACTGCGCCCGCGTTGAGCGCAGTTTCATCTTCGAGAACGTACGCTGCGTGAGTCGGATAGCCGAGCAGCGCGGCGCGCTCGGCTCGCAGCTTCACGATCTGCGCGATCTCGCCGGTCGTGTCGAACTCGCCGCCCCAGCCGCGGTCGACCGACGCGCGATAGATGCGCTCGCGCAGCGCGCGGTTCTTGAGTTGCGACAGCGGCGGCTGCGTCGTGGTGTTGAGCAGCGCGAGCACGAACTTGCCGTCCAGCTTGCGCTCCTTCGCCGCTTCGGCCGCGACTGCGATCTGCTCGTCGGTCATGCCGTCCAGTTCAGCGCGGTTGTCGACGACGACCGCCGCGGCATTCACGCCCTTGAGCACCGTCTGCCGGAACTCGGTCGTGAGCGTCGAGATCTGCTCGTTCAGCTGCCTGAGCTTCGTCTTGTCCGGGTCGGACAAGCGGGCGCCGGCGCGCACGAAGTTGGTGTGGTAGCGCTCCAGCAGGCGCAGCGATTCCGGATCGAGCTCGAGCGACGCGCGCTGCTCGTACAGCGTGCGCACGCGTGCATACAGAGCGGCATCGAGATAGATCGAATCGTTGTGCGCCGACAGCTTCGGCGACATCTCCGTCTGCAGCGCTTCGAGCTGCGGGTTCGTGTTCGACGCAGTCAGGTTGCCGAACACCGTGCCGACGCGCGTCAGCAAGTTGCCGGAGCGCTCCATCGCGACGACTGTGTTCTCGAACGTCGGCGCGGCCGGATTCTTCGCGATGGCGTCGATCTCCTTGCGCTGCGCGGCCATGCCGGCGAGCAGCGCCGGCTTGAAGTGCTCGTCCTTGATCTTGTCGAACGGCGGCAGCTCGTAGGGCAGCGTGCTCTCTTTCGCGAACGGATTGTCGGGCGCAAGCGCAGTGGAGTCGTTCACGGATTTTCCCGCAGCGGTGGTTGCCGCCAGCACGAGCGTGGCGACCAGGAGGTGTGTCGAGCGCATTGCAGATCCCTTGTAGGCCGGGCTTCAGCCCGACGCGCAATATTAAGCGAGAAAATCGCCGAGGGCCGCCGTCACTCCCTGTGGACATTCTTCCGGCAACCAATGCCCCGCCGGCAGCGCCTTGCCTCGTGCATCCGGCACGCGCCGCCGCCAGGTTCCCAGCACGTCGAAGAGGCGATGCATCGCGCCGTGCACTCCCCAGAGCACGAGCGTCGGACAGGAGAGCGGCATTGCGAGATCCGCTTCGTCGTGCTGCAGATCGATGCTCGCGCCGGCGCGATAGTCCTCGCACATCGCATGCAGCGTCTGCGGATCGGCGAAACAGCGGACATATTCCGCGAACACGGCTTCGTCGATCGCGTCCGGGATCAGGCCGCTGAACGCGAAGTTGCGCAGGAACGGCTCGGCCGGGCCGGCGAGCAGCATCTCCGGCAGCGGCGCGGGCTGGATGAGGAAGAACCAGTGGAAGTACCAGGTCGCGAGATTCTTGCTGACCTCCGTGTAGACCGTGCGCGTCGGTACGATGTCGAGCAGCGCGAGACGCGACACCGCCTGCGGATGATCGAGCGCCATGCGACAGGCGACGCGGCCGCCGCGATCGTGCCCGACGACTGCGAAGCGGTCGAAGCCGAGCTGGCGCATGACTTCGACCTGGTCCTGCGCCATCGCGCGCTTGGAGTAGCCGGCGTGATTCTCGCCTTCGGGCGGCTTGCTGCTGTCGCCGTAACCGCGCAGGTCCGTCGCTATGACAGTGAAGCGCTCTGCGAGCGCCGGCGCGACGTGTCGCCACTCGAGATGGGTCTGCGGCCAGCCGTGCAGCAACAGCACAGGCGGCCCGCTGCCGCCGACCACACCGTTGATCTCGGCGCCGGAAGTGGTGATGCGGATGCGCTTGAAGCCGGGAAACCACGCCATGCGCAGATGTTACTGCGCCGGCAGCGTGTACGTCGCCTCGATCAGCTCGCGCAGCTTCCGACGCGACGCGGCCGCGTCGAGTTGCTGGTTGCGCTCGATCGCGGCGGCCTGCGTAGCAAGCGGCTCGTCCTTGATGCCGCGGCGCAGCCACTGCGAGATCTCACCGCGGCGCAAATGAAACAGCCAGGTTTCGTCGTCGACGCCGTCGGCCAGGTCCATGAACAGGATCAGGTTGTGCGCGCGCAGGTTCAGCTTTCCCTCGGGTCCGCGGAAATAGAAGCTGCGGTCCTCGGGGAGCTCGCCTTCCGCATATTTGCGCAGATGCCGGCGTCGCTCTGTCCGGCTCGGCTCCAGGCGCACCACTGTCGGCTCGCCGCCCGCGGCCTTGTTCCACAGCAGCGCCGTGCCAGCTTCGAGCGCTTCAGGCGCGCCGTCCACGGGCGCAATGCGATTGGCGTCGGTGAGCTCGCGGAGCATCTCGCGCGGCCGATCGCCGAGCACGATGATATTGTCGAGCGCGCGCAGCACCGAGGGCGCAACCAGGTTCGGCGACACGCTCACTGCCAGCACGCCATCGAGGCGCTCCGGCAGAGTCTGATCAGTGGGCCGCCAGTTCGCCGGCATCGCGTGATGGGCTTCGTCGACGATCAGCCAGTGCGGCCGGCCGGTGCGCGCGCGCAGCTCGCGAATGCGAGCGAACAGCGAGAGGAAGAACCACGGACGATCGTTGACCTTCACGCCGAGCAGGTTGATGACCGCATTCTGGTCCGGCTTGTTCAGCAGCTGCACGCATTCTTCGACCGTCGGCGCATGC
Organism: Steroidobacteraceae bacterium; assembly: GCA_036004505.1. Lineage (GTDB taxonomy): Bacteria > Pseudomonadota > Gammaproteobacteria > Steroidobacterales > Steroidobacteraceae > Steroidobacter. The sequence goes on from DASYRK010000036.1 coordinate 14,707, forward strand.
TCCGGGCCGCCGAGCACGACGGCCGACTCGACGCTGTTGTAGTCGCCTTCCGGATCGATGATGCAGAAGTTGTAGTTGGCGTCACGCAGCCGCTCGACGAGGCCGGCGACGACTGTCGACTTGCCGCCTCCCGAGCTGCCGACGACGAGTGTGCTGACCCGAAACGGCGACAGCGCGATTCGCTTGCCCTGCGCGTTCTTGCCGAGCGGAATGTCGTGACGCGCGAGCGAGCCGACTTCGCGACTCGCGAGATCGTCGGCGAGCATCTCGTCGATGAGTTGCACTACGCCGGCGCCATGATCCGCGAACGTCACGATGTCGGCCTTCTCCTTGACGGCCGGCAGCGCGTTTGCGACCGCGACTGCGCATTCGCAGATGTTGAAGAAGGCGTGATCGTTCTCCGCGTCGCCGACGGCCACCGCATTGTGCGGCGAGAGGTTGAGCTCGGCGAGCGCAGCGCGCAAGCCAGTTGCTTTGTTGATGCCCGCGGGCAGCACCATCACCGCGCCTTTGTTGAAGATGACCTGTAGCTCGAGCCCGCAATCGCGGATCGTCTTCAGCACGGTATTTTCGTGCGGCTCCCAGGTCGCGACGATGACACGGCCGACGGAGATCGGACCGACGCCGCGCTCGACGAGCATATCGACGAAACTCTGCGGCGGCGCTTCGTCGAGCAACCGCTCCTCGCGCGTCTCGGGCCGATAGATCAGCGCGCCGTTCTCCGCGACGACGCGCGCGAACAGGTCGAGGCGCGGCATGACCTCCTGCAGCTGGTCGAGCTCACGCCCGGTGACGAGCACGAGCTTGCGACCCGACTCGCGCAGGCGCTCGAGTGCAGCGATGGTCGGCTCGTCGACGCGGCCGTGGTGAGCGATGGTGCCGTCGTAGTCGCAGCACAGCGCGAGATAGCGCAT
>DASYRK010000037.1:0-12066 GCA_036004505.1 Steroidobacteraceae bacterium
TGTCGAAGTGTCCCTTGCTCCAATGCGAGACGACGCCGAGGAAGCCACCCTGCAGCTCGGCTTGAAACGCTATCGCGATGACCGTGGCGCCGTTGACCGTGACCATCGTGCTGCCGGAATCATGGATCAGCTGCACATCGAACCAGGTGTTCCGCGGAACGCTGTACGTGCCTGTCTGCACCGGGTACCGCACACCCTGGATGAACTTGTTCAGTTGCACGACACCCGTGGGCGAGAACGTGACCTCATAGTGGTCGCCAGCGAGCCAGTCGAAAGCCTGGTAGTTGTAGATCAACCCCACGAGGTTGCCCGAAGCGCCGAATTCGTTGCGCAACCGTGCCTTGATGATGCCCTGGCTGCCGCACGGGAGCTGAACGATGCTGGACGCATCGATCGACGTGTTATTCAGCGTGCCGCCGTTCGCATTCCACGTGCCGCTGACGACTTGCCACGGGACCTGCGGCTGCTCGCTGAACGTGATGGAGCACGGAGTGAAGAAGCCCTGCTTGAACTCGACGTTATCGAACCGCCCCGGCGTCCAATGCGTGATCAGGCCGACGCCGCCGTCGGGAACCTGGTTCGGGTTGACGTCGAAAATGTCGACGTTCGTGAACAGGCGCGTACCGTTGACGACCACCGCGAAATGGTCCGATCCGTTCTCGACAGTGACATTGAATCCGACGTTGCGGGCGCCTGGGTAGCTCGCTGTCGCGATCGTATGCGCTGCACCGTTCTCGAACCGATTGAGCTTGACGACGCCCGTGGGCGAGAACACGACTTCCGTGTACTGAACGGTCTGGTAGTTGAAGACGATGCCGATGAGATTGCCGGAGCCGCCATAGGGATTGAGCATGCGGGCGCGGAAGGTGTAGTCCATCGTGTCGCCCTGGTTGGGGAAGAACCCCGTGTGGATCGGCGCCAGCGTGACGTTGGTCTGCTGGACGGCGCTGTTCCTGTAGGTACCGTTCACGACTGACCATTGTCCGGACTGCGGTGTGAAGGTGACGAACGGCGGCTCGTCGAACATTTCGAGGAAGGCCTGATCGCCGAATGGCACGCCGAGGAACACCTTGTCGAACCGGCCGACGGCGCCGTGCGTCACGAGGCCGACCTGGCCGGTCGTGAACTCCGGCTGCGAAACGGTCGCAGTGCCGAGGCCATTGACCTTCGCACTCGTTTTGCCGTGATCCCAGTGCACTTCCACGTCGAACCACTGGTTGCGCGGGATGTGCTCGTCCAGGAATGACAGTTTATCGACGGCGACGCCGTTCATCACTGTGCGCATCCTCACCTTGCCGGTCGCGGAGACGAGGAGCTCGTAGTAGTTCTGCGAATCCTGGTAGCCGTAGACGAGACCGACGAAGTGCGCATCGGTCGTGCCCGAGTTGCGCATGCGCGCGCTGACAGTGAAGTCCTCGAACGTGACCACCGAATTGCCTGGGCCGGCCGGATGCACGTCGCGATAGAAGGTGATCCGGGTGATCTCGGTAGCACCGCTCGAGTTGTTGCCGTACGTTCCGTCGGCGACGCTCCACGTGCCGCTCACGGGCTCCCACTGCGATTGCATCGGAGAGAAATCGTCCTTCACGATGATCGCAGTCGGCGGCGACTGATCGCTTTGCGCGAAGGTGTCGGCGAGTGGAAGAAGCAGCGAGATGAGTGCGAGGAGCCCCGCAGGCAGAATCTTCATGTCCGTTCCCCCTGACGCGTTCCAGTCGGATGCGCGCCTGCAAACCGTCGGCGGACGCAGGGCCCCGGCGGTTACAACTCGGACGATGAATCGGAGGTTCCGGACTACACGCTGGCGATTTTGTTTGTAGGTGACCGCGAGCTCTTCATGCTGCGCGCGTGTAGCGCTCGCGGCACGTATCGAGTGTCTGGCGGATTTCTTCGAGGGGCGTGCTGTACTCATTCTCGATGAGCAGCTCGTCTCTCGCGGGCGTGGAGTAGACGACGCGGATTGCTTCGCGACCTCTGCCCGGATCGTGGTCGGCCTGCACGAGCTCGATCTTCTCCACCTCGCGCCAGTGAATTCGCAGCTTGTCCAGGTAACGCGAAGCGGTCTCCAGACCGTCTTCGTCGACGCGCAAGTACAGGGAACGGAGCCTGAAGAGCGAGGGGAGGATGAGGACGGCGAAGAGACCGCATCCGACCGGCCAGCCCCAGCCGACGAGCTGGCGCGAGAAAGCCCAGAGGCTCACCCCTGTTGCCAGGAGGAATAGACCCCAGAGCGCATACGCAAACTTCGTGTGCGCGCGGAACGTGACTGGGGCCAGTGGGTCGGCCATCGTCGATTCCCCAGGGTGCTGAGCCGATCTTCTTATAGTGCCGGCGCGGACATTAGCATCGCCGCTACCCTGCCACCAAGCGGGATATCCATGAATCGACGCACCATGGCTTCGGAGGCTGGGCTGGCTCATTCGCAACTTGCCAATGGCAACTCTATACTTCCGACCACGTCGTGCATTGGGGATGTTCGTGTCCAAGGTCGATCGACGACAAACGCGGCTGCATCGGTCGCATGCCACGGCAGATGACGGTGGCTACATGCCGGGCACTGCCGAGGAGCGCGTTTCCCAGGTTTGGGAGCTCACGCGAGCCTATGCGCTTGCAGTACATGGCTTCCCGCGTGCAACCAAGGACATCGATTTCTTCGTCTGGGCGACTCCGGAGAATGCCGCCAGCCTGATGCGGGCCTTGGCCAGGTTCGGCGGGCGAGCGGACGCAAACAGGACCTGGCCGAAGTCGAAAAGCTCGAGTCGCAGTTGAAGGGCAAGCGGCCATAACTTCGATCCGGGCGCCGGCGGGGGAATCCGCCGGCGCCCGGGAGCAACAGCAAACCGCAGCTTCAGGTCCGACCGTCTTGGCGATCCCCATCGTCGCCGCGGCCCCGCCCGAAATCGAACATGTCGAACAGATCGCCGATGGCGGGCATGTTCCGCGGGACGTACGGATTGTCATCGTGCGTCTTCGGGTTCGGCAGGTTGTCGCGGCTGCGCGCACTGAGCGTCCCTTTGAGCCGCCAATTGCGCTCGATGAACTTGACCACGGACGCGTGCTCGCCGTAGACGTGGCTCACGTGACCGCCACGCGAAAACGGCGATACCGCGATCATCGGGATGCGCGGACCGGTGCCGAAGAAGTCGACCGGCTGGATGAAGCCCGAGTCGTAATAGCCGCCGCCCTCGTCGACCGTGATGAAGATGGCGGTTTCGGCCCACTGGCGCGGATTGCTCTGCGCCAGCTTGACGATGTTGTCGACGAACGCTTCGAAGATTCCCCACTTCGAGGACGCCGGGTGACCGTCGATCGCGCCGTCGGGCTTGACGAACGACACCGCTGGCAGCGTTCCTGCCGACAGATCCGTGAACAGATCCGTCACGTCGCGCATGTGCTCGGCGCGCAGCGACGGATAGTTCGCCTGATGCTCGAACGGATTGCAGATCGTGCAGTAACCGTTGACCGGATTGCCGGCGACCGCGAGGTTGTAGCCGCCCCCGTAGTATTTCCACGAGACGTGCCGGTCGTTGAGCGCGTCACCGATGCTGCGTTGGGTGGTCGGCGGAATGATGTTGTTGGTCGGATGATTGTTGTCGGGCACACCGGTAGGTACGCCGCCGGGTGTAAACGCCGGGCTGACGTTCACCGCGGGATAGTAGTGACCGGGCTCGCAACCGCTCGAGACGTGGTACGGCAGTGCGTCCAGGTAGTCGCGAATCGCTGCAATGCCCGGCGCGTTGCGGTCGGAGCAGTTGAACCACTGCGCGCGCTGCGTATAGGTGTTGAGCGTGCCGTCGCGCGGATCGGGATTGTAGATGCGCGCTGCCGGCGGCGTGACCGCATTGCCGTTGCCGTCGCTGAAGAACACCTGGTCGGCAAAACCGAGTGCAAAGCTGTCGGGGCCGGTGCCGCCCATGACGGGCTGGTGGTAGTTGTCGCTCATCGTGTACTCATCCGCCAGCGACTTGGTGATCGGCGCATCGCCGTGCTGCATGTCGAAGACCGCCATAGTCTGGCCCGTGTCATGCGGCGCGGTGCCCGGCGGTGTCGCGAATGTCGTAGTGACTGCCGATTGCAGGTCATGCAGACAGCCGGTCGGATTGTCACGCGAGACGTGCTCCTCATCGATCGCGCAATCCACCTGCTGATACATCTGGAAGAACTGGTGAATGGTATCGGCAGTGAACGCGTCGTAGGGCATCGTCGACGACGTCAGCCGGAACGGGCCCGGCGGCAGCTCAGTCACGTTCGGGATGCGCGTGTCGGGACCGAGCGTGACGTCGAGGCCAGTGCCGCCGGTGCCGAACAGGAACTGATCTTCCGGCCGCAGTCCGGGATCGCCGCCAGGGACCGTGAGAATGAATGCGAGCGGCGAGACCTTCGGCACGCCACCGATGTCCGGCGGCGGCAGTACCGGATAGAGTTGTTTCTCGCTGCGATCGGCGCTGACGAAGAACTTGCCGCCGTTCGGCGCCGCGGTCAGCTCGTATTGCTGTGCTTGCTCGAAGTTCCGCCCCGGCGCGCCATCTGCATCGATGATGCCCTGAGAAAGAAGGTTCAGCACCCGCTCGTGCTCGTGCCGCGGACGATAGGTGGCGAACAGATGATCGAAGCTGCGGTTCTCGCCGACGATGACGATCACGTGCTTGATCGGGGATGCCGTCTGGCGATCGGGGGCGCCGCGACGTTCGTCGTCGCCGCCATGTGCAGATGCGCCTGCGGCAAATACCGCGAGCGCCACCGCGCAGGTGAGTGTCGTGTTGAGTCTGGCCATGCCACTGCCTCCGACTGATCGAGTGAAGGGAGCGGCAATCGTCAAACTCGACTGTTACGTATCGGAGTCGCTGCAATGGCAATCGCGCCTGTAGTTCGCGCAGCGATTGCGAACTTGCGTTGCGCTGTCAGTCGCTGCCCTGCGTGCTGTCAGCCGACCAGTCTTCCGCAAGATCCGGCAAGCGATGACCGGAGCGACTCACGAACATCGTCGTCGCGATGCTGCCGTCACTGCGCGGGACTCGCTCGACGAAACTCTCGGCATCGCGAAATGCCGCGAGCTCGCCGATCCGTGCAAGGAACTTCTGCTCCGCATCGAGGCTGCGGTGCGTCGCCTCGATACGGCAGAGTGTCGCCCGGCAGCGCACGTCGCCGAGCTGCGAATTCTCCAGTCCCGGGCTCCTGAGTTCGCTCGAGAGTTCCTGCGCGGCAGCCGTCGACCAGGTCGAGTCGACTGGCGCGGCGTCGGAGCCTCTCTCCTTCGTCAGCAGGAAGATCGCAGGCACAGCAACGGCCGCGAGTGCGAGCGGCCGCCACCAGGGCACGCGCGGCGATGCCATATCAGAACTCTTTGACCGAGTAAGAGACCAGGAAGCCGAGCTGCGGGATGTCGCACTGGAGCGAGTAGTACCCGCCGGCGAAGCCCTTGATCGCGAGATCCATCCTGCCCTGCGAGTTGAGCGTGGCGTCCGACTTGGTCTGAAACGCATTGGTCCAGCCGTCCGCCGACAGCGCCCACAGCGTGCAGCTGAACGGCTGCAGCGCCCACATCGAGTTGAAGTACACGCTGACCTGGATCTCCGGCGTGCTGTCTTCGGCATCACGGGTGATCGGGCAGACGACGCGCGCGACGCCGCCGGAGCCGTAATAGCTCTTGTTGTAGAGACCGTAGTGGTAGTAGTCGAGCCACGGGTCGTAGAAACCGCTGGTGGGATTGCAACCGTCCGATCCGTAGGCCTTGACGTCAGCGGTCACCGGCGCCGCCGAAGCGGGCTGCGGGACAAGGGAGGCGAAGGCAGTCGCGAGCGCGCCTGCGACGAAAGTGGCAATTCGAGTCTGCATGGGCATCTCCGGGTGAGTACTACCCGGAAAGGCGGAAATGCCCGGCAGAAGACGACAGGCGTCGGATCGGACGAAAGCCCTAATCTACAGTCCAGGCGAAGGTGCGCCAGACAGGGCCTGGTGCAGCAATGCGCGCGCCTTCTCCCAGTCGCGCTGCACGGTGCGCTCCGACACTTCCCACATTGCCGCGATATCGCTGAAAGAGAAGCCGCTGAAGTACTTGAGATCCACGACCTGCGCCAGCCGCGGCTCGACCGAGGCGAGATGCTCGATCGCATCGCTGAGCCGCTGCAGACCCTCGGATTCGAGCTGCTGCTCGGGCACCTCGGTGGGCAACGCAGTGATCTCGAAGGCGGCGCCGCGCTTCAATGCCCGGCGGCTGCGAGCGTAGTCGATGATGAGAGCGCGCATCGCACGCGAGGCGTAGGCAAGAAAGCGCGCCTTGTCCGGGATGAGCGCGCCGGCGCGCTCGCCGAAATTGAGATAGGCCTCGTGCAGCAACGTCGTCGCGCCGAGCGTCAGGCCGGAACCCTCGCGGCGCAGCTGCCGGCGCGCGATGTCGTGAAGCTCGCGATAAAGCGAGGCGAACAGCTGCTGGCGAGCGTCTGCATCGCCTGTCTCTGCTGCGGTGATCAGTGAAGCGAGTGGCTCTTGGCTCAACCGCTGTTCTCCCCGTGGCGCGCCTGCACGGATGATCTCAAAGGCGACGGGGTATTCGCTATGATCCGTCGGAGGGGGCAGCGATGACGGGGACCGAAGCGAACTGGGAGGCTGTCAGCGCGTTGCTGGACGAGCTGCTCGATCTGGACGACGCCCAGCGGTCCGCCCGGCTGTCCCACCTGCGCCGCGAGAACCCGGCCGTGGCCGAGCAGGTTGCCGAGCTGCTGGCCCATCACGAAGCGGCCCGGCTCGAGCAGTTCCTGGACGGCATGGCCGTGAACCCGGCCGGGCTCGCAGACCTCGCCGGACGCAGCTTCGGCGGCTACACCCTCGAACGCGCGCTCGGCCAGGGCGGCATGGGCAGTGTGTGGCTGGCCCGGCGCAGCGACGGACGTTACGAGGGTCTTGCAGCTGTGAAGCTGCTGAACCTCGGCTCGCTCGGCCGCGATGGCGCCGAGCGCCTGCGGCACGAGGCGAACGCACTCGCAAAGCTCTCGCATCCGAACATCAACCACATCATCGACGCCGGCGTCTCGGCCGGGCAACCCTACCTGGTCCTGGAGTATGTCGAGGGCGAGCCGATCGACCGCTGGTGCGACCTGCAGCGCCTCGACGTCGAAGCTCGTCTGCGCCTGTTCCTGCAGGTGCTGGCAGCGATTTCGCATGCGCACGGCCGGCTGATCCTGCATCGGGATCTCAAGCCCTCGAACATCCTGGTGAAGCAAGACGGCACGGTGAAGCTGCTCGACTTCGGCATCGCCAAGCTCCTCGAAGGCGACGGCCAGGCCGCATCGCAGAGCGAGCTGACCCGCCATGGCGGCGCCGCGATGACACCCGAATACGCAGCACCCGAGCAGCTGCTGCACGCAGAGGTCACGACGGCAACAGATGTGTACGCCCTCGGCGTGCTCTTATATGTGTTGCTCGTCGGCAAGCACCCCACGGCCAGCCCGACCGGCACGGCCATCGACCGGATGCAGGCACTGGTCGAGACGGAGCCGGAGCGACCCAGCGACGCGGCGACGGACGGCTACGCAGAAGTGGCGCACTTGCGCGGCGCGTCGGTGCAGCAGCTCAGCCGCCTCCTGCGCGGCGATCTCGACAACATCGTCGCCAAGGCGCTGAAGAAGGAACCGGCGGAGCGCTACGCCACCGCCGATGCATTCGCCAGCGATCTGCAGCACTACCTCAATCACGAGCCCGTCAGCGCGCGCGCCGATTCGCGCACGTACCGCATGGGCAAGTTCATCCGGCGGCATCGCGTCGGCGTCACGGCGGTGACGTTGATCGCGCTCCTGCTCGTCGCCGGCATTTCCGGCACCACGTGGCAAGCGATCGAAGCGCGCCGCCAGCGAGCAGAGGCGACAGCGCAAGCGCGCGAAAGCGCTCGCCAGCGCGACGTGGCGCGCTTTCAGGCGCAACGCGCCGAGGCGTCCAGCGAGTTCATGAGCCTGATGCTCGAAGAAGTCGGCCCGGGCGGTCGGGCGCTCACGCCGATCGAGCTCGTGGATCGCGGCGTGCAGCTGCTGGACAGACGTTATGGCGAAGATCCGCAGTTCGCAGCGCGGATGCTGCTGGAGATGTCGCGGCGTTACATGGATCTCGGCAGCACGGAGAAGCAGGCGGAAGTACTGACCCGCGCGCTGACGATCGCAAACGCGCAGGACAACCCGGACCTGCTCGCCGACGTCGAATGCGCGGTCGTGCGCACGGAAATCGACAAGGGCCGTTACGACCCGGCGGAGCAGCACATGCGCGGCGCCCGGGCCGCCCTCGCCCGCGCGCCCCAGCCAGATCTCACGACGCAGGTCGACTGCCTGCGTGCGGAGGCCGAAATCGCGGATGCACGACACGACACCGATGCGGCGATCCAGCACTTGCGCAGCGCGCAGGGGCTGCTCGAAGTCAGCGATGCAACCCGCGGACTGCCCTATCACGCAGTGCTCACCGACCTCGGCGGCATCTACTTCCGGACCAGCCGCTTTCGCGAAACCCTGGAGCTGAACGAGCGGACCGCAGCGGCGCTCGATCGCAATGGCCGCGGCGGAACACTGGGCCGCGCGACTGTCGCGATGAACCGCGCTTCTGTCCTGCTGCGGCTCGGGGAGGTCGTCAGCGCCGAAGCCGCGAGTCTCGACGCGATGCGCCGCTCGCAGCGGCTGAACGAAGACAAGCCGTTGATGCCTGCCTATATGGTTTCGTATTGCATCATCCTGAATCGGCTCGGCAGGACGGATGACTCGATCGCGCGACTGCGTCAGGCGAGTCGCGAGCTGCATGCTGCCGGCAATCAGAACTGGTCACTCAGCGCCAACTATCATCTGGCGCGAGCGCTGATGCTGGCAGGCCAGTACGAAGAATCGCTGCAGCTGCTCGAGTCCGTCCGCCGTGCCTGGAGCGAGAACCCGACCGCCAACAAGGATCGTCTGGCCGACCTGGCGCGCACGCTCGCCGAGATCGAGCTCGGGCGGGGGCGACTGCAGGAAGCGCAGGCGCTGATCGATTCGTCGCTGCAGCAGTTCGGTTATCCATCCGCGCAGCCCGCGCTCAACCTGACTGCCGCGCTGACGACCGCGGCGCGAATCTATGGGCGGTTGGGAAAGCAGGATGAAGCCGAAGCCTTCGCGACGGCAGCGCTGCGCATCTCCGAAGGCTTCGCGCGGGAGCCCGGTCAGAGCGCGGACGTCGGCGAAGCTCTGCTGGCCCTCGCATCAGTCCGACAGGCCAAGGGTGATCGCGCCGGCGCGCAAGGGCATATCGATCGGGCTGTCGAAGCGCTCACGCATGGCGTTGGCGCCGAGCACCCGACGACGCGCGAGGCTCGTGCGCTGCAGAATGCCCTGAAGGGCTAAGGGCCTGAGAAAAACGGCAGCGGATGTCGGGTTCCGCGAGCGCTTTCCGCCCTAGAGGGTGAGCCCATCACCATATCCGGGGTATTCCGTCATGAAACGCTGGCTGATCTTCCTTTACGGCGTCGTGAGCTACGCCATTTTCTTCGGCACTTTTTTGTATGCAATCGGCTTCGTCGGCAACCTGTTGGTGCCGAAGTCGATCGACTCCGCGCGCGAGACCTCGCTCGGCATGGCGTTGCTGATCAACGCGGGCCTGCTCGGCGTGTTCGCAATCCAGCACAGTGTGATGGCGCGTCCGGCGTTCAAGCGCTGGTGGACGCGCATCATTCCCAAGGAAGCGGAGCGCAGCACGTATACGCTGCTTTCGAGCGTTGCCCTGATCGCGATGTTCGCGTTCTGGGAGCCGATGGGCGGCGTCGTGTGGCATGTGGAGTCGGCGCTCGGCCAGGGGCTGCTCTACGCCGGCTTCGCGTTCGGCTGGCTGCTGGTGCTGGTGTCGACGTTCCTCATCAACCACTTCGACCTGTTCGGCCTGCGCCAGGTGTGGCTGCAGCTGCGTCGCAAGCCGTACACGTCGCTGCCGTTCAAGACGCCGGTGCTGTATCGCTACGTGCGCCATCCGCTGTACGTCGGCTGGTTCTTCGCGTTCTGGTGCACGCCGACGATGACGGTTGCTCACCTGGTGTTCGCGATCGCCACGACCGCTTACATCCTGATCGCGATTCAGCTCGAGGAGCGCGATCTCGTCGCCGAGCATCCCGAGTACGCGCAGTACCGCAAGCGCGTGCCGATGCTCGTGCCGTTCACGAAGCGGCGTGACGAGGCCAAGCAGCCCGTCGCGGTCGCGAACAGCGCGACCTGATTGCATCGATTCGGGCCCGCCTGCGCGTGCGCGCGGCGGGCCTCGTTTTCTCACCCTTCCCTTCAGCTCATCTACGGAGATTCCCATGTTCGGCACACATCGTGTGCGGGCAGCGTTGCTCGCGTGCGCATTACTCTGGGGCTCGGCAGCGTGGTCGGCGATCACGACAGGCTGCCCGGATCACATCTACCTCGGCAACGACCCGTCCAACACCGAGCTCCCGGATTGGAGCAACGACGCCCAGGGCGTGGCGAACGACGGCGTGCACTGGTTCTACACGCGCGTCAACCGGATGTTCAAATACCAGACGAACTGGACGCCGGTCGACGGCCCTGACTCAGGCTTGATCCAGAGCGTCGGCTTCCCTTCGTTCCTCGAGGCGGCGGGCATCAACCACTTCGGCGATCCCGACTACTATCGCGGCTACGTCTTCGTGCCGTTCGAAGGCGAAGACTCGCTCAAGACCGTGATCGCGGTGTACCGCGCTTCCGATCTCGCGCTCGTCGACTGGGTGAACATGACGGGATATCAGTCCAAGGCCGGCTGGCTCGCGATCGATCCGGTCTCGGGCATCCTGCACTCGTCCGCCGACCATCTGGTCGCAGGCACTCCGCTCACGCGCTACCAGATCGACCCGAAGAAGCTCGAGAATGGCGTCGACGGCGACTTCCTCACGGAGCTTGATGCAGTGGCCGTGCAGGACGCCGACGGCACGCCCGTCGACGGTATCTACAACTACATGCAGGGCGGCGTCTTCACTCCGTGGGGCGATCTCTACATCAGCGTCGGCAAGGCCGGCGACTCGGTCGAATCCATGCACGGTGGCATTCACCTGCTGCGGCGGACCGCCGACGGCAGCGCGTTCCAGATCGTCGAGAGCTCGGTGAACGTGGAAGCCGAGATCGGCGCGCACGTGTTCTCGTATCGCTATGACCCGGGCTCGACGGGCCTCGGCGAGGAGCCGGAAGGCATCGACTGGTGGAATACGGACACCGAGGATCACACCCGCTTCCGCGGCCAGCTGCACGCGATCCTGCTCGACAACCAGATCGATGACTCCAACATCTGGCTGAAGAACTATCGCGTGGACTATTTCTGCGTCCGCAACGACGACACCGACGGCGACGGCATCAAGGACGGCGAAGAGGTGTATGTGAAGAGCACGCACCCGCTGATGCAGGACATGGACAACGACCTGGTCGCGAACTCGCAGGACAACTGCCCGGCGATCGTGAACCCGCGCCAGGAGGACTTCGACGGCGACAACATCGGCGATCCGTGCGACGACGACGTCGACGGCGATGGGCAGCTCAACGGTAATGAGCTGGCTTGCGGCTCGGATCCGTGGAACGCCGGCAGTGTCGCGCCTGATCTGGATGGAGACACCTACCCCGACTGCGTCGACGTCGATGACGATAACGACGGCCAGTCCGACGCGCACGAACAGACTTGCGGCTCGAACCCGCGCGATGGCAGCAGCCAGTCGCCCGATGGCGATGCCGATCACGTGCCGGACTGCGTCGATAGCGATGACGACAACGACGGCGTCGCGGACGCGAGCGATGTGTGCCCGGGCACGCCGCTCGATCTGGGCACTGTGAAGTACGACGCCTGCGATTCAGGCGTCGAGGACTTCCTGATCAACCCGCCGGCCGGCTGCTCGGTGAGCCAGCAGATCCAGCGACTGTCGCTGCAGTTCAAGGGCGGCCAGTTCGTCAGCAATGTCGACAAGCTGCTCCTGACGCTGCAGCAGCAGGGCCTGCTCGACGCGAGCGAGAAGGATCCGATCAAGAGCTGCGTGATTCACAAGTAGCTCGCAGTAAAGCGGCGCGCTCATACCCCGAGAGCGCGCCGTCC
>DASYRK010000038.1:0-3778 GCA_036004505.1 Steroidobacteraceae bacterium
CCGATCTCGACGATCGAGTCGACGCTGGGATCGTCGTTGAACAGCACGCCGCCGCCGCCGTTGACCTGCGTGTCGACGAAGCCGGGCACGAGCCGGTTGCCCTTGAGGTCGTAAACGGTGTGCTTGGCCGTACGCGCAGCCTGCCACTGGTCCTGCGTGAGAATCGCCTGGATGCGCCCGCCCGTGAGCACGACGACGCGGCCTTCCTCGAAGCCCGCATCGGTCAGCACGCGGCCATTGGTGAGCGCCAGACTCATCACAGCGTCTCGGTGACCTTGTTCAGATGCGGCGGCTTGTCGGGATTGAAGCCGCGCGCGAACGCCAGGGCAGTAGCCATGCGATAAAAACTCTCGATCATCAGGATCGGCTCGATCGCCGGATGCGCCGCGATCGTCGGCAGCGACAGCGCGCGCTCGACCGCGATGCCCGCGGCCAGCACCTGCGCGCCGCGCAGGACGAAGTCTTTCGCCAGTTCCTCGATGCCGGCGCGGCTCTCGTCGTTCTGCGACAGCATCAGCACCGGGAAGCCCAGCTTCACCAGCGCCATCGGTCCGTGCTTCACCTCCGCGGCGCTGAACGCTTCGGCGTGCAGCCCGCACGTCTCCTTGAGCTTGAGTGCGACTTCCTGCGCGATCCCAAGGCCGAAGCCGCGGCCGACGACGTACAGATTCGCAGAGCTCGTCAGCGCTGGCACGGCGCGGCTCCAGTCGAGCATCCACGCGTGTTCGAGCTGCGGGGGACAACGCTGGAGCGCGTCGAGCAGCGTGCGATCCGCGGTCCAGCTCGCGACCAGGTGCACGACGGCGGTTAGCGAAGCAATGTACGACTTGGTTGCCGCGACGCTCATCTCGACGCCTGCACACAGCGGCACGAGATGATCCGCCAGCGCTGCCAGAGGCGAATCGATCACGTTGCACAGCGCGATCACGAGCGCGCCGCCGCGCTTCGCAGCTTCGGTCGAGGCGAGCAGGTCAGGGCTCTTGCCCGATTGCGAGATCGCGATGAACACGACGCCGCGCAGGTCGGGCTGCGCTTCGTACAGCGAGCTCAACGAAGGCGCAGCGGAGGAGGTGAGCACCTTCGCGTGCGACTCGATCAGATATTTTGCGAACGTCGCAGCGTTGTCCGAGCTGCCGCGCGCGCAGGTGACGACAGCGTGCGGCTTCATGTCCCGCAGCAAGGCGCCGATGCGCGCGACGCTCGCTGAATTGGTCTGAAGCTGTTCGCGTACGACGTCGGGCGCTTGCGCGGCTTCCCGATACATTCGGCTCGACAGGCTCATGATTGTGCGCTGAGTTCGGCGACGAAGTCGTAGATGTCGCCGCGGTAGTACGACTGCGAGAACTCCACCGCGCGGCCGTCCTTGAGAAAGCCGAGCCGCTCCACCAGCAGGCCCGCGTCGTGCTCGTGCGCTTTGAGCAGTTTCGCCTGCTCGGCCGTGAACAGCACTGCGCGCAGACGCTGCAACGCGCGGACCGGGCGATTGCCCGTGCGCTCGAGCGCTTCGTACAACGAAGACTCGACTGCCTCGATCGACGGCAGGCAGAACGCGAGCACCGTCGCGTATTCCAGCGCCATCGGCACTTCGTCTGCGTAGCGAATACGGTTGAAGCGATACACGGGCGTGCCGGGACTCGATCGCAGCGGCAGCGATTCTTCGGGAGTCACGGTGCCGGGCGCGCGATTCAGCCACACGCTGCGCGGCTTGCGGCCGCGCGCGCGCATGTCTTCGGAGAACGAAGTCAGCTTCGAGAAATTTTTCTCGACGCGGTTGCTGACGAACGTACCCGAGCCCTGACGGCGCACCAGCAAGCCTTCTTCGACCAGACCATCGATTGCTTTGCGCACTGTGATGCGCGAGACGGTGAGCTCTTCGGCGAGATCGCGCTCCGGCGGCAGCGCATCGTCGGGGCCGAGAATGCGATTTTCGATGGCGTCGCGCAGACGGCGCTGCAGTTGCTGATAGAGCGGCAGGGCGTGCTCGTCGTCGAGAGGCCGCAAATACTGGGACAAAGTTGCCAAACCCGCTCTCCTCGATGCGCGTCGCCCGCGCCCGTGCGGACGTGGGAGTTGGCGCTCAAGATGCCACCGTCATATGACCAATGCAATACCAATACAGCCCGGAGAGCGATTCTTGTATGCGTTAATCGACTATTTCAGTTGGAAAAATGCGATCTGAGAACAAATGGTATGCAACAGGCTTGGCTTTTTCATTCGACTGGTACTATATTGGCCCCATATTGGTCTGATCACACAAAGCACAAAGGGGTATGGGGCTTATGAGCACACAGAGATCGACCCAGGGATCAAACCTGCTCGCGGCGGCGATCACACTGGCATTGTCCGGCGCGGCGGCGCCCGTCCTCGCGGCCCAGTCGACGAACTCGGGCCAGATCGAAGAGGTCGTGGTGACCGGCATTCGCGGCAGCTTGCGCGAATCCCTGCAGACCAAGCGCGAAGCGGTCGGCGTGGTCGACGCGCTGAATGCCGAAGACGTCGGCAAGTTCCCGGACAAGAATCTCGCCGAGGCGCTGCAACGCGTGCCCGGCATCGTGATCAGCCGCGACTTCGGCGAAGGCGAGCGCGTCAATCTGCGCGGCCTGTCCTCGACGCTGACTCGCACGCTGCTGAATGGCCACAGCCTGGCGACGGCGGACTGGTTCATCCTCGATCAGCTCAACACGACGCGCAGCTTCAACTACCTGATGCTGCCCGCCGACGTGATCGGCCAGGTGAAGGTCTTCAAATCGCCGCAAGCGGACTTCGAGGAAGGCGGCATCGGCGGCACGATCGACGTCATCACGCGCAAGCCGCTCGAGATGGACTCGATGCAGACGTTCCTGTCGGCGCAGATGGCCTATACGGACCTGGCCGACAAGTACGATCCGCAGTTCTCCGGCCTGTTCAACTGGAAGAACAGCGAAGGCACGTTCGGCGCGATGATCGCCGCGATCTACCAGAAGCGGAACATCCGCCGCGACGGCGTCGAGACGCTGACCTACGACACGCGCGACGTCGGCGGCCAGGACGTGCTGGTCCCCGGCCTGATCGGCTCGGCGCTGTTCACGCAGGAGCGCATCCGCAAGGGCGCGAACTTCGCCGTGCAGTGGGAGGCCGCCGACAACTTCGACGTCACCGTCGAAGGCCTGTACTCCAAGTTCGACGGCGACAACACCAACGAGAACTTCCTCGCCTGGGGCTCGCGCGCCATCAACAACGGCGGCACGCTGACCAATGCGACGATCGTCGACGGCACGGCCGTCGCGGGGACGATCTCCTCGAAGACCAACGGCACGGAGGACTTTGGCGTCGTGTACGACGCGATCAACCGCTTCGCCTCGGCGGAGACGCGCTCGATCGACGTCGACCTCAACTTCCGGCCGGCCGACGGCTGGGACGTGCATTTCAAGGTCGGCTACACGGACGCCGAAGGCAACACCGACGCACAGCCGTTCGTCGAGTTCGGCGCGCCGGCGACGTTCACGTACGACCTGCGCGGCAAGTCGCCGCAGGTCAGCTTCGCGAACGTCGACCCGACGGATCCGAACGACATGCAGTTCATCTTCTCGTCGCTCCACCAGATCCTGAACAACGACGAGGAGAAGTACGCTTACGTGGACGCGACGCACGACATCGAAGCCGGCGCGTTCAAGGCGATCAAGTTCGGCGTCAAGCGCACCGATCACGACCGCGACCTGCGCTTCAACGCGACCACGTACGGCGGCTTCCACCAGCCGATCAATTTCCACCCGGCGGCGGATTTCGCGGGCGGCCCGAC
>DASYRK010000039.1:0-164058 GCA_036004505.1 Steroidobacteraceae bacterium
CATTCAGAATCTGCAGCACGGCAGCCATACCCAATGTCAGCGCGAAGACAATCGATACCCACAGTGGCAACAGGCCCGGACGAGCGCGCCGCAGACGTCGGCTGGCAATGCCCGCGTAGAGCCGAGCGACGTGACCATCAGGTTGGTAAGACGGAAGCGATCTTCTGGAAACCACTCGCCGTGAACTCGCCGGCCGAACACGGCGACGACGCCGACGAAGCCGAGGAGGATATGCAAGACGTGCTCATCCACTCAGAAGCCCTCGTCGTCCGCATCCGCCGCACGTTAGGGGCGCGCAGTCCGAGCCAACCTCAGTGTCCGCGCGTAGATTGCGTTGCCGCGAACGTAACAAGCACACGAAGCCCTCTGTAAGCCTCGCGGATCGAGGACTGTGATCGCTCCGCGGCGATAGTCGATCAATCCCTGACCTTGCAATGAGCCTGCAGCGTGGGTCACACCCGCCCGCCGCACTCCGAGCATGTAGGCCAGAAACTCATGCGTGAGATTGAACCGATCGTTGCCCACGCGCTGGCGCGTCATCAGTAGCCATCGCGCCAGCCGACTCTCGACGCGGTGATAGAGAGTGCAGGCCGCCGTTTGCGCGAGCTGCTCCATCAGCACGTGCACATAGCGGTTCATCACCTTACGCAGATCGCTGTCCCGCTCGCAGTAGCGCCTGAAGACCGCGGCGTTCATGCGCAGTGCCGACCCGCCGCCCTGGACGATGGCGCGCTGGGGCGCAACGTTCACGCCGAGCAGGATGGACATCCCCAGCATGCCCTCGTTGCCGATGATTCCAACCTCGAGTCGCGCCCCGTCTGCGAGCGTCGTGACCAACGAGATGACGCTATCGATAGGAAAGTACACGTGCTGCATGGGCTCGCCCTCGACGCCCAGGACAGCCGCGAAGCGCAGCTCCACTCGCTCGCAGCGGGCGAGAAATCTCTTGCGGCTGCGCTGCGGCAGCGCCGTAACCAGTCGGTTGGCACCGGCTTCGAACGCGGCCTTCGAACGGAGTGTTTTCGATCTCATCTCGGCAGCGTGCCCGCTGTGATAGTGACTGGCTGTGCGGCAGCGCACGTCCGCGGTTCGCGGCTGATCGCGATCTCACAACGGCACCACGGGACACGAGTTACGTTGACAGTGGATGGCTGCGAGGATCGAACCGTGGCGCGAGGTGGGACGCTGCTTGCAGGCCGGACATCCGAGGATCCGGACTCCGGGAGACCGGCACATCCGCCGGCGGGCCATCGCATGCGCGGCTGACATAGGAGAACCCTTGCAATCGCCCGTCGCGAAGAACGATCGCTTCGATGACGACGGTACCCCAGAAGGTCGTCCCGTCAGCCTGCCGTCGCCACCCGTGCGTGATCGTGGCGCCGTCGACGGCAGCGCAGCGCAGGTCACGAATCGGCTGATTCCGGGCGATTTCTTCCGGGATGTAAAACTGCGACACGTGGCGATCCACGACATGTTCGCTGCCTTCGCCGCTGTGGCCATACCAAGCAACCACCATGCCGGTCTCGTCCAGCATGGCCAGCCAAGAGGTTTCCGTATCGCGAGCCATGGCAGCGTGCATCAGCGCACCGCGCCTCTGCAGCACTCGCCGACGCCACGATCGCACTCGGTCGGTGCGGCGCTTGTCCGCGGTGGCGGCACGGGGCGCGGTGCCCTGCACCCATTCCGAGCTGCCCTGCATCGCACCGCTCCGGTTCACCTGACTTTCTCCTACCGCGACTGTGCATGAATCCTACTATTCGAGGCGCCCTTGCGTCGGTGCGCTGACGAACATTGCCACTTCGATGCATTGCGTACGCCAGCGTACGGATGGCGGTGGCAGGGCCGGAGAAGATGGTGCGGCAATTTGGCGCAGCCATGAGGACAGCACCGTGACCCATCTACCCGTCGGCGACGAGGATCGTTTGATGGCAGAGCTGTCGATCATTCGCGGCGGCCGACACTATTTCTACGACGGATACCAGTACGACCGTCTTGCCGACGCCATCACATACGCACAGCTCGTCCGCGGACAAGCCGGCCGACCGGGCCCGTCATCGCCGACCCCAGTCGAATCGGTCGGATTGCCGACTGCGTGCGATTGGCAATAGGAGTGGCATTGCAGTCAGCCGAGGGCAACTCGAGCGCACGGCTGCCAAGCGGGCGTTCGGATCCGGCCGCGGGGCATGACAGCGCGGCGTGGAAAGATATCGTGGCGCGCTACCAGCACGCCTCCACCGGGCGTGCGCTCTGGCAGCTGACGAACACTTTCGGTCCGTACCTGCTCCTGTGGTATGCCATGTACCTCGTGCTCGATATCTCGCTGTGGCTCACGGTGCCGCTGGCGATCGTGTCCGCTGCGTTCCTGGTCCGCATCTTCATCATCTTTCATGACTGCACGCACGGCTCATACTTTCGCTCCCGGCGCGCGAACGATGTCGTGGGCTTCATCGCCGGCGTCCTGACCTTTACGCCCTACCAGCACTGGCGGTGGGAACACGCAGTTCATCACGGCAGCGCGGGCGATCTCGACCGGCGCGGCACGGGCGATATCTGGACCATGACCGTCCAGGAATATCTCAGTGCGTCGCCCCGCCGACGGCTTGCCTATCGGCTGGCGCGCAATCCCCTGGTGCTGTTCGTGCTGGCTCCGCTGGCAGTGTTCGTGATCAAGCAGCGCTTTGCCTCACCGAAGGCCGACAAGCGACGCCGCCGCTCAGTGCTGTGGTTGAACCTGGCGCTGCTCGGTACAGCGACGCTGCTCAGCTGGATCTTCGGCATCGCGCCCTACCTGCTCATTCAGTCGATCGTAATGACGATCGCCGGCGCCGTTGGACTGTGGCTGTTCTACGTGCAGCATCAGTTCGAAGGCGTCTATTGGGAACGCAGCGACAACTGGGACTACACGTCGGCCGCACTTCGCGGCAGTTCCTACTACAAGCTGCCGAAGGTGTTGCAATGGCTGTCGGGCAACATCGGCTTTCATCACATCCACCACCTGAGCCCGCGCATTCCCAACTACAACTTGCAGCGCTGTCACGAAAGCGACCCGCTGTTTCAAGAGGTCACGCACGTTACGCTGACCTCCAGCCTGCGATCTGTCAGGTTTCGCTTGTGGGACGAGCAAGGCAGGAAGCTCGTTGGGTATGCGCATCTGCGCCGGATCGCGGCAGCACCGCGGCACACGCAACGATGAGCATCGAAGCCGAACGCTGCCTGTTCATACGGCTCGGCAAATGTCGTGACCAGACCGCACAATGCATTGTGGCCGGCGAGCTGCGCCTGGACTACCCGCAGGTGGCACACGAGTTCTGCGTTGACGCCCGCTGGACGCAGGTCGAGTCGCAGATCGCGGAGCACGCTCAGGACCGCGAAAGCAGCGCGCGACACACGAAGCAGATTCGTGCTTTCTACGAAGCTTCCGCGGTCACGCTGTGGATCACGTTCCATGCTGATTGCATGTGGTGGGCCTTTGCGGCTCCCGGTGCGTCCGAGCGTGCAAACGGCACCAAGGTCCGTTCCACGATCGACGGATGGCACCAGTGCGACGTCAATAACCAGCCTCTCGCGGCATCCCGCCTGAGCGGTGGCCTGCTGGCAGTTCAGGCGTACCGCGGGACGATCTGTGCGGTGGAACCATGCTACGTGCTGCATAAGATCAACTGCGTCGATCCCCCGCGCGCTGCTGCTGCCGACCGTGCTCTGGCAGGGCTCATCGACTCGTTGCAGCCGATCGTGGAGCGCCTGCACCCACGGGATCTCGAGGTGCTGGTCGACCTGATATTCAGGAACGCAGGGTGGCAGCGCGTCGGAGTGCTCGCTGAAACGGAAAGCGACATCGACCTGGCGTTGGAATCCGCTGTGACCGGCGAGCGGATCGCGGTGGAGGTCAAAGCGCATGCCGCTATCGAGGACTATCGCGAGTATGCCAATCGGTACCTTTCGATGATCGGATTCGACCGCTTCTATTTCGTGACCCACTCGCTCACCGATGCCGAGGTGGCGAACGAGAGCGTCAGCGCAAGGCAGGCGGCGGGCGTCAGCTTCTGGGGAAGCCGCAGCATCGCGCAGCGAGCCGCGCACAGCGGCCTTGCTCAATGGCTGGTCGACAAAGCGACTTAGTGACCGCCTCGACGGTACGGCAGCAGGCGATCGAACTCCTTCTTGACGACCGCGTAGCACTCGCAGGTGCGGGCCTCGAGTCCAGTTCGATCGAGCACGGTAATGCGTCCGCGGCTGTAGCGGATCAGCCCGACGTTCTGCAGGTGGCCGGCAGCCTCCGTCACGCCCTCGCGGCGCACGCCCAGCATGTTGGCGATCAGTTCCTGGGTCATGACCAGCTCATTGCCGGCCAGTCGGTCGAGACTCAGCAACAGCCAGCGACAGAGTTGTTGATCCAGCGAATGGTGTCGATTGCACACGGCCGTCTGGGCCATTTGCGTCAGCAAGGCTTGCGTATAGCGCAGCAGCAGGTGCTGCATCGCGTCGCCGCGGATGAACTCCTGCTTGAGCAGCTTGCCAGGCAGGCGATACGCGTGACCGGCACTTTGTACGACCGCCCGGCTCGGTGTCGTTTCCCCACCCATGAACAGAGAGACGCCGATGATGCCTTCGTTGCCGACGACGGCGATTTCCGCTGATGCCCCATCAGCCAGCATGTACAGCAGCGAGACGATCGCGGTTGTTGGAAAGTACACGGCTCGCTGGCGACTGCCGGATTCATATAGAACGTCCCCGAGCGCCAGCGGCACCAGCTTGAGACGGGGGCCCACCCGCTCGAAGTCCCCCGCCGTCAGCGCGGCCAGCAGGTGATTCTGGCGAGGATCATGGCTGGAGGACATGGGGAAGCTGCGTGGTTTCGGCCTGAGACTAATGTGCGCCATCGTACACAACGGTTAACTGCCCGGCTAAGTTCGTCAACGCACCGACCATCGCGCCGGGCTGTCGGACACTGACCCGTATGATCAGGTACAGCCTCATAGGCTTGCTGTTGCTCGCGGCCTGCGCAGCGGGCACGACTCAGCCCACGCAACCCGCCGCACAGGCGCTCGCCGCGCACCGCAGCGTCGACGTGGACCAGCGCACGCTGGCTCAGGCCGAAGCCGATGAGCAGAAGCGACAGCTGGAGGAAGCGCGCGACATCAATGTCGCCGCGCGACGCAACGCGCAGCACCTGCAGCGGCAGATCGACGGGCTTGAGGCCGAAGTCATCGATAGTGGCTTGCTGCTTACGCTCGACGACGCGCTGTTCGCTGGGAATTCGGCGCGGCTGAATGCAGCCGGCAGCGAGAGGCTCGACAAGCTGATCAGCTTCCTCGAGGAGTATCAGCACCGCGATGCGCAGATCGAAAGCTCCGCCGTCTGCAAGGCCAGTGCCGGCTACGATGCGACACTCTCCCAGCGCCGCGCCGTGGCAGTAGCAAGCTATCTCCTCCAACGAGGCATTGACTCAGCTCGGCTACCGGTCCGGGTATCGGCCCGCAGCGAGCTGCAGCCTGCGTCGTTCGCCGACGATTGCGACGCTCCGGAGCTGCACCTGAACCGGCAGGTCGTCGTCCTCATCGGGGATGCATTGACCTCAGCGTGGCAACCGTGAGCGACCCGAACGCCCGACGCCAGCGATTCTGGGGACCCTCGAGTCCGAACCCATGGATGAATCCCCTCTTCGTCGGTCCGCCCCGCCGCCACCGCCTCGATAGCAACTCGCGCCGCAGCGTTGCGGAAAAGCGGCAACAGCGAGCGGCGATCAAGGCCTGGGAGGACGAAGGCGGCAGTCTGGCGGCACCGGTCGCGGAGGATCGCGAGCGGTAGTCGCAGCGTTATCTGACGAGCTGCAGCACCCGACCGTCGAATTCGCCCGCCGGGACCTGCAGACCGATCAGCGACGCGAGCGTCGGCGCGATGTCGACCGTCTCCACGGCCGCGGGCTGCTCGAATCCTGCAATGCCCTGCCACCAGAAGAGGATCGGCACGCGCCGGTCGTACCCCCACGCTGAGCCGTGCGACGCGATGTAGTCGGTGTCGACGTTGCGCGGCGGCAGATACGTCGTGACGTGCGGCTTGAGCAGCACGACCAGATCGCCCGAGCGCAGCGGATTGAAGCTCGCTTTCGCGCGATCGAGCAGCGTCCATTCGTCGACCGGCGTCGTCGGCGGCGACGCGGCGATCAGCTCGTTCCTCGTGAACACTTGCTCGACCTGCGGGTGCGCGCTGTACCTGCGAACTACGGTTTCAATCACCGCCACGCGCTTATCTGCGGGAACCGCGGGACTCAGGAACACATCGTTGGCGAATTCTTCGCCACCGAGCAGCACCGTGCTTTCGAGGCCGAGCTCTTTGGCGACAGCGGCGCCCATGTTGCCGGGGAAGACATCCGGGCTGATGCGCTGCGCGGCGGGCAGGCTTCGCGGGCGATTGCGCTCCGGAATGTCCAGTCCGCCGTGGTCCGCTGTGAGCACGACCACGTAGGAGACGCGCGTCTTGTCGAGAGCGCTGAGCAGCCTGCCGACGCTCTGGTCCAGCGCGAGCTGGATCGCGCACATCTCCGGCCCTTCCGTGCCGAAGTAGTGACCCACGTAGTCGTTGGCCGAGAAGCTCACTGCGAGCAGATCGGTCGAGTCGCGCTGCCCGAGCGAGAGCGCCTTGACCGCCGCCAGCGCCGCGTCGACGGTGAATGAATCCATCGCGGGCGTCGCGCGCCAGCGCTTGGAATTCGCGTCCGTCGGCGCCAGCGTGCCGACAGACGCCGGACCGACTTTGACCGGCTGCGACATCGCCGCACACCGTGGCGGCAACTTCGGAACCGTTCGCTGTCCGTACGAGCTGCGCACGCCCGCATTCACGCGTTCGGCGATCTCTCGCGGGATGGTGGCTTCCTTACCCTCGTACGTTGCGAATCCCTTGTCGGTCCACCACAGCGTCAGGTCTGCGTTGTGCCCGCCGAGCAGCACGGCAGCGCGATCCTTGCCTCCGACCGCCACGACGCGCGACGACGGATCGTGCGCCTTCATGCGATCGCCGAGCGTCGGGACCTGCAGCGCGTCCACTGAAATGACCTTCTTCCGCGCGTCGCTCCCTTTGTCGCCGGGCTTCTCTACGCAGTACACCGCGAAGGTCTCACGCCCGTTGTCCATGCGCGGGAGCGTCGCAACCTGCCACTCGTTGGCGACGATGCCGGTTCGCGCCGGACGATCTCCGGTCAGGATCGTCGAATGGCCCGGACAGGTCTCGGTCGCGGCGTGACCTTGATGACCACGCGGGAACACGACGCCGCCCGCCAGCCGTGCCATGCCCTGCACTTTCGGTTCGTACAGCGACCGATATTCGCTGAAGAGATCGGCGGAGTACTGATCGACGACAAGGGTGACGATCAGTTTTGGATGCGGGGGCTCGGCCGCGTGCAGCGGCGTCGTCCACGCGAACATGCCAAAGAGCGTAATCGCGACAGGTCTGGGTAGCTGCATGGCGTGCAATGGTACGCTGTGCGCACCTTCAGGAAGAGGGAAGAACAATGAATCTCGATGGGAAGCGCTATCGCATGAAGTTCACGCGCGCCGACCGATCGCTCGGAGCGTCGATCTACGGCAACCCGGGCCAGGTCCTGCTGCAGATCACGGAGTTCGCAGCGGACGCCCGATAACGGACTGCGTGTCCTGCCCGAGCGACGGCGCGGCGAACGGCTCGGGCCCTGGCGTGCGGCCGAACTTGATCGGCCGCGCGACGCCGCGGTAGCTGCCGAGCGTCGGATGCTCGATCTGCGCCACGATCTCCTCCGCGAGCACTTGCGGATGATCGAACATGTCTTCGACCCGTCGCGCCATCGAGCACGGCACTTCGTCGCCGAACACCTGCTCCCACTCCAGCGCAGTGCGTGTCATCAACGCAGCGCGCAGCTTCGGCACGATCTCGGCGGCGTGTTGCGCCCGTTTGCGCACGGTGTCGTAGCGCGGGTCGTTGGCGAGGTCGCCGAGGCCGGTCTTCTTGCACAACGCCTGCCAGAAGTGCGGCGTGTTCGCCGACAGATAGAGATACCCTTCGCGCGTCGGATGCAGGCCGGTGATGCCGCCCGAGCGCATGTCGCGCCAAATATCGAGCGCCTCGCCCTCGGCCCAGATCATGCGCGCGGACTGCATCGTCAGCGCGCTTCGCAGCAACGACACGCCGACGAATTGCCCCTGCCCGCTGCGCTCGCGCTCGAACAGCGCTGAAGCAATGCCCGCTGCTACGAGCGCTGCCGCGTAGTAGTCGACCATCGATCCGTGCACGATCTCGGGCGCGCCGTCGTGCTTGCCCTGGAGCACGGACATGCCGCTCATCGCCTGCAGCACCTGGTCGTAGCCGGCCTTCTCGCGCAGCGGCCCGGTCTCGCCGTAGCCGGTGACCGCGCAGTAGATCAGGCGTGGATTCAGGCGACTGAGGCGTTCGAAGTCGATGCCGAGACGCTCCGGCACACCGGGCCGGAAGTTGTGCACGAGCACGTCCGCCGCCTCGACCAGTCGCAACAGCGCTTCGCGGCCTGCGGGACTCTTGAGATCGAGCACGACGCCTTGCTTGCTGCGATTGACGCCGAGGAACGCGCGGTTCTCCGATTGCAGCGTCGACGGATACTGGCGCAGGTTGTCGCCGCCCGGCGGCTCGACCTTGATGACGTCCGCGCCCTGGTCTGCAAGCAGCGTGCACCCGTACGGCCCAGCGATGTAGGCACTGAGATCGAGCACGCGCACGCCGCTCAGCGGACCCGGTGGCCCGGAGCGTCGCGAGCTGGCGAATGGTGAGGAAGCTGTCATTGTGATTCCGGCGCGAGCGGCATCCAGGTGAGGCGCCAGGTGCGGTCGCGACGTCCGCCCGCGCGATAATAAGGAGTGAATACGAGAGCCGCTCGGCCGAGCGGCGCGACGCGCACGTCCGGCCCTTCTGCGCCTGCGGCCGGCAGCGTCTCGAGCCACGAGTCGTCGGTCGGCGCCGGTACGCGCAGCGTTTCTTCGATCTTGTAGCCGTCGATCAGTCCGGTCGCATAGACGAGCGGTCCGCGCGTGATCGCCACGTAGTCGAAATGCAGAACTTCCTGGCGCACCGGCGAATCGTCGGGCGCGCGCGATTCCTGCGTGTTGCTGTGGGTGCGGAAGTGCGCCTGCGGCCGCATCGGCAACGAGAGTGTGATGACGTCGTCCGCGCGCCATTCGCGGTGGATCGCGAAGAAGGCGCCAGTCGGCAGTGAGGGCGAGAGACTCGCGCCGTTCACGCGAATCCCGGCGCCGACCGCCCAGTGCGGAATCCTCACGTGAACTTTGAACGTCGCGCTCCGCTCCGGCGCGACGCGAATCGCGACTTCACCGTCGAAGGGATACTCAGTGCGCTGTTCCAGCCGGACCGTGCCGACACCGCGCACCTGCAACGCGGCCTCCGCAGGTCCGAGCATATTGATCTGCACGCCGTCCGCGGTGGTCGCATACGCGACCGAAGACAACTCTTCGAGCGCCATCGCGCCGCTGGACTTGCAGCACCGCCAGTACGTCGTGTGGATACGGCGGCCGTTCGGGAATGAGTAGTAACACCAGTCTTCGCCGTCGGGCGCCTGCGCGCCGAGCAGGTCGTTGTACGCAGTGCGCTCGATCTCTTCCGCGTACGCAGCCTCGCCCGTGATCGCGAGCAACTCGCGATTGAGCTGGGTCCACGCCAGCGTCGAGCAGGTCTCGACGTAGCCGTACGGACTGAAGACGATTGCAGGATTGAACACCTCGCGCGAGCGCTGCCCGACGCCGCCCCACGGTCCGCCACCGAGCGTGAGGTGATGATCGCGGACGTTGCGCCACACGCTCGCCACCGCACGCAGGTAACTGGCATCGCCAGTCGCGCGATGCAGCTTCGCCACGGCAACGAGATTCCAGATGAGCTGATACGCCTTGCCGGTCGCGATCTCGGAAGCGTCCGCTCCCGCAAGCGCCTGCGTGAGCAAAGCGAGTCGTGGATTGCGATCGGCCTGCTCCAGAATGCGCAGCGCAAGATCGAGATACCGCTGCTCGCCGGTCGCGAAGTGCAACTCGAGCGCGGGATCCATCAGCACGCTCGCAGACATGCCGTGATGATTGCCGAGATCCGTGATGTCGATGCCGCCGCTCGTGAGCGTGCGCCAGCACAGATCGCCGATCCGGCAGGCCGCTTCGAGATGGCGAGCGGTTCCGAGCAGCCGGTGCGCCTCGATCAGTCCGAGCATCAGATAGGCGTGCGTCCAGATATCCCAGGTACGCACGGACGGAGCGCCATCCCAACTCACCGGCTTCGGCGGCTGCTTGCGCATGAAACGCCGTTCGGACGCGTACGTGCCGAGATAGCCATCTACATCCTGCAGTCCGACGAGATAGTCGGCGACACGCTTGACGCGATCAGACAAGACCGCGTCACCCGTGCGCGCTGCGGCTTTCGCAGCCGCATACAGCCATTTGCCAGCGTGCTCCCCGTACCAGTCGCCGTTGTGATTCGCGTGGGCCTGCGCCGGCGCGAAGAGCGCGATCGCAGGGCTGGTCTCGTCGACGATGAACTTCGCGAGCCGGCCGCGATGATTGGCAGCGAGCGCCTCGCCCAGAATGCCTTGCAGGCGCACCGCGCCCGGCGCAGCGAATTGCACCGCGCCCTCGCGCGATTGCGTGGTCGTTGTCGTTCGCTGCGGCATCATGCGGCGTCGGCGACGCAACGGAAACCGATGCCTGCCGAGCGGTCCTTGCACGGCGCCATCAGCAGGTACTTGCCATGCTGGTCGAGGCGATACGCCTGCGGGAAGTACCAGTGCGAAGTTTGCGGCTGATACGCCGTCCCGCCGCGCAGGATCGCCGCGCGCGTGTGGGCATCGACGTACTCGTCGGTCCATTGCCAGACGTTGCCGACGAGATCCATGACGCCGAACGGGCTCGCACCCGCCGGATGCGCATCGACGTTGTCGGGCGGCGGCATCTCACGCGCAACGGACGTCGCAGGCACCGCCTCGCTCTGCCACTCGTTGCCCCACGGGAAGCGACGACCGTCAGTGCCCTGCGCAGCGTACTGCCATTCCCACTCGCGCGGCAGCCGCTTGCCTGCCCACTGCGCGTATGCGCGCGCGTCTTCGATCGACACCCACGTGACCGGCTTGTTCTCCCAGCCGCGCGGCGGCGCGCCGTTCTGCCAATGACGCAGAAAGTTGTGAGCGTCGCGCGGACGATAGCCGCTCGCGTCGAGGAACGCCTGGTACTGTGCGTTCGTGACCGGATAGCGGTCGATGTGGAAAGCAGAAATCCGCACGCGTCCGCGATGCGCACGCCGCGGACTGCTCTCCCACGGATATTGAACGTCGAGTCCGTCGGAGGTCTGGCCTTCGATCTCGATGCCGTGCACCGCGAAATCGAACTCGGTCGCGGGGATCGCGATCATGCCGGCCGGCGCTTGCGTCGCAGCGCGCGTTCTTGCGATCTCGACGATCTGCTGCGGCAGTGCGCGCCATTCGGCTGAGAGCGAGCGCAGCGGCGTGCGGGCGAACTTGCGCATCTGCTCGAGGAACGGCGCGAGGTCCGCCGGCTCCGCGTTGCCTGCGACGGCGAGAATCGCGCCGAACCCCTGCGCTTCGAGCTTCAATGTGCAGCGCGCCTGCGCGCCATCGATACGCGGCTCCACTCGCACGCCGCTCCAGCAATCGACATAGCGGGTGCCCGGCGTGTGCGCGATAGCGATCTGCTCGCCGCTCACTTCATACTCGTTGCGATTCACCATCGTCCACAGCGTCACGCCGTCGCCGGGGAAGCGGCTCGCAAACACGCCGGCCTGCAGCGTCTTCTCGTACGGCGTCCAGTCCGGGCTGACCATCAGATGCGCGAACTGCCGCTGGATCGTCGCGATTCTCCGCAGTGCTTCGGCATCGCGCGGCGTCAGCTGATTCCAGATGCCCCACACGTTCTCCCAGGCGGTGTAGCCGATGCCGTTGAAGAACATGTGCTGCAGGTCGTTGGTGCGATCGCGGCTCCAGCGGTTCTCGATGTTCACGAGGTGCCGCGGCTCGAGCCACTTGAGCTTGAACACCGAAGGGATCACGTCCTGCGGCACCTTCTTGCTCCAGCTCTGCACGTTCCAGTTCAGAATGTGATCGCCGGCCTGCGCAGTGGACTCCGGCTCCAGCACGACGGCGCGACCGCGCTTTGCGCACGCATCGAAGAACGCACGCGGCATGCCGCTGTAGGTGTCGCCATTGATGCCGTCCGCGCCGACCGCCGCGACCAACTCCGCCATCAACTCCCAGTCCGGCTCCCCGTGCGGACGCGTGCCGTTGTCCCATGGCATCGTCGGCAGGAACACCTTGACGCCGCGCGCTTGAAAATCGGCGACCGCTCCACGCAGCGCGGCGACGCCGCCCGGCAGGTCCTGCGGGAAATCGAAATGGTTGCGATCGTCGACGCCGATGTTCGGATAGATGTACCAGAGCAGCACGCTGTCGATGCCGCCGTAACGGCTCTCCACGTCGTCGAGATAGCGCTCCACGGTGTAGCGGCCCGCGACCGGATCGTACAGATAGCGGTCTTCGATCATCGCGAGCGCGTGCACGAAGTTGCGCTGCGCCCATTGCAGCCGCGGATCGCGATACAGCGCGTCGTCGTAGCCGAGCCGGACCAGGTGCTCGTGCCGCCATTCGCGCAGGCCGCGGATCCAGTCCTCGGCGTTGGCGTTGACGTCGATCGTCCAGTGGCCGATGCCGGCGAGCGGCCAGCCCGGCGGCGAGCCCGGCAGCGGCAGATACGGCCCGGTGAGCGCGTGCGAGAACTTGAAGTGGGTCGTCGGTCGCATCATGGCTGGAATCATCGCACGCCGCAGTAACGGGCAAGCTCATCGGCCGCACCGGGACGGCCGTCGGCATGGGATCGCAGCAATGCGTCCACGTCGGCGACGGCTGGAATGCTCGACTGCGCGCCGACCCGCGTCGTCGCGAGAGCTGCGGCGGCGCTCGCGCGGCGCAGTGCCTGCGGTAGGGGGGAACCCGAGCACAGCGCGGCTGCGAGCGCGCCGCAGAAAGTGTCGCCGGCCGCGGTCGTGTCCACCGGCTCAACCTTGAAGGCAGGCTGCAGATAAATCGTCCCGCGCTCGGTCGCGCAACAGCCGCGCGCCCCGAGAGTGACGACTGCACAGGGCACGTCGATCCCGGCCAGCACTTCCGCGACAGCGCCGTGACGTCCCGCGACTTTCGCGAGCTCATCCTCGTTGACGATCAGCACGTCGACTGACGCGAGCAAGCTGGCCGGCAATTCGCAAGCAGGCGCCGCGTTCAGCAGCACCTTGACGCCATTGTCGCGAGCGGTGCGCGCGAAGGCGCCTACCGTCTCGAGCGGAGTTTCCAGCTGCAACAGCAGATAGCCGATGCCATCGAGCGCCGGCAGGTCCGAGCCGCGCAACATTGCGTTCGCACCCGGCGCGACGGTGATCGCGTTCTCGGCATTGTCCGCGAGACAGATCAACGCGACGCCGCTCGCGGCCTGCGCGCGCACGATGTGCAGCGTCACTCCAGCATCGCGCAAGGACTTCTCCATGAGCGGCGCGAACGCGTCTTCGCCAAGCGCCAGCACCATGCGCGTCGCGATACCGCCGGCACGTGCACACGCGACGGCTTGGTTGGCGCCTTTGCCGCCCGGAACGATGGCGAGTTCGCGGCCCAGCACGGTCTCGCCGGGCGCGGGGACATGGTCCGCGCGCACGACGAAGTCGAGGTTGGCCGATCCCGCGACCAGGATCGCATCGCGAGGCTGTTTCATAGGCCGGACTTTAGTCCGACGTCCTGCTCTTTCCTAGAAATCGATCCTGTACGTCAGCGACACCGTGCGGCCGCGGCCGGCGAAATAATTGCGGAAGAAGTCGATCTGCGAGAACGACAGGAAGTAGAACTTGTCGGTCAGGTTCTCGACGCCGAGCGAGAACCCGCCGTAGCGCTCCATGTCGTAGTTGACCGTCAGGTCGTACAGCGTGTAGCCGTGCGTGTGCTCTTCCGTGCTCTTGCCTTCGTTGATGTCGCGTCCGAGCAGCGAGGTCGCACCGAGGATCACCGTGCCGCGCTCCAGGAAATTCCACTCGACCGAGCCGCTGAGCTTGTCGGGGCTGATGTTGACGACGCCCATCTCGACGTTCAGCGGACCGTTCGGCTGGCCGGCGGTGGTCGTCTTGCCGCGCGTGTGCGAGTACAGCGCGGTGACCTTCCAGTTCGGCGTAAGCGAAAAGTCGGCGGTGAACTCGTAGCCGTCGATCTCCACCGGCGCGCGATTGAGCACGAAGTCCAGCGTGACCGGATCCACGCTCAGCGAAGCGCCGAGGTCGGAGGTCGACTTGTAGTACGAGCCGCCGAAGCTCGCGCGGTCGCCGCGCCAGTTGAAGCCCGCTTCCTTGTTGTCGAAGATGATCGCCTGCAGATCGAGGATGCCTGCGACCGATTGCCCCGGCACGTTGATGTTGCGCAGGGGGATGCCGATGTTCGGCAGCGTGAAGCCCTCGCTGTACGCAGCGAACACCGACCAGTCGCCCGTGATGCGCCAGATCGCGCCGGCGTTGAACATGTTGTCTTTGTAGTCGAGCTTGCCGCCCTCGACGAACGCGCGATTGCGGAAGAACGTCGTAGTGTAGTCGTGCACCTCGAGCTCGCCGTCCTCGCGGCGCACGCCGCCGCTGAAGGTGACCGGCCCGATGTCGTACGACAGCTGCAGGTAGGGCGCGATGCTCGTGTACTTCATCGGCGGCACCCACACGCGATCGGTGAGCGCGAGCCGCTGCTCGGTCTTGTCCCTGACGACGTCCAGGCCGACGTGCAGCTCCAGGCCCGCGGTGAACAGGTCGGGACGCGTCCACGAGGTGCGCACGCCCTCCTTCTCGGATTTCACTTCGGACTGGTCGACGAGCTCGCCGATCGGCGCGATCAGCGGATCCTGCCGGTCGGCGCCGTTGTCGGCCGGGAAGCGCATCGCCTGGTCGGCGCTGTACGCGTCGGCGCTGAAGCTGCCGCCGAACAAGTCGAAATTCTTGTACGTCACCACGTACTGCTCGAACTCGTTGAACTCGGTGCCGACCAGCGCCACGCCGCCGGTGCCGAGCGGCGGCCCGGGCTCGGACGTGTCGGGAATGCCGAGCGCGCGGCTGCCCTGCACCCAGTGATAACCGCCCTTGCTGTTCAGCTTGAAATGGCTGGCGGAGAACTGCAGCCGCTGCGTGTCGTCGGCGCCGAAGTTCATGCCGCCCTTGACGAACAGGTTCTCGGTCTCGGAGTCCGCCGAGGAGCTGCTCGCGCTCAAGCCGATGCGGCGGCCGTTCGCGTCGTAGGTGATGCCGCGATCGCCGAGCGAGCCGTTCAGCACCAGGTCGTAGTCCTCGGACTTGTACGTGAGCGTGCCGCCGGCTTTCCAGCTGTCGCTGTCGCTCTCGAACTGCGAGGACAGATTCGTGAACACGTTGAAGTTCAGGCCCGGCTCGGTCGCGTCCTTGGAGATGTAGTTGATGATGCCGCCGGCCGCGCCAATGCCCTCGGCCGCGGACGGACCATTGATCACTTCGATGCGTCCAACGATGTCCATGTCGGTGAAGACGCTGTTGCGGCTGCCGTCGCGCAGCGGCGTGCTCTGCGGGATGCCGTCGAACAAGCGCAGCGGCACGCGGCCGCGCAGCGTTTCGCCGAGGCTGTTCACCGCTTGCGAGGATTCCGAGTAGCCCGGGACAGTGCGCGACAGCACCGCTGTGGCGTCCTGAGTGAGGCTCAGTGTGCGCGACACGTCCGCCTCCGAAATCACGTTGATGGCGCCGGGAATCTTGTCGACGGCTTTCGGCACGCGGGTGCCGGTGACGATGACCTCTTCGACCCGCTCCATCGGCGCGGTCTGGTCCTGGGCCTGTGCCGCCGCATGCGCCGCAAGCACGCCGATGCAGCCGCCGAAACAACGCAACGCGGTTCGCAGTGTTCTGCTCATGATATCGCCTCCCCCATCAGGCATTCGTTGGAGGCAATCTATGAAGTCGGTCCGATGAATAGAACCCGCCCGCGCTTTGTTCAGAGCCTAGTTTTTGTTGGGTTCAGCCCGATTCCGCCACGCTCTCCTGCAGCAGCACCGTGACCAGCCGCAACCGCACGCTCGCGCGCGACCAGATGATGCCGATGCGCCGCGGCTCCGACTCTTCCGGCAGCGCCAGGCGCGCGAGGCGCAGGCCTTCCGGCCAGGGCTTCGCCCAGTCGGGCACGAGCGAGACGCCGAGCCCGCGATCGACCATCACGGCAATCGCATTGAGCGCGTTCACTTCGAAGCGCTCACGCGGCGTGATGCCGACCCTGCGCAGGTACTCGTCCGCCTGACGTCCGCCCCACTGGTTGCGGTCGTAGCGGATCAGCGGCTCGTTCGCCAGCAGGTCGTGCGCGCTGCGATGGCCCAGGTGATGCGGCGCGAGCACGATCAGCGGCTCTTCGCGCAACAATTGCCAATCGCAGGTCTTCGGCAACGGATACGGCGCCTGCAGCACGAAGGCCGCGTCGAGATCGCCGGCCTCGACCAAGGCATACAACGGCGCCGAGTAGCCCGGCTGGATGTAGACGTTGATGTGCGGGAACTTGCCCACCATGCGCGCCAGGATGCCGGGCAGCATGCCCGCGAGCACCGTCGGGCACGCGCCGAGCCGCAGCTCGCCGGCGATCGGACTTTCGGTCGCGACGCTGCGCAGGTCGGAGAAATCCCGCACCAGCTCGCGCACGCGCAGCAGGATGCGCGCGCCCTGCTCCGTCATGCGCACCGTGCGCCCGACGCGGACGATCAGCGGCACGCCGATCTCGCGCTCCAGCGTGTGAATCTGCTGCGAAACCGCGGCCGAGGTGATGTTCAGCACGCGCGCGGCCGCGGCCATGGATCCGTGATCGGCGACTGTCAGGAACGTCTTCAGGAACTGGGTATCGATCGCAGCGCTCCCCGGTCGCGAGTCGGATCAGGTGTCTTTGTAGATCGTCAGCCCGGCCAGCGAGCGGGTCGGCGCCGGGAACAGCAGGCTCGCGAAGTAGCCCACGACGATGCAGACGAAAATCGAGATGCCGAGATAGAAGTAGGGATGCACCAGGTCGTTCCACCACGCCGCCATCGTCACGACGATTGCCGTCGCAACGCCGATGGACACGCCCGCCGAGTTCGCGCGCCGCGTGAACATGCCGAGAGTGTACGCGCCGGCGAAGCCACCGCCCAGCAGGCCGGCCATCTCGATCGTCAGGTCCAGCAGGGAATGGATGTCGTAGCGCGACAGCAGGAGCGCCAGTCCGATGCCGACCAGACCGACCACCACCGTCATCCATTCCGCGAAGCGCTTGATCCGGTGCTCCGTCGGGTTGCGCGCCAGCTTCTGGTAGAAATCCACCGACAGGAGCGTCGCGATGCTGTTGATCGTGCCCGACAGCGTGCCCATCGCAGCAGCGAAAATGCCGGCGATGATCAGCCCGGTCAGGCCCGCCGGCAGCTCGGCGGAGATGAACAGCGGGAAGGTCGCGTCGATCGGCAACAGTGGATCGAGCCGCTCGGGATGCGTCTTGTAGTACGCGAACAGCACCGTGCCGATGCCGTAGAAGATCAAGCCGCCCGGCAACATGATGGCTGCGAACATCCAGATGGAGCGGCCGGCGGCGCGGGGCGAGTCGGTGGCGAGCGTGCGCTGCATGAGCACCTGGTCCTTGGGGAACGTCAGCACCGTGTCGAACAGGATCAGGAACAGAAAGCCCCACAGCGTGGGCTGGGTGAGATCGAAGCTGAAATTCAGCAGCTTGGTCTTGTCGTAGGCCATCGCGGTTGCATAGACGGTCGAGCCGCCGAGCGAGTGGAGCACGAAGCCGATGGCGAACAGCGCGCCGCCCATCAGCACGATGACCTGCACGAAGTCCGTCCAGACCACCGCGCGCATGCCGCCCATCGCGGTATACGCGATCGTGCACACGCCCATGATGAGGATGCTCCACACGACGTCGATGCCGGTGATCGTGGCGATCGCCAGCGCCGGCAGGAACATCACGACGCTCATGCGTCCGCCGACGTGCATCGCCATGCACAGCGCGCTGCCGATCATGCGGATCGCCGGATGGAAGCGCATTTCCAGGTAGTTGAAGACCGACACGAGATTCAGCCGCCGCAGCAGCGGCACGATCCACACGGCGACGAACATCAGGCCCACGATGGTGATGAGCTTGTTCATCATGTACTGCCAGTCCGTCTCGAACGCCTTGGCCGGGATCGCGATGTAGCTGATCGAGCTGGTGTTGGTCGCGTACAGGCTGACGCCCGCCGCCCAGAACGGAATGGCGCGGCTGCCGAGGAAGAACTCCGAAGCTGTTCCCTGCCGATCGCGCAGGTACCAGTACACGCCGACGCCGATCATCGCCCCGAGGTAGAGAACGATGATGAGCCACGCGACGCCGGTCAGGCCGCGCTTGCTGGATGCGAGCTGCGCATTCTCGAAGACGATGCGGCCGCTTGCCGCGGTTGCCAGCAGGACACCGTTGCCGACTACCGCGACACTATCGATCGGTCCGCTCTTGCGATACGGCAGCTCGGCCCAGGCGCTCGAGATCGTATGGAACGTCTCCAGGCGCGCCGCGCCGCTCGCGTCGCGCACGAGATAAAGAATGTGTGCCTGACCGATGGCATGCGCGGAGGCCGGGACGATGGCGCCGGGCGCGGTGCCTCGATCCTGCCAGCCCTTCTGTGGCGACCAACGCAGCAGCCGGTCTGCGGGATCGCCTTCGCTGCGCACCGTGAGATACAGGGAGCCGATGCGGGAAACGACCGACGTCGGCGCGCCGCCACCGGGCCAGGCGGCCAACGGGCTCCACTGACCGACTTCACTCGCGAGTGCGAGCTGCAACAGGTGCGGCGCCCCGCTCGCGTCCAGGCCGGCTACATATAAGGTGTCGTCTGCAAGCACGCCGACCGCGGAAGTCAGCGCCGTAGGCATGCCCGGCAACGCGTGCAGCGTCAACACATCGCTGTTCAATTTCAGCTGTGCGACTTGCGCGCCTTCGAGCACGAAGGTCTGACGACCCTCGGTGACGAAACCGGTCGGCGCATCGCTCAATCCGTCCGGCCGGCGAATTTCGTTCCAGCCCTGGCGACGGGCATCGAGCACGTGCACGTCGCCGGGCTGCAATACGACCGGCCGATCGTCGATCGCGATGACACGCGCCTGCGTGCTGGCGCTGTTGAGCGCCGGCAGCGAGGTGACGTCGACCGAGGAAATGCTTTCCGCCGCAGCCGCTGCACTCAGCGTGAGCGCCACCAACGCAAGGATCGCTCTCACAGGCGATCGCTGCTGTCGTCCGCATCTGCCAGCACGGCCAGGGCGCGCTTGACGAATGGCAGGTCGATCATGCGGCCGTCGAGCAGAAAAGCGCCGCGGCCGGCCTCCGCCGCATCCTTCGCGGCCGCGACGATGCGTCGCGCGGTGTCCAGATCGAGCGTCGCCGCGCCGAACACTTCGTTGGCGAGCGCGACTTGTTGCGGATGGATGCAGCTCTTGCCGACGTAGCCGAGCTTGCGCGCCTGCTCCGCTTCGCGCCGAAACCCGGCCTCGTCAGCGACGTCCGGATAGGCGCTGTCGTACGCGAACTTGCCGCTCTCGGCGCAAGCCATGCTCATCTGGAACATCGCGGCGTGCACGTTGGCCGGGTCGCGACGGTCTGCCTGCATCGACTCGAACAGATCCGCCAGGCCCAGCTGCAGGCCAGCCACGCGCGGGTGGGCGGCGGCGATCTCGGCAGCAAGGCGCAGCGCCCGCGCCGTCTCTATGTTGACGAGCAGTCCGATCGGCCGGGCGATGCCATTGCGCCGCTCGGCGCTCTCGAGCGCCGCGACGGCCTGTCTGACATCGGCCGCGCTCTGCGCCTTCGGCAGGTTCAGCAGCGCGACCTGCGGGCATGCGAACGCCATCAGGTCCCCCTCGAAATGGGCCGAGCCGAGCGCATTGATGCGCACGATGATGAGCTTGCGGGTCAGCCCGGCAGCGCCCGAGCGCAGGAAGTCGGCGACTTGCCGGCGCGCGTGCGCCTTGGAGTCTTCCGGAACGGAATCCTCGACGTCAAACGAGATCGAATCGGCTGCGCCGGCCAGCGCCTTGGCGAACAACTCGGGGCGCGAGCCGGGTACGAATAGTTTGCTGCGCATGGTTCTCCGCCCCTTGCCGCGCAGTGTGCGCGCAGGCAAGGGGCGGACCAGCGGGTCCGCGGCTCATTCAGACCAAAGTTTTGCTTGGGTTCTAAGCGGAGTGAACGAGCTTGAGCTTCGGGTGCGTCCGCGTGATGCGGCTGAGCGATTCGACCGACTCCGGCACGGCGATGTAGATGCCCTGCGCATACTCGACGCCGATGTCGGCGAGACAGGCGAGCACTTCCGGGCTTTCGACGCGCTCGGCGACGGTCTTGATGCCCATCGCGCGGCCGATTTGCGTGATCGCCTCGACCATGCTGCGATCGACGTGGTCGGTGGTCACGTTCTGGATGAACTGGCCGTCGATCTTCAGATAGTCGACCGGCAGGTTCTTCAGGTACATGAACGAGGACAGGCCGCTGCCGAAATCGTCGAGCGAAAACTGGCAGCCGCGCGAGCGGAACTCGCGCATGAAGTGCACGACGTTCGGCAGGTTGGAGATAGCCGCGGTCTCGGTGATCTCGAAGCACACCGCGCCCGGGCTCAGGTCGTAGGCCTGCAGCTCGTTGATCAGGAACTCGAGGAAGCGGTCGTCGTTGAGCGAGGTGCCCGACAGGTTGATCGACAGCGTGTAGCCGTGGCGCGCGTCGCCGTCGGTGCGGTAGTGCGCGAGCGTGCCGAGCGCCTGGCTCACGACCCAGCGGTCGATCATCGGCATCACGTTGTAGCGCTCCGCCGCGGGAATGAACTCCGCCGGCAGCACCAGCGAGCCGTTCTCGTCGCGCATGCGGACCAGCAGCTCGTAGTGGCCGCGCGGATCGCGGTTGCTGCCGATCGGCACGATCGGCTGATAGTAGAGCTCGAGACGGTTCTCTTCGCAGGCGCGCGTCAGGCGCGACACCCACTGCATCTCGCGATGCCGCTCGGGCGCGGCGCCGTATTGATACATGTGCACGCGGTTGCGGCCCGAGTCCTTCGCCGCGTAGCACGCGACGTCCGCGGCGCTGAGCACGCTGCCGATGCTCTCGCTGCTGCTGTTGATCTCGACGATGCCGATGCTGACGCCGACGTTCATCGCGCCGTCTTGCCACTCGAAGCGGTACTCGCGGATCGCCTGGCGCAGGCTGTCGGCGATCTTCGCGGCGCGGTCGGCGGTGCAATCCTGCAGCAGGATGCCGAACTCGTCGCCGCCGAGCCGCGCGATCATGTCGCTGGTGCGGATGCGAGTCTGCAGGATGCCGGTGATCTGCTTCAGCAGCCGGTCGCCGGCCTGGTGACCGCAGGTGTCGTTGACCAGCTTGAACTGGTCGAGGTCCAGGTACAGCAGGACGTGCGTCGTGTGTTCGTCCGAGCGCGCAGTCAGCAGCGCTTCGTTCAGCCGGTTCTCGAACTCGCGGCGGTTGATCAGCCCGGTCAGCGCGTCGTGGCTCGCCTGGTACGCCAGCGCGCGGCGCAGCCGGCGCTCGCGGCTCACGTCATGGAACACCATCACGGCGCCGATGATGCGGCCGAGACGATCGCGAATCGGCGCGGCCGAATCCTGGATCGCGATTTCCTGCCCGCGGCGATTGACGAGTACGGTCTGGTCGGTCACCGCAATCACTGTGCCCTCGCGCAGCGAGCGCGTCACCGGATCTTCGAGCGGCTCGCGCGTCACTTCGTTGAGGATGTTGAACACTTCGCGCAGCGAGCGGCCCTGCGCCTCGCTCGAATCCCAGCCGGTGAGATCCTCGGCGACCGGGTTGAGGTACTCGATGCGGCCCGCGGCGTCGGTCGTGATCACGGCGTCGCCGATCGACTGCAGCGTGACCTGCGCCTTCTCCTTCTCCTCGAACACCGCGGTCTCGGCGCGCTTGCGCTCGCTGATGTCGGAGATCGAGCCTTCGTAGCCGATCAGGTTGCCGTGCTCGTCCTTCACGGCGCGTGCGCTCTCGATCACCGTGAGCGTCGTGCCGTCGACCCGCTGCAGCTGGAACTCAGCGTTGCGGATTTCGCCGTCGCGCTCGAGCGCCTCGATGATCGCGACGCGCTCCAGCGGATTGTGATAGATCGTTTCGGGCGCCTGCATCAGCAGCTCGGCGGGCGAAGAGAAGCCGACCATGCGGGCCAGCGCCGGATTCACGGACAGGAATCGTCCGTCGCGCGTCGAGCTGTACACGCCTTCCATGACATTGTCGAACAAGCGGCGATAGCGCGCCTCGCTCACCCGCAATGCGCCTTCCGCCATGCGCCGCTCGATCGCGATCCCGGCA
Organism: Steroidobacteraceae bacterium; assembly: GCA_036004505.1. GTDB lineage: Bacteria > Pseudomonadota > Gammaproteobacteria > Steroidobacterales > Steroidobacteraceae > Steroidobacter. The sequence goes on from DASYRK010000039.1 coordinate 22,394, forward strand.
AGCTGCGTCATGCGCGCCATCAGCTCGAAGTCGCGACGCTGCGGACTGCGCGGCATTCTGAAATACAGCGCCAGCGTCCCGAGGATGCGCCCGTCGGACGCATGAATGAGCGTCGACCAGCAACTGCGCAGGCCTGAGGCCAGCACGACGTCGCGAGTGTTCTCCCAAAGCGCGTCGCGAGCGATGTCGGCGACGATCACCTGGCGCTGCAGGTAGACAGCCGCTGCGCAGGAACCGTTACGCACGGCGACTTCGATCGAGTCCGACGCCCGCGCGTACTCGACCGGCAGTCGCGGCCCGGAGCACAGGTTGAGACGCGTGCCGCTCTCGTCGAGCAGACGCAGCGCGCATGCAGTGTCCGGCGAGACGCGCTCTGTGACTTCGGTGATCGCCTCGAGCGTGATGCGCAGATCGACGTTGGCCGCGAGGCGCTCGAATACCCGCCGCTCGCCGGCGGCGAGCAACTCGCTGCGCTTGCGCTCGGTGATGTCAGTGATGCTGCCGCGGATCAGCCGATGCTCGCCGCTCTGCAGGCGCACCCAGCGCACTTCGCAGGGAATGTCGTTGCCGAGGGCGTCGCGGAAGACCCATTCGAGCGCCGGCGTCTCGCCCGCGAGCGTCAGCTCGAACTGCGAGCGATTCGCGTCGGCCGAGTGCGAGCCGTCGGGCTGCAGCGGCGGACTGAGAATATCGGGGCTGCTCGTCAGCAGCACGGTGCGGTCCATCTTGAAGAAGCGCACTGCGTTCTCGTTGACGTCCGCGAGCCGATTGCGGTCGAGATCGACGACCACGATGATCTCGGGAGCCTGTTCGACCAGCGTGCGGTAGCGCGCCTCGCTGTCCCGCAACGCCGCGTGGGCGGCCTTGCGGTCGGTCGTGTCGCGCAAGCAGACGATGAACAACGTGCGGCGGTTCAGCTGCGTCTTGCTGACCGCGAGCTCGGCGGGAAAATACGTGCCGTTGGAATGCAGGCCGAGCGTCTCGTGCGCCGCGAGATCGACCTGCGTGTCGTCGAGGCGCGCGGCCAGCGACTCGAGTTGCGCCGGCAGCGTCAGCTTGTCGGCGAGCTGCGGCAGCAAGAAGCTGAGCGAGCGGCCGGTGATCTCCGTTTCGGAGTGACCGAACACGCGCTGACCGGTCGCGTTGAGCGAGACGATGTGGCCGGCGTCGTCGACGGTGACGATGACGTCCTTGACGTGATCGAGCACGGCCTGCAGCTGGCTCGCGGTGCTCTCGCGCAGCTCGCGGGTCAACGCCGTCGCCTCGTCCGACATCAACTGCATCGAGCGCACGATGCCGCGCCGCTCATCGTCGGTACGCGTGTAGGTAACGTCGATGGCAGCGAGCAGCCTGGCGAGGTCGATCTCGCCGTCCGGCCGTAGCGCGTCCTTGACCTGCTTGTCGAGCAGTCGATGCATCGTCCTGGTCCGGGCAAAACGCCCGCAATTGAGCACAGGCTGTCCCGGCATCGTAGGGCGATGCCTGTGCGTCCAGGTGTGAAACAGCTCCCGGTTTTTATGTGAAAGCTGAACGAAGGTTTCTAGAGAGGAAACCGAGGGTTATGTCTTAAGTCCCTATTCTGCCGTCTCTTCTTCGCGTCCGGCCCGTTTGCGCTCGTGCTCCTTCAGCGCCCGCTTACGCAGCCGGATCTGCGTCGGCGTCACCTCGACCAGCTCGTCGTCGGCGATGAACTCCATCGCCTGCTCCAGGGTGTAGCGGATCGGCGGGACCAGGATGATGTTCTCGTCGCGGCCCGCGGCGCGGATGTTCGTCAGCTTCTTCCCCTTGAGCGGGTTGACGACCAGGTCGTTGTCGCGGCTGTGGATGCCGACGATCTGGCCCTCGTAAACCTCGTCGCCGTGCGCGGCCATCAGCCGGCCGCGCTCCTGCAAGTTGAACAGCGAGTAGGCCAGCACCTTGCCCTGCGCGTTCGAGATCAGCACCCCGTTGGTGCGCTGACCGATCTCGCGATCGAGCACCGGCGCGAAGTGATCGAAGACGTGATGCATGATGCCCGTGCCGGAGGTGAGCGTGCGGAACTCGGTCTGAAAACCGATCAGTCCGCGCGACGGAATCACGTAGTCGAGCCGCACGCGTCCCTTGCCGTCGGGATACATGCCAGTGAGCTGGCCGCCGCGCTCGCCCAGCTCCTGCATGATCGAGCCCTGCGAGCTCTCGTCCAGGTCGACCGCCAGCGTCTCGTACGGCTCGCACGCCTGGCCTTCGATCTCCTTGATGACCACGCGCGGCCGCGACACCGCGAGCTCGTAACCTTCGCGCCGCATGTTTTCCAAGAGCACGCCGAGGTGCAGCTCGCCGCGCCCGAACACGCGGAACTTGTCGGGGTCGTCGGTCTCCTCGACGCGCAGCGCGACGTTCGTCAACGCCTCGCGCAGCAGCCGCTCGCGGATCTGCCGGCTGGTGACGTACTTGCCGTCACGACCGCAGAACGGCGAGGTGTTGACCTCGAACGTCATGCTGATCGTCGGCTCGTCGACCACCAGCGGCGGCAGCGCTTCAGGCGTGCTCGGATCGCAGACCGTGTCCGAGATCTCGGGATATTCGATGCCGGCGAACGCGACGATATCGCCCGCGCTCGCCTCGTCCTCCTCGACGCGATGCAGGCCGAGAAAGCCCATCACCTGCATGATGCGCTCGTTGCGCACCTTGCCTTCGCGATCCACGACGACGACCGGGCTGTTGCGACGGATCTTGCCGCGCTTGATGCGCCCGATGCCGATCGTCCCGACGTAGCTCGAGTAGTCGAGCAAGCTCACCTGCAGCTGCAGCGGGCCGTTCTCGTCGACGTCCGGCGGCGGGCAGTTCTTCACGATGGCTTCGAACAGCGGCGTCATGTCGGCGGCCGGCTGGCCCGGCTCGTTGCCCGCGAAGCCGCGCAGTGCGGAGGCATACACCACCGGGAAATCCAGCTGCGCCTCGCTGGCGCCGAGCTTGTCGAACAGATCGAAGGTCTGGTCGAGCACCCAGTGCGGGCGCGCTTCTTCGCGATCGATCTTGTTGATCACGACGATCGGCCGCAGCCCGTGCTTGAATGCCTTCTGCGTGACGAAGCGCGTCTGCGGCATCGGCCCGTCGACTGCATCGACCAGCAGCAGCACCGAGTCGACCATCGACAGCACGCGCTCCACTTCGCCGCCGAAGTCGGCATGCCCGGGCGTGTCGACGATGTTGATGCGGTAGTCGCGCCACTGGATCGCGGTGTTCTTCGCCAGGATCGTGATGCCGCGCTCGCGCTCCAGCGCATTCGAATCCATGACGCGCTCGGGCACGATCTCGCGCGCCGCGAACGTACCGGACTGCTTCAGGAGCTGGTCGACGAGCGTGGTCTTGCCATGATCGACGTGCGCGATGATGGCGATGTTGCGGAGCTGGGCGGTGGACACGGGGGGGCGGATCTGCGGTGCGAGAGGGCCGCGGATTCTACCCTATTGTGGGTCGGGCTTTGGCCCGACTTCCTGCCTACCCCGGACGGGTCGTTTCCTTGGCCTTGGCGGGCTGGACCGGCTCGCCGCTGGCGTCGGTTTGCGGCGCCGCCTTCTGCTGTGCCGGGACATTGCCGACTACGAAAGGCACGGAGAAGGTGCGGCTCAGGTTCTGGTTGCCGATCTGGGTCGTCACGACCACCGACAGGTAGAACACGCCGCTGCGGTCCGGCTGGACGGTCAGGGTATGGACGTACGGCTTCTGCGGCTCGACCTCGGTGAAGTTGGCGCTCTGGGCGCCGGTCAGGGTCACGCCGTCCATGCCGTTGATGACGATCTCCATGGAATCGACGCCCGCGTGCGGGATGAAGGCGATCTGCACCTGGACCGGCGAGCCGACGGCCGGCTTGCCGCTGAAGTCGTAACGGATCTCGACCGCAGCGCCCGGCTTGCCGTTACCGACGGCGCGCGCCATGCGCCCGAGCGGATCGTCCGGCGCTGCGGCATTGGCCGCCTGCGGGCCCTTCGCCGCGGGGTCCGGCTTCGATCCGCATGCGGCGAGCGCGATCGCGGCGATCGAAAGACAGATGGCTACACGGTTCATCCTGATCACGCCCCTGTTGAGTGAGCTGCCCATCAATTGCCCGTGACCGAAACGGTCATGCAGCGCGGCAACGTGCCCGCGATGTTGAAGTCGTAGACCTCGATGACGTAGTTCCCCGCCGCGAGTTGCTGCTGACTGATCGTTTCCGAGCTGCCGGTGCCGGCACCGAATAATGCAAGCGTACCCCGCCGCAGCACGAAGATGTCGGGATCGGTCGCCGCAACGGTCCCGCCGCCGTTCGGGGCGCCGGTCGCCGTGATGGTAACCAGGCGCGACGCGTTGTTGTCGAAGCGCAGCAGGACGCGATTGCCGACCTTGTTGGCGTCGGCGTTGCCGTGGGGCGAGCGACTGCAAACGGCAATCGGCGGCGCGTTGAGCGTGATGGGCCTGAAGAGGTCCGCCAGAATCTGCGGATCGCCCGCGTCATTCGTCTCGCCCGTGCCGAAGTCGTCGGTGCCGTGGATGTTCTCCGCACCGACCAGCGCGTTGATTTGGCTCGCCAGGCCAGGATTCGCTGCGCGCAGGCCGGTAGTGAACGAGAAGATGCTCGTCACGGCGTCGGTCTGAACCTGCGCGCCGGTGATGACGCTGTAGATCGGCGCGAAACCGAGCGCCAGCGGATCGTCGTTCGCCGGATCGAACAGGTCCCAGAGAATTTCCTCGACCGAGGCTTCGGAGTACCAGCCTTCGTTCAGCGGGTCGTCGGTCTCCAGGTCGATCTGAAAATCAGTGCTGATGCCCTGCTGCGAGTCGCGATAGATCGGGTCGTTGCGCACCATCGACGAGAAAGCGTTGCCCCAGCCTTCGCCGAAGGCGACGCGCAGGTCGAGGAGCGAAGCGCTGCCGCCGTGCTCGCCACCGATCGAATCGGAGCGCCCGAAGCGATCTTCGACGTAGTGGCCGAACTCGTGCGCGATCACCGGCTCGTCGAACTCGTCGGTGTCGCCCGCGGTGAAGTCGCCGAGGATGTAGATGCCGTCGGAGTTGGTTCCGGGAGGCGTGCAGTCGTCCTGCTCACCGGCCGTGAACACGATGTAGCTCGACGTGCCGATGTCGCCATCGTCGGGACAGAAGCGCCCGGCGGTCGGCCGGTTCTCCTCGCTCCAGAACAGGCTCAGCGCGGGGAAGGCGGTGGCGGGCGTCGCAGTCAGCACGAGTTGCTGCGCACGAAACACCGTATCGAGAATCGCGAACGGCGCAGCCGCGCGTTCGCCGGTATAGCTCGTCGTGCCGAAGCCAGTCGGTGCTCGCAGATTGCGAGTGCCATTGGCAGTGCCGCTGCTCGCCGCGTTGCCGTCCAGTGCGTAGAGCGCGTCGGAGTTCGTGTTGTTGCGGACCGAGAAGTTCCAGGTCGGCGCCGTGCCGGTCTTGATCATTTCGGCGCGCGCACGAATGAACAGATTGCGGTTCGACGGCACCGACACGGAGTAGTTGCCGTTGTCGTCGGTCGTGGCTGTCGCCAGCACGCTGTTGTCGCCTGCGTCGATCGCCTGCACCGTCACTTCTCGCGCGGGTGACTCGACGGTGGCTGCGGGATTGAGACCATCGCCCGGTGTCGTGGAGAACGGGATCCGGTCGAACGTGATGCGACCGCTGATCGTCACAGTTGCTGGCGGCGGACCGCCGCCGCCGCCTCCACCGCCGCCGCAGGCGGCAAGCAGCACAGCCGCAAACACAACGCTGGCGGCCGATCGAAGCCATCCGAGGTAGGGCAAATTCATGGCGCGCCGACGCTACCACAGGCCGGTGACTGGGGACTAGGCACTGGGTACCGTGCCTACAGTTCGAGCGGCCCTTCCGCAATCGCCGCCAACTGTTCGCGCAACGCGAGGACCTGGTTCTCCCAGTAGCGCGGCTCGATGAACCAGGGGAAGGCCGCCGGGAACGCCGGGTCGCTCCAGCGGCGCGCCAGCCACGCCGAATAATGAATCATGCGCAGCGTGCGCAGGCTCTCGATCAGCACCACCTCGCGCATGTCGAGATTTGCGAAGTGCGAGTAGCCCTCCAGCAGGTGCGTGAGCTGCTCGCTCATCTCGCGACGAGTGCCCGACAGCAGCATCCACAGGTCCTGGATCGCCGGCCCCATCAGGCAATCGTCGAGATCGACGAAGTGCGGCCCAGCATCGGTCCACAGCACGTTGCCGCGATGGCAATCGCCGTGCAGCCGCAACTCGGCGACGCCCTGCGCGGCGTCGAACGAGGCGTGGATCTCCGTGAGCAGATCCTCCGTCAGCGATTCGTACGCAGTCTGCAGGTGCGGCGGGATCCAGTCGCAGGCGAGCAGGTAGTCGCGCGGCTCCTGGCCGAGCCGCTCGATATCGATGCGGCCGCGATGACGAAAGCGCTGGCGCCTGCCCGTGAGATGAATGCGGCCGAGAAAGCGTCCCATCCACTCGCGCTCGGTGCGCGTGCCGAGCTCGGGCCAGCGGCCGCCGCGCCGCTCGAACACGGCGAAGCCGAAGCCTTCGTACTCGAACAGCGTGCGGCCCTCGTGCACCAGCGGCGGCACGACCGGAATCTCCGCGGCCGCCAGCTCCAGCGCGAAGCCGTGCTCTTCCGCGATCGCCGCGACGCTCCAGCGTTGCGGCCGGTAGAACTTCACGACCAGCGGGGCGCCGTTCTCGAGGCCGACCTGGTAGACGCGATTCTCGTAGCTGTTCAGCGCGAGAATGCGGCGGTCCGAAACGTAACCGAGCGACTCGACCGCCGCGATGATGACGTCGGGCGTGAGGCGATCGTACGGATGCGGACTGACGTGGGGGCTGGAAATTGGACTCATGGGCGAATTGTGGAACTCGGGACGGATGTCGGATACTTCTTCATCATGACAATTCTCGTGACCGGCGGCGCCGGGTACATCGGCAGCCACGTCGTCCGCCAGCTGGGCGAGCGTAATGAAAATGTAGTCGTCCTCGACACTCTCGCTTCGGGTTTCCGCTCGGCGGTCGTCCACGGCGAGCTGGTGGTCGGCGACACGGGCGATCGCGAGCTGGTCAACCGCCTGCTGCGCGAGCGGGGCATCGAGACCGTGATGCACTTCGCCGCGCACACCATTGTGCCGGAGTCGGTCGCGAATCCGCTGAAGTACTACGGCAACAACACCTGCTCCACCCGCACCCTGCTGCAGTGCTGCCAGGAGGCCGGCGTCCGGCACTTCGTATTTTCTTCAACCGCCGCCGTGTACGGCATTCCGGCCGATGGCACCGCCGCCGAGAGCTCGCCCACCGCGCCCATCAATCCGTACGGCACGTCGAAGCTGATGAGCGAGTGGATGCTGCGCGACCTCGCCGCCGCGACTCCTCTGCGTTACGTAGTGCTGCGTTACTTCAACGTCGCCGGCTCCGACCCGGGCGGGCGCATCGGCCAGTCGACGATCAATGGCACGCTGCTCACCAAGGTCGCGTGCGAAGTGGCGGTCGGCAAGCGCCCGCACGTCTCGATCTTCGGCACCGACTACCCGACGCCGGACGGCACCGGCGTGCGCGACTACATTCACGTCGAGGATCTCGCCGATGCGCACCTGCGGGCGCTCGACCACCTGCGGCGGGGCGGTGCATCGGCGACGCTCAACTGCGGCTACGGCCACGGCTACAGCGTCCGCGAAGTGATCGCGATGGTCGATCGGCTGAACGGCCGTCCGCTGAAAACCGTGGAAGCTCCGCGGCGCGCCGGCGATCCGCCGTCGCTGGTCGCCCAGGCCGATCGCATCCGCCAGCTCCTCGCCTGGACGCCGCGGCATGACAACCTGGAGGCGATCGTGCGCTCGCAGCTGGAGTGGGAGCGCCGGTTGCAGCGAGAGCCGCAATTGCAGCGCAATTTCTAGGCTGAACTGGCACCCGCGTCGGCAGCTTTGCGACGCGCGGCCAAGCTCCCGGCGGGCTCAAGGCGCTAGAATGCCCTTCATGCGTCTGCCCCGCCCCAAGTCACTGAGCAGCTTGATGCTGACCGGCTTCGCGCTGGTCTCCGTGCCGCTGCTGCTGGCGGTGGTCATTGCAGCCACGAAGGTGCGAGCGCTGTCCGAAGAGAGCGCCGCGCTGGTCCGCAGCGGCGTCGAGACCGCGCATCTGACACAGCAGCTGTTTCAGCAGATCGCTTCGATCGAGCGCAGCGCCAAGCTGTACCAGGTGCTGAACGACCCGGGACTGATCGAGGTCTATCGCGACAGCCGCGAGCGTTTTCTCGTCACGCTGAACAACATCGAGACGGTCGCGGCCGACAGCGCCCGCCGCACACAACTGCAGTCGCTGCGGCAATCGTTGCGACGAGTCGACGGCGCGTTGCTCGCGCGCGCCCCGGTTGCTCCCGAGCTGGTGCGCGATGCGGTCGAAGCTATCGCACCGATGTGGGACGCGGCTTTCGAGTTGTCTGCATCGACGGGCGAGCGCATCGAGACCGGCCTGTCACGGCTGCAGACCGTAACGGCGGAGACGCAGCAATATCTGTTCTGGCAGTCGGCCGCGCTGATCCTGCTGACGGCGCTGCTGGTCACCGTGTTCACGTTCGTGCTGATGCGGCCGATCCGGGCGATCGACAGCGCCATCAGCCAGCTCGGCAAAGGCACGTTCTCCAAGCCGATCGGCGTGCGCGGCCCGACCGACCTGGTCAACCTCGGCCGCCAGCTCGAGTGGCTGCGCATGCGCCTGCTGGAGCTCGCGCAGGAGCGCAACCGCTTCCTGCGCCACATGTCGCACGAGCTCAAGACGCCCCTCGCCAGCATTCGCGAAGGCACGGAACTGTTGATGGACGGCGCGGTCGGTGAGCTGGACAGCGCACAGCGCGAGGTCACGACCATTCTTCGCGACAACGGCATCAAGCTGCAGCAGCTCATCGAGAACCTGCTGTCGTTCAGCGCCTGGCAGGCGCGCCACTCGGGGCTCGAGATCAGCGAGTTCCGCCTGCGGCCGTTGATCAAGTCGACGCTCGAGACGCACCAGCTGACGCTGCTCGCGCAGCGCGTGCACCTCGACCTGAAGGTCCAGGACGTCGAGCTGCGCGCGGACCGGGCGAAACTGAAGCTGATCCTGGATAATCTGTTGTCGAATGCGCTCAAATACAGCCCGCGTGGCGGTACGATTTTTATTCACGCGCACGCGGACAAGGACCTGCTGGTGCTCGACGTCGCCGATACCGGCCCCGGTATCTCGAAGGAAGAGCGCAGCGCCATTTTCGAAGCGTTTTACTCGGGCCGCGCCCCCACGGCCGGTCATCTGAAAGGCACCGGGATCGGCCTGTCGGTCGTCTCGGAATTCGTGCAGGCCCACGGAGGCTCGGTGGAGATCTTGGACGGCGTGTTCCCGGGAGCGCACTTCCGCATCCGGTTGCCGTTGGCGCCGCAACTGGAAGTGGAGCCGGCGTGACCCTATTCGGCCGCTGCTTCGTCGCGAGCCTGGTGAGCGCCCTTGCCGGGTGCGCGCTCACCGACAAGCTCACCGACGAGCCGCTGCCGGCGCCGATCGTCGCACCGGCGCAGATTTCCGCGAGCGGCCTGCGCGCCTATCTCGACACGATGGAAGGGCTCTCGACGCCGGATGCCGCGCGGCAAGCCGACGTGTTCTATGAAGTCCAGCGCGAGTACACGCGTGCGCCGACGACGGCGACGACGCTGCGCTACGCAGTTGCGCTGGCAACTCCGGGACATCCGGCGAGCAGCCCGCAGGAAGGCAAGAAACTGCTGGAGACCATGCTCGCCACGCCGGAGCGAATGACGCAGGAAGAGCGCACGTTCGCAGCGGTGTTGCTGCACGAGACGAACGCGCGTCTGAAGCTCGAAGCGGAGAATCGTCGGCTGCTGGCGACACTCGACGACCGCAGCCGGTCGCAGGCAAACTCGGACAAGCGGGTGCAAGCGCAAATAGAGGAAAATGCGCGCCTGCGCCGTGCCCTCGCCGAGGCCGAGCAGAAGCTCAACGCGATCAAAGAAATCGAGAGGTCCATCATTGAACGCAGTCCCTCGCCCCCTGGCAGTCGCGATGCCAACCCAAGTGAAACGCAAAGCTCGTCTACTAGTCGTTGACGACGATCCGGGGCTGCTGCGGCTGCTCACGATCCGTCTGCGCGCCGAAAACTACGAAGTCGATGCCGTCGAAAGCGCGGCAGCGGCGCTCGCGGCGCTGGGGCGCGTGCGCCCCGACCTGGTGATCACCGACCTGCGCATGGACCAGATGGACGGCATCGGCCTGCTGAAAGAAATCCAGAGTCGCGCGCCAGGGCTGCGCGTCATCATCCTCACCGCGCACGGCACGATTCCGGACGCAGTGCAGGCGACGCAGAGCGGCGCGTTCGCATTCCTCACCAAGCCGGTCGACAAGCAGGAGCTGCTCGATCAGGTCGGCAAGGCGCTGAAGGTTTCCGGGTTCGCGGACACGACCGAAGACTGGCGCAGCGAGATCGTCACGCGCAGCGCGATCATGGAAGAGCGGCTGGCCCAGGCGCACATGGTCGCCGGCACCGACGCGCGCGTCATGATCACGGGCGAGAGCGGCACCGGCAAAGAGCTGCTGGCGCGCGCGATTCATCGCGCCAGCCCGCGCCGCAACCGGCCGTTCGTCGCGATCAACTGCAGCGCGATGGCCGAGAACCTGCTCGAGAGCGAGCTGTTCGGCCACGTCAAAGGCGCCTTCACCGGCGCGATCCGCGAGCACCGCGGCCTGTTCCAGGCTGCCGATGGCGGCACGCTGATGCTGGACGAGATCGGCGACATGCCGATGCGCCTGCAGGTGAAGCTGCTGCGGGTGTTGCAGGAGAACCAGGTGCGGCCGGTCGGCAGCACCGAAGCGAACACGGTAAACGTGCGCATCATCTCCTCCACGCACCGCGATCTGAAGCAGCTGATCATGGGCGGGCATTTCCGCGAGGATCTGTACTACCGGCTCAACGTCGTGCACATCGAGATGCCGTCGCTGAACAAGCGCCGTGAAGACGTGCCGCTGCTGGTGTCGCACTTCCTCGAGAAGATCGCGCAGGAGAGCAGCCAGCAGCGTCATATCTATGCGCCGGAGGCCGTCGAGCTGCTGGTCAGCGCGGACTGGCCCGGCAACGTGCGCCAGCTGGAAAACGTGGTGCGCCAGAACGTAGCGCTGGCGACCAGCCCGATCATGAGCGCCGAGCTCGTGCAGGCGGCGCTGGGCGGCGGACCGACGCGTCTGCCGTCCTTCGACGAGGCGCGCGACGAGTTCACGCGCAACTATCTGTCGCAGATCCTGCAGATCACCGGCGGCAACGTCAGCCAGGCGGCACGCCTCGCGAAGCGCAACCGCACGGACTTCTACAAGCTGCTCGCGCGTCACCAGCTGACGCCCGAAGATTTCAAGCAGCGCTAACCGCCAAAAAAGAAACCCGCCTCACGGCGGGTTTCTCGCCTCATGCGGCGCGAAAGGCGGCGGGACCTACGCCTTCTTCCGGCGCGCGAAGCCGAGGCTCAGCAAGCCGAGGCCGAACAGCAGCAGGGTCGCGGGCTCCGGCACCGTCGTGCCTTCGCCGCCGTACAACGTTATGTGCGACAGGCCTCCGCCCGTGCCGAAGACGTTGACGAACTCCCAGGTACCTGAGGACACGAGATCCTGCAGCAGATACACGAACCACTCGTCCGGCTGGTTGCCCGTACCGAACTTGAAGCCGAGCGCGATCGAGCCGTTGTCGTCCCACAGTGACGAGTCGAACGAGAACGTACCGGTCGAGCCGTTCTGCGTGAAGCTGATGAACGAGGCATCGCCGGTGATGTCCGTCCAGCCGGTGTTCCCCGCGTTCAGGAAGTCGTCGTTCTGGCCGTTGCCAATGTTGCCGACTCCGGCGTCGATGCACGACTGCACGTACGAGCCGTCCACCAGCATGTGGTTCAGGTTGACGTCTTCGCACAGGACCGGCACCGCCCCGGCCGGCGCCATGTAGAAGGCTGCTGCAAGTGCGAGGGCTGCAGCGCCGCTGATAGCTCTGAATTTCACTGTTCTGCTCCCCTATCAAAAGTGTGATTGCGTTCACACTTCGAGAAGCAAGCTGCGTGCCACCGAAGCTAAGTCGTTGACTTGTCGACAATGTGGTGTCGACGCACCGACACGGCATCGGCCGAAATGACAAGGGGCGCGTCATGAACCAATGAGGGATCGCCGAACGGTGCATGCGTCGAACGGAGCAGGCGCGCCAAAAAAGAAACCCGCCGTGCGGCGGGTTTCTCTGGCTGCAGATCTGCAGACGTTGCGGACTTCAGGCCTTCTTGCGGCGCGCGGCGCCGAGACCCAGCAGGCCGAGACCCAGCAGGCCGAGCGTCGCCGGCTCCGGCACGTTGCGCTCGCCGCCGTAGATCACGACGTGCGAAAGGCCGCCGCCCTTGTGGAAGGTATTCACGAAGCTCCACAAGCCCGAGGACACCAGGTGATTCAGCGTGTACACGAACCACTCGTCCGGCTGGTTGCCCGTGCCGAACTTGAAACCGATCGCCAGGGTCGAGTAGTCGTCCCACAGCGAGGGGTCCAGGCTGAACGTGCCCGTGCTGCCGTTCTTGGTGTTGGTCAGTTGTGAAAACGAACCATCCGCGATGTCGGTCCAGCCGGAGCCGAACGCGCCATTGAGGAAGTCGTCGTTCTGGCCGTTGCCGATGTTGCCCACTCCGGCATCGACGCACGACGAGACATACGCGCTGTCCGTGTTCATGTAGTTCTGGTTCAGGTCCTTACAGGACACGGGCACGGCGCTGGCCGGCGCCACGTAGCCGACGGCCGCCAGGGCGAGTACCGCCGCGCTGGCCAGGATCTTTGCTCTTGCACTCATTGCTTTGGCTCTCTTTCCGTTGGGTCCAGTCCGGCAGCGACACTCGCCGCCAGTCACTTGGCTAGGACAGTGCAAACGGCGTACCAGAAAAAATACTGCCGTGATTACAGGTGCTTACGCACCCAGGCGGAGCTCGGTAGTCCTTTGGGTGTAACGGCGCGCGACTCAACCGAAGGGAGTAGGCGCGGGGCATGCTCAATTTGTGGCGCCGTGCGTGTCAATCGCATCGACGACGTGCGCGGCAATCGCCAGCGAAGATGTCAAACCGGGCGACTCGATGCCGAGCAGGTTGACGAGTCCACGCGTGACGCAGATCTCGAAATCGGCTGCTGCCTGGCCGGGCCCGACGAGCTTTGGCCGCACGCCGGCGTAGGCAGGCTGCAGCGAGCCTTCGGGGATCGACGGCCAGTACTCGCGAATGGCTTCGTAAAACGACTGTGCGCGCGCCGGATCGACGCGATAGTCGGGACGCTCCACCCACTCGACGTCGGGGCCGAAACGCGTCGTGCCATCCAGGTCCAGCGTCGCGTGCACGCCGAGGCCGCCCTCGTTCGGCATCGGGTAAACCAGCCGCCGGAACGGCTTCACGCCCTGACAAGCGAAGTAGTTGCCCTTGGCGTAGTAGGCGCGGCGCGGCTCGCCTGGCGCGCTCCTGACGATTCGCTCCAGCAGATCCAGCGCGGACAAGCCGGCGGAATTCACCAGCCATTTACACTCGATTTCGCTGGTCGCGTCGTCGCTGCCGTAGGTGACGACAAAGCCCTCGTTCGTTGCGCGAGCGGATTCGACACGCGTGCGCAGAACCAGCGCGCCGCCGCTCGCTTCGAGATCCGCGATCATCGCAAGCAACAGCTCGTGCGCATCGACGATGCCCGTCGAGGGCGACAGTAGACCGGCAGCGCAGCGGACTTCGGGCTCGAGCTCGCGCACCTGCGCACTATCGAGCAGCGTGAGATCGTCGACGCCATTCGCTGTCGCGCGATGCTGCAACGTGCGCAGTGCCGGCACCTGCGCTTCCGGCGCGACGATCAGCTTGCCGCAGCGCTGATGCGGAATGTCGCGCGCTTCACAGAATTCGTACAGGAGCCGGCGGCCGCGCACGCACAAGCGCGCTTTCAGGCTGCCGGTCGGGTAGTAGATGCCGGAGTGAATGACCCCGGAGTTGCGCGACGTCGTTTCCTGGCCCGGCCGCTCGTGACGCTCGAGCACCAGCGTTTCCAAGCCTCGCTGCGCGAGCGCGCGAGCGACTGCGAGACCGACTACGCCTGCGCCTGCGACGACGACGTCCGTTGAATCCATGGGGACAGCATGTCACGGAAGCCCAGAAACGAAGAGCCCCGCACTGGGCGGGGCTCTCGTAGTCCGAAGACTCGACTGTCTCGATTCAGGCGCGACGGCGACGGGCGAAGAAGCCCAGGCCGAGGAGACCGAAACCGAGCATGCTCAGCGTCGCCGGCTCCGGAACGGCGCGGTCACCCCACGCTTCCAGATGAGAGATGCCGAACAGGAAGTCACCACGGTTCGCCTTGATCTTGACGTGCAGGTAACCGTCCTGCAGGAGGGTCGTAACGACGAAGTCGAACACCGTGAGGTAGTTGACGTTCGGGTTGCTGACGACCTCCCAGGAGCCGCCGTCAAAACGGAAACCTGCAGTCTCCTGACCGTCGCCGAGCAGCCACGCCGGCAGATCGCCGCCGATAGCGTCGTCGCTGACCAGGATGCTGAGCAGCCCGTAGTTGATTTGGTCCACGCCCGGCCGGAAACCATTCACGCCGTCCTTGATGTTGTGGTTGTACTCATACGGATTGTTGGCATCGACCTTGACAAAATCCGCATGCCAATCGTCCCAATACCACGGCACGGCATTCGCGGCGTACGAGCCGAGCAGCAGGGCCGCAGCCAGAAAGCCTTTGATGAAGCGCATTCCCATTCTCCGTTTTCTTGATCCAAAACAAGTCCGACGCGGTAGATAAAGCAAGCGTTGTGCCACACCACAGCGTTTTTTCCAGATCAATGAGTTAGAACCTATTGGGGATACCACGAAAGAGGTACGACGGAGGGGCCTGTAATTTTCTTCGACGCCGCCTCCCGCCCCGGCCGCCCGTCGCCAGCGACCCGCGTCACAGTCCGCGCCCTGCCGTCATCCGAAGCGAGCGGCGGCCATAGTAGAGTGCCGCCCGCCCGATGAACGCTGCACAAGAACTACCCGTCCGCCGCACTGAAAGCCGCCCGCTGCGCATCGTGGCGCTGGCCGCCAACCCCTGGGACGGCCAGTGGATGAACCGGCAGCAGCTGCTGTCGCGGCTGGCCGGCCGCCACACCATCCTGTACTCGAACGGCCCTTTCCGGATCTGGGACCGCGGCAAGGACGAGTTTCGCCGCGCCTCGCTGTTCGGCTCGTTCGAGCAGCGCGGCGGCGTCATGCTCGATCGCCGCGGCCGGCTGCCGCTGCGTGTGCCCCGGCTCGGCTGGCTCGACACCCGAGCGATGCAACTGGCGGCACGCCGCTGGCGCAAGCAGCTGTCGGAAGCGGACGGTCCTCTGGTCGCCTACCTGTTTCATCCGACCTTTGCGCCGCTGCTCGATGCGGTGCGCCCGGACCGCGTCGTCTATCACTCCTACGACCTGTTCCGCATGACGCCGAACTGGTCGAGCGCGGAAGAAGCGAACGAAGCGCGGCTGCTCGCGGCCGCGAACCTGGTGCTCGCCTCGTCGCGCGAGATCGCAGCCGACTTGCAGAAGCGCTCCGGCAAGCACGTCCACTTCCTGCCGAACGGCGTCGACTACGACCTGTTCGCCACTGCCGCTCGCCATCCCGAGCCGGCCGAGATCGCTTCGATCCCGCGACCGCGCATCGGCTACACCGGGAAGATCAGCGTTAAGTTCGACTTCGACCTGCTGCTCGAGCTGTCGCAGCGCCGGCCCGACTGGCATTTCGTGATCGTCGGCCCGAGCGACGAGCTGCCGGCCGCCGACGCGGAAAAGATGGCGACGCTGCGCGCACGCTCGAACGTGCACCTGTTCGGCTTTCGCCCGGCGGAGCAGATCGCGCGCTTCACCGCCGCGCTCGACGTCGGCTTGATGTGCTACCGCCTCGGCAATCTGTGGACCCAGGCGATCTACCCGCTGAAGATGCACGAGTACCTCGCCTGCGGCATTCCTGTCGTCAGCGCACCGGTGCCGGCCGTGCAGGAGTTCGGCGAAGTCGTGCGCTTGGCGCAAACCCCGCAGCAATGGCACGACGCGATCGACGCGGCACTCCAGGATCGCGGCGCGAACTCGGTCGCCCGCCGGCGTGAAGTCGCAGCCGCGAACAGCTGGAACGATCGCGTCATGCAGCTCGACCGGCACCTTGGCGCGATGGCGGGTGACGCCTCTTAACCGTACGCTGCGCGCTCATGAAACTCACGCTGCTCCAGATCCTGCGTTGTCCCTACTGCCACGGCGAGCTCGCGATCGGCCACGAGACGCGCCGCCAGAGTGACGTCCTGCTCGACGGCGTGCTCGCCTGCGAGGGCTGCCTGCACCGCTTCCCGGTCGTCGCCCGCATCCCGATCATCGTCGGCGAGCACGAGTACATCGACGTCAAGGCGGAGACGCGCGGGCTCGCTGTTTCAGGGTCCCTCCAGCCGCGAAGTCATCAAGCTGCTGCAGTCGGGCGCGTGGGCGCGCGCATTCGAAGTGCTGATCAACCCGCCGACGTCGAAGCTGGACCTGCCGCTCATCGATCGTCTCGCTAAGGTCCCTGGCGTGGGTGGCCTCGCGAGGTACGCGCGCTGGAAGACTGCGACGGTGGCCGCGCCGCATTGGCGGCGGCGCTTCCTGCGCGATCTGGAAGCGCTCGGCGAGCGCGCGACGGCGATCAAGGTGCTGAAGCTCTACTACGACGGCTGGGACAAGCAGGAGCTGATGAACTATTTCATGTACCGCTTCGCGCAGCCGCGGCACCTGGTCGCGCTGTCGCTCGCGAGCGTACTCACGCAGCACCGCGGCCCGGTGCTCGACGTCGCCTGCGGCGTCGGTCACCTGACTCACTATCTGAGCTCGCCGCCGCACTCGCTGCAGGTCGTCGGACTCGATCGCAACTTCTTCCAGCTCTACATCGCGCGCAACTACGTCGCGCCGTCGGCCGATTTCATCTGCTGTCCGGCAGACGCTCCGCTCCCGTTCGCCGGCGAAGCGTTCGGCGGCGTGCTGTGCTCGGACGCGTTCCATTACTTTCTGGAGAAGCAGCGCTGCGCCGACGAGCTGCGACGCATCGTCGCCGCCGACGGCTCGATCGTGATCACGCGTGTCGGCAATCTCGCCGTGAAGCCCAACGAGGGCTATGAGCTGCTGCCCGCGGGCTACCGGCAGCTGTTCGCGCCGCTGGCGCAGGCGATGGTGACGGAGGAAACGATCCTGCAGCGCTACCTGCGCCGGCTCGGCCCCGTCCTGAGCTCGTCGGCGCCGGACGCCGAATTGCAGCAGGCCAAGTGGCTGAGCTTCGTCGCGACCAAGGATCCGCGCGTGCTGCGCGAGCACGGCGAGTTCGTCGCGTGGCCGCACGGCTGCGGGCGGCTGCAGATCAATCCTCTCTATGCGGGAATGCCCGACGATCAGGGCGTGACATATCGCTTCCGCTTTCCTTCGCAGCACTACGCGAAGGAAGACCAGGCGTTGCGCTCGTATGCGCCGAACGAGATCCGCCTGAGCCGCAGCGCACTCGACACGCTGCACGCAGCGCAGCCTGCGCCCGAGATCGGCGACCTGATCCGGCAATGCGCGATCGTCGGCATGCCGGAACGCTACCTGTAGTGAGTTATTTCGCGTCGGGCGGCGTGGGCTGCTCGGCGCTGCCGACTTTCGTCAGCCACGCTTCGCGCCAGTACTGCACGATGCGACGCGGGCACAGCATGCGCCGCTCGCTGTACTGACTCGTGCAGTACGTGCCGCTCAGGATGAACGAGGGTCGCGAGAACTCCATCATCTTGCCGGTCTGCTCGTTGATGATGCGCGTGACGCGGTCGCCGATGCGGAACCGCTGGCCGCAGTAGCGCACCATCTCCTTGTCGAACGACATGCCGCGGTTGTGGTTGCGGGCGTTCAGCGTCTCGAGGATCTCCTCGTGCGGCTTGACCTCGACGACGTCGCCGACGCGCAGGTCCGCGACGATGAGCGGCGTCTGCGTTCCTTTCGGCACCCGGCCGCGCCCATACGGCGCAGGGCGTCCGATGAGCTTGCGATGCGCCCACTCGTGCAGCCGGACGGCGAACTGATAGCCGACGCCGATCTTGCGCAGGTTGAACAGGAACGCGAGGAACAGGAACTTCACCGCGTCGCGCGCCGGCACGTTGCCGCTGCGCACGTCCGCGACGTACTGCCGCGGATTCCACGGCGCCAGCGCCGTCGTCGCCGCGTACAACTGCGTCGCCTGACAACGATACGTCGGCACGCTCTCTCCCTCACGCACAGTGCTCGCGAACTTGCCGAGCCCCGCATCGTCCGTCGGCGCAGGCTGCGAAGGCGGCGCGGCCGCCGCGCCTGCACGCGCCGGACGCAGCCATTCGTCCTTCCAGAAGAACAGGCATTGAGCCTGGCAGCCGCCGTGAGCCGAGCCGTCGCAGCGCGTCTCTCCGAGGTGCACGGCGCCGCGCATGCGCCGCCCGCCCGTGTGATTGACGGTATCGCAGGTCTTGTGCGCGGAGGCGAACACCTGGATGCGCTGGCCGCAGAACTTCAGCATCTCCGGCATGAACGGCAGGCCGCCGAGCTCTCCCTGCTGGTCCAGCGTCGCGAGGATTTCCTCCTTCGACCTGATCTCGACCCACTCACCGGCGCGGTAGCGTGATACGAAACTCACTGATGGGAATCCTTGCGAAGCTCAGGGACCGACGATCTCGACGCGCGGGATCGGCACCACGAACTGGCCGCCCCACTCGCGCACATAGCTGTTGCCCGCGACGATCTCCTGCTTCAGGTTCCACGGCAGGATCAGGATGTAGTCGGGCTTGGTCTCGCGGATGCGCTCCGGCGCAAGTATCGGAATGTGCGTGCCGGGCGTGTAGCGGCCCTGCTTGTGCGGGCTGCGGTCGACCGTGTAGTCGAGGAAGTCGGTGCGGATGCCGCAGAAGTTCAGCAACGTGTTGCCCTTGCCCGGCGCGCCGTAGCCGACGACAGACTTGCCCTCGGCGCGCGCATCGACCAGGAACTTCAGCAGGTGGCGCTTGGTCGCGCGCACCTGCTCTTCGAACTTCGCATACGTCGCGAGCTGCCGCAGGCCGCGCTCGCTCTCGTGCTTGCGCAGCCGCTCGACTGCAGGCGTGTTCGCATGCTTGGCATCGTCGGCGTGACAGCCGTAGATGCGCAGCGAGCCGCCGTGGGTCGGAAGCTCGTCGACGTCGAACAGCCGCAGGCCGTGATGCGCGAAAATCTGCTCGACCGTGCCGAACGACAGATACGAGAAGTGCTCGTGATAGATCGTGTCGAACTGGTTCTCGTCCATGAGCTTGAGCAGGTGCGGGAACTCCATCGTGAGCACGCCGCCCGGCCTGAGCAGGATCTTCATGCCGCCGACGAAGTCGTTGATGTCCGGCACGTGCGCCAGCACGTTGTTGCCGAGCAGGAGGTCCGGCCGGCCGTATTCGGCGGCGATCTCGGTCGCGGTCTGCTTGCCGAAGAACTTGACCGTCGTCGGAATACCCTTCGCGACCGCGGCCTGCGCCACGTTCGCCGCCGGCTCGATGCCGCGGCAGGGAACGCCGGCCGTGACGAAGTGCTGTAACAGATAGCCGTCGTTGCTCGCGATCTCCATCACCAGCGACTTCGCTCCGAGCTTCTCCCGCCCGATCATCGCCTCGGCGTAGCGCCGCGCGTGCTCCACCCAGCTGTCGGAGTACGACGAGAAGTAGGCGTAGTCCGAGAAGATGTCGTCGGGCGCGACGTACATCTCCAGCTGCACCAGGAAGCAGCGCTCGCACACCCAGGCGTGCAGCGGATAGAAGCGCTCCATGTGATTCAGCTGATGCGGCTCAATGTGCGTCTGACACAGCGGCGACATGCCGAGGTCGACGAATGTGTGATTGAGCTGCTGGGCGCAAAAGCGGCAGCGAGCTGCGGCCGCCGCCCGCCACTGTCCCGTGTCGGCCGACGCTGCCGCGGCCGAGACTTTCCCCGTCGTACTGGTCACTGCGTGTCTCCCCGGTCCACCGCTGCCGATCATTGTATATTCCGGCCATTGCGGCAGCTGATCGAATGGGCAAGTCTGGCGGCCGCCGCGCCGCGGCGCCGTTACCGAATCGGCAGAATCGAGCTCATATGATAGGCACCTCACAGAACCGGCGCGCCGCACGGTATTTCCGCCGCCCGGCCGTTAAACTGTTTCGGCATGGCGCCCGCTCCGGCGCGCCCAGCCATCGTCCCGCATGAGCCAACTACTCCACGAGCTGCTGCTCCGCCAAGCCGGGCAGACACCGCAAGCCACTGCCCTCGTCCACCGGGATGCGAAGTATTCCTACGAGCAGGTCGCGTCCGAGGTCGAGCAGTTCGGCCGGGCGATGGTCGCGCGCGGCCTGCGCGTGCAGGACCGGGTCGCCGTGTTCCTGCCGAAGCAGCTCGAGACCGTCGTCACGATGTTCGGCGCGGCGCGCGCCGGCCTGACGTTCGTACCGGTCAACCCGATCCTGAAAGCGCCGCAGGTCCGCCACATCCTCGGCGACTGCGACGTGCGCGTCCTGGTGACCTCGCCTGAGCGCTACGCAACGCTCGAGCGCGACCTGGTCGAATGTCCGGCCCTCGATTGCGTGGTGCTCGTTGGGAGCGGGAGCGATGCAGTAGTACAACCGTCGGCGCCTCGACGCTGCGCGCTCGTCACGTGGAGCGAGACGCTGCGCTCGGCTCCCGCCAGCGCCGCGTTTCATCGCATCGTCGACATGGACATGCTGTCGATCCTGTACACCTCGGGCAGCACCGGCCGGCCGAAGGGCGTCGTGCTGTCGCACCGGAACATGGTGACCGGCGCACACAGCGTCGCGCAGTACCTCGAGAACACACCCGACGACCGGCTGCTCGCAGTCCTGCCCTTCAGCTTCGACTACGGCTTCAGTCAGCTCTCGACCGCGTTCTCAGTCGGCGCGTCCGTCGTGCTCATGGACTACCTGTTCGCACGCGACATTCTCACCGTCGCACAGCGTGAGCGTGTGACCGGCCTGGCCGGCGTGCCGCCCCTGTGGGCGCAGCTCGCCGACCTCGAATGGCCCGCCGAAGTGCGCGAGTCGCTCCGCTACATCACGAATTCCGGTGGAGCGATGCCCGGCGCGACGCTCGCGAAGCTGCGCAGCGCGTTGCCGAAGACGCGCCCGTTCCTCATGTACGGTCTGACGGAAGCCTTCCGTTCGACCTTCCTGCCGCCGTCGGAAATCGACAACCGCCCCGGCTCGATGGGCAAGGCGATTCCGAATGCCGAGATCCTCGTGGTGCGCCCGGACGGCACGCCGTGCGAGCCGGACGAAGCCGGCGAGCTCGTGCATCGCGGCTCGCTCGTCTCGCTCGGCTACTGGAACGATCCGCAGAAAACCGCGGAGCGTTTCAAGCCGGCGCCCGGCCGGCCCGGCGGACTGGTGATCCCCGAGATCGCGGTGTGGTCCGGCGACACTGTGCGCAAGGACGAGGACGGCTATTTGTACTTCGTCGGCCGCCGCGACGAGATGATCAAGACGTCCGGCTATCGGGTCAGCCCGACCGAGATCGAAGAAATCGTGTTCGCGACCGGGTTGATCGCGGATGCCGCCGCCGTCGGCGTGCCGCATCCGACGCTCGGCCAGGCGGTCGCGCTGGTCGTGGCCGGGACGCAATCGCCCGGCGCCTCGACCGCGCTGCTCAACGAGTGCAAGAAACAGCTGCCCGCTTACATGGTCCCCGCGCACATCGACTGGCGCGAGGCGATTCCGCGTAACGCCAACGGCAAGTACGACCGGGCGCTGCTCGCCCGCGAGTTGAGTAGCCTGTTCGCCGCACAGAAATGATCGCGTCAGCCTGAGTCGCGATGGAGCACGTCCGCAAGAAGATGGCCAGCGGCGTCGCCTGGATGGCAGGCGCCCGGATGATCGTGCGCGCGCTCGGCGCGCTCAGCACGCTGGTCCTCGCCCGCCTGCTCGCGCCGAGCGACTTCGGCCTGATCGCCATGGCGACTTCGCTGATCGCGCTGCTCGAGCTGCTCAGCGCTTTCAGCTTCGATCTCGCGCTGATCCGCCGGCCCGACTCGACTCCCGACGACTTCGATACCGCATGGACGCTCAACGTGCTGTTCGCACTGGCGATCGCGATCGCGCTGTTCATCTCGGCGCCGTTCGCTGCGGATTTCTACCGCGAGCCGCGCCTGCAGACCGTCATCTACCTCGTCGCCGCCGGCAACTGCCTGCGCTCCTTCAACAACATCGGCACGGTTGAGTTCCGCAAGGCGCTGCAATTCGACCGCGACTTCCGCCTGCAGGTGTTCCAGAAGCTGAGCCAGGTGGTGATCGCGGTGCCGCTCGCCTTCGTGTGGCGCTCCTACTGGGCGCTGATCGCCGGCATGATGGCGGGCAACATCGCGTCGCTGATCGTCAGCTACTGGATGGTGCCGCGCCGGCCGCGCCTGATGCTGAAATCGACCCGCGACCTGTTCAGCTTCTCCGGCTGGGTGGCGCTCAACAACGCGATCACGTTCATGCGCAACCGCGCCGGCGACCTGATCATCGGCCGCATCGCCGGCACGCGCATGCTGGGCCTGTTCAACGTCGCGTACGAGATCTCGAACCTGCCGTCGACCGAGATGGTCGCGCCGATCAATCGGGCAGTATTCCCCGGCTACGTGCAGCTCGCGCAGGATCCGCAGCAGCTGCGCCAGGCGTTCCGCGACGTGCTCAGCTTCGTATGCCTGCTGACGCTGCCCGTGTGCCTCGGCATCGCTGCGACCGCCGAGCTGCTCGTGCCGATCGTGCTCGGCGACAAGTGGGTCGAGTCGGCGCCGCTGGTCGCGTTGCTCGCAATCTCGGGCGGGCTCAACACGCTGCAGGCGAATACCGGCGCCGTCTACCACGCGCTGAGCAAACCGCGCCTGATCGCTTTCACCGGCTCCATTCAGATGATCGTGTTGCTGCCGATGCTGATCTACGCCGCCCATCACTACGGCGTGGTCGGTGCGGCCACCGCCCACCTGATCCACGCGGTGATCTTCGGTGTGCCCGTGACGTACTCGATCCTGGTGCGCACGACCCCGATCCGCTGGGGCGATTTCCTGCGATCGACCTGGCGGCCGATCTGCGCCGCGGTCCTCATGTACGTCGCTGTGCGCACTATCGTGTTCTCATCTGTGCTGGCGGTACTGCCGAGCCTGCCGCGAATTCTGGTTTGTGCCGCGCTCGGCGCTACGCTCTACTGCGCGATCGTCTGGATGTGCTGGCACCTCGCGGGCAAGCCGAAGGGCGCGGAAACGATCCTGTTCAACTACGCTATGCGCTGGCTGCGTCAGCGCTTCGATGGACTGAAGTCGGCCGCGTGAACCAGCTGCGAACTTCGGCCGTGAGCGGCGCGCCGTAGTGGAGAGGCTGCCGACAGTCCGGGCTTATGACAGAGGTCTGTAGTTCGGCTGAGACCGAACGTGTATAAGAATATGCAGGGGCAGTCGCAACAAAGAACGAAGTATTCATGAGCGTGTTGAAGCGGGCCGCCGTGGTCGCGGTCTGCATCGGCGGGATCGGGTTCACGATAGCTGCGACCATGGTGGAGCCGGTGCGCTTTCGGGTCGCGCTCATCGCCGAGAAAGCGCAGGGGCGCTATCAGGAAGCGAGCTGGGGCGAGTTTCTGCGCATGCTCAAGCCGGGCTCAGGCATCTGGCTCGCCGAGCTGCCGCGCTGGAACAGCTTGTTTCCACTGGTCAAGAATCCGTTTCGCGCCCCCGCGGATCTCGCTGCCGGCAAGAGCCTGTTCGCCGCCCATTGCAGTACTTGCCATGGCGCAGACGGCGCTGGCGGCGTCGGACCCTCATTGAGGGGCAGGATTTCACCGCGAACCGAATCGGACTGGGCAGCGTTCCTAACCGTGCGTTACGGCGTGCCGGGCACGCCGATGACCGGGCTGGCAACGGATTGGCGTGACACGTGGCAACTGGCCGGTTACGTGCGATCGATGGTCACGGAGGACCGACGGTCCGACGCGAGCGTGGTCGAGCGAGTACCGCCCGTTCCATTCGATCGTCTGCGCAACGCCGACGCGACCCCACAGGACTGGCTCACACACAGCGGCAGCTACGCGTCACACCGATTCAGTCGCCTTCATGAGATCACTGCGGACAACGTCCGCCGCCTTCGTGTCGCATGGATCTTTCAAGCCGCGACGGACTATGGGCGGCTCGAAGCCACACCACTGGTCACAGACGGCCGACTGTACGTCTCCTATCCACCGGATGAGGTCGTTGCTCTCGATGCAAGCACTGGGAAGACACTCTGGGAGCATTCGGCGGGCCTGCCGACGGATCTGCCGGAAGGCTCGGGCTGGAAGGTGAACCGCGGTGTTGCTCTGCTCGGCGACAAAGTGTTCGTCGCCACGCTCGATGCACGCGTCAAGGCGCTCGACGTGGCGACGGGACGCGTCGTGTGGCAGCGCACGGTTGCAGACTACAAGCAGGGCTATAGCTTTACGTCGGCGCCGCTTGCGATCGACGGTGCCATCGTGATCGGCAACTCCGGCGGCGACATGGCCACGCGCGGCTTCATCGTCGCGCTCGACGCCGCCACCGGCGAGGAGCGTTGGCGTTTCGAGACTATCGCCAAACCTAGCGAGTCGGGCGCGCAGTCATGGGCCGGCAACTCGTGGAAGCGAGGCGGAGTGGCGCCGTGGATGAGCGGATCGTACGACAGCGATTTGCAGCGCATCTACTGGGGGCTGGGCAATCCCGCGCCAGATCACTATGGCGCCGCGCGCCGCGGCGACAATCTGTATTCGAACAGCCTCGTCGCACTCGATGCGACAACCGGCAAACTTCTGTGGCACTTCCAATTTACGCCGCACGACCTGCACGACTGGGACTCGACCCAGGTGCCGGTGATCGGTCCAGGTGACTCCCGCAGCGGACGAATCCTGTTTGCGAACCGCAATGGATTCCTCTACAGCCTCGAGCGCGCCACTGGCAGGTTCGTTTGGGGGAAACCGTTCGTGAAGCAGACGTGGGCCGCCTCGCTCGGTCCAGACGGCCGACCGGTGCGACTCGCTGGGGCGGAGCCTTCGCCCGCAGGAACCGTGGTCTACCCGTCGGCTGCGGGCGCAACGAACTGGTGGTCACCCGCCTACGACGTGCAGAAAGACGTCTTTTATGTGCCGTTCATGGAACGCGGCGGCATCTTCTATCTGGGGCGGGAGGCGGAGCCGGAGCCTGCCAAGGTGTACCTGCTTGGCTCGAGCAGCGGTCTATCGGGCGAGCCGTACTACACCGGCATCAAGGCGTTTCGCGGATCCGACGGTACGGTCCTGTGGGAGCATCGCAATGCCGAACGCAATGACGGGGCCGAGACGGGCGGACTGCTGGCAACCGCAGGAGGAATCGTGTTCGGCTCCGACCTGGATCGCATCTTTGCCATCGATGCGGCCAGCGGCCAGGAGCTATGGGGATTCGCAAGCGGCGGGCGTGTTGCGGCACCACCCATGAGCTACTCCGTCGACGGCAAACAATACGTGGCCGTTTGCGCCGGCACGCTGGTCATAGCGTTCGCACTGGCACCCTGACGCCGGGCGGCGGCGGCACACAAATCAACCGGACTTGTTCGCCGGCCGCGAGCTGGAGAGCCTTTCGATGATTTGCTCGACGGTACGCTTGGGATTGAGGAGCTTGTCGATGCAGGTTGCGAACACCGCAGCGGCAAGCGCAGCAGAATCGATTTCCTCCTCGATCTGCGCCAACTCGGTGCGATGGAATTCCCAGAAGGAATCGCTCGCTCGATTCAGCCAGGCGCGTGCGAGCATCCGGTAGTAACTCGCACGGGCCGACTGCTGCACGCGCTGCAGCTCCGCTCTCTCGAGAAATCTCGGTCCGTAACGGCGCGTCAGGATGTATTGCAGTAACAGCTGCGGATTGTTTTGCGCCAGTGCGGCCGATACCGAGTCGTCGTTACGCCGCAGGGTCATGAGAATGTGCGGTACGCGCACGAAATCGGACTGCGAGAGCACCTCGAAACACAATTGCGTGTCTACGTTGATACCCGTTTCGGCGTAGAAGGGATCGCGTGCGCGCACGACGCTCGCCCGGTACATGAGGCAGGTCGGCGAGCCGAAGTAGGTACCGCCAGTCGTCAATCGCGTCCGGCATGTCTCGCGCCCGGTGAAAAATTCTCGATCGAACGGCAGACCCATCCCGCCCAGCACCCGACCGGCGATGAAACATGCCGAGATGATGCCTGCGGTGGGATGAGGGGCGGCGGCTTGCACCATGCGTGTCAGGCATTGCGGTTCGACCCAGTCATCGGCCTGGACGATCTTGCAGTACTCGCTCTCCGGTGACATGTACCTGAGCGCGCGATTGTAGTTTGCTTCTTGTCGGACGAATTCATCGTGCGTCCGCACCGAGATGCGTGAGTCCAGGCGTTCGTACCTGCGCGCGATCTCCAGAGAGCCGTCAGTACTCCGGTTGTCGGAAAGTATGTACTCGAAATTCCGATAGTCCTGGGCAAGTACACTGCGAATGCACGGCTCGAGATAACGCTCGGTGTTGTAGAAGGGAGTGACCACGGTGACACGTGGCTTCTGAGCGCCACTCATATTGCGATCCCTCGCCGAACCCGGTCCCCGCCAGGCGCCCCTTCTGTTCTGCTCATTCTCATGAACGTGCCGCGTTCCACCACGCACTGTGTCCTAGTAGGCTTTCCTCGAAGGCCGCAGCGAGACGTTGGTCAGCTCAGCCGTTTCGGGCAGATCAAGGGCCGCAAGAACGATCCGTGCAATGTCGCGCGGCTGCAGCAACAACTGCGGATCGAATTCTCGCCCTTCGAGCGCGAAGACCGCCTCGATGAGAGGCGTAGCAGTCCGCCCGGGATGGATCGTGAGCACCCGGATACCGCGCTGATTCAGCTCTGCACGCCAACAGTCGGCGAGTGCCCGAGCCGCGAAGTGGGTCGCCGAGTACGCGCCCGCCCCGGCGCGCGCCGACAATCCGGCTGAGGAATTCACGAATATCAAGTAGCCTCTGCCTCGCTCGAGCAGTGAAATCAACGCATTCGTGAGGCGGAAAGGTGCGCGCACATTGGTGCGGTACATGACATCGAGCTCACGTGAGGGCGTGTCGGCGAGTTGCCCGCCACAATAGACTCCCGCACTGTGAACCAGAGCCCGCACCGCCCCGTATTCCCGCCTGATTTCATCCACCAACGCATCGAGCGATTCATCGAGCAGCAGATCGACCGGCCGGCCACGAAGTCGGCCGTGGCAAGATGACTCCAGCGCGTCGAGAACCTCGACGTTGCGGCCGAGAGCAAGCACATGATGTCCGTGCTCGGCCAGAGTGGATGCAATGCTCTTGCCGATGCCGCCGGTCGCACCGGTGACTATAGCGACTTCAGGGATCATGGGCGGCCTCCAGCTCGCGCGCCACAGGGCAGGGACAACGAGGCTCGCCCAGCCCGACGGATTCAGAGAACGATTTTTCGACCATGAAATGCCTCGGCCAGGCCGGACGCAGCGTTGCACTCCACGCCGCGCAGCCGCAGCAGCGCGCTGAACGTGTCTTCGGTGAACCAGCGCTTCGCGCGTTGCGTCGCGTAGGCGGCCAGCAGATAGCGCGCCTTGCGCGATGCCTGCGCAGCGGTCACCGGCGCGTAGACGTTCGGCTGGCCCAGCCCGCCGTCGTACTTCGGAATCTCGTATTCCAGAATCGCATGGTTGCGGAACGTGTTCCAGGTCAGCTCGCTGGCGATGCGATGATCCTGGTGCAGGTCGTTGCGCTCGTGCGTGAAGATCAGGTCGGGCACCGGCAGCTGCTTCAGGCGCTCGAAGTACTCCTTGATCGCCGAGTGCTCGCTCGGAAAGTAACCGTCGCGAAAGCCGCCGAACTGCAGGCTCTGCCGGCGGGCGCGCGCGAGAAAGGACTTCGCGCTGCGCTCGGTTTCGGCTTGCCGCACCGAGCTGCCGCTCAGCACGATCCACGTGATCGACACCGGGCGCTCTTCAGCCAGGCGCAGCAGCGTCGCGCCGCAGCCGATATCGATGTCGTCGCAATGCGCGCCGATGCACAGAATTTCGAGCGGGCCGCGGCGCGCGGGCTGCGGGGCCCAGGACATGATTCCGGCACGCTCCTTCATGCTCAGCGCCACACCATCCACGGACAGTTGCGCTGCGCTTCCATGCGGTCGAAGACGATCTTGTCCTTGAGCGTGTCCATCGATTGCCAGAAGCCGTCGTGGCGATACGTCATCAGCTTGCCCTGCTGCGCCAGCCGCGCGAACGGCTGCTCGACCAGCTCTTCGCCTTCGCGGATCACGTCGAACACGCCCTGGTTGAGCGTGAAGAAGCCGCCGTTGATCCACAGCGAGTCGTCGTTCATCGGTCCGACGCGCGTGACCTTGCCGTCCGGCTGCGCGTGCACGACGTGGAAGCTCTGCGCGGGCCGCACCGAAACGAGACCGGCGGTAGCGCCCGCCTGCTGCACACCCGCGATGACCTTGTCGAGCGGCAGGTCCGAGAGTCCGTCGGAGTAGTTCGCGAGGAACCATTCGTCGTCGCGCACGAACTTGCGGACCCGCAGCAGGCGTTGCCCGAGATTGCTGTGCAGCCCGGTGTCGACGAACGTGATCTTCCAGTCGTCGAGGTCGCGGCTGTGCAGCTCGATCTGCGTGCCGCCCTTCGACAGCGTGAAGTCGTTGGACATCGCCTCGTTGTAGTTGAGGAAGTAGTCGCGGATCAGGTCGCCGCGATAGCCGAGCGCGAGCACGAACTCGCGGTGGCCGTAATGCGCGTAGTAGCACATCAGGTGCCAGACGATCGGGCGGAAGCCGACGTTCACCAGCGGCTTCGGAATCGTGTCCGAATGCTCGCGCAGGCGCGTCCCCAGACCGCCGCAGAACAACACTACTTTCATGACCGCTCCCCGTCAGTCATCACTGCGTCACTCTCTGCGGGCTCGAGCAGCCCGGCCTTCAGCAGCGCATCGCATGCGACCGCCAGCTCGTCCATGGTGAGCCGCGAGCGCTGCGCGATCTCCAAGAGGTCGCGCCCGCCGTCGCTCTGGTTCAGCACCCACAGCAGCGACTCCTCGAAGCGCGGCACGTGCGCGCCGCCCGTCGGACGATACAGGCCGCGCGCACCCAGGCGCGGCTCGCACTTCGGCGACAGATTCCGGTATCGCCGGTTGCTCTCCGCCGCGGCGATCATCCCGGCCAGCGCGCGCAGGCTCCCCGCGAGGCGCGCCGGATCGATCAGCGTCAGGTCGTCGGCCGACGTGTGGTACTGCGGGTACTCTGCGTTCGGCGTGCGTGTCAGTCGTCCGACCGGCAGGTTGAACCCCGGCGAACAGAACTGGCGCTCATCATAGCCGTACGGATGAAAATCGCGCAGATCCGCGTCGCGCTCCAGCCCCGGCAGCACCGTCTGCGCGATCCGATCGATGTCATAACGGCCTTCGCGGCTGCGCTTGTAGACCAGCGGACCGTCGACGCCCAGCAATCCGGTCACCAGTCCGTGACGGATGCGCTTCGTCAGCGCCTCGTTGCGCGCCAGCCAGGTGATCGCACCGATCGTTCCCGGCGCGAACACCAGGCGATATGTATAACGGCGCGGAACCTTCGCCAGCGCCCGGCCGAGGATCGCGAGCGCCGCGATACCGGTCAGGTTGTCGTTGCACGTCGCCGGATGACACACGTGCGTGTAGAGCAGGAATTCTTCGGAGGTCGATCCCGGCAGCAGGCACTCGGCATACGTCAAGCTGCCCTGCGCGTCGAGCGTGCTGTCGATGCAGACCTCGTACTCGCCCTCGGCCAGCGCTTCGAGCTCGCGGTGACGCAGGCAGAATCCCCAGCCTTCCCGGTAATAGCTGGTCCGATACGGAATCCAGTCCGGATGATCGGGCAGCGAATGCAGGTGCGGACGCAACTCCGCGAGCGACATGCGCGCTCGAATCGGCGTGCTGTAGCTGACGACGCGCAAGGTGCTTTCGGCAAGGCTCGCGATCGTGCGGCCGCGCGGATCCTTCAGCCACGCGTCCTCGATGTTCCACTCTTTCGGCACTTCCCAGTCGAACACGCGCGTGCCGCTCGGGACTTCGTACGTCTTCAGGTCGACGTAGGAGGCGACGTGCTTCAGGGTCTCACGCACGCCGTTGCCGGTGATGCTGCGGCAGATCGGCTGCAACAGACGCATCAGCTGCAACGCCTCCGCCGCAGCGGCTTCGCTGCCTGGTGCCGATGCGAGCGACTGCAACTCGTTCACGACGCTGACCCGCCGTCAGCCGCGAGACTGCGCTGCCATGCAGCCGCAGAGAAATCTTCGTACTCCGCGTCGCGCGGGAGGATGTGCACGTTGCGCGGCTCCGGCCAGTGGATGCCGAACGCCGGATCGTTCCAGCGAAAGCCGCGGCCGTGCTGCGGGTCATAGAAGCCAGTCATCATGTACGACACTTCGCTGCGTTCGACCAGCGTCTGGAAGCCGTGCAGGCATACCGGCGGCACGTACAGCGAGCGACCGTTCTCAGCCGTGAGCTCGACGGCGACGTGCTGCAGGAACGTGCGGCTGTCCGGCCGCAGGTCGACGATCACATCGAGGATTGCGCCGGCGAGGCAGCGGATCAATTTGCCTTCGAGCGCCGGCGGCGTCTGCAGATGCATGCCGCGCACGGTGTAGCGATGCAGATTGAAC
Source organism: Steroidobacteraceae bacterium (assembly GCA_036004505.1). Classification (GTDB taxonomy): domain Bacteria; phylum Pseudomonadota; class Gammaproteobacteria; order Steroidobacterales; family Steroidobacteraceae; genus Steroidobacter. Next base: position 53,054 of record DASYRK010000039.1, read on the forward strand.
GACGAGCTCGCCTGCACCATCTGCACGTCCAGCCCGGTCTGCGCGAACTCGCGCTGACACCAATGCCGTACGAAGTAGCCGCGCGCATCCGTGTGACGCTGCGGCTCGACGATATATGCGCCCTCGATCGCTGTCTCGCTGAGGATCATCGCGGTCGCCAGAAGAACGCCTCGTCGATCTGCTGCGTCGCCTGCAGGTACTTGAGCTGCTTGAGACGCGTGAAGGCGCGGAACTCGTAAGTCTCCTTCGGCATCTGCAGGCGCTCGAACAGCGTGTGCAGCTGGCGGGCGCCGTCGCGCGCGCTCCAGCTGCACTCGAAGTCCGGCAGCAGCTTGCGGATCTTCGCGAAGGCCACGCGGTAGCTGCGGTTGTCGGACGAGGCGCCGCCGAAGCTCACCTGGCAGCCCGGGAACTCGCTGGCGACGATCTCCGCGATCTCGCGCACGCGATAGTTCTCCTTGTCCGCACCGACGTTCATGATCTGACCGCTGACGCGCTCCGCCGGCGCGAGCAGCGCGCAACGGATCGCCTCGCAAATGTCGGCGACGTGCACCAGCGGACGCCACGGCGTGCCGTCGCTGATCATCTTGATCTGCTTCGTCGTCCACGCCAGCGCGCTGAGATCGTTGAGCACGATGTCGAAACGCATGCGCGGGGAAGCGCCGTACGCAGTGGCGTTGCGCAGGAACACGGGACAGAAATCCTTCGCGGCCATGGCGCCGAGCGCTTCCTCGACCATGATCTTGCAGCGCGCGTACTCCGTCTGCGGGCGCGTCGGCGAAGTCTCGTCGAGGATCTCGCCGGTGCCGAGCCCGTAGGCGCTGCACGAAGACGTGTAGACGAAGCGCTGGATGCCCGCGCGCTGCGCGAGCTGCGCCAGGTGCACCGAACCGCCATAGTTGATCTGGCGCGTGATCTCGGGGCGATTCTCGCCGAGCGGATCGTTCGACAGCTCGGCGAGATGCACGATCGCATCGAAGCCGGCGACGTCTTCCTGCGTGCAGCGGCGCAGATCCTTGTAGATGATCGTCGGGCTGCGCGGCCGTTCCTCGTTGTCCGAGTACAGCCAGCCATCGCGGTAATAACCGGTGTCGAGGCCCGTGACCTCGATGCCGCGCGCGGCCAGATACGGCAGCAGGATCGCACCGATATAGCCTTCGGCACCGGTAACCAACACTCTCACGTTAACCTCGACGAGATTTTGTTTCTGTCGGTCAGACTTCAGCCTGACATCTTAGACGCGCATCGGCTGTGCCCGGCGTCTACTTCCCTTCCGGGCGATGTTCGCACATGCGCTCGCATGCGATGGTCTACCACAGCACGCGCGCAACGCTCATCGGTCATTCGGGACTGTCGGCTTTCTTTCCAACATGACCCCCTCAGCACGCTCACACTCCCTCGCGGACCGTTGTAAGGGTCTGACGCGGTGCGTCCGCAAAGCCGTGGTACGCAGCTTGCAGGCCTGTCGGTGCCCGCGCATAAGCCTCAGAAAAATGTGACGTATTTCACACTTCGCTGAGCAGCGAACCCTTCCGAAGAAACGGGCTCGCAACGAGGAGAGAGTCGAGATGAGATCCGGCATGAAAGGCGTGAAGCATCTGGTCACGCTGCTGCTCGCGTTCTTGAGCTTCAGCAGTGTCGCCACGACGCTGCCGACCGGCTTCACCGAGGTCAATCTGCCGCGCCCTGACGGCGCCCAGCAGTGGAACGAAGCAGTCGGCATCACCTTCACGCCCTCGGGCCGCATGTTCGTGTGGGAGCGCACGGGCCGCGTCTGGATCATCGATCAGACCACTCCGGTCACGACGCCTTTCCTCGACATCGCGCCGGAAGTCCTCGCGTGGCACGACCACGGCATGCTCGGCTTCGCGCTGCATCCGGCCTTCGAGCAGAACGGCTTCGTCTACATGCTCTACATGGTGGACCGCCACCACCTGATGAACTGCGACTCGCCGGTGGACGGCGCGCCCGTGTGCAACGGCAACTACAGCGCGAGCACGACCTGGCTGCCGGACGCGCAGTGGCTGGACCCGCCGACGAACACGATTCCGAATCCCGGTTTCCGCAAGGCCTCGCTCGGCCGCGTCGTGCGCTATCAGGCGGTGAAGCCGCCCGGCGATCCGGACTATCGCCGCGCAACGACGATCGACTACAGCACGCGCCACGTGCTGATCGGCGAGACCACGAGCAACGGGCCGAAGAACACCGGCTTCACGATGACTCACGACTCGCACGGCATCGGCTCGCTGGCGTTCGCGCCGGATGGCACGCTGCTGGTGTCGAACGGCGATAACGGCAGCTACTCCTCGACCGACGTCGGCTCGGCGAGCGAAACGTATTTCCAGTCCGCGCTCGACGACGGCTTCTTCGGCCCGAAAGAAAACGTCGGCGCGCTGCGCGCGCAGCTGATCGATTCGATGAACGGCAAGCTGATGCGCATCGACGCCATGACCGGCGACGGCATCCCGGGCAATCCGTTCTACGACGCGAGCGCGCCGCGCTCGCCGCGCTCGCGCGTATGGGCCTACGGCCTGCGCAACCCGTACCGCTTCACGATCCGCCCCGGCACCGGCAGCCACGTGCGCGAAGACGCCAATCCCGGCGTGATCTACCTGGGCGACGTCGGCTGGAGCACGTGGGAAGACCTGCACATCATCAAGACCGGGGGCGAGAACCTCGGCTGGCCGCTGTACGAAGGCCAGACCCTCAACAGCAGTTACAACTCGGCGGGCAATCGCCGCCAGAACCTGGACGCGCCGAACCCGTTGTTCGGCGTCGGCGGCTGCACGCAGCAGTTCTTCTTCTTCCAGGACATGCTGAAGCAGCAGTCGCTGAATGCGCCGTCGTGGCCGAACCCGTGCAACACGTCGCAGCAGATTCCGGCCTCGGTGCACCCGGCCGTGCACAGCCGTCCGGCGCTCGATTGGAATCACAGCAGCACGACACTGCAGTCGCGCTTCCCGGCCTACGATGGCGCGGGGAACGCGGTCGCGCAGATGATCGGCACCACGGCGCCGGACGGCACGACCGTGGTCGGCTCGCCGTTCCAGGGCAACACTTCGACGGGCGGCACGTTCTACACCGGCACGCAGTTCCCGACGCAATACCGCAATACCTATTTCCACGGCGACTACGGCGGCCAGTGGATCAAGAGCATGGTCGTCGACGAGAACAACCGCCTGCTGGAAGTGCAGAACTTCGCTTCCGGCGCCGGCGGCGTCGTCGAGCTCGGCATGCATCCGACCGACGGCTCGCTCTACTACATCGCGTGGACGGCCTTCGTGCGCAAGGTCAGCTACTCACCGCCGGGCGGCCAGGCGCCGGTCGCGGTGGCAACCGCGAAGCCGGTTTACGGGGCGAGCCCGCTGAACGTGCAGTTCTCCAGCGCCGGCTCGAACGATCCGGACGGCGGCCCGGTCACGTTCACGTGGGACTTCGGTGACGGCTCGCCGACCAGCACCTCCGCGAATCCTTCGCACACCTACACGACGGCGACGACTGCGATCACGAATTTCGACGCGACCCTGACGGTGCGCGACAACACCGCACTGCAGACGCAGCAGTCGATCCTGATCTCCGTGAACAACACGCCGCCCGTCGTCGACATCACGAGCCCGGTGAACGGCTCGCGCTACTCGCTGGCCAGCGTCACGCCGGTCACGCTGACCGCGAACATCTCGGACGCGCAGACGGCGACGCAGGACCTGATCTGCCAGTGGCAGACGGTGCTCTATCACAACAACCACGAGCACAGCGATCCGTTCGACAGCTCGTGCACCACGACCTCGACGATCTCGCCCGTCGGCTGCGACGGCGAGGTCTACTACTACGGCTTCCGTCTTGCCGTGTCCGATCCGTTCCTGACGACGCGCGACGAAGTGCGCGTCTTCCCGAACTGCCCGTCCGGCAATCCGGTCCTGGGCGCGGACTCCGCGAGCGTGTCGAACGGCGGCACCGCCGTGATCAGCGTGCTCGCGAACGATTCCGATCCTGACGGCCTCAACTTCCAGTCGATCGTGGTCATGGATCAGCCGACGCACGGCAAGATCCTCGGCATCGACACCGCGACCGGCCAGGTCACGTACCAGCACGACGGCTCGCCGAGCGCGAGCGATTCGTTCACGTACAGCGTGGCGGATTCGATCGGCGCCTTCGGCGTGCCGGCGACGGTCACGCTGTCGATCGCAGGCGCGGATGTCACGGCGCCGAGCGTGCCGCAGAATCTGCAGGCCACGGCGGTGAGCTCTTCGCGCATCGACCTGAGCTGGAACGCAGCAACTGACAATGCGGGCGGCTCGGGTCTCGCCGGCTACCGCATCTATCGCAACGGCGGCGCGACACCGATCGCAACGGTCACGACGACGACGTACAGCAACACGACGCTGACTGCGAACACGGCCTACACGTACACCGTCCGCTCGTTCGACAACGCCGACAACGAATCAGGCAACTCGAACGTCGCGTCGGCGACGACGCTGCCGACGCCGAGCTGGGTCGACCAGGACATCGGCGCGGTGGCCGCGGCCGGCTCGTTCGTGGACACCGGCGCATCGATGACGATTACCGGCTCGGGCGCCGACATCTGGGGCACCGCCGATGAGTTCCACTTCGCCTATCGGCCGCTCAACGGCGACGGCGAGCTGGTCGCGCGCGTGACCAATCTCACCACCGGTCACATGTGGAGCAAGGTCGGCCTGATGGTGCGCGAATCGGTCGCGGCGAACTCGCGCCACGGCACGATGTTCCTCGGCGCGCTCAAAGGCGCTTCGTTCCAGTACCGCACCAACAACGGCGGGACGAGCGCCGGCGACAACGGCGACGCCATCACGACGATCCCGCGGTGGATCCGCGTGCAACGCCAGGGCAACGTCATCCGCGGCTACTTCTCGAGCGATGGCGTGAACTGGACGCAGCGTGGCACCGTCACGCTCACCGGCCTGCCGACCTCGGTGCTCATCGGCGTGGCGTACACGAGTCACGTCGACGGCACGATCGGCAGCGCAACGCTCGACAACGTCACGCTGACGGGCAGCGATCCCACGCCGGATACCACGCCGCCGTCGGTGCCGACGAATCTGCAGGCCACTGCGATCAGCAGCAGCCGCATCGATCTGACGTGGACGGCTTCGACCGACACGGGCGGCTCCGGCCTCTCGGGCTATCGCATCTTCCGCGATGGCGGCGTCAATCCGATCGCGACGGTGACGACGACGAGCTACTCCGACACCGGCCTCGCCGCCAGCACGCAGTACACGTACACCGTGCGCGCGGTCGATGGCGCGAGCAACGTGTCCGCCGACTCGGCGTCTGCAGCGGCGACGACGCAGGCTCCGCCGCCGCCGGATACGACCGCCCCGAGCGTGCCGCAGAACCTGCAAGCCACTGCAGTGGGCTCGACGCGCATCGACCTGACCTGGAGCGCGTCGACCGACAACGTGGGCGGCTCCGGTCTCGCGGGCTATCGCGTCTATCGCGATGGCGGTGCGACGCCGATCGCGACGGTCACGACGACGAGCTACAGCAATACGAACCTGACCGCGAACACGAGCTACGTCTACCAGGTCCGCTCATATGACAACGCGGGCAATGAGTCCGCTCTCTCGTCCAGCGCTTCGGCCACTACGGCCGCAGCGCCGAGCTGGAGCAGCAGCGACATCGGCGCGGTCGCGGCGGCCGGTTCGTTCACGGACAACGGCACGTCGCTGACGATCACCGGCTCGGGCGCGGACATCTGGGGCACGGCCGACGAGTTCCAGTTCGCCTATCGCCCGCTGGACGGCGACGGCACGATGACTGCGCGCGTCACCAACCTGACGAACGGCAACATTTGGAGCAAGGTCGGCCTGATGGTGCGTGAGTCGACCGCGGCGAACTCGCGCCACGGCACGATGTTCCTCGGCGCCGGCAAGGGCGCGTCGTTCCAGTACCGCGTGAACAACGGCGGCACGAGCGCGGGCGACAACGGCGACAACATCCTGACGATTCCGCGCTGGATCCGCGTGGAGCGGGCCGGCAACATCGTCCGCGGCTTCTTCTCGAGCGACGGCGTCAACTGGACGCAGCGGGGCACGATCACGCTGACCGGCCTGCCGACTTCGGTCCTTATCGGCGTGGCGTACACGAGCCACGTCGACGGCACGATCGGCAGCGCGACGCTCGACAACGTCACGATCGCTACGGCCTCGCCGCCGACTCCGGACACGACCGCGCCGACGGTGCCGACGAACCTGCAGGCGACTGCCATCAGCACCAGCCGGATCGATCTGAGCTGGACTGCATCGACGGACGCGGGCGGCTCGGGTCTCGCCGGCTATCGCATCTTCCGCGATGGCGGCGTGAACCCGATCGCGACTGTGACCGCGACGACCTTCTCCGACACCGCCCTGGCCGCGAGCACGCTCTACACCTACACGGTGCGCGCGGTGGACGGCGCCAACAACCTTTCGGCGAACTCGTCGCCCGCCTCCGCGACGACGCAGTCGCCGCCGGCGCCGGATACCACGCCGCCGGGCGTGCCCGGGAATCTGCAGGCCAGCGCGGTCGGCAGCAACCGCATCGATCTGAGCTGGAGTGCAGTGACCGACAACGCGGGCGGCTCGGGTCTCGCGGGCTACCGCATCTATCGCGATGGCGGCACGACGCCGATCGCCACCGTGACGGCGACGAGCTACAGCAACACGAGCCTGTCTCCGAACACGAGCTACAGCTACGCGGTTCGCTCGTACGACAACGCCGGCAATGAATCGGCGCTGTCGGGCAGCGCGTCGGCAACGACCGGCTCGGCGCCGACGTGGAGCAACGGCGACATCGGCGCGGTCGCCGCGGCCGGCTCGTTCACGGACAACGGCTCCTCGTTCTCGATCAGCGGCTCCGGCGCGGATATCTGGGGCACGGCCGACGAGTTCCAGTTCGCGTATCGCACGCTGACGGGCGACGGCGAGCTGGTGGCGCGCATCAACACCATCACGAATCCGAACGTGTGGAGCAAGGTCGGCATGATGGTGCGCGAGTCGCTCGCCGCCAACTCGCGTCACGGCACCATGTACCTCGGCGCGGGCAAAGGCGCTTCGTTCCAGTACCGCCAGACCAACGGCGGCACGACTGCCGGCGACAACGGCGACAGCGTGCTGACGCTGCCGCGCTGGATCCGCATTCAGCGCGCCGGTGATGTGATCCGCGGCTACTTCTCGCCCGACGGCGTGAACTGGACGCAGCGTGGAACAATCACGCTGACCACTCTGCCCTCGACGGTCTACATCGGCATCGCGATGACCAGCCACCTCGACGGCACGATCGCGACGTCGACGTTCGACAACCTCAGCCTGAATCTCGTGACGCCGCCGGCGCCGGACACGACGCCGCCGACGGTGCCGCAGTCGCTCGGTGCGACCTCGGGCACGGCCGCGAGCTTCGCGCCGCAGTTGTCGTACACCGCGGGCACGAACTCGCACTCGGTCGCGACAGCCGATGTCAACGGCGACTCGATCCTGGACCTGGCCGTCGCCAACGCTGCGACCGACAACGTCAGCGTGTTCTTCGGCGTCGGCAACGGTACCTTCGGCGCACAGACCGCATGGCCGGCCGGCGACGAGCCGAAGTCGGTGAAGATCGCCGACCTCAATGGCGACGGCAACCTGGATCTCGTGACCGCAAACCAGGGCAACGGCTCGACGAGCGTGCTGCTCGGCACGGGCAGCGGCGCGTTCTCCTCCAAGGTCGACTACCCGGCGTGCAACAACAACATCGCGCACGAGGTCTCCGTCGCGGACTTCAATCGCGACACGCGTCCGGACCTGGCGCTCACCTGCCACGGCAACAACTTCATCAGCGTGTTGCTCGGCAACGGCGACGGCAGCTTCGGCGCGGCGACGAACTTCACCGTCGGCAGCGCGCCGCACTCGCTGGTCACGCTCGACTTCAACGGTGACGGCAACCCCGACGTCGCGACGGCCAACCGCAACAGCGACAACGTCAGCGTGCGGCTCGGCAACGGCGCTGGCGGCTTCGCGGCGGCCGTGAACTACCCGGCCGGCGACGGTCCGCACGGAATCCGCGCCGGCGACCTCAACGGCGACGGGCGCCTCGACCTGGTCACGGCGAACGAGTTCAGCAACAATGCCACGGTGCTGCTCGGCGCCGCCAATGGCGCGTTCACCGTCCTCAACAGCTTCCCGACTGGCCTGGTGCCGAAGTCGGTCGCGATCGTCGACCTCGACGGCGACGGCGCCAACGATGTGGTGACCAGCGATACGGGCGGCAACTATCCGACCTGTTGCAAAGTCGGCGGCGATCAGGTCTCGGTGCTGTACGGCAACAACACGGGCAACCTCAGCGCCAAGCAGGACTTCACGGTCGGGCTCACGCCGTTCTCCGTCGTCGCGGCAGACTTCAACAACGACGGCCGCCCCGACCTCGCGACGGCGAACTGGCACGGCAACTCCACCAGCGTGCTGATCAACCAGATCGGCAGCAAACAGGTGCAGCTGAGCTGGCAGGCTTCGACGGATGCCGGCACCGGCGTCGCGGGCTACGAGATCTATCGCAACTCGACATTGATCGCGACCAGCACGGCAAACAGCTACACGGATCGCAACGTCACGGCAGGAACGAGCTACACGTATACGGTACGTGCGTTCGATGCCGCGACGCCGGCAAATTTCTCCGCGCAGTCGGCGCCGGCGACCGTTACGCCGTGAGCATCGGCCACGGCAGATGAGCAACCATCAGTACCGGCCCGACGTCGACGGGCTGCGCGCGATCGCCGTTCTTTCGGTGATCCTGTTCCACGTCGACGCCTCCCTGCTGCCCGGCGGCTTCGTCGGCGTCGACATCTTCTTCGTGATCTCGGGCTTCCTGATCTCGCGCAACATCCTCGAGGAGCTGGCGCGCGGCCGCTTCTCCATCGGCGAATTCTACCGGCGGCGCGTGAAGCGCATCGCGCCGCCGATGCTGATAGTCGTGGGCGTGACATTGCTGGCAGCGCAGCTGCTCATGCTACCGGAGGACATCGAGCGAGCTGCCGACTCGGCGCTGTGGTCGCTGGCGTCGCTCGCCAACGTCTTTTTCTGGACGCATCACGACGGCGGCTATTTCGCCGCGGCGAGTCACGATCAGCCGCTGCTGCACCTGTGGTCGCTCGGCGTCGAAGAGCAGTTCTACATTCTCTGGCCGCTGCTCCTGCTGCTCGTCCACCGGGCGCGCTGGTTGTTCCTCGGCGCCGGCCTCGTCGCCCTGGCGTCGTTCGCACTCGGCGAGATCGTGTTCGCGCGGGATCCGTCCTTCGCCTACTACATGTTGCCGACGCGCGCCGGCGAGCTGCTGCTCGGCGGGATGGTTGCGCTCGCGTCGCTGCGCGGAGTCGAGCGCAGGCTGCCTGCAGCCGCCGTAACGCCCATAGCGCTCCTCGGCCTCGCACTGATGGTCGCGCCGCTGTTCATGCTCTCCGAGGAGAGCGTGTTCCCGGGTGTGCTCGCCGCGCCGCCGACGCTCGGCACGGCCCTCCTCATCCTGGCGGGCCACTGCGCGCAAAACCCGATCTCGCGCGCGCTCTCCTTGCGGCCGCTGGTCTGGATCGGACTGGTTTCGTACTCGGCCTACCTGTGGCACTGGCCGCTGCTCGCCCTCTATCGCTACGGCGGCCACGCGCAGCTCGGCGCGGCACCGGGCGTGGTGCTGGTCGCAGCGACGTTCGCGCTCGCCTGGATGACCTACCGCTTCATCGAGACGCCCGCGCGCCGCTCGAGGGGATCGGTGCGTCAGGTCGTCTCGCGGCAATACGTCATTCCCGCGCTCGCGCTCGCCGCGCTGTCGCTGGTGGTGATGAAGCTCGACGGTTTCGGATGGCGCTCGGATGAGTATCGACAAGCGCTCGCGGCAGCCCGGCAAGCGACCCGACCGGCCCACCAGTACGACTACGTCTGCCAGCGCATGCAGATCTCGCCGGCCGACCTGAGCAATCCGGCGTGCGTGCTCGGCCCGGCCCCGCACGATCGCCCGCAGGCGATCCTGTGGGGAGACTCGAACGCCGCGCACTACATCGGCGTCGTCGGCGCCTTCGCCGAGCTCAGCGACTTTTCCTTCCGCAACCTGGCGATCGGCGCCTGCCCGCCGCTCTTCAGCGACCCGACTGCATTCGTCGCGTCGCGGCGTACGGCCGACTGCCTCGCGGCCGCGGCCCCGGTGCGCGACACGGTCCGCCGCTTCCCCGTCGTGATCGTTTCGGCTTCCTACACGGCGTATCTCGCCGAGTCCGCTGAGTTCCTGGACGCTTTCGAGGCCACGGTGCGCGCGCTGGCCAACGAGGGACGGCTGGTCATTGTCATAGGTAAAGCCCCCGTGATCGAGGCTTACGACCGGCGGTGTCGCGAGAAGGCGCTGACCTATCCGCTGATGGATTGCCGGCCATTCACGGCGCCGCAGGATCCGGACGTGACTGCTGCGAACGCCAGGCTCAGGGACTTCGCGGCGCGCATGCCGCGGGTCGAGTACTTCGACGTGACCGACTATCTCTGCAGCGCCGGGAGGTGTTCACCGTTCGAGGGTGATCGGCCGCTCTACTACGATTCCGGTCACCTTTCGATGCCGGCGTCGTGGGATCTCGGCAAGCGCATCGTGCGGGAAGACGGCGTGCCGGCGCCGTTTCGCCTGATCGAGAGCTGGGCTGCGCAGCAGTTCTCGCAGTCGCCTGCGCCGGCGGCGTCTCCATCGACCCCAGCATCGACGACGCCTTCGACGACCCAGTGACGTCATTCCGCCGCATCGCAGCTCCCTTCGGCGCGACGCGCTGGAGCGCGACTGGTCCTTCAGCTCGCTTGGCAGAGCGCATGTGTGGCATTAGCATGCGTGGGTCGCGGCCGGGGCTACCTCCACACCATGCGCCCAGGATGATCAGTGTAGTCGTCTGTACCTATAACCGGGCTGGCCCTCTTCAGCGATTTCTCGCGCGCATCGGCGAACTGGGATCGCCGCGGCACGACCTGCCCTGGGAACTCGTGGTCATCGACAACAACTCCAGCGACGGGACTCGCGACGTCGTCGAGAGCATGCGCGCGCGCTTACGGGTGCCGGTCGTTTATCACTTCGAGCCGTGCCAGGGACTGTCGCATGCGCGTAACGCGGCGCTCACGAACGCACGCTACGACATCCTCGCCTTCACCGACGACGACTGCCTGTTCGGCAGCGACTGGCTGCAGAGCATCGCCGACGAGTTCGCCGCCGACGCCAGCCTGGCGATCCTCGGCGGGCGCGTCGAAGCGGCGCCCGGGTTGCCGACCGAGCTGTCGACGCGGCGCGGGCGCGGGCGCGTCGAAGTGAAATCTCTTGCCGATATCCGGCGCAATCTGATCGGCTGCAACATGACGCTCAAGCGCTCGCTGTTGCGCGGTATCGAGCCGTTCGATACGCGCCTCGGCGCCGGCACGCCGTGCAAGGCCGGCGAGGACTCGGACTACATCTACCGCGCGCTGCGCGGCGGTTGCCGCATCGTCTACAGTCCCGACGTGATGGTCGAGCATCACCACGACCGCACCGAGGAAGACGCAGTGCGTGCCGTCCGCGGCAACTATCTCATGGGGCGCGGCGCGTTCTATGCGAAGCACCTGTCGCGCTTCGACTGCAATGTGGCACGGCACGCATATTGGGAACTGCGCGGCCTGTTTCGGCGCAACGAGCGTCGCTCCTCCTTCGGCAGTCTCACGCGCTGGCAAGTGCTGCGCGGATTGTTCTCGGGCGGCATTCTCTGGCTGCGCTCCGGTCGCAGCGACAGCGGAAAGGTGAATGGATGATCGCGACGCTCGGCAAGCACGCGCCCCATCCGTGGTTCACGGTCGCGGACGACGTCATCGTGGTCGGCGGCAAGCCGATCACCGCGATCGCGCAGGAGATCGGCCGCACGCCGTTCTACGTCTACGACAGCGCCGTGATGAGCCGCAAGGTCGCGGAGCTGAAAGCTGCCCTGCCCGCGGAAGTGCACGTGCACTACGCGATGAAGGCGAACCCGATGCCGGCGGTCGTGCGCCACATGGCCGCGCGTGTCGATGGCATCGATGTGGCTTCGATGGCCGAGCTCGCAGTGGCGCTCGAAGCCGGCGCGAATCCCGAGGTCATCAGCTTCGCCGGTCCCGGCAAGACGCCGCGCGAGCTGGAAGCCGCGGTCGGCGCGGGCGTGATCCTCAACGTCGAATCGGAGCTCGAGCTGCGCCGTCTGGCGCAGATCGCGCAGCGCTCGGGCAAGCGGCCGCGCGTCGCGGTGCGCGTCAATCCGGACTTCGAGCTGAAGGCATCGGGCATGAAGATGGGCGGCGGCCCGAAGCAGTTCGGCATCGATGCCGAGCGCGTCCCCGACGTCCTGCGCGAGCTGCACTCGCTGCCGTGCGAGTTCGTCGGCTTCCACATTTTCAGCGGCTCGCAGAACCTGCGCGCCGAATCGATCGTCGAGGCGCAGACCAAGGCCGTCGCGCTCGCCGCGGAGCTCGCCAAGCTCGCACCTGCACCGGTGCGCGTGCTGAACATCGGCGGCGGCCTTGGCGTGCCGTACTTTCCGGGCGAGCAACCGATCCCGCTCGCGCCGATCGGCAGCAACCTGCGCGGGCTGCTCGAACAGGTCCGCGCTTCGATGCCGCAGGCACGCGTCGTGCTCGAGCTCGGCCGCTATCTCGTCGCCGAGTCCGGCCTGTACGTCTGCCGCGTGCTCGACCGCAAGGTTTCGCGCGGCCACGTCTTCCTGATCACCGACGGCGGCCTGCACCATCACCTCTCCGCCTCGGGCAACTTCGGCCAGGTGCTGCGCAAGAACTATCCGGTGCTGATCGCCAATCGCGTGCACGGCGCGGAGCGCGAGATTGTGTCGGTGGTCGGTCCGCTGTGCACGCCGCTCGATCTGCTCGCGGATCGCATGGAGATGGCGCGCGCAGACGTCGACGACCTGGTCGCAGTACTGCAGTCCGGCGCCTATGGGCTGACCGCGAGCCCGCTAGGTTTCCTCAGTCATCCGCCGCCGGCCGAGATCATGGTGTGAGCGCATGCTGACCCGTAGCGAAAAATTCCGGAAGAAACGCAAACAGCTGTTCCGCGCGTTCCAGTCGCGCCGCGGGCCCACCGTGCCGGTGCTGATCCTCGGCGAGATGCGCTCGGGCACGAACATGCTCGATGAGTGCTTCGACAACTGCCCGAGCACCGATGTCTTCCACGAGACCGACGACGAGGCGTTCGTCGGTTACGAGCTGCGCCCGCTCCCTGAGATCCGCCAGCTCATTGCAAGCTCGAACGGCACGCACGCGGTGTTCAAGCCGATTGCCGACAGCAACTGCGCGGACGATCTGCTCGATGGGCTGTCCGGCGCGCGCGCCATCTGGATCTATCGGCGCTACCAGGACGCAGTCAATTCGGCGCTGGAGAAATGGAAGGAGCATCGCGAGTACCTGCGCCTGATCATCGAAGAGCCCGCGAAGGCGCGCTGGCGTGCGCGCGGCCTGAGCTCGGAGGATCTCGCGCTGATCCGCAAGCACTACACACCCAGGCTCCCGGACCCATCTGCGCGCGCGCTCATCTGGTACATCCGCGGCCGCTGCTACTTCACGCAACAGCTGGAGCAGCGCAGCGAAGTGATGCTGATCAACTACGAGCAGCTCGTGACGCAGCCGCGCGAGCAGCTGCGAGCGGCGTTCGACTTCGTCGGCCTCGCCTTCCAGGACAGCTACTACAAGCACGTCGAGACGAGCTCGATCCGCAAGCGTCCGGATCCCGAGATCGCTCCCGAGATCGCAGCGCTGTGCGACGCGCTGACGGAGCAGTTCGACGCGGCCCTGCGTCGTCCGGTCGCGGCGGCTCGCAGCGCGTAACGAGCGCGCCATGACGCGACGCACGCCCACGTTCTATGTCTGGCTGGCGTCGCTCGTCGTCGTCCTGGTTTGCGGCACCTGGCTCGCGCTCAAGGCGCACGATGCACGCGACCTGGTGAAGTTCCGCAACTCGATGATCGTGAAAGTCGGCGCGTCGGACGCGTTCGACTGGCGGCCCGCGACTCGCCCCGCCGATTTCCGCGAAGAGCAGGCGCAAGCGCCGCCCGAGATCCGCGACGCTGTCAGCGCCGCGGTCGGCAGCGAAGCGCGCAACTCCGAATTTCTCACTGCGATCGATCTCGCACGCCATCTCGCGAAGAACCGCCAGCGCGGCGCGCCGCCGATCAAGAAGTCGACGATCGAGACCTACCGCGAGATCGTCGGCCAGGGCCAGGGCTACTGCGCCGATTTCACGCAGGTGTTCAACGGGCTCGCGCACGCGGCCGGGCTCGAAGTGCGCGAATGGGGCATGTCGTTCGAAGGCTATGGCGGCAACGGCCACGCGTTCAGCGAGGTGTTCGATCGCGGGCGCGACCAGTGGGTGTTCATCGATTCCTTTTATTCTTTTTATGTGACCGACCACACAGGTCGGCCGCTTGCCGCGAGCGAGTTGCGCGACCGGTTGCTCACGGACTCCACCGACCTGCACGTCGAGCCGATCGTGACCGAGAAGTTCGGCTTCCCCTCGCCGGAGCGCGCGCTCGACTACTACCGCCGGGGCGCGGCGTCCTTCTACATGTGGTGGGGGAATGACGTCTTTACATATGACAACAACGCCGTTCTCGCGCACCTGGAAGCGTCACGGGCGTTGCAGCAGCTGGCCGGCGTCGCGCTGGGAGTCCAGCCGACGATGATGCTGGCGGCAGGTCATATCGAGACTCAGGGACTGTTTGAGCTGCATTTAATCCGGGGTCTGCTTGTTTCACTGACAGCAGGCGTGACAGTCTTTGCCATAACGTCTCTCATGCTCTTTGTGGTCCGGCGTCGCCGCGCAGCAAAGGCCTGGAAGGGGTCGGAATCTGGCGACAGTTGAGGCCGCCGGTACATCGGGTTTAGATTCCAGCCACTTGTAGAGCGATAGCGACTCACTTGTCGCGTCTGTAAACGGCAAACCCATCGCGAGGTGGGGACGCAAAGCCTCCGGTCTCCGGTGAGATAGCGGGGTCGCCAGATGGTGGTTATGGTCCGATTCGCAAAAACGAGCCCACGCGCGAGCGGGCCTCTTGGCTTGCACTCCGATGCGGGTGCGTCGCACTTCCATGTGCACGCGCCGCGCTCGCTTTCGTTCACTTCATTCCCTGAGCAGCAGGTCTTACATGCTTAAGCACACGTTTTTCTCACGCGGTCTCGCGTTCGCCGCCGCAGCCTGGTTGCTGTGCGCCAGCGGCGCGGCGCGTGCAGTGGACACCGACGCCGATTGGGCGGCGCGCAAGTCCGCCGCCGGCGTCATCTACTCCGAGAGCTTCGAGTACGGCTCGAAATCGGAGCTGATCGATGCTGCGCTCGGCGTCACTAACAACCCGCCGGCGAACGAGATCGACGTCGACTCCACCATCAACCTCGCGGGCTCGAAGTCGCTCAAGATCATTACGCACGGCGCGGCCGGCGCGAACGGCGGCTCGTGGGCGCAGTACTACAACGGCAAGGACAGCACACAGTTCAAGACCTTCTACTTCCAGTTCGGCATCTACCTGCCGAAAGCAACGCTCGCTTGGCGCTCCAAGGGCGGGGACGGCCAGCTCAAGCTCGTCAACCTCGAGCAATACGGCGCCGCGCAGATCGTGGTGACGAACCGCAAGTTCCTCGGCTTTCCTACGATTCTGCTGAACGGCAGCGGCACGCTCGAACAGAACATCGCAGAGAACGTCGTGCCGAACGTCGGCTCGGAATACATCTATCAGCCCGGCGTAAACGCAGGCGGGGACGCTCCCAGCAACGCATGCGAGTTCTGGCAACGCTACGGGCCGGCGCGCGGTGTCGCAATGAACGACGACTACGGCGAGACCAACCCTGAGTCTTACCTCGATCGACGCAACATGACGTACGGGTGGCCGAATCGCTGCGCGCTGCAGGGCGGCGTGCCATTCGCAATAGACGGCTGGACCACGGTGGAGCTCTACGTCGAGTACAACTCTGCCAATCCGCAGCAGTCGACACTGAAGGCGTGGGCTGCGCCGTACGGCCAGGCACCGCGGCTGTTCATCAACCAGGTGAATTCGACCTCGCTCGCCAGCAACAGCGACGTTTATCGCCGCTTCGAGCTACTGAACTACGACACCCCGCGGCTGCCCGAGACGAACCGTCCGACGATGTATACGTACTTCGACGAGGTCGTGATCTCGACCGCGCCGATCAAATTCCCCGGCGGCTTCAGCCTCCCGAACACGTCCGTGCGTCCGAACCCGCCCGACTCGGTCCACGCGGAGTGAGCCGAAGCGACCAACTATCCACCATGCAATCACAGCCAACCATGCAGCACGCAACCCGCAAATTTAGCAACGCAGTCGCCCAACTCATCATCGGAGCCTGCGCCGCGCTCGGCGCAAGCACCACGTTCGGGCAGGTATTGACGACTGCGCCGAGCTGGGTCACCGATATCGCTCCGGGCATGTGGGCCGCCGTCAGCCAGAACCACGTCCGCGACCTGGATCCTGAGGATGACTCAACGGCGAATCCGAACTATCCCAGTTCCGCCCCTTGGCACGCCAGCACGGGCCAGCCCGCGGTCATCCAATCGTGGAACGGCGCGATTTTCGCCAGCGGTTTCGGCAGCAGCGGCTCGCTCGTTCTGTACGGTGGTGGTCATTCGAACTATTACGGCTCGGAGCTGTACGCTTTCGACATGTCGACGCGGATGTGGAAGCGGCTGTCGAATCCGTACAAGGGACCGTTCAGCTGGCCGTATAGCAAGGCCGAGTATCCGGACGGCTCCGCCATTCCGCCGCACACGTACGACTTCGTCGAATATCATCCGCGCACGAACTCGTTCGTGCTGTTGAAAGGACAGACCGAGCTCGGACCGCCTTCGAACGAAACCGCGGTGCCGATCGCGCACGCGTTCGATCTCGGTGCGCGTCGTTGGCGTCGCAGCCCGGAAAACGGCGACGTCAATATCTATTCGGGCGGTTTCAGCGTCTACGACTCGAAGCGCGACGTCTTCTGGGTTGAAGGCGGATCGAGCAGCAGCAACTTCCTCAAGTTCGATCCGAACACCAGCAACACGGACGGCACGTTCGGCACCTGGACCAACTACGCCGCGAAGGTGACGCAGACCGACAGCATGGCGGCGTACGACACGGTCAACGATCTGTTCGTAGTCACGGCATTCCGTAACGGGACGCAGGTGTATGGTATCGATCTCGCCAATCCGAGCGCAGCCCGCGTGCAGCTGAAGGAAGGCGGCACGCCACCGGACAAGCGTTCGGCCCACGGCTGGGAGTGGTCCGAAGGGCGCAAAGCATTCCTCTACTGGCGCAGCGGTGAAGATGTCTACGAGTTCAAGCTGACCTCGGGCGACTGGAAGACCGGCACCTGGCAGTGGAGCAAACTGACATCCAGCTCCAATTCGCTCGTGCCGCAAGCGATGGCGGTCGACAATGGCGTCTACAGCCGTTTCCGCATCGCGCGTTATCAGGATGCCGAGGTTGCGGTCGTCGTGAACGACATCGGCGGGTCGGTGTACGCATTCCGCATTCCGACAACGCCGACGATCGCACCGAAGCCCCCGACCGAAGTCACCGCGAACTAGACTCCCGTCACACTTTCTCATCCCGGTTGTTTGGGACGGCTGAGTGCACGCCTCAGCCGTCCCCAAAGTCATGTTGCGCCCTGCAGGGGGGTTGCCCAGAATAACGGCCCATGGCCCGCTCCTTACCATCGCTGGCGCTGCTGCTGCTGGCTGCGTTCTATGCTCAGAACGCACTTGCGCTGCAGTTCACGCCCGCGGAGAGTGAGTGGGCAGCATGGCCCGAGTACTGCCGCGCCCGCTATGTCGTTTCCGGCGCCGGACGCAACTCGGAGTTCGCCACGCATGTGCCGCGCGCACAGACCGACATGTGGGAGCGACGCCTGGGCGACGCCTGGTATGGCCTGCATCACTTTTGCGCCGCGCTCATCTATACGCAACGCGCGCGCCAGGCTCCTACTCCCAAAGAGCGCACCTTCCTGCTGAATACCGCTCTCCGCAATTTCCGCTTCACGCTGGAGCGCACTTCGGAAACGAACGGCATGTATCCCGAGATGCTCACGCGCATAGCAACGGTGTACGACCTGCTCGGCGACAACCCTCATGCGATGGAGTACCTCGATCGCGCCATCGAGCTGCAACCCGAGGTCCTCGTGGCCTACAACACCAAGGCGATGATCTATCGACGCAAGGGCGATCTCGAGCATGCGCGCGAGACGCTGGAGGAAGCCAACAAGCAATCGAAGGGCGAGTCGGCCGAGGTGCAATACATGCTCGGACTCGTGTGCCTCGAAGCAAAGGACTATGCCGCCGCGCAGGAGCATGCGCGCGTTGCGTACTCGCTTGGCCATCCGCTGCCGGGTCTGCGGCAGAAGCTGGCCGCCAGCGGCCACCCGATCGAATAGCTTGAGCCGGCGACTGCTCGCCATTGCGTATCACTTTCCTCCCATCCAAGGGAGCAGCGGCGTGCACCGCACGCTCGCATTCGCGAAATTCCTGCGCGAGTTCGGCTGGGATGTGACGGTGCTCAGCGTTGCACCGCGCGCATATGAAAGCTATCGGGATGAGAACTTCAAGATGGTGCCGCCACACGTCGAGGTTGTGCGTGCACCGGCCCTGGATACGGCGCGTCACTTGTCACTGCGCGGCTGGTACCCCCGCTTCCTCGCCTTGCCGGACCGCTGGCAGAGCTGGATCATCACTGGCACTCGCGTCGGACGTCGCCTCTTCCGCGAGCAGCGTCCCGCGGCATTGCTGTCGACATTCCCGATCGCGTCGGCGCACGCGATCGGTCTGCGCCTGCAGCGTGCCACCGGCCTGCCGTGGGTTGCGGATTTCCGCGATCCGATGGCGCAGGACGGCTATCCGACCGATCCGGCTGTGTGGCGCAGCTACGCACGCATCGAAAAACAGGTATTCGAGCACGCTAATCGCATCACCGTGACTACCCAGGGGACCGCTGAGTACTACGAAGCACGCTACGGAGAGAGGGCGCGCCAGCAGCTTCGCGTAATCGAAAACGGGTTCGACCCCGATGCGTTCCCCGCGGAACGCGCGCCACAAGCGAGCCCGCCGCCCGGTGCGAAGATGCTGTTGCTCCATAGCGGCGTGATCTATCCGAAGGATCGCGATCCCGCCCCTTTCCTGCAGGCGCTCGCGCGCCTGCAGCGTGAGGGTATCGTGAGCGATCAGACGCTCACCGTGCGCTTTCGCGCGAGCGGGTACGAGGATCGCTACCAGCAGATGATCGATGGTTTCGGGCTCCGCACGCTGGTCGAGCTCGCGCCCGCGATGCCTTACAACCAAGCGCTCGATGAGATGCAACATGCCGACGCATTGCTCTTGTTCCAGGCGAGCACGTGCAACCGTCAGATACCGGCGAAGGTCTACGAGTACCTGTATTCGGGCCGGCCGATCCTCGGTATCACCGATCCCGAAGGCGACACCGGCCGGTTGCTCGCGCGTATGGGTGTTCCGGGCATCGCGCTGCTCGAGAACAGCGATGCGATCTACGCGATGCTGCGCGACAAGCTGCCCGCAATTCGCGCGCGCCAATACGTCATCGCCAAGCGGAGCGAAGTCGAGCAGCTTTCGCGGCGCTCGCGCACGGCCGAGCTGGCCAAGATTCTGGACGAGATCGCCTGACGTCAGCCGCGCCCGAGCCAGCGCCCGATGCGGCGCTTCGTCGCATACAGGAACGGGCGCAGATCGCCCCATTGCAGATACGGAAACGCAGGCCGCAGCGCGCGGCTATCGAGGCCGTGCATGCGAAGGAATCGCAGCCACGAGCCCCCATCGCGATCCGTGTCGAACCAGATACGGGCGTTGCGCTGCGCCACCGGGACCGGCTCCAGGCCGAGCGCGTCGCGGTATTCGATCGCCGGCAGGTTGATACCGTTCACCGTGCACAGGTCGACACAGTACTCCGTCCGGCCGACGTTCGGCTCGATCAGCCAGTGCTCGCCGTTCGGATCGGTCTTGAACTCAACCGCAACCGGGCCACTCAGATTGAGGCCCGCCAGAAAGTTCAGCGCAGCCTGGTGAACGTCGTCGTTCGGCTCCGGCGCCATGACCGTTCCCTGGCCCATGCCGTCAGGACCCGCATACATCTTGCGTCCTTCGAAGCGCGCGAGCACCCGCCCCTGGTGCAGGTACAAAGTAGCGAAGCACAGCGCGGTCGGTCCACCCGGAATCCATTGCTGGACGACGAACGGCAGGCTGCGCTGGTGTTCCTTGGCAAGCGCTTCGACCTCGTCGCGGCTGTTCACGATGCGCGCCTTGAACGAGCCGAGGGGCCACGCCGGCTTGACGATCGCTGGATACGGAACCTGCGCCAGCGCAGCCAGTTCCTTCGGATCGCCGCTGTAGCGCGCGGTCACGGGAAACCGCACACCACTCGCCGCGCAGATCTCGGGAAGATTGTCTTTGCTCATCAGCCGCAACACAGTCGCGGTGCACTCGCGCCAGCTGAGCTGATAGTAGGGAGCGAGGGTCGGCCAGTTCTCCGCGACGTCCCGCACCATATTGTCATTCATCAGGAACAGCACGGGGCGCGCCGGCCACTTGGATTCGACGGCGAGTTGCCGTAGCGTCTCCGCCGCGCCAGGACCGTTCATCGGACCTCGGCGAAACACCTTCGCATGCGCCGTACGTGCGCCGGGCAGATCGGCATCGGTCTCGAGCGCCATGACCGATACGCCGGTTGAAGTGAGGGCACGCACTGTGGCAAGACCGTGAGCACACAAGCCGACGACCATCGCTGGCGGCAGATCACGCGCCGCAGCTACGGGCGCTATTGCGGTCGCAGTGCCGGGCACCGGGCTGTTGGAGCCCGCCACTCGCGCGGCCTGATGTGAATCAAGGGTCATGGTTGGTTGCTTTCTCATCAACGCGTGGCGGGCGCCGACGATGGGCTTTGCACACCAGGTCTCAGCGCGGAGTTGGCGCGCGCAGCGGCGGTTGCGCTCTCCGCCACTGCGGAACGCTTCAGCTGCTGCACGACTGCCAAGAGCACCAGCAACCACACCTGGATCTCCACTTTCAGGTAATCGACGAACTGCCCGGCGACGAACACCATCGCCAATCCGCCGCCGATCGCCGCCGCAAGCATCGCACGTTCGGTCGAGCGTGCGTCGGTATCGCGCTCTTTGGCTCGGCGCAACGCGCTGGCGATCCACAGCCACAGCCACACGAACATAACCGCGCCAGGGATGCCCTGCTCGACCAGCGCGGTCATGAAAGTGTTGTGGGACGAGCGCTGGCCGGCGACGGTCTTGCCATCGACGCGCGAGTGGGACAGGTAGATCGGGTCCAGATACTGAGGACTCAGCACTGCTGTGCCGCGGTGGCCCGTCCCGAAGGGATATTTCTTCGCCATCTCCCACTGCGCCTTGATGATCACGAGGCGACTCTCGGCGCTGCGATCGACCTCCGCGTCCTGTTGCGTCACGGCGGTGATTGTCTCGACTCGACTGAGGAACACCTGGCTGGCGAGCATCCCGAAAAGCAAAAGGCCCAGCACTGCATACGCGTAGAAGAGCTTGCTATGCATCAGCGGCTTGAGATACCAGAGCGCAGTGCCTGTCGCGAGCAATGCGACGAAGGCGCCGCGACTGCCCGCGAGCACCATGGTGTTCAGCAGGAAAGGCAGTGAGAAGAAGCACATCCAACGCACCCAGCCGCGGCTGCCCAGCATGAGCATCGCCGCGACTGCGACACCCGTTCCCATCTGCATGGCCAGTGCATTAGCTTCGTCGATGCCCGGCCCTCCCACACCTTCGAGGCGGCCGGAAATGCGCGCGTTATAGGCCAGCCAGCCCAGGTATGCGCAGCCGATCACGTGAGCCATGAGAAAGTGGATGACTTTCTGCGGCGTGTCGACCAGGCGGTAGATCAGATAGAACAGCACGATGTACTTCGTGAACAAAATGCAGATGTCTAGCTGCTCGGCTCGGTCGAGCGCCCATGCCTGTTGAATCCACAGCCAGATGGTGTAGGCGAGCAGCAGCTTCGATGCGGGCGTGGACATCCACGATTCGCGCGTAGCGTCCTTGGGTACGCGCAAAGTCGCGATAAACGTCACCGCGGCCGCGAGCAGCGCCCACCGCAGATCCGGCAAGCTCGCGCCCCACCAGCGCGACGGCGGATGCAAATAGAACACGGCAACGTACGCGTACAACCCGAACAGTGGGTGGCGGAACAGCGCCAGCCCCATGGCGCCGAAGAACGCGGCAACGAATACAAGACCGGTCAACGACATGAAACTGGCTCGCGCACCCTTCGACGAGAAAATGCCCTTCGGGAATATTTCACACGGACCGGCCGCAGGCGATCCGCCTTCCGGTCATATTGTGTGCGAATTGCATACCTGCTGTCTGCGAAATGCGTCCACTCCCCGTGCACAGATCACATTTCGGGACGTAGGAACAATCCCGTCCCTCGCCCCGTTCACCAGCGTCACGGCGCTCGTGGCATCTGGTTGGGGATTTCGGACGTGTCCAGAACAAGGAATCCGGTGGCGCTCAGCACCGCCTGCCTCTTGGCTGCGCAACTCCTCACTACCCCGATCTCATCCGCTCAGACCTCGCCCGACTGGACCGGCGCCGACATCGGCGCGGTTGCAGCCGCTGGCTCGAACAGCGTCAGCGGCACCACCTTCACGGTGCGCGCATCCGGCGCGGACATCTGGAACACGGCCGACGAGTTCCGCTTCGTTTATCGCACGCTCGCGGGTGACGGCGAGATTACGGTCCAGGTCGCGAGTGTGAGCAACACCTACGAGTGGACCAAAGCCGGTGTCATGCTGCGCGAGTCGCTCGCCGCCAATTCCCGTTTCGCATTGATGTGCGTCACGCCGGGCAAGGGCGCAGCCTTTCACTATCGCACCACGACCGGCGGCAGTGCCGCGCCGAAAGGCAGCGGCGACCTCACGACCAAAGCGCCGTACTGGGTGCGCGTGAAGCGGCAGGGCACGAGCGTGAGCGGCTATCTGTCGCCCGATGGCGTGAACTGGACGCTGCGCAAGACCGTCACATTGAGCAGTCTCTCGAGCACGGTTTATGTCGGTCTCGCGCTCACGAGTCATCTCGACGGCACGCTGGCGACTGCGATTTTTAACAATCCCGTAATCGTCACGCCGGGCGGCGGCACGACGGACACGACTGCGCCATCGGTGCCGCAGAACGTGCGCGCCACTGCGAGCTCGGCGACGAGCGTCGCCCTCACGTGGAGCGCAGCGACGGACACGGGCGGCTCCGGTCTCGCCGGCTATCGAATCTTCCGCAACGGCAGCTCGACGCCGCTCACGACGGTGAACATGACGAGTTACAGCGACACGACGGTCGCAGCGAATACGTCATACACATACACTGTCGCTGCCCGCGACAACGCCGGCAATCAATCCTTGCCTTCTGCGCCGGCCAGCGTCACGACGCCTGCCGCCGTGAACTGGACCGGCCAGGATATCGGCGCCGTCGGCGCAGCGGGCTCACATAGCATCAGCGGCAATTCCTTCACGGTGCGGGCATCGGGCGCCGACATCTGGAACACGGCCGACGAGTTCTACTACGTGTACCGGACGCTCACCGGCGACGGCGAGATGACGGCCCGCGTGAGCAGCATCACGAACACCAACGAATGGACGAAGGCCGGTGTGATGATGCGCGAGTCGCTCGCGGCAAACTCACGCTTCGCACTCATGTGCGTCACGCCGGGCAAGGGCGCGACTTTCCACTACCGAACCGCCACCGGCGGGAGTGCCGCGCCGAAGGACACCAGCAACTTCTCGATCAAGGCCCCGTACTGGGTCCGGGTCAAGCGCGAAGGTGCGATCGTCCGCGGTTACTACTCGCCGGACGGCACCAATTGGACGCTGCACCAGAGCGTGACGCTGAGCAGCCTTGCCAGCACGATTTACGTGGGCCTGGCGCTGACGAGTCACCTCGACGGCACGCTCGCGACCGCGGTCTTGGACAATCCCGCCGTGATCGGCGGTGGGACGACTCCTGATACGACCGCCCCGTCGGTGCCGCAAAACGTGCGGGCGACTGCGGCGTCGAGCACGAGCATTACAGTCTCGTGGAACGCGTCGACCGACACGGGCGGCTCGGGCCTCGCGGGCTATCGGATCTTCCGCAATGGCAGCACGACAGCGCTCGCGACGGTGACGGGCACCTCGTACACCGACACGAATCTGTCACCGAGCACTTCGTACAGCTACACGGTCCGCGCATTCGACGGAGCGAACAACCAGTCGGCAGTTTCGAATGCAGCGAGCGCGACCACGCCGGCGACGCCACCGCCGCCGGTAACGGGCCTCGACACGCGCCCGGTGAACAACACCTGCCTCGCCTGGGATCGTCCGACGGCCGGCAGCACGATCAGCGTGTCGCGCTACACGAACCTGTCGTTCAACTCGTCGGTCGCAATGCTGCAGCCGCCGAACGCCAGCACGCACTGGTACGTCGTCGAGCAGGGCGGCATCGTCAAGCGCTTCGCGGTCGCGAGTCCGACGACCACGACCGAGTTCATCAACCTGACGTCGCGCATCACGTCGGGCGGCGAGATGGGCCTGCTCGGCATGGCGTTCCATCCGTCGTTCCCGACCGACAAGCGCGTGTTCCTCTCGTACACGGTTCGCGTCGGCTCGCAGCTCGTGTCGCGCATCTCTTCGTTCGTCAGCAACGACAACGGCGTCACGCTCGCACCGAGCAGCGAATCGATTCTCCTCACGCTGAACCAGCCGGAGGACAACCACAACGGCGGCAACATCGTGTTCGGCCCGGACGGCTACCTGTACATCGGCTTCGGCGACGGCGGCGGTGCGGGCGACGCGCACGGTACGAATGGCAACGGCCAGCGCCTGACGACGATGCTCGGCAAGATGCTGCGCATCGATGTCAACGGCGCGGCGCCCTACTCCGTGCCGAGCAGCAATCCTTTCTTCAGCTCAGCGAACCCCGGCGACCGCTGCCCGGCCGCGGGCCGCTCCAGCGGCAATTGTCCCGAGATCTACGCCTATGGCTTCCGCAATCCGTGGCGCTGGAGCTTCGACCGCGGCAGCGGTGATTTGTGGGTCGCGGACGTCGGCCAGAGCGATTGGGAAGAAGTGGACCGCGTGCAGCGCGGCGGCAACTACGGCTGGCGTTGCCGCGAAGGCGCTCATGACTACAAGTCGAGCAGCACGCCCGCGTGCTCGGGCGCGACGCTGATCGATCCGGTCGCGGAGTACGGCCACAGCCTCGGTGCTTCGATCACCGGCGGCTACGTGTATCGCGGCTCGCAGAACACGACGCTGAAGGGCCGCTACATCTTCGGCGACTTCATCTCCGGCCGGATCTTCGCGTGGATCGCCGAGAACGCAACGCAGCCGCGCCAGCCGACGCAGCTGCTCGACAGCAGCCTGAGCATTGCCTCGTTCGCCCAGGGCAACGACGGCGAGCTCTACGTCGTCGACTATGGCTCCCTGCACCGCATCGTGTTCGCGGCGGGCAGCGGCGGCCAGGCGCCGACGACGCTGAGCGCCACCGGCTGCGCGAATCCGAGCGATGCGAAGCAACCTTCTTCCGGGCTCATTCCGTACGGCGTGAGCGCGCAGTTCTGGTCGGACGGCGCCGTGAAAGATCGCTGGATCGGCCTGCCGAACGGCTCGCAGATCGTCGTCCAGTCCGATCGCGACTGGGACTTCCCTGCCGGCACGGTGCTGCGCAAGGACTTCAGGCTCGGCAGCCGGGTGGTCGAGACGCGTCTGCTCATGCGCCATCCCGACGGCAACTGGGGCGGCTTCACGTACGAATGGAACTCGGCGCAGACCGACGCCACCCTGCTGCAGGGCGGCGCGGTGCGCACCATCGACAGTCAACAGTGGATCTTCCCGAGCGAAGGCCAGTGCCTCGAGTGTCACACCGCGGCAGCGGGCCGCACGCTCGGCCCGCAGACTGCGCAACTGAATCGCAATTTCACCTATCCGCAAACCGGTCGCAGCGCGAACCAGCTGTACACGCTGAATCACATCGGCGTGCTGTCGCCGCCGATCACCAATCCGGCCGCGGAGCCGACGATGCCCGATCCGGCGGATACCTCTGCGTCGCTCAACGATCGCGCGCGTGCGTGGCTGCACACGAACTGCTCGCAGTGTCATCGGCCGAGCGGACCGACACCCAGCACGATGGACCTGCGCTACACCACGCCGCTCAACTCGACCAACGCCTGTAATGCTCAGCCGCAGTCCGGCGACCTCGGCCTCGGCGTGAACGCGCGGCTGATAGCGCCGGGCAGCGCGGCGAACTCGATCGTGGTGAACCGCGCGAATCGCCGCGACGCGAACGCGATGCCGCCGCTCGGCTCGACGCAGGTCGATGCCGCCGGGGTCTCGCTCCTCACGTCATGGATCAATTCGCTCAGCGGCTGCTGACAGCAGACCGCAACCACTCCAGGCTGTGGCGGGTCGCGAGCTGCAGCGCGCCCTCGGTCGAGAAGGTGTGATCGGCGCCGGGCAGATCGATCGTCGTCACGCCGGCGCGACGCAGCGCTTTCTGCCAGTCGGCGGAAGCAGCGCTCAGGTCGCGAAACTCCTGCGCCGTCAGATCGCGCTCGCTCATCAGGATCAGCGTCGGGCCGGCGAACTTCTGCAGCCCGTGCCGCATGCGCTCGATGAACGAGCCGCCCTCCGCCGCCGACTTGCCCGCCGTGCGCGAGCTCCACAGCTTGCGCAGAAAATCCGCCAGCGACGCCGTGATGTTCAGTTTGCCCGTGAGCGCCTTGACCCAGAACGAGCGCTGCAACAGTCGCTGCCCGTAGTAATGCTTGATGTACGACTGCGCCTGGCCGGCCTGCGAGCGCACCCACGGATTCGCGATGGCGACGCCTTTCACTCGCGCATCCTGCGTGCAATACATCAGCGAGACGGAAGCAGCGTCGCACAATCCCCAGAGCGCGACGCCGGTCAGCGACGGGACCCTGCGCATCAACTCATCGATCGCCGCACGAACGTCAGACGCGACGCTCTCGAACGTGCGCATCTCGCCGCCGCTGTCGCCCATGCCGCGATAGTCGAAGCGCAGCACCGCGTAGCCCGACTCCGCGAGCGAGCGCGCCATCAGAACGAACTGGCGATGGCTGCCGACGCGATACTGCGGGCCGCCGACGATCACGAGCACGCCGATGCACGCCGGCTCGCGCTCGGGCACGTGCAGGATGCCGACGAGGCTTTCGCCTTCGCACTGGAACACGACGGCGTCTTCGCGCACCGCACTCATGACGCACCTGCGAGCAACGCAACCGTGCGCTCGATCAGCGCCGGGATGCGCACGATCTCGACGGACGACCAGAACGGCTCGCCAGCGATCGGATAGAGCGTGACGTGCAGGCCCGCTGCGCGCGCAGCATCGACTGCCTTCGTCGCGGGCGCGGGCGGCGGCGTTTCGGCGGAGCGCACGACTTCGATCCAGTGAACCTGCCCGAGGTGCGGACCGACGAGCTCGGCGAGTCGCACGCGATCGAGCTGCGCCGCGAGCTGCGGCGCGATCCCGTAGCCCGCGACTTCGACCGTTTCGCCGCGCGTGAACCGCGCACGCAGATCGGCCGTCGACTCCTTGCGGTCCTGCTCCATCATGGTCGCTGCGACGCGCAGGCGCAGGAACTGATCCAGGAAGCGGCTGCCGTCGAGCACCGGCTGCCAGAAAACGGTGTGTGCGAGGCCCGGGATTGCATCGCGAACGACTTGCGCACCGAGGGCGCAACCGAGCCGCACGCCCAGCAGACGGTCGACCTTCAGCCCCTCCTCTGCACACCATGCGACGGCTTGCTGCAGATCCGCTTGCCAGCGCGCCCAGTCGGCCTGCGAGAAATCGCCTTCGCTGTCGCCGGTGCCGTAGGGATCGACGATCACGCTGCCGATGCCACGCTTTGCGAGCTCGATGCCGACGTCCGTGAGCATCTTGCGCGACTTGTTCATCTCCTCGCCGAACGGCGCGACCAGCAGCGCGCAGCTCGCGCCGGCGCGTCGTGGATGCCGCAGCAGAGTGAAGACGCGCTGGCCGTCGCCGCCGAGGAAGCGTGGGACGACCGGCGCTGCGATCAAGCGGCGACCTTCTCGTCGACGAATGCGGCGAGCGTGCCGAGCGTCTCGAACACCGCCGCCGAGACCTCGTCGTCGCCGACCGTGATACCGAACTGGTCCTCGATCATCGTCAGCACGGTGACGACCGCCATCGAGTCGAACTCGGGAATCGCGCCCAGCAGGCCGCTCGCCGGCGTCAACGCGTCGGCGCGGCTCTCCAGGTTGAGCGCGTCGCGCAGGATCCCCTTCAGTCGATCGACAGTCGTCATGATGTCAGCCACCTCAAACCTTGCGTTGAATTCAAGCTAGTCCAGAAATTCTCTCGCCAAGATCGCCAAGACCGCCAAGGGAAGAGGCAGCAGATTCTACCTTCCAAGTTTTTGAATCTCTTTTCTTCCTTGGCGATCTTGGCGATCTTGGCGAGAGTCATTCCGCTCTTTCCGTCACTTGGCAGTCGTGCGCGGCGTCGCCCAGGTCGTGTAGGTCCGGCCGCGATACGCTTCTATGATGCCGCGCGCGCTCGCGATATTGACCAGGCAGAAGTAATACGGCACGGACAGCGCACGGGGCAGCGACTTGCTGCCGCGCGCGAGATAGCCGAGCAGCGCCAGGGCGTACAACACCAATTGTATGAGGAAGCTGGCGCGAAAGACGACGCCCGATTCGACGAGCAGCAAATTGACGGCGAAGAAGCCGACCAGGAACAGCGGCATCAGCCAGCGCAGCAGCTTGTGCGAGACCAGCTGCAGCGAGAACAAGCCATAGCGCAGCGGATTGAGCAGCGCCGGCAACGTCCACGTCGCGCGCCACGCGCGGTTGACGATGCGCACCTTGCGGCGGAATTCCTTGTCGAAGCCTTCGGCAGCCTCCTCGACAGAGCGCGCCTGCGGCTCGTAGATGCAGCGGCGCCCGCTCATGACGATCTGCATCGGGTTCACGAAATCGGAGAGCGCATCGGCGCGCATGTCGCGATAGAGCACGCGCCGGATCGCGTAGATCGCGCCGTCGCCGCCGACAGTCGAGCCGAGCTGCGTCTCGAGTCGCTTGATCGCAGTCTCGTACTTCCAGTAGAGCCCTTCGCTCTGCTGCGCGCCGCCTGCCGCTTCCTCGTACGTCGATTCGCCCACGACCGCGCCGACGGCCGGATCCGCGAAGTTGCGCACCATCTTGCGCAGTGCGTCGCGCTGGTACATCGCGTTGGCGTCGGAGAACACGACGATCTCGCCGCGCGCGATGCGCACGGCGGCGTTGAGTCCGAGCGTCTTGCCGCCGCGCTCGTTCATGCGCAGCAGGCGCACGCCCTGCGACTCGTAGCGCTCCACGATGGCGTCGGTGCCGTCGTCCGAGGCGTCGGAGATGACGATGACGTCGAGCTGGGCGCGCGGATAGTCGAGCGCCAGGGTGTTCTCGATCTTGGCGGCGATGACCTCGGCCTCATTGAACGCCGAGACCAGCAGCGTGACGCCGGGCTCGACCGCGCCGGTCGCAATCGGGCGCCGCAGCCCCAGGCCGGTCAGCAGGGCCAACAGCAACGGGTAGCCGGCGTACACATACGCAATCAGCCCGCCAAGCACCCAAAAGACAACTTCCATCGACGATGATCCTGATTCAGGCTAAGAGTCGGCCAGGAACGCGGAAGGATACAGAAGCCGACGGCTCGATCGTCCGATCGGGTTCAAAGTCTGGAGCGTCCGAAACCGTTAAAGTGGCCGTTTGCGGGTACAAGAAGCAGGTTCCTCGATGACGATTCTGGGTTTCGCTGGGCGCTGGCCGGAGACGGCCGACCCCCAGGCACAGCGCCTGCACCTCCAGCGCTGCCTGGCCGCTTCTGACGGCGCTAGCGGGCACCCCGTCGAGCTGGCCGCCGGCTGGGTGGCCGCGCCGGCCGTGCACCGGGCCGGCCCGGTATGCGTCGCCGTGCAGGGCAAGCCCGTGTGGCCCGAGTCCCGCGATCTTCCGGCCGCAACCAACCCCGCTGCCACGCTGCACGCAGCCTACAGCAAGCATGGGCGCGCCTTCCTGGAGCGGCTCGAGGGCAGCTTCGCCCTGGCCGTCGTGGATGAGGCCGCAGGCAGCGTGCTGCTGGCAATCGACCGGATGGGCATCGAGCGCATGGCCTGGACCGTCGTCGGCGCAACGCTCGTCTTCGGCTCGTCGGCCGAGCACCTCGCCCGCCTTCCCGCCGTCAGCGCCCCGGTGCGCCGCCAGGGTCTCTATGACTTTCTGATGATGCACATGATCCCGGCGCCCGCCACGATCTACGAGGGCGTGCACAAGCTGCGGCCGGCCACCGCGCTGACATTCGCAAACGGCCGCACTGAAGTTTCCACGTACTGGCAACCGCGCTTCGTCGAGCGCGGCGCGGAGTCGTTCGAGACGCTGCGCGACGAGCTGCACTCCTCGCTCGATGCCGCGATCCGCGAGGCGCGCCCGAACGGCACCACCGGCTCGTTCCTGAGCGGCGGACTCGACAGCTCGACGGTCTCGGGCAAGCTCGCGCGCGTCAGCGGCACTGCCGCGCGCACGTTCTCGATCGGCTTCGGCGGCGGTGCGTACGACGAGCTCAAGTACGCGGACATCGCCAACCGCCACTTCGGCTGTCAGCCGTTCCAGTATCACGTCACGCCCGACGATATCGTGCACGCGTTTCCGCTGATCGCGCAGGCGTACGACGAGCCGTTCGGCAACTCCTCGGCGGTGCCCACCTACTTCTGCGCGTTGCGCGCGCGCGAGCAAGGCATCACGCACCTGCTGGCCGGCGACGGCGGCGACGAAATCTTCGGCGGCAACGAGCGCTACGCGCGTCACCGCGTGTTCGACTGGTACTACAACGTGCCGGGCTTCCTGCGCCGGGGCGCGATCGAGCCGCTGTCCTCGCTCCTGCCCGGCGAAGGCGGCTTCAAGCCGCTCGCCAAGCTGCGCAGCTACGTCGAGCAGGCGCGCATCCCGTTGCCGGAGCGCCTCGAGACGTGGAACTTCGTGTATCGCGAAGGCGGCACGATGCTCGATCCGCAGTTCGCGCACTCGATCGATGCGCGTGCGCCGTTCCGCGTAATGAACGAGGTGTACGGCGCGGCGCCCGCCGCTTCGACGCTCAACAAGATGCTGTACTACGACTGGTACTACACGCTCGCGGACAGCGACCTGCGCAAGGTCGGCACGATGTGCACGCTGGCCGGCATCGAGGTGTCGTATCCGATGCTCAGCGCGGGCGTCGTCGAGCTGTCGAACCGCGTGCCGCCGTCGTTGAAAATGCGCGGCCTGGAGCTGCGCTCGTTCTACAAGGATGCGATGCGCGGCTTCCTGCCGCAGGAAATCCTCGACAAGACCAAGCACGGCTTCGGCCTGCCGTTCGGCGAGTGGCTGCAGTCGCACGCGCAGCTCGGCGAGCTGATCTATGCGCACCTGACGGATCTCAAGGCGCGGCGCATCGTGCAGCCGCAGTTCCTCGACAAGCTGATCGCCGACCAGCGCGCCGGGCACGCTTCGTACTACGGCTACGCGATCTGGGATTTCGCCATGCTGGAAGCGTGGCTCAAAGCGCATGCGCCCCGCGCCTGAGCGCATCGGGGTCATCGATCTGTGGCGCGGCTTCGCGCTGTTCGGCGTCGCGGTCGTCAATTTCGCTCACGTCAACGACGACTACCTGACGCCCGCCGCGGCGGAAGCGCTCGCCACTGCGGGACTCGACTGGCGCGTCGAGCGGCTGATGAATCTGCTGCTCGCCAACAAATCGAACACGCTGTTCACGTTCCTGTTCGGCCTGGGCTTCGCGATCCTGATGGAGCGCGGCGCCGAAGGCGCCAACGGCGAGCAGGTGCTGCGGCGGCGCATGGTCGTGCTGACGCTGCTCGGGCTCACGCAACTGATCCTGCTCTATCACGGCGATCTGCTGCACGTGTACGGCCTGTGCGGCCTGTTGCTGCTCGTGCTGCGACGATTTTCGGACCGAGTGCTGTTCGTGCTCGGCGTGCTGCTCGCGCTGTTCGCGCGCCTGCTCTACGAGGAATGGAACTTCGTGACGGCACTGGTACCGCTGGCGGACATCTCGTTGACAGCACCGGATAGCGCCCTGTCCCCCGCCGCCGCCTACCGCCTGCTTCACGAAAGCAGCGCGCTGCAGCTGGTACACGCAAACGCGGCGTATGCGATGGACGCGATGTACGACGTGCCTCGCAAGCTGGTGCAGGCCACTTACTTCTTCGGTCGCATGCTGATCGGGTTCACTTTCTGGCGCTCCGGCTGGTGCATGCGCGTGATCGCGGCGCCGCGCGAGCGCATCCTGCGCTGGGTGCTGGTCGCGGGCATCGCCGGCGCGTTGCTCAGCGCATCGACGTTCCTCGACTCCGGGCGCCTCGGCACGCTGCAGCACTTCCTGTTCAATCTGATGCGCCACGCGCAGATGTTGGCGCTCTCGGCCTTCTATCTGCTGGCGCTGGTTGCGATCGGCACGTCGCCGACGCTGCAACGGTTCGCCCGGCCATTCCAGCAGCTCGGGCGCATGTCGCTGACCAACTACCTGCTGCAGAGTGTCGCGATGGTGCTGCTGCTGTACGGGCCTGGACTGCGTCTGGCGGGCTCTATCGGCACCGCGGCGACGGCAGGAATCGCGGCAGCCGTCTACGTGGCCCAGGTCGTGTTCAGCACGCTGTGGCTGCGGTATCGATCGATCGGACCGGCGGAGAAGTTCTGGCGGAGGCTCGCGAGCACGAAGAGCTGAGACGGTCTCTTGCTTATCTGACTCAATAGCCGCTGGCGGCCATCGTCGCCGGCGTGCTCTGCGATCCGAGGTGCGTCTTCATCATGCGCGCCCAAAAGCGATGGCGCGTGCGATCCCACGGCGCGATGCGCGGCAATTCGTAGGTGCTCGACGCACACGTCGCATAGCCCCACTGCGTCGTCACCGCCAGCTCGAACCCCGCTTCGCGCGTCATGACTGCGTGGCGGGTTTCGTAGTCGAGGCCGGGCCGCCCGTTCGGATAGGCGAACGAGCGCGACGCGCGTCCGGTCACGTCGGCAACCCAGCGCGCGCTGCCGACGATCTCGCGTCGTGCATCGTCGTCCGTCATGCCTTTCAGGATCGGGTGATTCACGGTGTGCGCGCCGACGTCGATGCCGGCGTCGGCCAGCCTGCGCACGCCTTCGCGCGTCATCATCAGGCGCGGCGGTGCTGTGCCGGCGATGGAATGATAGAGCTCTTCGGCGCGCTGCCAACGCTCCGCCAGCGGCAGATACTTCAATTGACTCAGCACACGCTCGACGGCCCCCGCGCGCGCCGCGGCGTCCGGCATGCTGAGCGTGCCGACGCCGAACTTCGACAGATCGATCTCTGCGGGCGCGCGGCGCAGCGCTTCGATCACCATGTCGTTCCACATGATGCCGCGCTCGACGGCATCGACGGCGATGAAGACGGTTGCAGTGAGCTTGTGCCGCTGCAGGATCGGCAGCGCGACTTCGAGATTGTTGGCGTAACCGTCGTCGAACGTGATCGCCGCGGCGCGCGCCGGCAACGTGCCCTGCGAGAGCGTGCGCACAGCGTCCGGCAGCGGCAGCACGCGGAAGTAGTCGGCGATCCAGCTCATCTGCGCCGCGAACGAGCGCGCGTGAAATTCATCCGGCAGCAGCGGATCGGGCTCGGCCGGCACGCGGTGATACGTGAAGATCGTGAGGTGCGCGCCGCCGCCCGGCGGCGACAGCCAGCGCAACGCGTTCCTCTGCACCGCGAGCAGCATCGCGTCAGCCCGCCCGGCCGCTCATGGCCTTGAGGCAGATCTCCTCGAACACGCCCGCGGCGTTGCGGAACGAGCAATTGTTCTCGACGTACGCACGCGCATGACCCGCGAGCTGGCGGCCGCGCCCAGGGTCGCGCAGCAGCGCGACGGTCTGCTTCGCGAGCGATGCGGCGTCGTCGCCGAGCAAGTAGTGCTCGCCGGCCACGACGGGCAGACCTTCCACGCCGATCGTCGTCGAAACGACCGGACAGCCCATTGCCATCGCCTCGAACACCTTCAGGCGCGTACCGCCGCCGACGCGCAGTGGAATGACGAACGCCGAGGCGCCCGCGACGTGCGGACGGATGTCGCGCACGAAGTACGTGAAGTTCCAGTTGTAGCCGCGCTGCTCGGCGCGCCGCACCAGGTCGGCGGGCGGACTGCGGCCGACGACGACCATGTTCGCGTTCGGCTCCTCGCGCACGATCAGCGGCCACACCTCGTCCATGAAGTAGCTGAGGCCGTCGATGTTCGCGAGCCAGTCCATCGAGCCGGTGAACACCACGGTCTTCGACAGGCCGGAGGTTTCGGGCTTGAAGTAATCGAGGTCGACGCCGGTCGGAATGACTTCGACGTCCTTCGCGCCGTAGTTCTGCTCGAACTGCTGCTTGTCGCGCTCCGACACCGCGACGACGCGGTCGAACGCCGACAGCGCGTGCCGCTCGAACTTCTCGATCTTGCGGAACTGGCTGCGCCACAACGTGCGCATGAGCGGATTGCGCGCGACCGACAGGTGGCGCTTGAAGATCTCCGCTTCGACGTTGTGCGTGAACAGCACCGCAGGCACGTCGAGCCGCCGCGGCGCAAGCACTGCGCCGTGCAGGAAATCGAATACGGCGACGGCCGGCCTCACGCCGAGCTGCTTCTCGACGACTTCGAGCGCGCGTTTGCTGAGATCGGTGCGGATCGGAATCGGCAGCCGGTGCAGCACGTGCCGCAAGCGCGTGTAGTGAAACAGCATGCCGCGCTCGCCCTGCTCCCAGTGCACGACTTCGTCGGCCACCTGGGTGATGTCGGAGCGGAAGTAGCGCAGCCGCTCGGTCGTCGCCGGCATCGCGAGCACGATGCGGAAGCGTCCGCCCTTCAGGCCGCGCAGGATCTGTGTGGTGCGTATCCGCCCGCCCGTGTTGACCGGGAACAGGAACTGCGTGGATACGAACAGCAGCGTCGGTCGCGCCGTCACCAGCAGATCCCCGCGTAACCGGACTCGGCGCGCGCCTCCGCCAATCCGACCAGGTCGACGATGCGCTTGCCGGCGGTCAGGCCGTTCGCAACCAGCGCCGCCGCTTCCGGCGTGCGATGACCGACGATCAGGATCTCGCCGTGCTTCGCGACCTCCTCGATCGAGTTGCTGAGCAGCGAGCCGATGTGCGCGATGGTGTGCTCGATGTAGCGCTTGTTGGCGCCGACCAGGGCCGCCAGGCTCACCGCCGGATCGTAGATCTTCAGGTCGTAGCCCTTGCCGATCAGCTGCTCGGCGAGCGTCACCAGCGGGCTCTCGCGCAGGTCGTCGGTGCCGGCCTTGAAGCTCAGGCCGATCATGCCGACGCGCTTGTGCCCGGAGTCGCGCACCAGCGCGAAGGCGTGCTCGACGTGCTGCACGTTGCTGCTAGCGATGCCCGCCATCAGCGGCAACTCGACGTCGTTGCGCTTGGCCATGTACAGCAATGCGCGCAGATCCTTCGGCAGGCAGGAGCCGCCGTAGGCATAGCCGGGCTTCAGGTACGCGGGCGAGATGTTGAGGCTCTTGTCCTTGCACATCAGGTCCATGACCTCGCGCGCGTCGACGCCGAGGCTGCGGCCGAGGCGGCCGATCTCGTTCGCGAACGAAACCTTGAGCGCGTGGAAAGCGTTGCAGGCCAGCTTCATCATTTCGGCGTTGCGCGTGTCGGTGACGATGAACTCGCACGGCAGCGAGCCGAACAGCTGCCGCACCGGCTCGACGGCGCGCGGCGACTCCGCGCCGACGATCGTGAACGGCGGCGTGTAGTAGTCCTTGATCGACGAGCCTTCGCGCAGGAACTCCGGCTGGAAGCACAGGCCGAAGTCGCGGTTCGCGACCTTGCCGGAAGACTGCTCCAGCAACGGGCGCACGACCGCGTCGGTCGTGCCCGGATAGATCGTCGAGCGCACGACGACCACCGGGAAGCCCTTCGCGGCTTGCAGCGCTGCGCCGATCTGCTCGGCGACCCGCTCCACTGCGACCAGGTTCTGGCTGCCATTCGGCGCCGACGGCGTGCCGACGCAGACGAAGATCAGGTCGCAGCCGGCGATGCGCTCGTCGACGCGATCGGCGACTTCGAGCCGGCCGCTGTCGGCCGCCGCACGCGTGACGTCGTGCAGGCCCTCCTCGATGATCGGCGGCTGGCCCCGTCGCAGCAGATCGAGCTTGACCGGATCGAGATCGATTCCGAGCACCGAATGCCCGTCGCGCGCCAGGCACACTGCGGTGACCGCGCCGACGTAGCCCAATCCGATGACACACACACGCATGAGCGAAACTCCAGAACTCTCAATTCGAATGCTTGGCAAGCTCTACGCGGCCGCGCGGGCGACCGGCGCGCGCTGCTCGGAAGCGCGCTGCGCCAGGGTCTCCTCGAAGAAACCGAGCACGTCGCGCGCAATTTGCTGCCAGGTGCCGACCGCAAGCTCCGCAGAGATGCGTTCGCGATCCCAGCTCTCGCGGGCGAACACGGCAGCGAGCGCCTCGGCCATCGCGGCCGAGTCGTCGACGGGCACGAGGAACCCATTCGCGCCGTTCTTCACGAAGTGCGCATTGTCGCCGACCGCAGTGGTGACCACAGGTACACCCACACCCAGCGCTTCGAGCACGGCGTTGCAGCAGCCTTCGCGCGCCGTGCCGAGCGCGAACACCGCGGCGACTCGCAACCAATCAGCAACGACCGGCGGCGGCACGTTGCCGACGAACCTGACGGCGTTGCCGACTCCGAGATCCTGGGCCAGCTTCGCGAGCTGCGCCGGATAGTCCGGCTCGAACGCCTTGCCGCCGATGATCGCGAGTGTCGCATCCCGATAGCGCGCGCGCACCCGCGCGAACGCTTCTATCAGCACATGATGACGCTTGCGCGAAATCAGATGGCCGACGCAGACGATCAGCCGCCCGGTCGGGAAGCCGAGGCGCGCGCGGGCAGCGGACGCGTCGCCCGGATGAAAGATCGAGCGCTCGATCGCGTTGTGCACGACCCGCACCTTCGCCGGATCGACGCCGTGCCCGATCGCCAGCTCGCGCAGCGAGTGACTGACGCTGACCAGCCCCGTGGCTGAGCGCAGCGCGTCCGCCAGCATCGGGCCGATGATCGACTTGTGCAGGTATTCGTTCTCGAAGCCGCGGATCGTGATGAACAGCGGAACGCCGAGCCGCCGCGCCACGCGCAGGCTCCCGACGCCTTCCGGATAGCCGAAGTGCGCGTCGATCAGATCGAGCGGCGCGCGCGCGTGACTCTTGCGCGCGATGGGCGCAACCGATCGCTCGAGCCAGTAGCCGTCCAGCGACTTCAGCACTCGCGGCACGTAGAACATCGGCGCATGCGTGATCTCGACGCCGTCGGCCTCGTGCGCCGGCGCGCGCGCCCATTCGGGGAGCGGCGCGACCTGCGGACACCACGGCACCGGCTGCACGATCTGCACGTTCGCAATCTGCGACAGCGCAGCCAGCCGATTGAGCACGAAAATGCCGCTCGACGGATCCTGCGGGGTCGGCAACGAACGGCACACGCTCAGTATATTGAGCGGCCGCGCGCCGGATGCTGAAGCTGCCTCGGTCATCCGGCCCCGCTCACGCAGTCCCAGTCGGCGACAGCGGCGCGCTCGCCGGCGCAGCGCTCTGCTCGGACGAGCGCAGGAAGCCGTCGAACATCAGCAGCGACCAGAGGACCGAGCTGTGGTCGCGCATGCCGGACTGATGCTCGTTGACGACGCGCTTGAGCATGTCGGCGTCGAAGAAGCCGCACTCGGCGAGCCGTTCGCCCTTGACCACATCGCCGATGTGATTGCGCAGCGAGCCGCGGAACCACGTGTCGAGCGGCACGGCGAAGCCCATCTTCGTGCGGAACAGCACCTGCTCCGGCAACACCGGCCGCAGCGCTTCCTTGAGCACGTGCTTGCCCTCCGAGCCCCTGAGCTTGACGGCCGCGGGCAGGCGCGCGGCCCACTCGACGAACTCGTAGTCGAGGAACGGCGTGCGCACTTCGAGGCTGTGCGCCATGCTGGCGCGATCCACCTTCGTCAGGATGTCGCCCGGCAGGTAGGTCTTGTAGTCGAGGTACTGCACCATCGACAACGCGTCGCTGAACGTCTTGTCCTTCACGTGGCCGTGGAAGACTTCGTTCGCGCGATAGCCCTGCAGCGAATTGCGGAACGACGGCGCGAACAGCGACTGCCGCATGTCGTCCGAGCAGATGCCGACGCCGTGCAGGTACGCGTCGACCGCGTTGCGCGCCAGCGCCTGGAAGGTCGTCTTGCCGCGCAGGACTCGCGGCGCCCAATCGAGTTTCGGATAGACGCGGCCGAGCGTGCCGAACACCGCCTGGCGCAGCGGCAAAGGCATGCGGCTGCGGAAGCGCTCCTCTATCGCGAACAGCTTGTAGCGGCGATAGCCGAGGAAGTCCTCGTCGCCGCCGTCGCCCGAGAGCGCGACCGTGACGTGACGCCGCGCCAGCTTGCAGACGCGGTACGTCGGGATCGCGGAGCTGTCCGCGTACGGCTCGTCGTAAACGTCGACCAGCTTTTCGAGCAGGCTGTAGTCGGAAGCTTCGACCACTTCGGTCTTGTGATCGGTCTGCTTCGCATCCGCGACCATCTGCGCGTACTTCGATTCGTCGTAGCGCGGCTCGCGAAAGCCGATCGAGCACGTGAGAATCTTGCTGGCGCCGATCTCGCGCATCATCGCGACGACGGCGCTGGAATCGATGCCGCCCGAGAGGAACGCGCCGAGCGGCACGTCCGACACGAGGCGCTTGCGCACGCTCTCCTGCAGGCGCTCGCGCAGTTCCTGCTGCCACTGCGCCGGCACGCTGCCGGGATTGCGATCGCCCGCCAGGGGCACGTCCCAATAGCGGACCGGCGCGACCTTGCTGCCGCGCTTCACGCTGATATAGGCGCCCGGCTCCAGCTTCTTGACGTCGAGGTAGATCGACTTCGGATCCGGCACGTAGCCGAACGCGAAATACTCCTCGACCGCCTGCGGATCGACGCGGCGCGACACTTCGGGATGAACCAGCAGCGCTTTCAGCTCGGAAGCGAACAGCAGCAACCCGTTCGGCAACACCGTGTAGTACAGCGGCTTCACGCCGAGGCGGTCGCGGGCCATGAACAGCTGCTGCTTGCGCTGATCCCAGACCGCGAACGCGAACATGCCGTTGAAGCGCTCGAGACTGCGCTCGCCCCACTCCTCCCACGCGTGCACGATCACTTCGGTGTCGCAGCGCGTGCGGAACTTGTGGCCGCGCTGCAGCAGCTCGGTCTCGACTTCCTTGAAGTTGAAGATCTCGCCGTTGTACGTGACGACGACCGTGTGGTCCTCGTTGTACACGGGCTGCTTGCCGCCCTCGACATCGATGATCGCGAGGCGCCGATGGCCGAAGCCGACGCCCGGCTCGAAATGAAAGCCGTCGCCGTCCGGCCCGCGATGACCGATGCGCCCGTTCATGGCGCGCAGCAGGCGCTCATCGATGGCGCGCCGCCCCGTCAGGTCCACGATGCCAGTGATGCCGCACATCAGGCAGTCTCCGTCAAACGCTTGCAATGCATGCTGTAGAGCTCGGCGTACCGATTCATCATCCCGCCAAGAGAATAAACGCGCTCCGCACGCGCCCGGCCGGCCGCGCCGTGCGCCAGCCGCCGAGCTGCATCCGACGCATAACCGTGGATCGCGCTCGCCAGCTCCGGCGAATCGCCCGGCGGCACCAGCTCGCCGGTCACGCCGCGCTCGACCAGCTCGAAGTTGCCGCCCGTCGCGGTCGCGACGACCGGCAGACCGCTCGCCATCGCCTCCAGCACGGTATTCGAAATTCCTTCGCGCTGCGAACCCAGCACGAAGATGTCCATCGCGCGCAGCAGCGCCGCCACGTCGTCGCGGCTGCCGGCGAGCCAGACTGCAGCGGGTTCCGCCGACTCGCGCACGGCCGTTTCGACCGCGCCGCGCAGCGGACCATCGCCGATGAGAGCGAGGCGGATGTCGTGCCCCGCCGCCTTCATGGGCCCGCGAATCGCCAGGAACGCGCGCACGACGTTCAGCGGATCCTTGATTTCGGTCAGCCGCGTCACCGAGCCGATGACGATCGACCTGGGCGTGAAGCCTGCCGGGAGAATGCTACGGTCTGCATCGGACGCCCGCGGCCGGAAGTGCTGCGTGTCGACGCCGTTGCAGATCTGCATGACCTTGCGCGACGGGATGCCGACGCGCTCGATCAGCCACTGCTTCAGGTCGTCGGAGACCGTCACGAACGTATGCGTGAACGGATTGAAGAGGCGGCGGATCAGGTGGAACTTGCGATTCGTGCCGTCCGGGTCGTGGGTATCCCAGCCATGCTCGCCGTGGATGCGGCACGGAACGCCGGCGAGCCACGCGAACAGCTGACAGTCGAGCGTCCCGACGTTGCGCGTGTGCACGACCGTCGGCTTGATCTCGCGCAGCAGGCTCCACAAGCGCTGGTACGCGCCGAGGTCGCGGCCCGGCTTCTTGTTGAGCGCGTAGACCTGCACGTCGGCGCGACGGATGCGCGTGCGGAAGGCGGACGCTTCGGTAAGCGCGATGATCGCGTGATCGAACTCGCCCGCGGGCAGACCGTTCACGACATTGACGATGCCGTTCTCGAGACCGCCGTAGTCGAAGCGGAACAGGACGTGCGCGATCAGCGGCCGCGCTCCGCGCGAACCCGTCGCCACCGCCCCCGGCTGCTCGATACTCATCATGGTGGACTGATCATGATCAAGCCGCCGCCATGAGCTCGGAGAGCTCGCCGCCGACGTCGTGGGCGTCGCGCCCATCGATGAACAGCCGCGACCACAGCTCCAGGTTCATCAGCACGAGCAGCAGATCGGTGTAGTCGTCGCGGTGCGCGTCGTGCGACTCGACGATGCTCTGCACGACCGGCCAGGCCAGCAGGCCGCGCGCTTCGACGGCGCTCTTGCTCAGCAACGCGCGGCGCAGCGGCAGCAGCTCGTTCTTCAGCCATGAGCCCATCGGCGCGCCGAAGCCGCGCTTGCTGCGATCGAGTATCTCGTGCGGCAGCACGCCCTGCAGCGACTGCTTGAGCAGGTGCTTGAGATCGCCGCCGCGCATCTTGATGTCGGTCGGAATCTGCGCGGCCAGCTCGACCAGCCGGTGGTCGAGGAACGGCACGCGGCACTCGATCGACGTCGCCATCGTGACTTTGTCAGTGAGCAGCAGCAGGTCTTCGGGCAGCTGCGTCTGCGCGTCGATGCGCATCAGGCGCAGCAACGCGTCGTCGGCATTCTCCGCGACGGCGATGCGATCGAAGCCGTCACTCCCGCCCCCGCCCTTCACCAGCAGCGCCGCAAGCTGGCGGCGCGAGCAGATCTCGATGAACTCGCGATACTGCTCCGCCCACGGCAGCGCGCTGGCGCGGATGAATTTCTTGCCATAGCGCGCGAGGTCCAGCAGCCGGCTGCTGCGACCGCTCGGCAGCAGCTCGGCCAGCGGCTGCAGCACTTGCTGCCTGAGCCAGCGCGGCAGGCGCTCGTAGCGGCGCTGATAGTGATGACCGAGATAGCGGCGATATCCAGCGAACAGCTCGTCGCCGCCGACGCCGGAGAGGATCACCTTCACGCTCTTCGCCGCGAGCTCGGCCACGAGGTATGTCGTCACGATGGCGCTGTCGCAGATCGGCTCTTCGACATGCCACAGCAGCTTCGGCAGGAGCGTTGCGACCTGCGGCTCCACCAGGATCTCGCGGTGATTGGTCTTGTAGCGCTTCGCAACGACGCTCGCGAACGACAGCTCGTTGTAGTAGCTCGCCGTGCTGCTGCCGCCGTAGCCGATCGAATATGTGTTGACGGGCTGCGTGCTGTGCTCGGACATCAACGCAACCACGGCGCTCGAATCGATGCCGCCGGACAGGAACGCGCCGATCGGCACGTCGGCGACCATGTGATCGCCGACGGCGCGCTTGAGCTCGACACGGACCTGCTCGGCCCAATCGCTCTCGCTGACGCCGCGGCGCACGTGGCCCGGGATCTGCCAGTAGCTCTCGACACGCCAGCCGCTGCGCTCCCAGATCAGCATCGAGGCCGGCGGCACCTTGCTCACGCCCTTGAAGATCGTCTGCGGCGCGACCGCGTAGCCGAGCGCGAGATAGTCGCGCACAGCGTCGACGTCGATCTGCGCTGCCTCCCGCCGCAAGGCGAGCAGCGACTTCACTTCGGATGCGAACTCGATCGTGGTGCGGTCGGCGCGATAGTAGAGCGGCTTCTGACCGAGACGGTCGCGCGCCAGGATCAGCCGCTTGCGCGGCGCGTCCCACAGGGCGATCGCGAACATGCCGCCGATGTGCTCGACGAAGCGCTCGCCGTACTCCTCGTACAGATGCAGGATGACTTCGACGTCGCTGCCGGTGCGAAAGCGGTGGCCGCGCGCGAGCAGGCCGTTGCGCAGCTCGCGGAAGTTGTAGATCTCGCCGTTGCAGACGACCCAGAGCGTCTCGTCCTCGTTGGCGATCGGCTGGTGGCCGCCCGACAGGTCGATGATCGACAGGCGGCGCATGCCGAGCACGACGCCTTCGCCGGCGTAGAAGCCCTCGTCGTCCGGCCCGCGATGGTGGATCGCCGCGGCCATGCGACGCACGTCTTCGACGCCGGCGCTGGCCGGCCCCGCTGCACGCGCAATGCCCACGATCCCACACATGTCAGTATCCACCCGCCTTCCGCAACACGCTGAATTCGCTACGTTCGCATACTCCCCAACCGCCGCCCGCGACCATGGTCACGGATTCCTGCGTGAGCTGCGTCACGGCAGGTTCCTCACCAGCATCGGCCCGAGACGATTGGCGATGGCCAGGGGCAGCCGCTGCCAGCCGGCCACGGCCAGCCGGTACTTCGGGTTCGAGGGATTGAGCATCGGCGGCGCCCCGCCGCTGCGCATCCAGTAATGCCAGTGCAGCTGCTGCGGCTCCGCGCCCCATTGCTGCTTGAAGCGAAACGTCCCGCTGTCGACCGTCGAGCGGCCGAAGTCGAAAGTCGCGAACCGCTGCTGGCACGCGTGCTCCAGGATGCTCCAGTACAGCAGCATGTTGACGCCGACGGCGTTCGCCTCGCGCAGCGCCGAAGCCCACGGAATCTCCAGGCGTCCGCGATAGCCGATCGTGAAGCCCGCCGCGACCGGCGCGTCCTTGAGCCGTACGACGAACAGGCGCGACTGACCGGCGAACTGGTCGAGGATCGCAGCGAAGAACTTCTCCGGGTACACCGGCGTACCGAGGTCGCGCATGTTACGCGCGAACACAGCGTAGAACTCCGGCAGCAACTCGCGCCCGCCGGACACGCACGTCGCGCCTTCGCGCGTCGGTCGCTTGATCTGCGAGCGCAGCTTCGCGCCGAAGCGCTTGCTCAATTCGTCGGGCGTCGCGGGCAGCGCGAGATACATCGCGACCTTGTCGGTGCGCAGCGGCCAGTCGGGCCGCACGTTGCCGACGTGTCGCAGCTCGACGTGCGATACACCGAGCTCGCGCGCGCGCGTCGTCGCTTCGCTCAACAGCGCCGCAGCGATCTCATCCGATTCGGCGAGCACGCCGCCGTAGTTGAAGTACGGCATCGAGACCATGAAGTCGCCGAACAGCACGCTGCGCAGGCGCACGAGCGGCAACACACCGCAGATGCGGCCGCGTGCGTCGCGCGCCGCGAGGTACATCGACTCGTGGCCGAACACCTCGCCGATCAGCCGGCGCCACGCATGGAGATGATAGACGGAAGCGCCCGGGGCGGTGTCCACGAAGGCATCCCACTCCCGGGCGGCGTCGTCGCCGACGCGCTCGACGTTCAAGCAATCCCCCACGCTTCGCGGAGCACGGCTTTGCCGTCGCTCTGTCGCGCCATGAAGACCTCGTCCATGCGGCCCCAGCGAAACTCCTTGAGGAGCTTCGACAGGCGCGACTCGGTGCGATGCAGGTTCGTGTAGTGGCGGAAGCGCGATTTCAGCGGCGCCGCGATGCGCGGCTGGCCCGGATCGATCTCCCACGGATGCATGTAGAACACGGCCGGCAGGCCTTCCGCGTTCACGCGACGCAGGCTCCAGCGGAACACGCTGTACGGCAGCAGCCGGAAGTAACCGCCGCCGGCGCACGGCAGGCGCTGTCCCGCGAGCTGCACGGTCGTCAGCGGAATCTCCAGGAGCTTGCCGTGAGCGACGGCGTGCGGGCGACGCGGCGCGCCGGGCATGCCGTACAGATCGTGATGGATCGGGAAGATGCTCGAATCGTATTCGAAGCCGAGCTCGACCAGGATGTCGAGCGCCCAGATCGACTTGGCTGTAATCGAGTAGCTCGCCGCGCGATAGCCGCGCACCGGCGCGCCAGTCAGGTCTTCGAGCAGCGACTTGGAGCGGTGCGTCTCGCTGCGGAACAGCTCAGGCGTCTGCTTGTAGACCAGCTCGTGCGTGAGACCGTGACACGCGACTTCGTGACCGCGCCGGTGCAGCGACTTGATCAGCTCCGGGTAGCGCTCCGCGACCCAGCCGAGCACGAAGAACGTCATGCGCACCTGGTGCTCGTCGAACAGGTCGAGCAGCCGCTGGGTGTTGCGCTCGACGCGCGACTCCAGCTTCGGCCAGCTCGAGCGGTCCAGGACCTGCGCGAACGCCGAGACGTGGAAGTAATCTTCTACGTCGATCGTCATCGCATTGACGAGGCCTGAAGGCGGAGTGTTCATCGACTTAGGAATCGCTCAATAGCCGCCACTATCGCTCGAGTAGCTGATGCCAACGTAGGCGCGA
Source organism: Steroidobacteraceae bacterium (assembly GCA_036004505.1). Classification (GTDB taxonomy): domain Bacteria; phylum Pseudomonadota; class Gammaproteobacteria; order Steroidobacterales; family Steroidobacteraceae; genus Steroidobacter. The sequence goes on from DASYRK010000039.1 coordinate 97,872, forward strand.
TTCTCCGTGTAGTCGCGCGTGCCGTCGTCGCTCGAGCCGACGTAGTGGTCAACGCGGGCGCGCAGCGAAATCCGCTGGCTGAGCTCCCAGCGCATGCCGAGCCCGGCGCCCCACTGGTCGAAGCCGAAGCCGGTTTCCGTGAACTTCTCGTCGAGGTACGTGCCGCGCACGTCGATGCTGACGTTCTGCGTCAGATCGTGTGAGTACGTCAGCGTGCCGCGGTACTGCTCGCGGTCGAGTACGGTGAACACTTCGTGGTCCTGCTTGCGCCCGCTGAGTAGCAGCGTGACCGAGGTGCGCTCCCAGTCGGTCGCGAACGTCACGTAGGCGTAGTCGGACCGGAACGAATCCCCCGCCACGACCTCGGAGTCCGGACTGATATCGACGCCGCCGCCGATCTGTTGGCCGATCTGCTGATCGAGACGAAAGCTCTGCTGGGTGTTCGACGGCGTGGTGCCCGCCACCAGCCGCAGGCTCGAGCGCGCACCGATCAGCCGCTGCAAATCCAGGCGTGCTAGCGCCGTGTCGGACTTGCTGGAGCTGTTGTCCCGCTCCAGACGCGAGACACCGCCGTCCAGGCTCAGCGTGGTGCGTGCGCCGGTGATCGCGAGGCGCAGGAACGCCTGCTCCACCGTGTAGTCGACGAACTCCTGGTCCTGATCGAAATCGATCTCGGAGTACGAGCCGTTGAGCGAGAGGGACGTCGAGCTCGAAAGCTGGCGCACCAGCGCCAGCGAGCCGGTCGCCGTTACGCTGTCCTGATTGCCCTGCTCGAAGTACGCATCTGACCAGCGGCCTGACAGCTGGACTGACGTGCGGCGGCCGAGCGGGAGCGTAATGTCCGGACCGGTGCTGAAGTAATTGATGTCCTGCAGATTGTCAGGATTGTCGGCGACCTGACGGTTGCGCGTGACCTGCCCGTAGTTTTCCTGGACCACCCAGACGAAGCGCTCCGGAACGAGCGCGAACCCGAGGCTCCCGTCGAGCACCCCGTTGACCCGGCTGTCAAAATCGCTTTCGAAGTACTCCTGGTAGCGCAGATCCGCGGCGGCGCGGGCGTCGAGCCGCGGACGACTCACGTCGACAGCGAAATTCAGGCCGGCGATGCCGACCGTGTCAGATTGCTCGTTGGTGTCCGTGCGCCCGACGTTGTCGGTATAGCGCGCGCCGAGATCGAGGCCCCAGCTGATCTGCTGACCCTGGGCCTGCCCCGGCGGCTGCTGGGCCTGCGCCCAGGCGCCCGGAGTCACAGCGAGCAGCAACGGGCCGGCACACTTGAGCACGCGGCGAAGCCGCACGGCACCGTGCTTGCGTTCGCGATTCATGACCCCTCCCCTTTTGATTCGACGACTTTGCGACAGTTAGATCCGGCGCCTCACGCCGAATCCGGCGCGCGCGGCGTTGCTGAAGCAGACGTATCTGTTGCTGTAGCAGACGTATCTGCGTAGCCGCGGTAACCGTACTGCGAGCCGTAGTAGTAACCCAATGGTCCGGAAGTCTCGGCCTGGTTCAGCACCAGCCACACCTTCTTGTCTTTACCGAGCGCTTCGAGCGAGTCCGCGACAGCCTGCTGCGGCGTGCCGCCGGCCTTGATCACCATGACGACCTGGCCCATCAGCGTCGCGAGCGCGCGCGCCTCGCTGGTCAGCAGGATCGGTAGGGAGTCGAACAGCACGATGCCGCTCGGATTCCAGCTCACCAGCTGCTGCATCACGTGGCTCATGCGCGCGCTGGCGATCATCTCGGTGGCGGTCTCGGAGGCCGTGCCCGCCGGCACGAGACTCAGGCCCGGGATGTCCGTCGGCAGGATCACCGAGCGGACGTCGAGCGTCTCGTCCGCGAGCACATCGAGCAGACCCGGCTCGCGGTCGATGCCGAAGAGCTTGCTCAGGTGCGGCTTGACGACGTCGCCGTCGACCAGCACCACGGAATGGTCGGCCTCGCGCGCCATGCTCATTGCGAGATTCACGCCAGTGAACGTCTTGCCATCGCCCGGCAGCGCGCTCGCGATCATGATCAGCTGCCCCGGAGGGCCTTCGCGCTTCTGCGAGCTCTCGAACGCGGCGCGGATCAGCGGCCGCTTGATGGCGCGATACTGGTCCGCGAGCATCTTCTCGTGTTCGACGGGCGGCAGCAGTCCGGAAGAGCGCAAGGCGTCGCGATCGACTTTGACGACGCGATTGGGATTGATCGGCGGCGCCGGCTTCGGCGCCGGCGCAGGCCGCAGCTCGCTACGCGCGACCACTTCGCCGACGACCACGGCGGGCGTGGGCGTGGCGGCGCGCTTGGCGCGATCGCTCGCCTGGATCTTCTGCAGCGCTCGTTCTACTAAGCTCACGTTGACCTCATGCCTGACCGAACATGCGCTGGGCAAGGCGCACACCCACGTCGCTCCACATGACGACGATCCCGCACAGCACCGCCAGCAGGGAGATGCCGGCGGAGAATGCCATCGTGGCTTTGCGGGCCATCATTCGCTGATTCTCCACCCACGTGCGGCTCACTGAACCGAGCACCGGCAGGGCGGTCTTGAGCGCAAGTACGCGCGCATTCTGATACACCGGGCGAATCTGGTTGAGCGCATAAGCGAGCGCGGCGGCGCCGACCAGCGCTGCAACGAGCACGCCGATCAGCAGCAGCACGCGTGGCGGCGCGACCGGCTGAAAACCGACGGTTGGCGGATCGATGATCTGGAACTTGACCGAGCCCTGACGCTCGGCGCTCTCGGAGAGCTTCGCCGTTTCGCGACGGTCGACCAGCTCACGATAACGCGTGCGCGTGATCTCGTAGTCGCGATTCAGACGCGCCAACTCGGCTTCGACTTCGGGCACGGTATCGACGAGGCGCTTGAGCTGGGCGACACGCGCACCGCGCTGCGCGAGGTCCTGTCGCAGCTCGGCAGCCTGCACTTCCGTGCGATTCAGCTCGGCCTGGATCCCCTGGTAGACGGGATTAGACTTGAGCGATGAGCTCATGCTGCCGGTAGCGGGCTTGCCGGACTGCACGCGCGCGATCTCTTCCTCCTGCCGCTTCTGCAGCTCCTTGATGGTGTCGCGCACCGCGAGCACCTCCGGATGCTTGTCGGTATAGCGCAGCAGCATGTCCTGCAGCTTCGCTTCCAGCTCGTGGATGCGCGCGGTAATGTCGCCGGTCTCGGCACTCCCGGCGGCGGGCTGCGAGCCGGGATCGAAGCCGAACAGGAATGGATCCTCGCCCGAAAGCTGCCGGTTCAACTCGCCGCGGCGCGCTTCCACAACCGACAGCTGCTGACGAACTTGCTGTTCGCCGCTCATCTCGGTCTGCAAGCGCGCGAAGTAGTCGCCACCCTCACTAGGCATGCTGCCGACGTTCTTCTTCTTGAACTCGGCGAGCCGCGACTCCGACTCGGTCAGCCGCAGCTCGAGCTTGGCGATTTCGTCATCGAGGAAGCGCTGCGCCGACTCCTGGCCCGTGCGCTTGGTGCCGAGCGTCTGCTCGACGAACGTGTTGAGCAACGTTTCGACGACCTCGAGCGTCTTCTGGCGGCTGTGATCCTGGAACGTGATGCGATACAGGCCGTCGGTGCCGGGGCGGCCGCCGCGCAGGTCATTGACGACCGCAATTCGCGTCTGCAGCGATTTCAGCAGCAGATCCATCTGTTCGGGCGTCTTGGCGCGCAGGTCGAGATCGGTCTTGCGCGCGACGGTTTCGAGCTGCGGGCGGCTCAGCAGCGCCTTCTGCACGATCGACAGCTCGGACTCGACATTCGGATCGAGCGCCAGATTGCGCAGGAGCGGCCCGAGCGCAGTCTGCGAATCGACGTAGACACGCGCGCTGGCCTCGTACACGTCGGGCAGGGAGAAGACATAGCCCCAGCCGAGGAGGCAGAACGCCCAGGCTGCCGCCAGCCCGACCCAACGGAAGCGCCAGGTGCCGCGCACCTCGTCGATTATTTGGATGATCAGCGATTGCATGACGGAGGAAACCGGTTGCGGAACTACAGCTAGAACAAGGAGGCAGGCACGATCAGCACGTCGCCCGGCTTGAGTGAAACATTCTCGGTAATCTTTCCCTTCCGGACCAGTGACTCGAGTCGGACCTTGATCTCGACCTGCTCGCCATCCTCACCCTTGCGCACGATCTTGGCACGGTTGCCCGCCGCGAACTGGGTCAGACCTCCCACTGCGAGAATCACGTCCAGTGTCGTCAGGCCTTCCCTGAAGGGCACGGACTGCGGATTGGTCACTTCCCCGATCACCTTGACCTGGCTGAAGGTGCTGACCGGGTTGACGACGATTATGTTCACTTGCGGGCTGCGGATGTATTCGGCAAGCCGCTTCTCGATCTCCCGAGCGAGCTGAGAGGATGTCTTGCCGACCGCGACCAGGTCCTCGACCAGCGGCGTAGAGATCTTGCCGTCCGGACGCACCGGCACCGTCACCGAAAGTTCCGGGTTGCGCCAGACGAAGACCTGGATCGAATCGCCAGGGCCGATGATGTAATCCGGATTGGTGACCGCATTGGGCGGCGGCGATGCCTCCGCAGGCACCGCAGTCGCAGTCGGGGATTGGACCGTCTGGCCTTGAGTCCCGGCCGTCGCCGGCTGATTCTGAGCACACGCAATCGTACAAATGCATGCAAGAACGATAGTGAGAGCCGCGCGCCAACCGCGGCGGAAGGTACCTACCATAATGCTCGTACTCCCATTGCGGGGCAGAGTCTAACCCTGCGCGTCCGACGGATTCTCGCGGCCATTGGAACTAGGGAATCTGTGCACATCGTCACCGGTGCCTCCAGGAGCCTATGCGCCTGACGCGTGAATGGAGCTGAGCAGGGTCTCGGCAGCGGCGCGCGAGCGGAACTGCTTGCCCGACTTCAGCGACTCGCGCAGCAGCGCGGACGCTTTCTGCTGCTGACCCGATCTCGCATACGCCGCCGCGACGTGATACTGGATATCGGGATTCCCCGGCGCACCGGACAGGGCTTCCTGCAGCACGTCGAGTCCTTGCGCAGCCTGGTTGCGCTCCACGAGGATCCAGCCGTAGGTGTCCGCAATCTCCGGAACCTTCGGCGCCGCCTGATGCGCCTGCTGCGCCATGGTGAGCGCGCGATCGTCACCCTTCTCGTGCAGCAGCCACGCCAGATTGTTCAGCACCAGCGGGTCTGGCGGCTTCTGCGCGGCGAGCTGCTCGTACTGTGCGATCGCTGCATCGCTGCGACCACTGACCTCGTAGTGACCGGCGAGGAGCTGTCGGACCGTTACGTCGGCGGGGTTGCCCTGCAACCACTGTGTGAGACTGACCTCGACCGGCGCTATTTTACCCTTGCGCCGCACATCGAACAGCTTGATGGCCAGCGTGCTAGTCGGTCGCTTGCGCAGCGCGCTCTCGTACGAGGCAATCGCCTGCGACGACCTGCCACCGAGCGCGTACACGTCGCCTTCGATCTCGTTGAGCACTTCCGGCGGCGCGGCGGCGTTCAGCGCGCGCGCGCGCGCCAAGGCGCGTTCGACCTGACCGTTGCGCGCGTCGATCTGGATCAGCAGCTGGCTGGCTTCGCGCCAGTCGGGAGTGCGCACCAGCGCCGATTCGAGGAGCTTGCGCGCCTGTTCCGGCCGGTTCAGCTCGAGCTGCAGCCGGGCCGCATTCAGATCGCCTTCCGGCAGTCCTGCGGCGGCTGCCGCGCGGAACTTGGTCAGCGCTTCGTCGCTCAGGCCAGCGCGCGCCAGCACTTTGCCCGCGCCGTTCAAAGCAACCTTGTTGTCGTCTGCGACTTCGACGGCCTGATCCAACAGATCGCGGCCGCGATTCGCGTCGCCGCTGATGAACGCCATCTGCGCCAATCGCAAGCGCGCCTCGACCGCGGACGGATCCACTGAGACAGCTTCCTCGAGCCACTTGCGGGAGGCGTCCTTGTCGCCCTGCGCCCAGGTGAGCTCCGAAAGTCCCAGCCGCGCCGATTGATTCTTCGTGTCGTGGCGCACGACCTCTTTCAGCTGCGCCTGCGCCCCCTCGAGATCGCGCAAGCGGGTCAGCAGTCCGGCCAGCGCCATGCGTGCGGGGATAGCCTGCGGGTCGAGCTGAATCGCGCGCTCCAGCAGCGCGCGTGATTTACCGAGATCGCTGCCTGAGGCGAGGTACGCTCCCGCCGCCGCCAACAATGCAGGGTCGTTTTGCGACTTCGCGATCAGGTTCTCGATCTCGCGTCGTGCCTCGCCGGGCGATTTGCCGGCTGCCGTCGCCAGCACGAGCATTCCCTTCGCACGCGTCGCCGATGGCGAGTCCGTCGAAATCGCGCTCAGGATCTCGATCGCCTTCGCCGGTCGGCGGGCCGACAGATAAGCAGTGGCGAGCTCGATGCGTCGATCATCGCTGGCCGGCATCGCAGAGATGCCACGTTCCATGTGCTGTAGAGCGGTCTCACCGCCGCCCGATTGCAACAGCGCCGTGCCCATCAACCAGTCGAGCTGCGGATCGCGATCAGCGCTGCTCATCACGGTACCGAGCACGGCCCGCGCGCGCAGCGGCTGCCCGCGCGCCAGATGCACCTGAGCGAGCAGCTTGCGTGCAGCGAGGTTGTCCTGCGTCGCCAGCAAACGATCGAGCACTTCCTCAGCCTGCTCGAGTGCCCCCTGTCCGAGGTGCGCGGCTGCCAGCAGCAACTGCGCCTGCATGTGCTGCGGATCCGCGCGCAGCGCCTTCTGACATTCGGTGACGACCGTCGCCGGATCGCGCTTGAGCATGGCGACCCGCGCGTGCAGGTAGTGCGTGGTTGCAACCTCCGGCGCCCATTGATCAAGCATTCCGAGACTGCGGTTCGCGGCGTCCGCATCCTCGAGTGCGAGATGCGCTTCGGTGATGAAGGTCGCAAGAGTCAGCTTCTCCGGGATGCTCAGCACCGTGCGTCCGCTGTCCTGCACCTTCAGTAGCTCATCCAGCGCCTCGTGATGCTGGCCGCGCGCGAGCCGGATGGAACCACGCAGCATCAGAGCGCGTACCTGCACCGGCGGAGATTTGGCGATGCGCTCGGGCAAATCCATTGCGGGCTGCAGATCGCCGCGCACCGTCGCGAGACGCGCGGACTCGAGCAGCAGGTCGGCATCGTCGGGCGCCGCTTCGAGCGCGCTCCTCAGCGTTTGCTCCGCCTCGGCCGCCTTGCCTTGCGCGCTCTGCAGCCGCGACAGGTAAAGGGCACGTCGGTGCGCGGGCGCCGTTGATTTCTCCAGCAGCTTTGCCAGATCGTCGAAACGCTCCAGCTCCAGCAATGCCTCGTATTGAATCTCGCTGACCTGCTCCGCTGTCGCGCCCGCGGCAATGGCCCGCTCGATCTCTTTTTCGGCGCTCTGGATCTCGCCGAGCTGTAGTGAAAGGCGCGCCAGCAGGATGCGGGCGGTGACGTTCTCAGGTTCGTCCTCGAGTGCCGTTTTCAGGTCCGTCATCGCAGCGCGATAGTTGGCTTTGTCGAGCTGCTTCTGCGCACGCTCAATGCGCGTCGCCGGGCTGACCCATGCGTCGCAGGCCGCGAGCCCGACGCTCATTGCAACGATCAGGATGACTCTCGATGCACGCATTAGTTCGCTTCCCTCAGTCGATCCGGAATGAGCGCTACCAGTTCGCCGGAATGCTCCCGCCAGAGTCCGTCGATGGCCCGCTCGGCCACATCGCAGTCCGCTTCGCAGCGGGCGGCGAGCGCGAGCGTACCTGCCGGCACCGGCCGCACGATCGCATGTAACCCGTAGTACAGCTGAGCCATGGCCGGCGAAGCCGTCAGCCATCCGCCGACCTCGTAGACCTGCGTCACGACCCAGCGCGTGCCGTTGGCTTCGGTCACGATCTGGGCCGGTGGCATCGCCGCCCGCGCGGGCAATTTTCGGATCAGGATGTAGCGATCGCCCGGGGCAATGCTATTGCGATGGAATACGAGCTCGTGCCCTTGCGTCTGCACGCCATACACGTTCAGGTAAAGCTCAATCCGTTGCCTGTTCATCGCGTATGCAGCGCGGCGCTCGTCGGCAGGATTGAGGAAGCGAGGCTGCCACGCGGCGGCGGCCGGCAGCGGCCCCTGCCAGGCGCCAGTCGCGATCGGCATCGGCGCGAGATGCGGCGCTGGTTGCTCGCGCGGTGCGCGCGCCCAGACCAGGATCGGCAGTGCAGCCAGCACCATGGCGATTACCAGATCAGCAGGCCGGCTGCGGCGCTCGACCTCTGGAACTTGCGCAGCGGGCTCATCTGCCTGACCGCGGCGGACCCGCCGCGCAACCCACAGGAGCACCAGCAGCTGCGGAATGAACAGCGCATAGCCGAAGGACTTGTGCTCATGGGCCACGAGGTAGCTCTGCATCTGCGTCGCGTGGCCCGCGTAGATCACGGTCACCACGCGTATCCAGTTCGTTACGAGCGCGAGGCCGGTCGATATCGACAGCAACACGAGTGTACGGCGCCAGTGCAGACCCTCAATCGCCGCGGCGAGGGCCGCGAACGCCAGCCCGGTCACTATGTAGCGCTTGCCGCTGCAGCCTTCGACGATACTGAAGTGCCCTTCCGGAATCGTGACGTGATGCCCTTCGACGTGCGTCGGCACGGCCATGAGGCCCAGCACCGATTCCGCGACATTCGTCGTCAACCATTGCAGGTAGGGCAGCAGCAGCTCCCACACGGGAATGCCGAAATAGAGGAAGGCGATCGGGGGCACCAGGCGCCAGCACACTTTCGGCCCGAGAGCGGCATACACGAAAAGAATCGGAATCACCGGCAGCAGTGCCTGCTGCATCAGCTCGCTATTTGCACGATAAGCGATGGCCCACGTCAACAGTGCGACTGCACCCAGCGGCAATGCTGCGCGCACTGGGCGCACACTGCACGCGTCAATGTCGCGGCGGATTCGCCACAGCCAGACAATTGCGATGATGGCGATCAAGGGTCCGTGGTGGTAATCGAACATGTCGCGCCAGATGCGCGTCAGCGAGACGACCGTCGGCCACAACCCAACGACGCAGACGGCGAGCAGCGGCCACAGGGCGCGGCTCGGCGTGAGCGCGGCGCTCTGCGACAGCTGGCGCGTCATTCTGTGGGAGGCGATCGACATCTGCTGCAGTTACTTGTGCCCGGCGTTGCGCAAGCCGTAGCGGTCCATCAGGTCGTACAGCGTCGGGCGCGTCATGCCGAGCAGCTCCGCGGCACGCGAAACGTTGTTGTCCGCGATCGCCAGGACCTGCGTGATCACCTGGCGCTCGGCGCGCGCGCGCACCTCGCGCAGGTTGAACAGCGAGCCGGCCTGCGCGCCCTCGTCCAGGCCGAGATCGCCGGCCGTGATCAACGGGCCGTCGCTCATGATGAGCGCCGACTTCACCTTGTTCTCCAGCTCGCGCACGTTGCCCGGCCACGAGTACGCCTCGAGCGCGGCGATCGCGCCTTCGGTGAAGCCGCGGCGTGCGCGCCCATGCGGCCCGCCGAACTTGCGGATCAACGCGTGCGCGAGCACGGCAGCCGCGCCGCGGCGGTCGCGCAGCGGCGGAATGTCGATGGTCACTTCGCCGATGCGGAAGTAGAGGTCCTGGCGGAATTGCTGGTCCCGAATCATCTGCTGCAGGTCGCGATTGGTGGCGCAGACGATGCGCACGTTGACGCTGATCTCCTGCCGGCCGCCGACACGCTCGATCTTGCGATCCTGCAGGAAGCGCAGGAGCTTGGCCTGCAGCGCCAGCGGCATGTCGCCGACTTCGTCGAGGAACAGCGTGCCGCCGTCCGCGGTCTCGATCTTGCCCATGGTCTGCTTGGCCGCGCCGGTGAACGCGCCCTTCTCGTAGCCGAACAGCTCGCTCTCGAGCAGCTGCTCCGGAATCGCGGCGCAGTTGATCGCGATGAAGCGGCCCGCCTTGCGATTGCTGGTGGCGTGCACGGCGCGCGCGACCAGCTCTTTGCCGGTGCCGCTCTCGCCGAGGATCAGCACCGATACGTCGGTCGGCGCCACCTTCTCGACCATGCGGCACACCTTGCGCATGGCATCGTCGGTCGCGATCAGGCCCTCGAACGGCGACTGCAGCTGCGAGTCGCGCAGCGCGCGGATCTGTTCCTCCAGCGACTGGATGTGGAAGGCGCGGCTGACGATCAGACGCAGCACGTCGGTGTCGACGGGCTTCTGGTAGAAATCGTAGGCGCCGAGCGCGACGGCCTTGATCGCGTTGTCGCGATCGTGGTTGCCGGTCACGACGATCACCTTGGTGAGCGGCGCGATGCGCAGCATCTCCTTCAGCGTCGCCATGCCCTCGCTCACGCCTTCGGCGTCGGGCGGCAAGCCGAGGTCCTGCAGCACCACCGGCGGCTCGAAGCGGCGCAGTTGCGCGATCGCTTCGGTGCGCGTGGCCGCGATCAGGACTTCGTGCTCGTCGAAGCACCACTTCAGCTGCTTCTGCAGGCCGAGGTCGTCTTCGACGATCAGCAATTTGGGCTTTTCTTCGGTCATGCAGGTTCCATGATCATGGCGTGGCTCGCGCGAGGGGGGCGGCCACGTCGGTGCGCGTCGCCAGGGATTGAATCAGCGGGAGCGTAATCGAAATACGCGTACCGGTGCCGGGACTGCTTTGCACTTCCACCTGGCCCCCCAGCATGCGTACATATTCACGCACCTGGTAGGCGCCGATACCCATGCCCTTGGAGCCCTTGGTGCTGTCGAAGGGCCGGAACAAGCGCTCGCGTACGAACTCTGCCGTCATGCCGCTGCCGGTATCGGTGACGGTGACCAGCGCGTTGCGGCGATCGGCACGCACTTCGAGAACGATCTGTCCCTCCGCGGCGCTCGCGTCCTGCGCGTTGCGTATGAGGTGCTCGATGATCGCGGTGAGCCGCTCGGGATCCGCGTTGACGCGCGCCGGATCCTGGATGTTTACCGCCGGCGCCGGCACGCGGTCGGCGCATCGGGCCGCCGCTTCGCGCACGAGATCATCGAGCTGTACGGACGAAAGGCGCGACGCGGCCGAGTCGCGTCGCAAGTGCTGGACCAGCCGCGTCATGCGATCGACGGTGTTGGCGATCGTCTCGATCGCGTCGTCGACGAACTGCGGGTTGTGCTTGTGGCGCGCCGAGTTCGTCACGACGAGCTGCAGCTGCGCCACCGAGTTCTTCAGGTCGTGCATCATGAATGCCGTGAGGCGGTTGTAGGCTTCGAACTGCCCGCTCTCGGCCAGCCGGCGATCCGCCTCGTGCTGCGCGAGATGCGTCGCCACGTGCGCGCCGACGGTGTTCAGCAGGTCGCGGTCCTCGTAGGTCAGCTCGAACGGCGGCGGCGGCTGGTACAGCACGACGAATCCGACCATGCGATCGAGCTGCAGGAGCGGGGACAGGATCCGCATCTCGGGATTGTCCAGGATCCAGCGCGGCAAGGTCACGTTTTCGTAGATGTCCGGCGTGCGCCGATACTCCTGCAGGTCGATGATCCAGTGCGTGCGCTCGAGGAAGCGCGGCAGGTCCTCGTCGCTCGCCAGCTCGGTCGGCGCCGTCAGGTCCTCGAGCTTCACCGGCCAGGCCGCGACCGGCACGAAGCGCCGGCCAGGCTCGTCCAGCGAGAACAGGATGGCCGCCGGGCTGGAGAAGATCTGCGCGATCGCGTGGATGCCGGTGCGGCGCACGTCGGTGTCCGGGTCCGAGGACAGCGTGCCGATGAACCGCAGCCACTCGATGCGGTAGTCGTACTTGTTGCGGTAGAAATGCTTGCTGATGAACACGCGCGCGTGCCGCCGCAGCGCCGCGGACGCGAGCAGGTAGAACAGCACGACAACAGCGCCGGCGAAGAAGATGAGCTGACCGACGCGGCCCCATTCGCCGCCGATCTCGCGCACGTAGTAGCCGCCGATCGACATCAGCAGCAGGTAGGCGCCGACGCCGACGAACGTCGTCGTGAAGAACACGGCCTGGCGCGATACGAAGATGTCGAGCGACCACTGCGGATTGCGCCGCACGGCGAGCGCGATCAGCGGCACCGCCAGCGCGTCGATGGCGCCGCGCGCGATCCACGCCTCGGGGGTGATACCGCGCAGCAACTCGGCCTGCGAATACAGGAACAGGTCGTAGGCGAACAGCACGCCGACGCCGGCCGTCAGATACTTCACGGAGCCGCGCGCGGTCTGACTCGAGTTGCGATAGATCTGCTCGAGCAGCACCAGACCCAGGAGCGACGTGACGAGGCCGACACGGGACAACACCAGCGTCGGAGCGACGCCGAGTCGCGTGAGTGCAGGCAAGGCCAGGGTCGATGCGATCAAGAGGCCGCAGACCCCTCGCACTGTCCAGATCAGCGGGCGCGGCGCAATGGCGACGGCAACGGCCGAAAGCGCGAGCAGCCAGGCCGAGCTGCGCAGCACTTCCATGAAGTACATCGGCATGCCCTTGGTCGCTACCAGCAGCACTGCCCATGCAGCAGTCAGCGCACTGGCCGCAACGAGGTGCCCGCCCGGACGGCGCCCGCGCCAATTCACCGCCAGGAGGACGGTAAGCACCACGAAACCGAGCGCCGCGATGCCGTAGCTGATCGAGCCAATTGCCTTCATCGTTCCCGGACCTGTGTGCAAGCAGCTGCGCCGGACCTAAGAAGTCCGATGCGCCGCAGACGCTAACGCGCCCCCTTCCGCCACACGATCACTTCGACTGTTTGTACCAATATCGCGATGTAGAACAGGAGACTGTGGTTCTTGACGTAGAACAGATCGTACTGCAGCTTCTCGGTCGCATCCTGCTCGGACGACCCGTACGGATAGCACAGTTGCGCCCAGCCGGTAATGCCCGGCTTGATCGAGTGGCGCTCGCGGTAATACGGGATGCGCTCGTTCAGCTCGGCGACGAATTCGGGGCGCTCCGGGCGCGGGCCGACGAAGCTCATCTCCCCGCGCAGCACGTTGAGGATCTGCGGCAGCTCGTCGATGCGCGTCAGCCGGATGACGGCGCCGATGGGGGTGACGCGGCTGTCGTTCTTCTGCGCCCACTGCGCCTTGCCGTCGGCCTCCGCGTTCTCGCTCATGCTGCGAAATTTCAGGAGCCGGAACGGCTTGCCGTACTGCCCGACGCGCACCTGCCGGTAGAAGATCGTGGCGCGTGGGCCTTCCGTCAGCTTGATCGCGAGCGCGGTCAACAGCATGAACGGTGCCGCGAGCACCAGCAGCATCAGGCTTGCGACGATGTCGAACATGCGCTCCAGCGTCGCGTGGATGCGCCCCTGGCGGAAGCCTTCGGAAAAGATCATCCAGCTCGGGTTGAGAATGTCGAGGCGGACCTTGCCGGTCTCGCGCTCCAGGAAGCTGACGAGCTCGACGATTTCCACGCCTTCGAGCCGGCACTCGAGCAGCTCTTCCATCGGGAATTGCTGCCGCCGGTCGTCCATCGCCACTACGATTTCGTCGACGCGCTCGTCGGCGCACAGGCCGAGCAGATCGTTGCGCGGCCGCAGTTTGTCGGTCTCGGGAATTTCGGAGGGCGCGTCGCCCGCCGCGGGCAGATAGCCGATGACGAAGAAGCCACGGCGGTCGGAGCGGCGGCGCAGGCGCGCAATGCTGCCGGCCCGACGGCCGGCGCCGTAAACCAGCACGCGCCGCTTGAACAGATCCTCGTCGACGAGCGTGTCCCAGATCGCGCGGACCAGCACCACGCCGCCGAACGCGAGCGCAGTGCTCAGCATCAGCGCGCCGCGGCCGATCTGCAGCTGCGGGAAGAGATAGAAGACGACGGCGATGATCAGCGCGCCGGTCAGGACGCTGGCAGCGACTCGTGCGAGCAGCCCCGCAAGCCGCGAGCGCTGGCGGGAGTTGTACAGGCCCGTGGCCGCCATGGAGACGAACATGATCACGGCGAACAGCAGGCCGCGCGAGAACAGCGGACCGAACAGCCCGCCGACCTGGTGCGTGTGGGGGTCGAAGCCGAGCAACACTCCGGCGTAGGGCGCGAAGAAGAAGATCGCTGCTTCAACCACTGCCAGCACTGCCAGATGCAAGTGCCAGTAATGCTGGAATATTCGTATCGCCACTTAGACTCTGACCCCAAGACCGCGTGCTTCCCAACTTTCGACTGCGCATTGAGCGCAATGCCGCTGCGCGACACCAGCGGCCGTAAGTCTAGTGGCATCACCCTCACAGGAGCGTGAAGGCAGTTCACGGGATTACGGTTAAATCGGGCGGCCGGGGACGGGCCGGCGAGTGGGATTGCGGTCGCGGCCCTGATTTATGGTAATTGACAATCATTCTCGTTTGTATTTATAGTTTCCCTCGGCCGAACAAGTCCGGCCGACTGCCCGCGGGATCCGACGAATGTATATCTGCGTGTGCCATGCAATCAGCGATCGCCAGATCCGCGAAGCCGTGGATCGGGGCGCCGAGTCGCTGTGCGAGGTGCAGGCCTATCTTCCGGTCGCGAGCTGCTGCGGCCGCTGCGAAGACTCCGCACGGGAAGTCATCGAAGCGCACGTCGAGTCGGCCGGTCGCGCCGTCGCCGCGTAAAGCTCCCAAAGCTCCCTCTCCCACTCTTTCGAATCCGCATCCGCCAGTTGCCTCTTGAGCGCTGCCTGCTCAAGATCGCTGCTTTGACTGCGGCCAGGAGCGCTCCCCATGCAAGGCGACAGCACCGTACTACGGCATCTCAACGAGGTCCTGAAGAACGAGCTGACGGCGATCAACCAGTACTTCCTGCATGCGCGGATGTTCGACAACTGGGGGCTCGCCGGGATCGGCAAGCACACCTACGATGAATCGATCGACGAGATGAAGCACGCCGACCGGCTGGTCGAGCGGATCCTGTTCCTGGAAGGCCTGCCGAACCTGCAGGATCTCGGCAAGCTCCTGATCGGCGAGAACGTGCGCGAAGCGCTGGAGTGCGACCTGAAGCTGGAGCGCCTCGCCCACCCGGTGCTGCGCAAGGCGATCGCAGATTGCGAGACCGCCGGCGACTACGTGTCGCGCGACCTGTTCTCGGACATCCTGGAATCGGAAGAAGAGCACATCGACTGGCTCGAGACCCAGCTCTCGCTCATCGATCGCATCGGGATCGAGAACTACTGCCAGTCGCAGATGCGCAAGGAAGAGTAGGCGTCAGATCGTCTTGGTCGCGACGCTCGAGAACACGCTGGTCGTGCCGTGGCTGTTGACGGCCACCAGCGCGAAGAACCACGTGCCCGAGCCCAGGTTCTCGACGACATACGTCGAGAGCGACGCGTTGTTCAGCGTCACCGTCCGATTCAGATTGTTCTGCGACGTGCCGTAGTAGACCTGATAGCCCGCGAGGTCTGTCAGCGCCGTGCCATCCGAGTTCTCGGTTGGGGGCGTCCACGAGAGCGTCGCCGTGCCGGTGCCCGTTCCGACATCCACCACGGAGATCGCGAAAGCAGACAGCGCAGCGCTCGCCTGGCCGTCGGACACGGAGATGCTGATGTTCGAGTAGGTCGCGATGTCGGCGGCGGTCGGCGTGCCGGACAGCCGGCCGGTCGATGCATTGAAGTCAGCCCAGGCGGGCTTGTTCGTGACCGAGAACGTGAGCGTGTCGCCGTTTGCGTCGCTCGCTGAGGGTGTGAACGTATAGGCCTGTCCGGCCTGTACCGAGCCGCTGGGCTGGCCCTGGATCGTCGGCGCCGCGTTGCCTGCCGGAGGGCCTCCGCTGCCGTTCTGCGAGGTGCCGCCCGAATCGCCGCCGCCACCGCAGCCACTCAGGACGGCCAGTGCCAGCGCCACTACGGTGGTCTTCAGTCGGTCTGACATGCGAGTCGGATTCATGCGCCCCACGGATAAGAAAATGACTTACGGCCAAGTTATTTAACAAGTTCCGTGCCAGTGGGAGAAAACCTTAGGTACTTCGTTGGGTTGCTGTGTAGAAAACAGCTACACAGGCATCATTTTGCGCACCGCAGCGTCGCGGTTCGCGGACAGTTTCAGCGGCTACAACCTGAGGTGTAGGTCTCAACCCCTTGATACTCAAAGAAGGGTAACTGGGTCGCAAAATCCCGACGGCATGACAAAGCTGGGCGGGCCGCGAGACCGGCCGAAGAAATGGCGTCCCCATGGGGATTCGAACCCCAGTTACCGCCGTGAAAGGGCGATGTCCTAGGCCTCTAGACGATGGGGACGCACTGACCAAACGGCGGCGCCTCTGTGGGACTTTGGTGGAGCTAGGCGGGATCGAACCGCCGACCTCTTGCATGCCATGCAAGCGCTCTCCCAGCTGAGCTATAGCCCCACGCGAGAGGCGCGCAATGTATGGAAGCGGTCCCGCACTGTCAAGGAATGCGCTTGCTCTGGTGCCGCCTCTGCAGCGCGGCCACGCAGCGCTGTGCCGCCTTGCCGTCCCAACGATCGGGGCGCGACCCGGTTGGCCAGCGTCCCGCGAGCACGGCTTCGAGACTTTGCGAGAGGTCGTGTGCGGCGACCAGGCGATTGCTCCCCTGCGTCACAGTGATCGGACGCTCGGTGTTCTCACGCAGCGTCAGGCACGGAATGCCGAGATAGGTCGATTCCTCCTGCACGCCGCCCGAATCGGTCACAGCGGCGCGCGCTCCTTGCACCAGCGCCATGAATTCGACGTAGCCGAGCGGCTCCATCAGCCGGATCCCCGGCGCGGACTGCAGCGCCGGCCAGAGCCTGAATTCATCGAGCTTCTTGCGCGTGCGCGGATGCACCGAGAACAGCAGCGGCAGCTGCGCCGAAATCGACACCATCTGCTGCACGAGGTTGCCGAGCGTGGCCGCGTCGTCGACGTTCGACGGGCGGTGCAGCGTCACGACCGCGTACCCGCCGGGCTTCAGTCCGAATTTCGCCGGGCCGGGATCCGCCTCGATCTGCGGCCGCATCATTTCGTACGAGTCGATCATGATGTTGCCGACGCGGTCGATGCGCTCCGCCGGCACGCCTTCGCGCAGCAGGTTCTCGTCGGCATCGGGCGACGGCGTCCACAGCACGTCCGAGATCGCGTCGGTCACGAGCCGGTTGATCTCCTCCGGCATGCGCCGGTCGCGGCTGCGCAGACCCGCTTCCAGGTGCACGACCGAGATCCACATTTTCGCGGCGACCATCGCGCACGCTGCCGTGGAGTTCACGTCGCCGACGACGACGGTCCAGTCGGGCCGGTCCTGCTCGCACACTTTTTCATATGCGGTCATGACGCCGGCGGTCTGGGCGGCATGCGAGCCGCTGCCGACTTCCAGGTGAAAGTGCGGAGCCGGCAGCCGCAGGTCGCGGAAGAACGCATCCGACATGTTCGCGTCGTAATGCTGCCCGGTGTGCACGATGCGCGTCTCGCACCAGGTCTGCGCGGCGAGCGCATGGTAGAGCGGCGCGACCTTCATGAAATTCGGGCGCGCCGCCGCGATCAGGTGAATCTTGCAGGCCATCGAGTCCGCTGCTCCCGCCTTCTTAGTGGCGCGATGCGTAGTCTAGCGCCCGTTGCAGGCGAGCGAGCGTGGTCTCACGTCCCAGATTTTCCAGCGTGACATCGATCGGCGGCGAAACCGAGGTGCCGGTCACCGCGACGCGGATCGGCTGCGCGATCTTGCCGAGGCCGAGCTGCAGCTGCGCCGCCGCCAGGTTCACGATGTCGTGAATCGCAGCGGCCCGCCAATCCGTCAGCGCCTGCAGCTTCTCCAGCACGAGCGTCAGCGGCCGCACGGCTTCCGCCGTCAGGTTCTTCTTCGCTGCCTTCTCGTCGTAGCCCTGCAGCTCGGTGAAGAAGAAGAGGCCGTTCTGCGCCATCTCTTTCAGAGTCTTGGCGCGCTCCTGCAGGGCGCGTGCGACGCCCGCGAGCCTGGCGTCATCATCGACGACGATGCCGAGCGCCGCGAGCTGCGGCTTCAGATAGCGCGCGAGCAGCTCGGGCGTGGCGCGCATGATGTGCTGCTGGTTGAGCCACAGCAGCTTGTCGGGATTGAACGCGGATGCCGCCTTGTTCACGTCGCGGATATCGAACAGCTCGGTCATCTCGGCCCGCGTGAAGACCTCACGATCGCCGTGCGACCAGCCCAGCCGCACCAGGTAGTTGAGCAGCGCTTCGGGCAGATACCCCTCTTCCCGATACTGCAGGACGCTGACCGCACCGTGCCGCTTCGACAACTTCGCGCCGTCTGCGCCAAGGATCATGGGCACGTGCGCGTACACCGGCGGCGTGGCGCCGAGCGCGCGCAGCATGTTGATCTGGCGCGGCGTGTTGTTGAGGTGATCGTCGCCGCGGATCACGTGCGTGACCTTCATGTCCATGTCGTCGACGACGACGCAGAAGTTGTAGGTCGGCGAGCCGTCGGAGCGCGCGATGATCAGGTCGTCGAGCTGCGCGTTGTCGAAAGCAACGTTGCCATGAATCACGTCTTCGACGACGACCGAGCCCTCGAGCGGATTGCGGAAGCGCACGACCGGATCGACGCCGGCGCGCGGCGTCGTGCGGGCGCGGCAGGTCCCGTCGTAGCGAGGGTTCTGCTTCGCGGCCATCTGCCGCGCGCGCATCGTCTCGAGCTCTTCCTTCGTGCAGTAGCAGCGATAAGCGTGACCGGCCGCGAGGAACTGCTGGATCACCTCGGCATACCGGTCCATGCGGCGCGTCTGATAGAACGGCCCTTCGTCGTGGCTCAGGCCGAGCCACTCCATGCCGTCGAGGATGACCTGCGTCGCCTCCTCGGTGGAGCGCTCACGGTCGGTGTCCTCAATGCGCAGAATGAAGACGCCATGGTGCCGGCGCGCATACAGCCACGAGAACAGCGCCGTACGCACGCCGCCGATGTGCAGCAAGCCGGTGGGACTCGGTGCGAAACGAGAACGAACAGTCATGATGGAGGTTTTGGTGGGCGGTACAGGGATTGAACCTGTGACCCCTGCCGTGTGAAAGCAGTGCTCTACCGCTGAGCTAACCGCCCCGCAAAGGGGGCGTAGTTTAGGGAGCACCGCCCCCTATGGTCAACGCGCAGCTCGAGTCTTTCAGGCCGCATGCTGCGGCGGCGGCCGGTTCAACAGCACCCAGTACAGCCCGAGGCTGCTGACCGCTTCGACGAACGCGCCGAATTCGACCGGCTTGCGCACGTAGCTGTTGGCGCCGAGGTTATAGCTGGCGATCACGTCCGCGTCCTGGCTCGAGGACGTCAGAACCACTACCGGCAGCGTGCGCGTGCGCGGATCGGCCCGCAGCCGCTTGAGCACGCCCAGGCCGTCGAGCTTCGGCAGCTTCAGGTCGAGCAGGATCACGGTCGGTACGTGCGCCACGTCGCGGCTGGCGTACTGGCCGTTGCCAAACAGGAAATCGATGGCTTCGACGCCGTCGCGCACGACGACGATCTCGTGCGCGAGATTGTTCTTGCGCAGGCTGAGCAGCGTCAGCTCTTCGTCGTCAGGGTTGTCCTCGACCAGCAGAATGTAGCGCTCGCTCATTGCCCCCCCTGGGCCTGCCTCGTGCAGTGGTGAAGCTCGGCGCGGGGAACCATCCGGGTACCCATCCGGATCGTGTCGGAAAGTTGAAGCAGATCCCCGCTGGGTAGCCGCCGGCTCCCTTCGCCGTGGGCGGTAGCTACGGGCTGATCGTCTCGTAACGCCGGGCGCGCAGCAAGCCGGTAAAGCCCGCGATTGGCTGCAGGCTCCGGCCCGGGTATGGCGCAGTCGTGTTTTTTCGGGCCTAGTGCGCGTCTTCGCCGCCGATCATCTGCAGCAGCTCGGCCGTGCGGGCGCGCATCAAGGCTGCATCGCCGCGGCTTTCGACGTTGAGCCGGATCAGCGGCTCGGTATTCGACGTACGCAGGTTGAAGCGCCAGCGGTCGAAATCGAGGGACAGGCCGTCCGTGAAGTCGACGGCGCGCGAGCCGGGCTGGTAGTGCTCCTGCACGCGCTTGATGGTCGCCTTCGAGTCCGCGACCTTGCGGTTGATCTCGCCGCTCGCAGGGAAGGCCGCGATGCGCTCGCCCACCAGCTCCGACAGGCGCTTGCCGGATTCGCACAGCAGCTGCGTCACGAGCAGCCACGGGATCTGGCCGCTGTCGCAGTAGCCGAAGCGGCGGAAATAATGATGCGCGCTCATCTCGCCGCCGTAGACGGCGTCCGCGTCGCGCATCACGTCCTTCATGAACGCGTGGCCGGACTTGGACATCACGGCCTTGCCGCCGAGCGAGGCGACCATGTCGAGCGTCGCCCACGTGAGGCGCGGATCGTGCACGATGCGCGCGCCCGGCTCCCGCTTGAGGAACACCGACGCGAGCAGGCCGACGATGTAGTAGCCCTCGATGAACGCGCCGCTCTCGTCGAACAGGAAGCAGCGGTCGTAGTCGCCGTCCCAGGCGACGCCGCAATCGGCGCCGTGCTTGCGGATCGCCTCGATCGTCGCGACGCGGTTCGACTCGAGCATCGGATTCGGCACGCCGTGCGGAAACGTGCCGTCGGGCGCGTGATTGATCTTCACGAACTCGAACGGCAGGTGCGCCTCGAGCTGGTCGATCACGAGTCCGGCGCCGCCGTTGCCCGCGTTGACCACGATCTTCAGTTTCTGCAGTTTCGGCCGGTCGAGATACGACAGCAGGTGCTCGATGTATTTGCCGCGGACATCGAGCTCGTGGCGGCGGCCCGGTTGCGCGGCGCGCGAGTAAGCGTCCGCTTCGGCGATGCGCTGGATCTCTTTCAGGCCCGTGTCGCCGCTGATCGGCCGCGATTGCTGGCGCACGAATTTCATGCCGTTGTAGTCGGGCGGATTGTGGCTCGCGGTCACCATGACGCCGCCGTCCATGCCTTCGTTGAAGGTCGCGAAGTACACGACCTCCGTGCCGCACAAGCCGATGTCGTAGACGTCGACGCCGGAATCGTTGAGGCCGCGCGTCAGCGCGCCGCACAGCTCCGCGCTCGACAAGCGGATGTCCCGTCCGACGACGATGCGCTTGGGCTTGAGGAAGTCCGCGTACGCACGCCCGATGCGGTACGCGACGTCCGGATTCAGCTCGCCGGGAATGCGGGCGCGATAGTCGTAAGCCTTGAAGCCGCTGATGCCTGCCATGTTCAACCCGTCGTGTTCAACCGGTTTGGCCTTCGCGACCGTAACGATCCTCGAAGCGCACGATGTCGTCCTCGCCGAGATACGTGCCGGACTGCACCTCGATGATGTGCAGCGGGATCTTGCCGGGATTTTCGATGCGGTGTTTCGTGCCGAGCGGAATGTAAGTGGACTGGTTCTCTTCCAGCAGGAAGGTCTCCTCGCCGCGCGTGATGCGCGCCGTGCCCGCCACGACGATCCAGTGCTCCGCGCGATGGTGATGCATCTGCAGCGACATCGACGCGCCTGGCTTCACGGTCAGCCGCTTCACCTGGAAGCGCTCGCCGTTGTCGACGCTGTCGTAGCTGCCCCACGGACGAAACACTTCGCGATGCAGCGAGCTCTCATAACGCCCCTGCTTCTTCAATTGCGCGACCAGCTCCTTCACGTCCTGCACGCGGCTCTTCGGCGCGACCAGCACGGCGTCCTTGGTCTCCACGACCACGTGATCCTCGAGCCCGACGGCAGCGACCAGCCGGCTCGTCGACTGCAGGTAGCAGCCCTCGCTGTCGACGGTCAGCACGTCGCCAATTCGCACGTTGCCGCGCTCGTCACCGGGGATTGCCGCGTGCAGCGCGGACCAGGAGCCTACGTCGCTCCAGCCCGCATCGAGCGGCACGACCACGCCGTGCTGCGTCTTCTCCATGACCGCATAGTCGAAGGAATCGCTCGGGCACGCGCCGAACTGTTTCGCGGGCAGGCGCGTGAAATCCAGATCGCGCTTCGCGTTCGTGTACGCCTGAGCGCACGCGTCGTAGATCGCGGGCGCCAGCTTGCGCAGCTCTTCGAGCACGGCCGAGGCGCGGAACATGAACATGCCGCTGTTCCAGAAGTACTCGCCCGAGTCGACGTAGCGCTGCGCCGTGGGCAGGTCCGGCTTCTCGACGAACTGCGCGATCGGGAAAAACGCCGCGCTGCCCGTCGGGCCGCCCGCGCGGCGGATGTAGCCATATCCCGTTTCGGGCTTGGTCGGCACGACGCCGAACGTGACGAGCTTGCCGCCTTCTGCGGCCTTGCGGCCGGCCGCAACCGCGGCCTGAAATGCTTGCACGTCGCGGATCACGTGATCCGCGGGCAGGATGAGCAGCACCGGATCCGATTGCTTCCGGTCGACCGGCGAATCGGCGACCGCAGCCATCGCGGCGACGGCCACTGCGGGCGCGGTATTGCGCCCGACCGGCTCGAGCAGGATCGACTGGGGCTGCATGCCGCGCTCGAGCAGCTGCTCGGCGACGAGGAAGCGATGGCTCTCGTTGCACACGACGATCGGCGCGCCAACGTCGGCCACGCCAGCAAGGCGCGCCAGCGTCTCCTGCAGCATCGTGCCCTTGCCGACCAGCGGCAGCAGCTGCTTGGGATAGAGCTCGCGCGACAGCGGCCAGAGCCGTGTGCCCGAGCCGCCGGAAAGAATGACCGGAATCAACATACGCTGTCGCCCCGCCCGATGGCGTAGTACTTCAATCCGAAACGCTTAACGAATCCGGGGTCGTAGAGGTTGCGACCGTCGAAAATCACCGGGTACGCGAGCTCGGCCTTGATCGCGTCGAAATCGGGGCTGCGGAACTCCTGCCACTCGGTCACGATCGCGAGCGCATCGGCGCCCTGCAGCGCTTCGGTCGAGCTCGTCGTCAGCACCAGATCTTCGCCGCGCTCGCCATAGATGCGCGCAGCTTCCTCGTTCGCGACCGGATCGTAGGCGCGCACCTTGGCTCCCGCCGCCCACAGCCCTTCGATCAGCGTGCGGCTTGGCGCTGCACGCATGTCGTCGGTGTTCGGCTTGAACGCGAGGCCCCACAGCGCGATCGTCTTGCCGGCCAGCTTGCCGTCGAAGTGCCGATTGAGCTTGTCCAGCAACACCGACTTCTGGCGGTTGTTGACCTCTTCAACGGCATTCAGCAGCTTTGCCTCGAAGGAGTGATCGCCCGCGCTGCGCGCCAGCGCCTGCACGTCCTTCGGGAAGCACGAGCCGCCGTAGCCGCAGCCCGGATAGATGAAGTGATAGCCGATGCGCGGATCGGAGCCGATGCCGAGGCGCACCTTCTCGATGTCCGCGCCCATGCGCTCGGCGAGGTTCGCCAGCTCGTTCATGAAGCTGATCTTGGTCGCGAGCATCGCGTTCGCGGCGTACTTGGTGAGCTCGCAGGAGCGCACGTCCATCACGATCATGCGCTCGCGGCTACGCGTGAACGGATCGTAGAGCGCCTTGAGCAGCTCCGCGGTGCGCGGATTGTCGGTGCCGACGACGATGCGGTCCGGCTTCATGAAGTCGCCGATCGCCGCGCCCTCCTTGAGGAATTCCGGGTTCGAGACGACGTCGAACTCGATGTGCGCGCCGCGCGCCTTGAGCGTGCTGTCGATCTTCGCGCGCACCTTGTCGCCGGTGCCCACCGGCACCGTCGACTTCGTGACCACGACGCGATACTCGCTGACGTTGCGCCCGATCGCCTCGGCGACCGCCAGCACATACTTGAGATCGGCCGAGCCGTCCTCGTCGGGCGGCGTGCCGACCGCGATGAACTGGAACAGGCCGTGCTTGACGCCTTCGGCCGCGTCGGTCGTGAAGTTGATGCGGCCGGCCGCGAGGTTCTTCTTCAGCAGCTCATCCAGCCCCGGCTCGTAGATCGGCGACTCGCCGCGCTTGAGCATCTCGACCTTGCGCTGGTCGACGTCGACACACAGCACGTTGTTGCCGACCTCGGCGAAACAGGCGCCGGTGACCAATCCCACGTAACCGGAGCCGAAGATGGTGAGACGCATGTGTAACTGGCTGGACGAAAAGGAAAAAGGGACCGGAGATTAGCCGAGGGCGGCGACCGGAGTAAAGGAATACGAGCATGGGAATGCGCCGCCCCCGCGCCATGACCAAATGCGCCGGCCGCGGCGGACGTCCTGTCCGCCGCGGGCATAGGGTCGAGGGAATGAGATCGCGCGGGCCGTCCTTGTCCGCTGCCGGGAGAGTAGCGGGTCGGACGGCCGTAGCGACCACGTAAAAACTGCGCGTTCGCGCGGGAAATCTGCAGCTAACGCTGCTTCCAGAGCGTCCAGTACTTGCCGGTCACCGTGCCGTCGTCCAGGCGGGGCGCATCGCGCCGCTGGATCACCAGACCGCTGCCGAAGACGATGTGGTAGCCGACGCCGAGCACGGCCCAGCCGGTGAACAGCCAGCCGTCCGGCACGCCGGTCAGATACCCGCCGACGCCGATCATTCCGAACGCGCTCGATGCGAGCAGCACGGCCTGCGCAACCTGGCGCGACGAGAAACCCAAGCGCCGCAGCACGTGGTGCAGGTGCTCGGAGTCGCCGTGGAACGGCGAGCAACCCTGCGACAGCCGGCGCACCATGCTGCTGAACAGATCGTAGAGCGGCAGCGCGAAGATCCACAGCGAAACCACCGGGCTCATCACGCGCGCCGGTCCCTGCGACAGGTCGAGACTGAGCCATGCGAGTGAAAAACCGAGCATCGTGCTGCCGGCGTCGCCCATGAAGGCACGCACGTTGTGCGTGCGCTTCAACGGCCAGTTGAAGATCAGGAAGCCGAGGATGCAGCCCATCAGCCCGAACACGATCGGCAGGCAGCTCAACGAGCCGCCGACGACGCACGTCAGGCCCATGAGCACCATGGCGATCAGCGCCTGGATGCCCGCGACGCCGTCACTGCCGTCGAACATGTTGAAGGCGTTGATGGCGGTCAGCACGATCACGATCGAGAACGGCGTGGACAGCCAGTCGAGCTCGACCCGCTCGGCGAAGAACGGTTGCCCGATGTCGATGGCGGCAACGCCCGCACCGGCGACCATGAGCAGCGCGGCGCATATCTGCGCGAGGAAGCGCACCGAGGCCGGCAGATCGTAGCGATCGTCGAGTGCGCCGATGAACACCAGCAGCGCCGTCGCCGTGAGGAAGAACGGGAATCCTTGCAGCGCGGTGAAGCTGTAGAGAGAACCTACTGCGAGCCCGCCCGCCATCGCCAAGCCGCCGACGACCGGCACCTCGCCGATGTGCATCTTGCGACCGCCGGGCCGATCGATCAGTCCCATGCCACGCGCCAGCGGGCGCAAGGCGAACATGAAGAGAATGGTTACCAGCAGTGGCAATCCGAAGTACACAGCGATGCGCGGCATGGTCCTTCCAATTCTGTTGACCAGTCTCAACCTGCTTGCGCTTCTCTTCTTGTACTGGGCACCCGAAGAAATGCTTGCAAGATCGATCAGACCGCGCGCCGCCCCGTAATTTTCTGTTCGTCAACGCTGATCGCGCGTGAACTATACCGAGCGTGTTTGCGAAGAACTAGCGCTGTTGCCCCACGGCGACACGCGCTTTTACAAAGCATTTACAAAGATGACTCACAGCTGAATGCGAAGGGGCGCACCGACCGACGAGCAACCACGACATAGGCAGCGCTGCGGTTGACAGAGCGCGCCACGCTGGTCGATTGAACGGACGACGAGTGCCGCGAGGTCCATCCGCGTGCCGCTGCGCAGGCTTGATTCAGGCCGCTTGGCTCGCGGGACCGTCCACGTTGAGCGCCTGCATGATTCGGCGCGGCATCTCGGTCAGGGGAAACTCGGCAGGCACGCTTCCCTTAGCTGCGCCGGTATCGAGGAAGTAACCCGTACCGTTATGCTCGCCGTTTTTCAATGCGACGAACGCGACGGCGTCGTGCAGGTCGTCGTACTGCGTCGTGCCGACGCGGAAGCGGAAGCCGCGCTCGATCGGCCCTTGGTAGACGAGCATTGCGAAGATGTCCACGCCGCGATTGTCCACGTCGAACAGCGGCGCGCCGTCGCCTGCGATCGCTTCGCTCAAGCGCTGCGCGGCGCTGCGTGCCTGCGATTCGTCCGTGCACTTGACGAGGAAGTCGCGCGACATCAGCGGCTCGACCGACGCGAACGGCACGCCGATGCGGCGCAGGAACAGCTCGTGCTGCCTGAGGCGCCAGTAGTACTTCACCTCGGGGTACGGATCCTGGTGCAGCCCTGTCGCGACCATGATGCGGCTCGCCGGAAACGCGCGCCGCACGCTCGCGAAGATGTGATCGTACAGCTCGTAGACATCCAGCACCGGATCGAGATGGCGCGGCACATACCACTCGGGGTTGCGATGCGGACCGTCGTACGGAGCCGCGCTGAACATGTAGTGATGCTGGATGTGAGCGGCTGCGTTGACGAACAGACTCGCGAACTGCGGACGGGTTCGCTGCACCTCGCGAATGAACACGTCCGCGAGCAACAGATCGAGGAACGACGCACGCAACCACGGCTGCCTGACAGCGCCCAGAGCGATGCGTGTGTAGCGCGCGTAGTTGCTCGGACGCGCGTAGCGAGCCACTCCGAGCGCCAGCGCCAGCGCGGAAGCCGCCGAGATGGTGGAGGTCGCGTTCTCGCTCACGGCCTGAGTGAGCGCTGTATACAGATTGCGCAGCGTACGCGGCGCAGTGATCTCTGTCCGCGTCCACGGATCGGGCACGAAGAACGCAGGGTCGCGCAGCCGGTGCTTGGCGTTCATCGGGCTAATCGCGCCAACCTTCAGGCCGCGCGCTTCGAGCAGTTCCCAGATCTGTGGGATGTCGCGACTCACGATATCACCGAGCCGGAAGACGCCGTGCTCGGCGAACGATCGGCCGGTGTGCGCCGTGACCCACTGAATCCACGGTTCGAGCTGCTCGTATTTATCCTCGGAGCGCGTGCGAACGTAGCCGTGCTCGCGCAACAGCGCGCCGAAGTTCGGCAGCGCGCCGCGGCGCGCGTATGCCTCGACGAACTCGAAGTTGACTTCGTTCAGCTCAAGCAGTAGCAGCGGTACCTGCATCAGTTCCTCTGGCGGCGGCGAGCAGCCGCCGATAGGTGGCGAGCAAGATCGCGATCACCGCTTGCTCGTCGAAATTGGCCACAACTCGTACCCGCGCGGCCGCCCCCATCGCGACCAGCTCATGCGGACGCTGCACGAGCCGGCACAAGGCCTCGGCCAACGCCGCGGCATTCATCGGCGGCACCAGCAAGCCTGTCACGCCATGCACCACGACATCGCGACAACCGGCAACGTCGGTGGCGACCGCGGCGCGCCCCATGGCACCGGCCTCGATGAGCACGCGCGGCAACCCCTCGCGGTACGAGGGAAGCACCACCGCGTCTGCTGCTGCGATGTAACCGCGCACGTCGTGGGTCTCGCCGAGCCATCTCACTGTCTGCGAGGCCCGCAAATCTTCCATCTGCGCAGCATCCAGCGCGCTCGGGTTCCGCGGATCCTCAGCACCGAGCAACGAAAATTCTACGTCCGAGTAGCGGTGCTTGACAGCTGCCGCAGCGAGCAGAAATTCGTGCACGCCCTTCTCGCGGATCAGCCGCGCAATCATCAGGAAACGCGGTGCGCCGGCGCGCAGTTCGATCGGCAGGGCAGTCGCCGCGAAGCGCTGTACGTCGATGCCGGTCCCCACGGTCAGCTCCGCCTTGGACTGCGCGACCAGTCCGCGTTTCACGAAGATGTCGCGGTCTTCCCGGTTCTGGAAACAGACGAGGTGCGCGCCCGCGAGCGCGAGGCGGTACAGCGAGCTCACCACCCCGTTAAGCAGCGTACCGGCCGAGGTGAAAGCGTACCCGAGCCCGGTGATCGTGACCACGCGGGCCGGCACTCCGCACAGCCGTGCGGCGATCGTGCCGAAGATCGCCGGCTTGATCGTGAAGCAATGCACGACGCTCGGCCGCTCGCGACGCATGACCGCGACCAGGGCCAGCAGCAGCGCGAAGTCTGCACCCGGGTTCAGACTGCGGCGCGCGACGGGAATCGGTCGGTAGTCGATGCCGGCCGCACGCAGCCGCCGCTCGTAGCCATCGCCGCCGGCCCCGAGGGCGATCACTCTTGCGCCGGCTTGCATCAGTGCGCGCATCAGCGGCAACCGGAAGTTGAACAGGGTCCATGCACAGCGCGAGACGACCAGCACGGTCTTGCCTTGCAAAGAAGCATCGGCCCGCATTGCATCGGCTGCACTCATCGTGCGACTGCGATGGCGGCCGCGCGCTTGCGCAGAATGAACAAATGGCACGAGCTACCGAGCAACGGCGCCAGCTGCCGGCGCATCGAGAACGGCAGCTTCAGCCCGAACAGGATGCTGCCCGAGTAGAACAGGCCCGCCGGCCGGCTGGCGTGCCATTCGAGCTCGGCGTCGCTGAGCAGACGGCGCCAGTGCGCGCTTTTGAAATACCAAAGCTCCTCGATCGCATTGCCGAACAATCCGTGCGCGGGCGGAGCGAACACTCGCAGTAATCTTCGCCACCGTTGTGGACCACGCCCGTGTGCCGCATGCGGCGCAGATTCCGGCGTGACTGCGCGCCCGCGCACGCTCCGCCATGCGCGACGCACGAGGTCGGGGTAGTAGGTGAGCGTGGTCCATAGACGCCAGCTGGCACTGGGCACGAGGTGCACTAGGTAACCCCCCGGCTTGACCACTCGGCGCATCTCCGCGAGCAGGCTGCGCAGCCGCTCGACGTGCTCGAGCACATTGGAGCTGTACACCACGTCGAACGTCTGATCCGCGTACGGCAGGTGCTCGCCGTCGTAGTCACGGATGGCCCAGATGCGCTCGGCGGCGTAGGCGCTGCCGGCCAGGTCCACCGCTTCGACCTCATGACCCATCGTGCTTAACTCGCGCGCCTGCCATCCGACACCGGCTCCGATCTCGAGAATGTGGCGCCCAGGCGGCAGCCAGTGCAGCGCCTGCCGCACTTCGATCACCCGTAGTTGCTCAACGTAGCCTTGTGCTGCCATTCCCTCTCGTCCAGTGGTGCTGCGGCCGCGGCCGCCCGTATCGCGACGCACGCGTAAAGGAGGTGCGGCAGCTTACAGAATAAGAGCATCGGGAGGCCCGGTGTTCGCACCATGGCCAAATGAGGCCGCGGCGCACGTGCTGTGCGCCGCGGGCGGGTCGGAGAAAGATGCGCGGGCACGGGCCGAGCGGCGCGGCAGAAACTCATAGAAATCGCCCGTTGTCGCAGGCGGAAAACCTGGCCTAGCGCTGCTTCCGGAGCGTCCAGTACTTGCCGGTGACGGTGCCGTCGTCGACGCGGGGCGTCGCGCGCCGGGCGATCACCAGACCGCTGCCGAAGGCGATGTGGTAGCCGACGCCGAGGACGATCCACCCGGCGAACAGCCAGCCGTCGGCAAGGCCGTGGACGAAGCCACCAACGCCGATGGCTGCGAGCAGGCTGGAGCCGAGCAGCACGGCCTGCGCGACCTGACGCGAGCTGAAGCCGAAGCGCCGGAGGATATGGTGAAGGTGCTCGCTGTCACCGTGGAACGGCGACGCGCCTTGCGACACGCGGCGGATCATGCTGCTGAAGAGATCGTAGAGCGGCAACGCGAACACCCAGAGCGCGACGACGGGGCTGATCACTGCCGTGGACCCTTGCGAGAGTTCGATACTGAGCCACGCGAGCGAAAAGCCGAGCATGGTGCTGCCGGCGTCCCCCATGAACGCGCGCACGTTGCGCGTACGCTTCGACGGCCAGTTGAATACCAGGAATCCGACGATGCAGCCGGCGAGACCGAAGACCAGCGGCAGGCAGCGCGTGGCTCCGGCCATGATGCAGGCGAAGCCCAGGAAGACCAATGCGATCACCGCCTGAGTGCCGGCGACGCCATCGCTCCCGTCGAACATGTTGAAGGCGTTGACGGCGGTCAGGACGATGACGATCGTGAATGGGATCGACAGCCAGCCCAGTTGTACTACGTCGCCGAAGAACGGCCGTCCGATATCTGCCACGGATACGTCCGCGCCCGCCACCATCAGCAGCGCGGCGCACATCTGCGCAAGAAAGCGCACCGACGCGGGCAGATCGTAACGGTCGTCGAGTGCCCCGATGAAGACGAGCAGCGTGAGCGCCGTCATAAAGAAAGGCACGCCGGTAATCGCCGTCTGGCTGGACAACGCCCCGATTGCGAGCCCACCCATCATCGCGAGGCCGCCGATGACCGGCACCTCGCCGACGTGCATCTTGCGCCCGCCTGGCCGATCGATGAGGCCGAGGCCACGCGCCAGCGGGCGCAAGGCGAACATGAACAGTACGGTGCCGAGCAATGGCAGCCCGATGTACACGATGATCCGTGGCATGATCCCTTCCATAGCGTCCCGTCTCGAATTGTAGCCGCCTGCTTTTTCTTCTTGTTGTGGTCACTCGAAGAAACCGCTTGCAAGCGCGATCAGGTTCCGACGCCGCCTTTTATTTTTCCGTTCAACGCCGATTAGGCGCGAACTATAACCGGCAAATTAGTGAAGAACTAGAGGCGCAGGCGTGCTGTAGCCCGTCGGCGACAGTGCCTTTACAAAGCAGTTACAAACATGACTGTCAGCTGACACAACGTCGGGGGCTGGGCCGCTCGCCGCGATACTCGCGGATGAGCCGTAGCAGTAAACGCCAGGTCCGCCAGCGGACTCCGACCGCGTGGTGCGGTCGGGATCGGTCGGAGGTCGACACCCGCTTCGCGTAGCTTGCCCTCCTAGCCGTCCCCGCAGACGCCGGGGCGCGTTACGACAGCACCGGCTCGTCACAAAATCCAACGCGCAACTGCGTGAACGGTCGATTCCCCGGCCTGGTTTAGTCTTCGCCCGGGAGCACTTTGTTCAACAACCGCAGGCCTGGTGCAGTCGAAGCGCATTGTCGCGCGGGTATGGCGCGTTTACAGTGCGCGCCCGGCGCCTGCCGGTGGCGGATTTCATGAGGTTAGCGTGAGTGAAGATACCGACGGCGCCGAACGGCTCCGCTTCGCGTTCGGCGAGAATTGGTCCAGATTCGCGACTCAGCTCGATGAGAGCCGCATCCAGACCGCGGTCGAATCGCTGC
Organism: Steroidobacteraceae bacterium; assembly: GCA_036004505.1. Lineage (GTDB taxonomy): Bacteria > Pseudomonadota > Gammaproteobacteria > Steroidobacterales > Steroidobacteraceae > Steroidobacter. Next base: position 128,692 of record DASYRK010000039.1, read on the forward strand.
GCTCGATGCTCGGCGTGCAGGACCTCAAGGGTCGATCTTTTCTGGACATCGGCTGCGGCAGCGGGCTCTTCTCGCTAGCGGCGCGCCAGCTCGGCGCCCGCGTCCTGTCCTTCGACTACGACCCTGCTTCAGTCGCCACTGCGCAGCGACTACGAGAGAGCATTTGTCCGGACGACGCCCAGTGGCGCATCGAACCAGCGTCGGTCCTCGATGCGAGCTACCTCGCCTCACTTGGCCGCTTCGACGTCGTGTATTCGTGGGGCGTGCTGCACCACACGGGATCCATGTGGAAGGCGCTGGAGAATGCCGCCGAGATGACGGCACCAGGCGGCACGCTTTTCATCGCCATCTACAACGATCAGGGTCGCTATTCGCGGTGGTGGTACTGGACGAAGTGGCTGTACAACTGGCTACCCCATTCTCTCAGGTTCCTGGTGATGGTGCCCTGCTTCGCCCGGCTGCGCGGTCCGATGCTGGTGCGCGACCTGCTGAAGGGCAGGCCCCTGCAGTCCTGGAGAAGCTACCGTGACAAGTCGCGCGGCATGTCGCCGTGGTACGACGTAGTCGACTGGGTCGGCGGCTTTCCCTTCGAGGTCGCCAAGCCGGAGGAGATCTTCGATTTCCATCGGGCGCGCGGCTACACGCTGTTGCGGCTGAAGACCTGCGGCGGCGGACGCGGCTGCAACGAGTTCGTGTTCCGGCGCGCAGCGGATGGCGCTCTATGAGCGGGCGCTGCCGAGCCACGCCTGGAACATCAGCACGTCCCACAAGTAGGCGGACCAGTCACGCGTTCCCTGCAGGTGCTGGCGCCATTTCGACTCGATGGGTTGCGGGTCGAAGTAACCCTCGCTGCGCAGCCGGGGCTCATCGAGCAGGGACTGCGCCCAGTCCCTGAGCGGCCCGCGCAGCCACTGGCCGATCGGCACGCCGAAGCCCATCTTCGGACGCTCGATCAACTCGCGCGGTACGTGCCGGTACAGCACCTGCCGCAGCAGCCACTTTCGCGTGCCGTTGCGAACCTTCATCGCGAGCGGCAACTGCCACGCAAATTCCACGACGCGATGGTCGAGCAGCGGCACGCGGGTCTCCAGGCTCACGGCCATGGCGGCACGATCCACCTTCACGAGAATGTCGTCGGTGAGATACGCGAGCGCGTCGAGGTACATCATGCGGTGCTCGAAGTCCGGCAGCTGCGGCAATCCCTCGGCGCTCGCAAAACGCGTGCGCGGCTCTGCGCCTCGCATCACGACTTGCGCGGGCTCCTTCCAGTGCGCCAGGAGCTGCCGGAACAGATCGTCTGCCGAGGCCACGGCCGCGATGTCCGCGAACCGATGCACCTTGTCCCCCAAGGTCGCGTTGCGCAAGTCAGTTGGCAGATGCGCGCGCAGCGGCCGCGCCATCGCGTTCCACGCAGCCTGCGGCACGCACTTGACGGCGCGGCCGGCCATGCGACGCATGCCGGGAGGCATCCAACCGATGGAGCGCCAGAGCTTGCTCGCCAGCGCATAGTGGTTGTAACCACCGAACAATTCATCGCCCGCGTCGCCGGAGAGCGCGACCGTGACGTGCTGGCGCGCCAGCGCGGCCACGAGGTAGGTCGGTATCTGCGACGAGTCGGCGAGCGGCTCGTCGTAGATGAGCGGCAGCTTCGGGACTATGCCGAGCGCCTGGTCTGCGGTGACGTACAGCTCGGTGTGCTCGGTGCCGAGATGGCGGGCGACGGCGGCCGCGTACTGCGCCTCGTCGTAGTCCCGCTCCTGAAAGCCGATCGTGAACGTCTTGACCGGCTTCGCGCTGCGCTTCTGCATCAGCGCCACGATGAGCGAGGAGTCGACGCCACCCGAGAGGAACGCGCCGAGCGGAACGTCCGCGATCATCTGGCCGGCAACGGCCTGCTCGAGCAGCTCCTCCAGTCTCGCGACGGCTTCCTCGTCCGCGCCGGCGAAGGGTCGCCGCTGTCCGCTTTCCACGATCTCGCCGAGCGACCAATATGCAGTGGGCTCGCGCAGCATGCGCGCGATCGCGTCCTGCTCGGTGATCTCCAGCGACGTGCCCTGCAGGAGCTTGTTCAGACCTCGATAAATACAGTACGGCGCAGGAATGTAGCTGTGCCGCAGCAGCAGGCTCAGTGCGCCCCGATCCACCTCGCGCGTGAAGCCTGGATACGCGGTTATGGCCTTGAGCTCGGATCCGAACACGAACGTCGCACCGGCCCATCCGTAGTACAGGGGCTTCTCGCCGAGCCTGTCCCGCGCCAGGTGCAGAGTCCGGCGCTGCCTGTCCCACAGCGCGAACGCGAACATCCCGACGAACCTGCGCAATGCGGCCGGCAGCCCCCAGGCGCTGATGGCTGTCAGCACGACTTCCGTATCGGAGTGCCCACGCCAGGTCGTTTGCGCTCCCTCGCGCTCCAACTCCTGGCGCAGCGCGCCGAAGTTGTAGATCTCGCCGTTGAACACGATGACGTAGCGGCCGCACGCCGAGTGCATCGGCTGCGCGCCGGCTTCACTCAGGTCGATGATCGCTAGACGCCTGTGACCGAGCGCCACCCCGGCGCCCGCGTCGACCCAGTGCGCGGCCGCGTCCGGACCGCGATGCGCGATCGCATCGGTCATCGCTGCGACCTGCGCCGCGTTCGCGCGGCCGCCCGGCTGCCAAAATCCTGTCACTCCGCACATGCGTGGCTAAACCTCGCGACGTTTCGCTGCGTGGCGCATCGACTCGCGATCCACCAGTGAGCGCCAAAGCTCCACGTAGGCGCCGCTCATGCGAGCAAGCCCGTAGCGCCTTTCAATCCGTTCCCGGCAACGCTCGCCGAGCGCAGCCTTGCCTTGCGCGCGCAGCGCCTCGAGCGCAGCCTCGATGCCCGCGGCGAACGCCAGCGGGTCGCGCGCCGGCACGACCCATCCCGTGTCCCCGACGATCGCAGAGACGTCGCCCACGTCGGTCGCGACGCATGGCGTGCCTGCTGCCATCGCTTCGGCAACCACGTTGGGAAACGACTCGCCCGCACTCGGCAGGACGTGAATGTCGATTGCAGCCATCAGCGTGGGGATGTCATTGCGCGCGCCGGCGAGAACGGCGACCCGCTCGACCCCGTGGCGGCGGATGCTGGCCATCAGCTCGGGATTTTGCGCAGTCATGCCCTCGCCTGCGAGCACGCATTTGACCGGCGTGCCGCGAGTGACTAGAGCGAGCGCCGCGAGCAGGTTCTCATGGTCCTTCTGCGGGTGCCAGCGCGCAACGCAGCCGAGCAGCACTTCCTGCGGCCCTGCCCATTCGAGCCGCGCGGCGCTGCGCGCCACAGGGTCCGTGGCGAAAGTCGCGAGATCATAGCCATTCGGGATGATGCGGAACTTCTCCTTGCGATAGCCGAGGGCGGCGTGGGCGTGCGCCGCTTGCTCCGCGCAGAACACGATTGCGGTGGGCACCCAGTTGGACAACCACGCACAGACGCGGGCGATGGCCAACGTGGAGAGTCGATTGCGGCGCAGCTCCAGATTCGAATGACGCACGCCCCAGACGATCGGCCGGCGACCGGCGAAGCGCGCCGCCAGCCCGCCGAGAAGGTCGGCGTGGTACATCCAGGTCTGCACCAAGTCCGGCTCGATGCTGCGCAACGACCCTTGCAGCCGGCGCAGTGCGGACAACGAAGGCCTGCCGGGCCGCATTCGCAGCGCTTCGACCTGCGCTCCAGCCGCGCGCAGACGCTCGCCGTAAACGCCCTCGTCAAGCAGCGAGACGACGAAATGCTCGATCTGCGGAGTGGTGGCACGCACGAGCTTGTACAGCGCGGATTCGGCTCCGCCCTGCCCCAGGCCAGTCGTGATGTGCAGGACCCGCACCTAGCTCTGCCTGCGCCGGCTGCCACGGGACAGCGCGCGCTTCGCACGGATCGCGGCCAGCCACGCACGCGCGAACGCGAAGTCCGCGCGGCGGACTTTCCGGACACGTGCCAGCGCGCTGTCCAGCGAGATCAGCCGATGCCTGAAGCGGTGCACGTCGTGCTCGAAAGCCGTGAACTGACGGCGCGAGAACGTGTTGGGGTGATAGCAGACAGTCCAGGTCCCGCCCGCGAGAGCGCGAAAGCGCCACAGCTGCTGGGGGATCCACGTCATGCCGTGAATTTGCACCGGCGATACGAAGTAGCCGTCGCTGATCACGCTGATGCCGTTCTCGCGCAGCACCGTAACAGTGGTGTCGTCGAACGAGTGGCCCGGCGCCACCCACGCATCGGCGCTGACCCCTTGCTGTGCGAACAGCCCGAGGGCGCTCACGATCTTGTCGCGCTGCTGCTCGAGCGGCAGACCCGCAAACTCGCTACGCGCGTTGACGCCGAGAATGCCGGCCTCCTGCGTGACGTACCGGTGCTGGAATCCATGCAGCCCGATCGCCCAGCCGCGAGCCTGCCAGGCACGGACCCGATCCCAGAAATCGGCACGCGCGGGCGCTACTGCCAGCGCGGGATCCTGGTTGTCGGGCACAACAGCGAGCAGCGGCCGCACGTCGGCGGCCAGCAGCACGGCCTCGATTTCGCTCCATCGCTCCCAGTTCATGGTCGGACAGATGTCGTCGAAGCGGACGAGATAGCGCGCGGACATCCGGATCATCTCGCCTTGCGAAAGATGATCCGGTCGTTGGTCGCACGCGAGTAGTCCACCACGACCCGTTCGGTCGGCAGCGCGAGGACCAGGCGCGCGAGGCGGCCGTGCGGCGGGAACGGATGCCCGATCTTCCATCCGGTCCCTGTGTTCAGCCAGGTGCGCAGCCGCGCGCCGAGCGCGAGCTCGTCGAAATGAAAGAGCGCGTTGTTGGTGTCCACGTAACCGACGCCGCCGGGCTTGAGCAGCTTCCAGATCATCTGCACGAAGTGCCGATCGCTTCTCGAGTAGTTGAAGCAGATGCGGTTGAAGACCAGATCGAAGGCGCTCTCGCCCAGCCTGATCGCGTCTTCCAGGTAGCCGAGCGAATCGCGGATCGCATAGCCGGGATTGCGCGCGCGCACGATCTCGCGATAGTTGGCGGAGACGTCGTGCCAGGTGACGCGCGCACCCCGGCGCGCCATGGCAACTGTGAACTGCCCCGGCCCGCCGCCGAGATCGAGCACGTCCTTGCCGGCGAAGCCGCCGAGCCAGTCTTCGAGCTCCTGCAGCGGCGCTTCGTCGAGCACCTCCCATTGTCCCTGCGCGTAGTGGACCGCGTGCTCGGCGGGAACCGGGTCCCAGCCCTGCTCCGGGCGATGGGTCACTGCATGCAGCCAATTGATCATCAGCGAACCTCGACGCGACCTGCTACCAGCGCTTGCAGCGCATGCTCCGTGCGCTGCGCCAGCATTCTGACACTAAAGTTGCTTTCGATATGGGACCGCAGCGCCGTGCCATCGACGGTGCCGGCCGCCACTGCCTGCAGAGCCGAGCACAGCGCCGTTGCAAGCGCGGGTGCGTCCTCGGGAGGAACGAGCCACCCCGTGCCGCCGAGCACTCGCGCCGAGTCGCCAACCTGCGTGGCGACGCACGGCACGCCGCACGCCATCGCTTCGCCGAGTGCGTTGGAGAAACCTTCGCCGAACAGCGATGCGGAAACAGCGACGTCCAGCGCCGCCAGCACGCGCGGCATGTCCGGGCGTTCGCCGGCCCAGACGAATCGGTCTGCGAGTCCGTGACTGCCGACCAGGGCCTGCAGCTCGCCGCGCACCTGCGCCGGCCCGTCGCCGATGCAGACGAATTTGGCGTGGCGGAAGCGCTCGCCGACCAGCGCCGCGGCAGCGACGAACACCGCATGACCTTTCATCGGATCGAGCCTCGCCGGCAATCCCACGAGCAGCTCGCTGGGGCTCAAGCCCCATTCCTGCCGCACAGCCCCGCGGGCGGCCTCATCGCGATGGAAACGTGCGGTGTCGATGCCGTTCGGAATGACGACAACGGCGCCTGCGCGCATGCCGCGCGACAGCGCGTCGGCCTTGCCCGCCTCTGAATTGCATATCGCCAGATCCGCTGCTCGCGACAGACCGATCTCCACCCGGGCTGCAAGCCGGTGCACCCAGTCGTAGCGCTGGAGGTCGACCCGCGAAGCTCGCACACCCCACACGACTTTCGCCCCGAGTGCCTTGCCGGCGAGTGCGATGAGGTTTGCGACGTCCATGTAACCGTGCACGACGTTCGGTCGCAGGCGCCGCAAGTGCGCCACGATACGCAGCAGCGCGGTGAAGTCCCAGCGACCCGACTTGCCGAGATGCAGCACCTCGAGCCCGTCGATCGCAGCGAGTTCGTCCCATAATCCGCCGCCCGGATACAGGCAGATGACGCTCGGCGCAATGCGCGTGCGGTCCAGGTGCTTGAGCAGTTCCACCAGCTGTCGCTCCGCTCCGCCGTACACGAAGCGTCTGATGATGAATGTCACACGCAGCGGCGGGCTGAGCATCACGAGGATCGCGCCTCGACCAGGCCGGTCCCGGCGATGCGCTGAGCCGCGGCGCGCCGAGCTTGCAGCGTGAGGTAGATGCAGGCTACGACATACACGATGCTGGTCGACAGGGCGAGCCCGGTCACGCCGAGCCACCTCATGAGCAGCAGATTGCAGCCGACCTTTACGCACAGGCTTATCACCGTGCCCCACAGCAGGATCGAGTTCCGACCGAGCGCCGATATCAGCCGCACGTACAAGGTGCCGACCAGAAAGAAGGGGACCTGCAACAACAGGGCCGACTGCACTAGCGAGACCGGTGTGACGGCGGCGGCGGTGAAGGCGCCGCGCTCGAAGACCAGCGCCGCCAGTGGCCGCGACGCTGCGATGAGCACCACTGTGAGCGGCACGAACACGATGACGATCAGCCGGCGCACGACGCGCACCGTGTCGCGCATCCCGACCCAGTCTTCGTTCGCGACCATCTCGGACAGGTGCGGCAGCACCGCGGTGCTGAGCGCGAGCGCCGAGATCATGAGGATCAGCGCAGGAAGCTTCTGTCCGTAGGACAGGGTCGCGATGCTCCCGCCCGCCAGCGTAGCCGCCATCGCTTGATCGATCAGTGGTGTCGCGCTCATCAGCACTGCGCCTGCCACGACCGGCAGATATTGACTCAGCAAATGGCGCAAGGCGCCGGTCGCGACGCGCTCCCGGCTGCGCCGCCCAAGCAGTTGGGTCCATTCGAAGGGGAAGCACGCCAACTGCACGACCGTGCCCAGCACCGTGCCGATGGCGAGCGCCGCGACCGCGCCTTGCGGCCCGGCGAGGATCAACGCAATTGACGCGAACAGCGGAGGCATTGCCAGGGCGAGCCCCGGCCGTACGAACGCGCCATGCGCATTGGCGATCACTGCCAGTACCACGGCGATCGCATGCAGCGGTAGCAGGCCCGCCATCCACAAGAGCGCCACGCGCGCGAGCGCTCGTGTATCGGGTGAGAGGTTCGACGCAACGACGCTGAGAATCAGGTCGGACGCGCCGACGATGACCAGGGCAACGACCACCATGCCTGCGCACAAGCGCACTCCGCTGTGCCAGGCCAGGGCCAGCGCCAGATTCTCCCCTGCGGCTGCGCGCTGGCGCATGAATGCCGGCGTAAGCGCAGCACTCATCGATGCGGCCAGAACCGCAGCGACGAACATCACGAACGTGTACACGATGATGTACGCGTCGACAGCGCTGCTGATGCCCAGCTCGTTTGCCATGAACAGGTCGCGCAACACCATGGCGGCGCTCGAAAGGCCGGCGCCTGCCGCCGACCGGATGAGAGCGCTGAGCACGCGCCTGCGGCGCCGCTGTTCGTTCAATTTTCAATCTCGCTGGAACAGGTATTCGCCGCAGCCGCCGCCGAGCAGCCCAAGGGACGCGTCGGTGTTGTGGTCGTAGACGAGCGTGAAGCCCCTGTCCCGCATCCAGCTCACGAGCGTTGCGCAGTCGACGCTTTCGTAGGGATACCCACCGAGCCAGTCGTGCACGTCGTAGTACACACTCATGCCGCGCAGCTGCTGGTAATCGCGATACCAGGCGATCGGGTTCTTCAGGCGCAGCAGCTTCCCGAGCATCCAGGCAGCGACCGTCGCCCAGGCGAGCAGCGCCTGCAGGAACCTGGGCAGCTTCGCGAAGATGCGCTTTTCGATGCGCCACAGTCCGCACAGCGGCGTCTTGTTGTAGAGCGCGATGGCGAACCATCCGCCCGGGCGCACGAGCCTGGCCGCCTGCCCGATTGCCTGCCACATCGCGCCGGTGTGATGCAGCACTCCCCAGCTGTAGACGAGGTCGTACCGCTGCTGCGCATCGGCGAAATCCGTGAGCACGTTCGCCGCGCGCGCGGTCCACTGGCCCCGCGTTGCGTGCCGCGACAGCACTGCCGTCGTGGTCTTGACGCTATCGGGGTCGAAGTCCACGGCCTCGACGCAGCGCGCGCCGAGGTTGAGTGCCGCGAGGCTGTGCAGGCCGGACCCCGAGCCGACGTCGAGCATCGAGACGCCCGCGAGCCGCGCGGCGCCGACCAGGCGCTCGAGCTCGTGCTCGGCGCTCGCGATGTGCGCCGGGGTCAGCACCCGCGCGAAGCGGGCCCAGTTCTTGCCGAATTGATAGTGGGTGGAGACATCGGTCGTTTCGGAATTGGTCGTCATGATGGGTTGCTTGTGTGAGCCGTGAGCAAGGAACGCTGGCGCAGCAGTGCCTGCGCGCCGAGCACCATCAGGATGCCGAGCAGCGCCTTGCGGTCGATGAGATCGTGCGAGAACAGGCCGGTGAATGCCAGGAAGACCACGTACATCAGGCCGGCCGGCGATCGATACTGGAAGAAGAACGCGAGCCAGAACAGAAAGAACAGCAGCAGGCACGCCAGGCCGATCACGCCGGTATCCACGTAGCGCGCCAGGAAAGCGTTGTGCGGCCCCTGGTCGTCCTGTCCGGCTTCGGGCGTGCCGAAGCCGCTCACCGCGAAGGACGGCCCATAGCCGAGCAGCGGCCGCTCGGCCGCCAGGTCGAGATAGTGACGAAACAGCAGGACGCGCGGGTCATCGACAGCCGAGCGCGTGTTGCCCGAGGCCAGCTCGCCGATTTCGGTCAGGCGCCGCGCGCTGTCGGCGTTGCGGATCGCGGTGGTGGCCAGACCTTCGTTCAGAGCGACGGCGAGCCCGCCCGCGCCAAGGCCCAGCACCAGCAGCAGCAACAGGCGCCAGCGATGACCGGCGAGCACGATGGCTGTGAAATAACTCAGCGTGACCAGCAGCCAAGCGAGCAATCCCGAGCGCGAGAGCGTGGGTATGATCCCGGCGAACGCGAACGCCAGCAGCGGCAGATCCCGCAGCGTCGGCTGGCGCCAGCGCAACGAGGCGATGAGCAGCGCTGCGATCGTGAACGCTCCGTCGTTGGGATTGCGCATGAAGCCTGCCGGGCGCGCCACGAGCACCGAGAGCAACCCGCCGGAGACCAGATCGAAGGCCACCGAGAGGACGTAGACGACGAGGCAGATCACGGCCAGCCTGGTGAGAACCCGTTCCTCGCCGAGCAGCAGGCAGCCGAGCATTACCAGCACGCAGACGATGGAATTGTAGATCGCGAGCGGGCCGAGATTGATCAGCAGATCCGGCACAAACGCGATCAGCAGCATGCCGATGATCGTCGGCGCATACAGCACCGCAAAGACCAGCAGGATCTCCAGCAACGTCAGCTGGAACCCTCGCGGCACGCGCTGGTTGCGCGCGGCCGTCAGCCCGTACCCGACAGCTATCAACAGCAGCGCCAGCGACAGCAGCACTGCGGGCAGCGGGAGCAATCCCTCGGCGCTGAGCATCGTATCCACGCCGGTCAAGATCACGACGAGCGTCGACTGCAGCAGGAAGCGAAAAACGCCGTTCATGAATGGATCGCCGGTCGCCGGCGGCCTGCGGGCCGCTACAACTCTCAGGTCGCGTTCGAATCTTCGGCCATGGCGTCGCGCAGCAGCCGCACGTAGCGCCGCGCGATTGCCAGCGCGCAGCCGAGGAACAATCCGCCCAGGATGCTCAACGCGAGGACCAGACCTCGCTTCGGCCACGTTCGCTGCTCCGGCGGCTGCGCCGGGTCGAGGACCTTCATAGCGAAGCTCTCGCGAACGTTCGCCATGACGGTCTTGCGCAGCTCCGTTTGCGCCGCTGCGTAGATCACGCGGTGGATCTCTGAAAAATTCGTCTCGCGCTCCTGTTCCTCGAGCTTGGCGATAATGTGCTGCGCGTCGCGGATGGACCGCGCCCGCATCGCGTCATCCGTCAACTGCACCAGCTCGTTGACCCACTTCGCCGCGAGCTGCGGATCGCGCCAGTCTATGGAGATGACCGTGACCTCGTCGGTCTTGTCGATGCGCACCCGTCGGATCTTGCCGAACAGCCGGTACGCTTCCCCCAGGCTGGGCTGGCCGGTCGGGGAACGCGGCGTGCCGGAGATCCACGATCTCAGGCGCACGTACAGCGACGGCGGCTTCCATTGGCCGCGTTTGGCGTCCCAGTCTCTGTGGAACAACTCCGGCAGGAGATTGCCCTCGGTGATGAAGCGGTCCGTCAATTGCCGCGAACGCAGCACGGCCAACGCCTCGTTCATCGACTTGCCGGGGCCGCCGATGCCGGCCAATCCTCCCAGGTCACCGAGATCACCCGCGAGCGCCTTCAGTCCGCTGAGCCCGCCAGTGTCGTCGTCGCCGGCAGCAACGACCGTGATCGAGGCGCGATACACCGGCGTGGCGGCGAACGCATAGATCAGGCTCGCGATCACGACGCTCGCAGTCACGACCACGACGGTGCGGCGGTACCGCCGGATCGCCCGGTACATGAAGATGAACGTGGACGCGGCCGAGGTGTCGAATTCGCTGCTGCTGCCTAGCGTCATGCGCGCGCTCAGAACGAGTTCACTGCAGCGGCCGCGATCGCCAGGTTGTAGATGATCGTCGTGACCGCAGTCCAGAACGGCAGCGGCCGCATGCGTTCCGTGTCGAGCGGCGCCACGATGGTGTCACCGGTCCTGATGTCGACACCGCCGCCGAACCATGACTTGCCGGAGGCCGTCACGACGCTGCCGTCGGCGCGCACGACATATATGCGATCCTCGTCGGCGCGCGTCGTCAGTCCGCCGCTCAGAGCGATATAGTCGTCCCGTGACAGTTCGGCGCGATACAGGTGCGATGTCGCGCTCTGCACCTCGCCGACGACCGTCACTTCCTGGGTGACTCGCGGCACCATCAGGCGATCGCCGTCCTTCAGCACCACGTCCTGCTCGGAGCCCGCCTGCGCGCTCATCGAGCGCCGCAGATCGATGACCAGGCGTCCGACCGGCGTGGCATTGCGAATGTTCGCGAGCAAGGTATGCCCGACCGTGAGTGCCTGGCTCGCGTCCTTGCCGGTCTCCTGCGCGGTCATCAGCGAGAACTGTGCGACGTCCGACTCCATGCGATTCGCGAGCGTCTCCAGCTGCTTCTTCTCGCGCTCCTTCAGCTCATCGCGCGTGAACACCGCTCCCTCGACGAAGGCCAGATCGGTCAGGCCGCCGGCGCGCTCCATCACCGAACGCAAGGTCTCGCCGCGGTGAATCGGATAGCGGCCCGGGAACCGCACCTCGCCGCGCACCTCGACCTCCTCCTGCGCCGCCCACAGCGGCACTTCCTTGATCACCAAGTAGTCGAACGGCTTCAGCGGCAGGTCGGCGGCCGGATCGCCGGCGAGCAGCGCCCGCAGATCGATCTTGATCAGCTCCGCCTGGCGCGCTTCGCCATCGCCGATCTCGTAGCGCGTCAGCTCGGCCTGACCGCCATAGGCGGCCTCATCGAGACTGCCGCCGGCGCGCAGCAGGTCGCTGACGCGCATTCCGGGCTCCAGCGGATATTTGCCGGGAACCTTGACGCGCCCCGCGACGCTGACTTCGGCGGTCGGCTGATCGATGCGCGACTGCATGTTCAGCTCGCGCATCAGCGGCTCGATGATACGGTCGCGCCCGGACTCCAGGTCGAAGACGAAGATCTGGTCGCGTGGCGCCAGCTCGAAGTTCTGCGCGGACGCATGATCGGTGAGCGCAAGCTCGAGATTGAGCGAGAAGATGCGCACCCGGCGATCGGGCGGCAGCTCGCGGCGGATCAACACGTAGCGCTGGTCGGCGTTCGGTTTCAGCTCGTCCAGACTCGGAATCACGTCCGCGACGCGCATGCCGGGCTTGAACTGGTACGCGCCGGGCCGGTGCACGAATCCACTCACGATCACGGAATCCTCGAGCACAGGGCGGACCACGGGCACGCGCAAGGTATCGCCACTACGCAGCAGCGTGGCCTGGCCGCTGGCGCTGGCGAGGTTGACGTCGACGGTCACGCGCACACGCCGCTCGTCGACGCGATCGAGCGTCGCGAAGGAAGGATCCGCTTCGGGCGTCAGTCCGCCGCCGAGCTGCAACAGCTGCGCGGCGGTCGTCTCGCTCTTGAGCTCGTAGATTGCGGGCCGGCGCACTTCGCCGCCGAGACCGACAGTGGCGCCAACCGGCGGCACGAAGATCACATCGCCCGGCAGCAGCCGGGCATCGGCGCCGGTATTCCCGTGCAGCAACAGGTCGTACAAATCCAGCGTCGTCACGATGCTGCCGGCGCGCTTCAGCTGGATATTGCGCAGCGAGCCGATCTTCTTCACGCCACCGCTGACGAACAACGCGTTCGTGATCGTCGACAAGCCACTGACCGTGTACGAGCCCGGCGTCTGCGCATCACCGAGCACGAACACTCGGATCGACCGCAGCTCGCCGATCCCGACGCTCGCCTGAGTGCCGATCATCTGATCGCGCACGCGCGCCTCGAGATCTGCGCGCACTTCTTCGAAGCGCCGCCCGCCCACGGCGATCGGGCCGAGCTCGGGAAAATTCACGCGACCGTCACGGCCGACGACCAGTGCGTAGCGCCCCTTGGTGTTGCCAATCAGCTGCACCTCGATCGTATCGCCGGGCCCTATCACATAGGCTGCAGGCACCGGCACGTCGGTGGCCGGGGCGAAAGTGGAAGGCATCCCACCGAAGAGGTCGTAGCCGAAAGGTTTCAGCGCTTCGGTCCCCATGGGCCTGAGCGGCAGGCGCGTGACCCGCACGATGAAGTCCTGCAGACGCACCTCGGCGGCCAGGCGCTCGGTCGCCTCCTCGGCGGTGAGCCCGGCCAGCGGGATCGGCCCGAGCTCCGACACATTGAGGATGCCCCACTTGTCCAGCTTGTATGGATTCCGACGCAGCACGCGCTCACGAAAGTCAGTGAGCTGATCGGCTTCCTCGCTGGTGCGTTCGATGCGGCGCTGCTCCGACTGTCCGCCTGGCGCGGTGGCTGCCGACGCGGCCTGTCGGCCGGGAATCATGGGCTGCGTCGACATTTGCAGCGGCGTGCGCCGGTTCTGCTCGCGCTCTTGCCGTTCGCGCTCCTCGACTTCCGGCGCGGGTCTCTCGAGCTGCCGGATCTCCAGCGTCAACAGCACGGTGTCGTTGCCCTTGAGGCGCGGCTCCTGGGGCACTCCGCCGGACAGGCGGTTCTCGTCCAGCTCTGAGTCCTCGCGCGACGTGCGCGGCCGAACAGTTTCGGGAAATTTCAGCGGACGGTCGGTACGCGGCCGACTGGTGGGCGTGCTGGTCGAATCGCCGCGGTTGAGCGACTCGAGGATGGCCTGCTGCTGGTCCTGCGGCAGGTTCTGGAAGATTTCGATCTGCTCGGCCGTCGGCGTCTGCGCCAGGGCCGGCTGGAACAGCGGACCGGCAAAGAGAACACACACAACGGCACAAGCCAGCCAGAAAACCGCGGGGCTGGAGAAACTCGGTCTAACCATCAGAATTGCTTGATTTATAGAGTCCCTGCGACGGGGGCGGAAGTGTACACGCATGGACGGGCGCGATGGGTGAAAAAATGACTCACAACCGATACGGTTCAGCTACGCCAATTCGCAACCTGCGCGAGCAGGTTCATCAGCGCCGGATCGGTGTTCTTTGCCGGCTCCTCGATCACCGGCGCCAGCGACTCCGCGAGCTTCTTGCCGAGCTCGACACCCCACTGGTCGAACGCGTTGATCCCCCAGATCACGCTCTGCGTGAACACTGCGTGCTCGTAAAGCGCAATGAGCCGGCCCAGGGTTTTCGGCCCGAGGCGCGGGAACAGCACGATCGAGCTGGGGCGGTTGCCCGGATGGATCTTGTGCGGCGTGAGGCGCGCAATTTCGCTCCCGGACAGACCCTTCGCGCTCAGGTCCGCGCGCACCTGCTCCGCGGTCTGGCCGAACGCGAACGCCCGCGCCTGCGCGAAGCAGTTCGCCAGAGCCAGGTTCTGCTGTTGCTGGTACGGGCTGGAAGCATTCACCGGCGCGAGAAAGTCGATGGCGACGTTCGCGGTGCCCTGATGCAGCAGCTGGAAGAACGAGTGCTGCGCGTTCGAGCCCGGCTCGCCCCAGATCACGGAGCCGGTGTCGCAGCTGACCGGCGCGCCGTCGAGCGTGACGCGCTTGCCGAGCGACTCCATCTCGAGCTGCTGCAGGTACGCGGCGAAGCGATGCAGGCGCTGGTCGTACGGCAGCACTGCGAGAGTGTCCATGCCGAGGAAGTTGCGATTCCACACGGCGATCAGTCCCATCAGCGCCGGCAGGTTCTGGTCGAAGGGCGCGCTGAAGAAGTGCTGGTCCATCTCGTGACCGCCCTGGAGCATCAGCTCGAACTGGTCCATGCCGAGCGCCAGCGCGACTGACAAGCCCACCGCCGACCAGACGGAGTAGCGGCCGCCGACCCAGTCCCACATCGTGAAGCGGTTCTGCGGCGGGATCAGAAACGCGTCCATCGCTTTCGCGTTGGTCGAGACCGCGGCGAAGTGCCGCGCGGGTGCGCCCTCTCCCAACCGGTCGACGATCCACTGGCGCGCGAGCTTCGCATTGGTCAGCGTCTCGAGCGTCGTGAACGTCTTCGAGCACACGACGAACAGCGTGCGCGCCGGATCCGCCTTCTCGAGCACGTCGCCGAGCTGCACGCCGTCGATGTTCGAGACGCAGTGCAGGCGGATGTTGCGATTGCGGAAATTGGCGAGCGCCTCGGTCGCCATCACGATGCCGAGGTCCGAGCCGCCGATGCCGATGTTCACGATGTCCGTGAACGACTTGCCGGTGGCGCCGTGAATGCGCCCGCCGTGAATGCCTTCGACGAAATTGCGCATCTTCGCGAGGCTGGCGCGCACCTCCGGCATCACGTCCTGGCCGTCGACGAGAATCGGCCGGTCGCTACGGTTGCGCAGAGCGATGTGCAGGACCGCGCGATTCTCGGTCGTGTTGATCTTCTCGCCGGCGAACATCGCATCGATGCGCTGCCTGAGCCCGCGAGCTGCGGCGAGCGCGATCAGCAGGCGGATCGTCTCTTCGTCGAGCAGCTGGCGCGAGAAATCGAACAGCAGGTTCAGATCGCTGCGCGACAGCTTGCTGCTGCGCTGTGCATCAGCGGCGAACAGATCGCGCAAATGGCGCTGACGGACCTGCGCAGCGTGCGCAGTCAGCGCCTGCCATTGCGGAAGTTGCATGACTCAGCCCGCCTTGTAGTAGTCGACGTACCAGCGAACGAAGCGCTCGACGCCGACCTCGACCGGCGTCGCCGGCCGATAGCCGACGTCGCGCACCAGATCGTCGATGTCGGCAAACGTGTCCGGCACGTCGCCCGGCTGCAGCGGCAGCAGGTTCTTCTGCGCCTTGCGTCCGAGGCAGCTCTCGATGCACTCGATGTAGCGCATCAGCTCGATCGGCTGATTGTTGCCGATGTTGTAGAGGCGATACGGCGCCTTGCTCGTGCCCGGATCGGGCGCGTCGCTGTCCCACTGCGCGTTCGCGGTGGCGACGCGATCGGCCGAGCGCACCACGCCCTGCGCGATGTCATCGATGTAAGTGAAGTCGCGGCGGTGGTTGCCGTAGTTGAAGACGTCGATCGGCTTGCCGGCGAGGATGTTCTTCGTGAACAGGAACAGCGCCATGTCCGGACGACCCCATGGACCATAGACCGTGAAGAAGCGCAGCCCGGTCACGGGCAACGAGTACAGGTACGCGTACGTGTGCGCCATCAGCTCGTTCGCCTTCTTCGTCGCCGCGTAGAACGACAACGGGTGATCGACGTTCTGGTGCACCGAAAAAGGCATCTTCGTGTTGGCGCCGTACACCGAGCTGGTCGACGCATAGACGAGGTGCTCGACGCCGTTGTGACGGGCGCCTTCGAGAACGTTGGCGAAGCCGACGACGTTGCTGTCGACGTACGCGAGCGGATTCTGCAGCGAGTAGCGCACGCCGGCCTGCGCCGCGAGGTGAATGACCCGCTGGAACTTCTCGGCCGCGAACAGCGCCTGCATGCCCGCGCGATCGGCGAGGTCGAGCTTGACGAAGCGGAAGTTCGGCCGGGCGCGCAGCTGCGCGAGCCGTGCTTCCTTCAGCGTCACGTCGTAGTAATCGTTGAGATTGTCGAGGCCGACGACTTCGTCGCCGCGCTCCAGCAGCAGCAGGGAGGTATGGAAGCCAATGAAGCCGGCCGCACCGGTGACGAGGAATTTCATGAGGGACTTTCTGTACGAACTCGCAGTTAGGACGCGTCTGCCGGACCGCGGTTCAACGGCACCCTACGGGTCCCGGTTCCGCACGAAGCTCACCATGACGACCCGACATGAAGACCTGGCCGCGTGGCACCACTCGATTGCGCTGGCCGCCAAAGTGTACGCGGCGACGCGGCAACTGCCCAGCGACGAGCCGCTCGGGCTCGTCCGGGAACTGCGGCGCGCAGCGGTGTCGGTCCCGACCAGCATCGCTGCAGGCGCGGCCTGCGGGCGTCGAGGCGAATTCGTACATTGTCTGCAGGCGGCGCGCAGTGCGCTGGCGCAACTGCAAACGCAACTGGTGATCGCGGCCGGGGAAGAGCTGATCGGCGGCGCTGCCGCGCCGCTTGCGGATGTAGCAGAAGTCGCCCGCGCGCTCGAGGGCCTGATTCGGCGGGTGCGGACGTCCGCTCTGGCCGCGCACGCGCGCGCTTGTGCGCCGCCGGGCGCTCGTTAGAGCCGTCCGTCCACCTCGTCCGCATCGAACACGTACTTGATGTCGTACAGGACGTGCGGCTTGCGTGCAAAGCCGCGGATCGTGTCGATGCCCATGTCGCGGAATTCTTTGTGCGCGACTGCGAGCACGATTGCGTCGTAGCGGCCCTTCGCCGGCTTGCGGATCGGCTTGATGCCGTACTCGTGCTCGGCCTCGGCGGGATTGACCCATGGATCGTAAACGTCGACCTTGGCCCCGTACTTTGCCAGCTCGCGCACGACGTCCGCCACTTTCGAGTTGCGCACGTCGGGGCAGTTCTCCTTGAACGTCAGGCCCATCATCAGGATGCGCGAGCCTTTCACGTGAATGCGCTTGTGGATCATCAGCTGCGCGACGCGCTCGGCGACGTAGATCGCCATGTTGTCGTTGATGCGGCGGCCGGCGAGGATCATCTCCGGGTGATAGCCGATCTCCTGCGCCTTGTGCGTGAGGTAGTACGGATCGACACCGATGCAATGGCCGCCGACCAGCCCGGGCCGGAACGGCAGGAAGTTCCACTTGGTGCCGGCCGCCTGCAGCACTTCCTCGGTATCGATGCCGAGGCGGTTGAAGATCAGCGCCAGCTCGTTGATCAGCGCGATGTTGACGTCGCGCTGCGTGTTCTCGATCACCTTGGCCGCCTCGGCCACGCGGATGCTCGACGCCTTGTGCGTGCCCGCCGTGACGATGCTCGCGTACAGCGAGTCGACGAAGTCGGCGACCTGCGGTGTGGAGCCCGACGTGATCTTCTTGATCGTCGGCAGGCGATGCTGCTTGTCGCCCGGGTTGATGCGCTCCGGGCTGTAGCCGGCGAAGAAGTCGCGGTTGAACGTCAGGCCCGACAGGCGCTCGAGGATCGGTACGGCGATCTCTTCGGTGCAGCCGGGATAGACCGTCGATTCGAACACGACGACGTCGCCCTTCTTCAGGACCTGGCCGAGCAGCTCGCTCGCGCTCTCGATCGGTTTGAGGTCCGGCCGCTTGTAGCTGTCGATCGGTGTCGGCACGGTGACGATGTAGACCTGGCAGCTGCGCAGGTCTTTGAGACTGGTCGTGTAGCGCAGGTGCTTGGCGGCGCGCAGCTCCGCGGGCTCGCACTCCAGCGTGCTGTCGCGGCCCTTCTTCAGCTCGGCGACGCGCGCGGCTTTGATGTCGAAGCCGACGGTGCGGTATTGCTTGCCGAACTCGACGGCGAGCGGCAGCCCGACGTAGCCCAGTCCGACGATGCCGATCTTGCAGGTACTGAGGCTGAGTTCAGGCATGGAAATGCGCGCGGTTCGAGTTTTGAGGACGGCGAAGGATGCCACAAAGACGTGGCAAAAACAGAGACATGAGTCACTGGGGTCGACTGAGTACCTGCTTCTACAGCAGGTACGCAACGGCCCAAAGGCCAGTCAGCGTCAGGGTCACGGTGTAGGGCAGCGCCATCCACATCATGCGCCCGTACGAAAGTCTGATCAGCGGCGCCAGCGCCGAGGTCAGCAGGAACAGGAACGCTGCCTGGCCGTTCGGGGTCGCGATGCTCGGAATGTTGGTGCCGGTATTGATGGCGACCGCCAGCGCGTCGAACTGCTCGCGCGTGATCGTGCCCTCCAGCAGCGCCGCCTTCACTTCCGTGATGTAGATCGTCGCGACGAACACGTTGTCGCTGATCGCCGAGAGCGCGGCGTTGGCGAGATAGAACATCGCGGTCTGCGCCCTGCCCTGCAGCTGCAGCACCGCGCTCACGACCGGCTCGAACAGATGCTGGTCGTGCAGGATCGCGACGATCGCGAAGAACACGACCAGCAGCGCGGTGAACGGCAGCGCCGCTTCGAACGCCTTGCCGAGACGCTGCTCCTCGGTCACGCCCGTGAATGCCGTCGCGAGCACGATCACCAGCAGGCCGATGATGCCGACCTCGGCGAAATGAAAGCCGAGCGCGATGACCAGGATCACCGCCGCAATCGCTTGCACGATCAGCACCGCGACTTCGCGCGACGTGCGCTTGCCGGTCTGCTCGCGATCGTATTCCGCGAGCACTTGCCGCACGCTGGCGGGCAGGCTCGTACCGTAGCCGAACCAGCGCAGCTTCTCGACGATGACGCAGGTCGCGAGGCCCGCGAGGAGCACCGGCAGCGACACCGGCGCCGTCTGCCGGAAGAACTCCACGAACGCCCAGCCGGCGTGCTTCGCGATCAGCAGGTTCTGCGGCTCGCCGACCTGCGTCATGACGCCGCCCAGCGCAGTGCCGACCGACGCATGCATCATCAGGCCGCGCAGGAACGCGCGGAACGCATCGAGATCGGAGCGATGCAGCTCCTGCACGGCTTCGTCCTGACCGACGTCATGCTCCGCGTCGTAGTGCTTGCCGGAAGCGAAGCGATGGAACACCTGGTAGAAGCCGGCGCCGATCGTGATCAGCACGGCGATCACGGTGAGCGCATCGAGGAACGCCGACAGCAGCGCGGACGTCAGGCAGATCGCGAGCGCCATCGCGGTCCGCGAGCGGATGCCGAGCAGGATCTTCGTGAACGTGAACAGCAGCAGCTCACGCAGGAAATAGATGCCCGCGACCATGAACACGAGCAGCAGGATGACCGGCAGCGCGGTCAGCGTTTCGTCGTACACCGACGCGGGCGTCGTCAGGCCCAGCAGCACGCCCTCGATCGCGAGCAAGCCGCCGGGCTGCAGCGGATAGCAGCGCAGCGCCATCGCCAGCGTGAAGATGAATTCCAGCAGCAGCAGCCAGCCGGCGATGACCGGAGCGTCCGCGCCGCCGACGAGCATCACCAGCGGGTTGACGGCCAGGAAGGCGACGATCGTCAGCTTGTACCAGTCGGGCGCGTGACCGAGGAAGTTGCGAGCGAGGGCTTGCGCGAGCGACATGGAGATTCGCTACGCGGGGACTGGCACCGGCAGCTCGTCCCGCGTCTGTTCGCTGTCTGTCGCGCGCCGGCTGCCGATGGATTCTCTGCGCCACACGGTCTTGTTGCCGCTGATCTTGTCGATCGCGATGAGAATGCGCTCGTGGGCTGCGAGCTCGTCGTCGCTGGCGCGCACGACTCGCAGCACTCCGCGCGGCCGCGCCGCTGCAGCCGGCTCGTGCGACACGCTGACGTGGATCTCGGTGACTTCGCCGAGCACCAGCGCCGTCTGACCGCCCGTCATGGCGAGATAGACGTCGAGGAGAATCTGCGCGTCGAGCAACGCGCCGTGCAGCTCGCGATGCGAGTTGTCGACGTCGTAGCGCTTGCAGAGCGCGTCGAGGCTGTTGCGCTGGCCCGGGTGCATCTGCCGCGCGAGGGGCAACGTGTCGATCACCGAACAGAGGTCGCCCATCCGGCGCACCGGGCCCGGCAGGCGCTGCAGCTCCGCATCGAGGAAGGCGATATCGAACGCCGCGTTGTGGATGACGAGCTCCGCGCCGCTGACGAACTCGAGCAGCTCGTCGACGATCTCCGCGAAGCGCGGCTGCTGCGCCAGGAACGCGTCGGTGATGCCGTGCACGTCCTGCGCGGCGCGATCGATCAGCCGGTCTGGACGCAGGTAGCGGTGGAAGCGCCGGCCGGTCTTGCGGCGATTGACGAGCTCGACGCAGCCGATCTCGATGACGCGGTGTCCCTGTTCCGGCTCCAGCCCCGTGGTTTCGGTGTCGAGAACGACCTGCCGCATGGCGCGCTCAGATCGCCGCGCGCATCGCCTGCACGACGCGCGCCTGCTGAGCTTCGGTCAGGTAAGGATGCATCGGCAGGCTGATCACGCGCCCGCCGGCAGCCTCGGACACCGGAAACGCGCCAGCCTTCTGCCCGAGGTCCGCGAACACCGGCTGCAGATGCAGCGGCATCGGATAGTGCACGGCCGTCGGAATCCCCTGCGCTTTCATGGCCTGCTCGAACTTGTCGCGATTCGCGACCTCGATCGTGTACTGGGCGTACATGTGCGTGCAGCCCGGCGCGACGATCGGCGTCGTCACGCGACGCGCCGGGTCGCGCTCGTCGCCGAACGCGGCGGCGATCATCTCGCTGTAGCGCGCGCCGATGCGGACGCGGGCCGCGACTTCGTCGTCGAAGATTTCCATTTTCGCGAGCAGCACGGCAGCCTGCAGCGTGTCGAGACGGCCGTTGATTCCGAGCCGCGGATGGTGATAACGCCGGTCCTGGCCGTGCACGCGGATCTCGCGCATGACCTTGGCGAGAGCGTGGTCGTCGGTGAACAGCGCGCCGCCGTCGCCGTAGCAGCCGAGCGGTTTCGACGGGAAAAACGAGGTCGAGCCGACTTCCGACAGGCCGCACGAGCGCTTGCCGCGATAGCGCGCGCCGAAACTCTGTGCGCCGTCCTCGATCACCGGAATGCGATGCTTGCGCGCGATGGCGTTGATGCTATCCATGTCGCCGCACTGACCGTACAGCGACACCGGCATGATCGCCTTGGTGCGCGGCGTAATCGCTGCTTCGAGCAGCCGCGGATCGATGTTGTACGTGCGCGCGTCGATGTCGACGAAGACCGGCTTCGCGCCCGCCAGGGCGATCATTTCGCCCGTCGCGATGAAGGTGAAGGGCGACGTGATGACTTCGTCGCCGCGCCCGATGCCGTACGCCATCAGAGCGATCAGCAGCGTGTCGGTGCCGCTCGACGCGCCGACGCAATGCTTGACGCCGACGTACTCGGCGAGCTTGCGCTCGAGCTCCTGCCCCTCGGCGCCGAGAATGTACTGTCCGTGCTCCAGCACCGCCTGCATGCGCCGGTTCATGGATTCGCGCACGCGCTGGTATTGAGTCTTGAGGTCGATGAAATCCATGCGCCGCGATGATAAGCGGACTTCCCGCCATCCGCTATCGGCCAGCGGCTTCTCTTTCCAGTAGCTCGTCGATCGCTTCGTTGGCGAGCCGGTCCGCGCGCTCGTTGCCCGGCACACCCGCGTGGCCCTTGATCCAATGCCACTCGATCTCGTGCCGCTCGATCTCGCGCTCGAGCTGCTGCCATAGATCGACGTTCTTGACCGGCTTCTTGTCCGCAGTGCGCCAGTCGCGCGCCTTCCACTGCGGCAGCCACTCGAGAATGCCTTTGCGCACGTACTGCGAGTCCGTGTAGAGCGCGACCGAGCACGGCTTCTTCAACGCCGCGAGCGCGCGGATGGCCGCGGTCAGCTCCATGCGGTTGTTGGTCGTCTGGATCTCGCCGCCACGCAGCTCCTTCTCGTGCGCGCCGGACAACAGCACGACGCCCCAGCCGCCCGGACCGGGATTGCCGCGACACGCACCGTCTGTGTAGATCTCGACTGCAGGCGCCATTCTTTTTCTGCGCTAGCCGCTGCCGCGCGTCGTTGGCTCGATCAACCCGCCGACGACTTTCGGCCGCAGCCGCCAGCGCGGCAGGACCGGCGTCAGCGTGTAGACGCGCTTGCGCGCCTTGATCAGGTAGCCGCCCGCGAACATCGGCCAGAGGTATTGGCCGCTGCGCTCGAAGAAACTCTGCGACGACGGCGCGCTCGAGCCGAGCGGCAACGTGAACAGGTAGCGGCGCGCATCGACGATCTCGAAGCCGAGGAGCTTCAGCCAGTCGCGCAGGCGGCGCTCGCCGATCATGCGCTCGAGCCCGGGCGGAAAGCCGTCGCGCGCGAACAGGTGACGCAGACCCCAGCTCGACAGCGGCCGGAAGCCGAGCACGACCAGATGACCTTCCGCGGAGAGAATGCGGCCGACCTCGCGCAGGATCTCGTGCGGCTCGGGCTCGTACTCGAGCGTGTGCGGCAGCACGACTGCGTCGACGCAGTCCGAGGCGATCGCGAGCGAGTCGGTGCGGGAGCGGATCGGCGCGGGCCGGTCGGCCGGCCTCGAGCCGTGCCACGCGAGCACGGCCTTGCGCTGGGTCCGCCCTTCCGCGAGCAGCCCGTCGTCGTCGCCCCACAGTCCGATCTGGAGCAACTGCCAGCCGAAGACCTGCGCGAGCGCCTCGCTCGCGAGCTTGCGCTCCAGCGTATACACGCGCTGGCCCAGCGCGGAGCGCAGCCAGGACTGCATGTCGGGTGCGGGATCGTCCATGAGCGAAGAATAGCGCGCCTCACGCCCCTTCTGACGCTTGCTGGCCCCCACCCCCGCATGTTTAATACGGCCTGCAAAAAACTTTTCGGGTACGCGATGTTGCAGGTCACGCCAGTTCGGGCATTTGCCGACAACTACATCTGGCTGATCCACGCCCCACGCGATGCCGCCCAGGTCGTGGCGGTCGATCCCGGCGACGCGGCGCCCGTCGAGCGCGCCCTGGCCGAGCGCCATCTCACCCTCGCGGGCATCCTGCTCACGCATCATCACGCCGATCACGTCGGCGGCGTCGCCACTTTGCTACAGAGCCGGCGCATCCCGGTGTTCGGCCCCGGCAGCGAGCGTCTGCCAGGCGAACCCACGCGACTGAGCCAGGGCGATCGCGCCACCCTCGCAGCGCTGGGCCTGGAATTCACAGTCCTCGACATCCCCGGCCACACCGCCGGCCACATCGCTTATGTCGGCCACGGTGCGCTGTTCTGCGGGGACACGCTGTTCAGCGCCGGCTGCGGCCGGCTGTTCGAGGGCACGCCGGAACAAATGGTGGGCTCGCTTGCCAAACTCGCGCAGCTGCCCGCGGAGACGCTCGTGTACTGCGGCCATGAATACACCGTGAGCAACCTGAAATTCGAGCTCGCGGTCGAGCCGCACAATGGGGATGCGGCGCGCTACCTGGAAGAATGCAGGCTCAAACGGGCCCGAGATGAGGCGACGCTGCCATCGAGCATCAGGCATGAGAGGAATGTGAATCCGTTCCTGAGGTGCGACCAGCAGACTGTGAAGCAGGCCGCGGAAGCCAGAGCCGGCCGCGGGTTACAGAACACAACAGAAGTTTTTGCCGTCATCCGGCAGTGGAAAGACGGCTTTCGGGCCTGAGTTCTTGGAGGGGTCAATGGTCGAGGCGTGGAGCATCCGGGCAGGGCTGTATGCAATTCTTGCAGCAGCCGCCTTCATCACTGCCGGTTGCAGCACCGTCGCGACCGTTCCCGAAGACGCGGACACGCAGGACGACGAGGCCCTCGTCGACGAGGTCGAGCTCGACCCGGCGGTCTCGAAGGTCGACGAGGCCGACATCGGCGTTTCGGGCCCCGAGCAGATCGAGGAAGCGATCGAGACGCTCGACGCGCAAACGCAATCCAGTCCGCCGCTGGTCAGCAGCTCCGGCGGAGTGAGCACCGCGCCGGCCGTCGGCGATCTGTTCGAGCGCATTCGCAGCGGCTTCGTCATCGAGGACGTCGACCACGACGCGATCGACCGCGAAGAGCGCTGGTTCGCGAGTCATCCCGCCTATCTCGACCGCACCTTCAAGCGCGGCGAGCGCTACCTCTACCACATCGTCAAGCAGATCGAGGCGCGCAAGATGCCGCTCGAGCTGGCGTTGCTGCCGGTCGTCGAGAGCGCATTCAATCCGGTCGCGTACTCGCGGGCGCGCGCTTCCGGTCTGTGGCAGTTCATTCCCGGCACCGGCCGCCGCTACGACCTGAAGCAGAACTGGTACTACGACGGACGACGCGACGTCATCGTGGCAACGGACGCAGCGCTCGACTACCTGCAGTTCCTCGCGGAAGAATTCGATGGCGACTGGCTGCTCACCGTCGCGGCCTACAACTGCGGCGAAGGGAACATCGCGCGAGCCGTGGCGCGCAACCGCAAGGCCGGCAAGCCGACCGACTTCTTCAGCCTGAAGCTGCCGCGCGAGACGCGCGCGTACGTGCCGAAGCTGCTCGCGATGCGCCGCATCGTGCAGGATCCGGCCGCGCACGGCCTCGAGTTCGCGCCGATCCCGAACGAGCCCTATTTCTCGCAGATCGACGTCGCCGCGCAGATCGACCTGCACGTCGCGGCCGAGCTCGCGGAGCTCGCGCCGGAAGAGCTGCTCGCGCTCAATCCTGCGTTCAACCACTGGGTCACCGATCCCGATGGCCCGCACCTGCTGCTGGTGCCCGTGGATCGCGAGGCGAAGTTCACCGAAGCGATCGCGGCGCTGCCGCCGGACAAGCGCGTACGCGTCGTCTATCACCACGTGCGCAAGGGCGACACGCTCGGCGGCATCGCCGACAAGTACGGCGTGTCGATCGCCGCGATCAAGACCGCGAACAAGATCCGCGGCACGCTGATCCGTCCGGGACAGGACCTGCTGATCACGGCTGCGCCGACCGGCATGGCGCCCGCGAGCAGCACGCGCACTGCGTCCCTCGATCCGCCCATGCCTCGCAACACGTCGGATAAACACATCGTGCGTCGCGGCGACACGCTGTGGAGCATCGCGCGCTCGCATGGCGTGACGATGGAGAGCATCGCGAGCAGCAACGGGCTGGCGAGCGACGACACGCTCGCGGTCGGCCAGGTGCTGTCGATTCCAGGAACGACGACGCTCGCTGCGACGGACGCGCAGTCGATCGAGACGCGCTCCACGACTTACGTTGTGCGCCGGGGCGATACGCTGTCGCGCATAGCCACCCGGTTCCGCGTGCGCCTCAGCGACCTGCTCGGCTGGAACGGCCTGAGCTCGCGCAGCATGATCAAGCCGGGACAGCGGCTCGTCATGTACGTCGCGGAGCAGCGCGCCGGAATCTGACGCGCGTTCTTGCGCTAGACTGGCGGTGAAGTCCACCCCGGAGCAGCCCATGGGATTTCTCGCCGGCAAACGTGCCCTGATCGTCGGTCTCGCGACCGAGCGCTCGATTGCGTACGGCATCGCGCAGGCGATGCGCCGCGAAGGCGCCGAGCTCGCGCTCAGCTACCAGGAGCGCTTCAAGGATCGCGTCGAGGGGATGGCCGCGGAGTTCGGCGCGAGCGCCGTGTTCGAGCTGGATGTCGCCAACGACGAAAGCATCGCCGCCGCGTTCGCGACGCTCGGCAAGCAGTGGGACAGCCTCGACATCCTCGTGCACGCGGTGGCATTCGCGCCGAGCGACGCGATTCGCGGCGGTTTCGTCGAGTCCACGACGCGCGAGAATTTCCGCATCGCGCACGACATCTCCAGCTACAGCCTGACGGCGCTCGCCAAGGCCGCCGAGCCGATGCTCCGCGGTCGCGCCGGCGCGCTGCTCACGCTTTCGTATCTCGGCGCGGTGCGTTCCGTACCGAACTACAACGTGATGGGAGTGGCGAAGGCGAGCCTCGAAGCGAGCGTGCGCTTTCTCGCTGCGGACCTGGGCCCGAAGGGGATCCGCGTCAATGCCATTTCCGCCGGCCCGATCAAGACACTCGCGGCCGCTGGCATCGCCGGCTTCCGCAAGATGCTCAGTCACGTGGCGGGCCACTCGCCTCTGCGCCGCAACGTCACGATCGAAGACGTCGGCAACACCGCGGCGTTTCTGTGCTCCGACCTGGCGGCCGGCATCACGGGCGAAGTGATCTACGTCGACGGCGGCTACAGCAGCGTCGGCATGTCCTTCGGCGAAGAAGAGAAGAGCTGAGAGACTACTCGAACAGCTTGTCGTTCTTGACGATCTTCGTGGTGCGCTCGGCCTCGCCGACGTAAGCATTGAACTCGCCGTTGCCCGACTGCACCTCTGCACGTCGCCGGCGGTTGTTCCGCTCCGCTGCCGCCTCCTTCGACGGGTCCGCGTTGCGCACGTGCGTGACCGCGTAGACGGCGTAGTTGCCGTCGTCCGTCGTCACGCCGCCGAAGTACGGCTTTGCTTCGGAGATCTCGGTGGTCGGCGCATTGAACGCCGCACGCACGATCGCTGCCGGTGCGATGCTGTCCTGGCGACCCATGAAGCGCTTGCCGACCGCGCCCAGATGCAACGCGCCCGTGACGGCGGGCCACGCCTCGCCCTTCTGCAGGCGCGCCATCGCGAAAGCACCCTGCGCCGCCGCTGCTTCGCGCATCCGCTGCGACTTCAGCTGCTCGCGAATCTGCGCGCTGACGGTGTCGAGCGGACGCGCCTCCGCGGCCTTGTGATCGGTTACGCGCAGCACCAGCGCGCGATCCTCGCCGACGGTGACGAGCGAGCTGTTCTGCCGGCGCTCCAGCACGTCGTCGCTGAATGCAGCTTCGATGACTGACGGCTCCTCGCCGAACTCGCCGCCGCCTGCGCGCGTGAAACCGTTGACCGTCTTGACCGGCAGGTTCAGCTGCTTGGCGACCGAGTCGAGCTCCGTGAGGGCGGCGAACGCCGTGTCTGCGAGCTTCTGCGACTCGTCGTAGAAGATGTTCTGAGCGCGCTCCTTGCGATAGTCCGCTTCGAGCTCGGCATGCGCCTCGTCGTAGCTCTTCACGTGCCCGGGCTGGATTTCATCGAGCTTGATCACGTGATAGCCGAACTCGCTCTTCACGGGTCCGCGGATCTCGCCGGCGGCCATCGTGAACAGCGCATCGCCGAAGGGACCGACGAACACGTCGCGCGTCGCCAGTCCCAGGTCGCCGCCCTGCTGCGCCGAGCCCGCGTCCTTCGAGTTCTCCTTGGCGAGCTGTGCGAAATCCGCGCCGGCCTTCGCCTTCGCGGTGAGCTCCTCGGCCTTCTTCCTGGCCGCCGCGTCGTCCACGCCGTCGCCGACCGTGATCAGGATGTGGCGGCCATGCCGCTGCTCCTGCGTCGTGAAGCGATCCTTGACCTGCTCGTAGTACTCCTTGAGCGCCTGCTCGGTGACTTCGATGCCGCTCTCGGCGTGCTCGCGCGTGAGCTCGATGTACTGCAGGTTGACGGTCTCCGGCAGCATGTAGTTCTGCTTGTTCTCGTCGTACCACTTCTTCACCTGCTCGTCGGTGACCGAAGTGCTCGCCGCGTAGTCCGACGCCGGGATCAGCGCGTAGTCGATCTCGCGCTCCTGCTTCTCGATCGCGTAGCGGCGGTCGAGCTCGTACGGCGCGACGAACGCAGACTCGATCACAGCGTTGCGCAGCTGATCGATCAGCAGCCCGTCCTGCATCTGCGCTTCGAAGCCGGTCTCGGTCAGGCCGTTCGCGGCCAGCAGCGCGTTGTAGCGGTCCTTGGAAAATTTGCCGTCGACCTGGAACTCCGGCCGCTGCATGAGCTGCCGCGCGAGCTCCGCGTCGGTGATGCGATAGCCGAAGCGCTCCGCGCGCTGCTTCAGGAGTTTTTCTTCGACGAACTGGTCGAGCAGCATCGTCTGCTGCGACTTGACCATCTCGGCCGGCAGCTCGCCGCGCAGCATCTGCTGCAGCTGGGACTGGCGCTGCTGCCAGGCGCGTTGCACCTGGTCGATGGGAATGCGATCGCCGTCGACCTTTGCGGCGAAGGTCTTCGGGCCCGCGTTGAAGTCGACCAGGCCGTGGGCGCCCCAGAAGATGAACACGAGCGCGATTGCGCCGAGGAATGCGATGGCTACGACGCCCGAGATTTTGTCGCGTATGTTCTGCAGCATGGAGGAAAATGATGTCCGGATCGCAGGACGGCGTAGTCTACTGGCGCGCCGGGGAGCTGTCAGTAGTCGGGCCGCCGCCTGCGCGGATCAGCGCGCCGGCGGCTGGCCGGTGCCGATATCGATCGGCGACAGATCCTCATCCGCGGCCACGGGGCCTCGCACCAGGGTCACGCCTCGCAGGAACAGCTCGATCTCGCGCTCGCGCCGGGTCACGAGGCCGGGCAGCTTGCGCTTGCTGGCATATACCCAGCGCCGGAACTGGTCCGGCACGCGGTGAAACTCGCCGGCGTTGACGGCAACGAGCAGCTGCGACTGTCGGAAATTGCGCGCGCCGACGTTGAAGACGAAGTCGCACAAGGCATCGAACTGCGTCTGGGTCAGCACGATCTGCGGTGAGATCGCCAGCAGCAGCGGGTACTCCGCCAGCTGCAGATCCTCGCGCAGCAGATCGGTCGCCACGGGCTCGGAAACCCGCGGCAGAAACTCCGCGGGCTCACTGCCGTCGCACCGCGCCTTCTTGATGAGATGTCCGTAACCGACGGTGCAGAAGCCGACCGGGTCGTCGTAGGGCTTGCCGCGATAGGCTTCAGACTTTTTCGTCAGGTCGAGCCCGTCCGCTCCCATGCTGCGCCACTCCACGTTCGCGGGGAGGCTGCCGCGTGTCGTGTCGTCCTGCCACACGCCGGGCGCCGGCATCGTGCTGCAACCAGCGAGGAGACCGGCTGCGACGAGGAGCAGCAGCGCGAGCGCTGCTCTGAGACCGCTGAGAGGTGCCATCGAGTTCCTTCCTGTCGGATGTTTCACCCGGACTTCTGCCGCAGCCAGTTGGCGAGCCGATTCAGCACGCCCACGACGATGCTGACGATCACAGCCGCGAGTCTCACGACACCCACTACGAGCGGCCGCAGCGGAGCGATGAACCACATGATCGCCAGGACGGCGACGAGCCCGAGGGCAATCACGATGATGCGGAGCATCGCGGGCAGCCTCGTGAACGCATTCCACAGGCGCTCGAGCAGCGAGGGCTGCCGCACAGTGGGCTGATCGATCCCCAGGTCCACCGGGTCCTGCACTTCGCGGGTCGGCGCGCCGGTCATCACCGTCGCGCGATCCTTGATCGCGCTGGTGCGGATGACGTACTGAACATAGGAGTTCACCGGAATCATGCGATAGCTCGAGAACGGGCCGAAGCCGTCATGCCGGATCAATGCACCGGCGCGCAGCTTCGCGCCGAGCACGAAGTAGGCGCGCGACGGCAGGTCTGCGACCCTGAGCACCGGCATGTTGGAGCGCAGCTTGATCGCGTTGCCGCTCGCGTCGACGATCGCCGGCTCGTCGCCGTGCGCGCCCAGCTGGATACCGCCCGCGAGGATTCCGCGGTACTGCGTGAGGAGCTGACGCTCCATGTCGGCCGTCAACGCCCCGCGTGATGCATAATCCACGGCGATCTGCGCCGGCGTCTGGACGATCGGGATGTTGCCCTCGCCGACTGTGAGGTGAGCGCTGGCAGCTTCGCGATACCAGCCCTTCGGCAGCTCTGCGCTGCCTGCCCGGTCGTCCTTGCAGAACAGCTCAAAGGCCGAGCACAACACGCTCCTGTCTTCGGGATCTTCGACCAGGCGCGCGGTGCCGATGCCGCTGCGCGTGCCCACGACGGTGAAGGACTCGATCCCTGCGCGAAACCGCTGATCGTCATCGGCGTCGGTGCCATTCGCGGCCCACGACCGCAGCCGCGCCAGGAAACGCAACGAAAAGGTCGAGCTGCCCGCATCGCCGCCCTGCATGATCGGCATCGCGCGAAAACCCGGTATCGCGTCGCCGCGCTTCGTGTAGCGCTCGATCAGCGCGAGCAGGCGCGGATCGGCAGTGAACTCGCTGCGCACGTACGAGGCCCACTCGGTGACTGCGCCTGCACGCCACGTCGGTGCGCTCGTCTCGTGCACGTAACGGTCGGGCTTGCGACTACCGACGGGGCGGTAGGACGCGTCGGTCCAGATCGTGACGACCGTGTAGAAGTGCTTGCGCTGGAAAGCCTCGGTGCCGTCCGCGTAGAGGATCGATTCCGGCAGCGTCTCGGTCCAGTGCAGATCGCCGAACTTCACCTCGTAGCTCGCAAGACCTGCGACGTCCCGCAGCCGCGTCTGCACGGCATCGCGAATCGAGGCGGGCGCCAGATCGCCGGGCGTCCATGCATTCGAGACGATGACGTGAATGCCCGGCGAGCCGGTCTGCGCGCCGTCGAGCTCGTAGCCCACGTCTTCCTGGTCGACCGCCTTCCACACGGTGCCCTCCGTCTGGCGCGAGCGCGGGAAATGACCGCGCGGGGTCTCCAGGTGCAAAGCCGTCAGGCGCAGGTCCACCGACAGGTTGCTCGCCGGCGGCGGCTCGGCCGGCAATGCCGAGTCGCGCACCGTCCACGCCGTCCATTGCAGGATTTCCCGGCCAGCAGCGACGAGCACAGTGACGAAGCTTTGCGACCCCAGCTCGCGTCGCGAGAAGCGCCGCCGCGCCACGAACCCACCGTGACCGTCGGCCTCGAAGCGGATCGGCTCGTTCGCGAGCTCGACCACCTCGTTCGGCTGACCGTAGTACAGCTCGATCGTCGCGCGGCCGCCCAGCGGGTTCTCCGGGCTCGACCAGCGCACCTCGCACGCATCCGCCGTATCCGGCGCGATCGCATACGCGGTGAAGTCGTTGTCGGCGACGCGGCTGCACTGCTGTTCGACTTCGACGGACACGGAGGCGTGCGCGCCGGCTGCGATCAGGCTGAGGCCGCAGAGAATCCCGCAGGCGAATGGACAAGCAGCACGGGCGCCGGACGACATCGATCCCTCCCGCGTGATACGCAGGTGTTATTTTCGAGACGAGCGTGTGCTCGCCGCTTCCTTCGCGAGTTTGTCCGCGCGGTCGTTGTCACCCATCGTCCGGTACAGGCGGATGAGCTTGTCGCGCGATTGGGCAATCAGGTTTTCGTCCGGGTCGTCGGCCTGCTGGCGCACGAGCAGAGCCTGGTAGTACAGCGTCTCGGCGTACTTGTAGTCCTTCTGTGCTTCGCGCAGCGTGGCGAGATTGGTCAGGGCCACGGACATGTCGCGCTTCCTGCCGTCGCGCTTCGATGCCGTCTCGAGCGTGCTGAGCGCCCGGACCAGCTGTTGTTCTGCACCCTTGTAGTCGCCCTTCGCCTGCAAGTAGACGCCTAGGTTGTTGAACTCGGTCGCGACTTCCTCGTCGACTTCCCCCGACAGCTGGATACGCAGATCGACCGCGCGCTGACCGGCCCCTATTGCACGATCCATTGCCCCGGCCTTGTAGAACCCTTCACCGAGCGAGCGATAAGCATCGGCAGCTGCAATGCGCACTTGCCGTTCTTCGGACTCGGCGTATCCGGCGAGTGCATCGAACGCGCGCGGGTCGACGTAGGCGCCGAGAGCACGTGCGATCGCCGCGGCCACATCGGCGTTCCTGCCTCGCGGCTGAGCGACGAGGATCCCCAGCCCGCGCGACCACTTTGGCGTGTCGACAGCCGTCGATCGGCCGATCAGACCCAATGCGGCAGCCGCACCCGTGCTGACGACGTCATTGCGATCGCCGATCCCGATTCCCAACTGATCGACTCCCCGCGTCCCGGACAGGGATGCGAGGCGCGTGATCGCCGCGTAGCGTACCCGCGGATCGTTGTCTCGCAGGCTTTCGACCAGCAGCGCAGCGAGCCGCGGGTCGTCGAGATCCGGCAGCCTGCGAATCGCGCGCGCCCGCTCGCCGGGATCCTTGCTGCGCTGAATGACTTCCGACCAGATCTGCAACTGACTGGAATCGCCGGCCGCGCTGGAACTGCCCTTCAGGCGATCGAGCGATCGATTCGCAGCCACCTGCACCTCGGGATTCTTGCTATCCCGCGTCAGCGGCAGCAGCGCCTCGATGTCTTCGACATCGCCGACTTCGCCGAGCGCGCTCGCAGCAGCGCTGCGCACGTTCGCCTCCCGGTCGTCCAGCGCGCGCACCAGCGCGCGCGACGCGCTTCGGTCTCCCAAACGGCCGAGGGCAATGGCCGCAACCGCGCGCACCTCGGGCACACGGTCCTTCTCGAGCAGGATCTGCAGAGGCTCCCGGCTCGCCGGCACCTTGAGCCGGCCGAGAGAATCGGCGGCCGCGCGGCGCACGCCGGCTTCCTTGTCCATGCTGACCTTGTGCAGAGCGTTCGCCGCCGCAGCGCGCCGTGAATCGTCCAGCGTCAACTTACCGATCGCGTACGTCGCCTCCTGGCGAAGGGCGGTTGGCTCGCTGGAGTTGGTCACGATCGACATCAGCGGATCGAGTGCCTGCGCGGAGCCGCCTTTGCTGAGCAGCCCGATCGCCTGCCGGCGCACCTCCGGGTCTGCCTTCGATTTCACGATGGCGAGCGCCGGGCCGACAGCGTCGTCGGCGGGCCCGTCGATCAGTTGCAGCGAGCGCAGCGCCTGGAACAGCGCATCGGACGGCCGTTCGGGGCTCAGCCACCCAAGCAGTACGCTGCGCGCCTGGTCGGACGGGAGTTTCGTGGCCAGCTTCACGGCGGCGACCGCGACTTCGCTGTTCGACGATGCGAGCGCGGGCGCCAGAAGCTCCGGATTCGTGCCGCCTGCCAGCAGGCTCAGCGCATCGAGACTCGCAGTGCGCAGCGCGGCCGACTCTTGGTCGCTCGCGACGATCGCCTGGAGCGGCGACTGCGCCTCGGTGACCTTCAGCTGGCCGAGATAGCCGACGGCTGCGGCGCGAATTTCCGGATCCTCGGTCGAATCGTTGGCAAGCTGCAGCAGCACCTGCTCGCCCGGTGCACGACGCGACTCGTCGCCGGCAGCCGAAGCGATCGCGCGCGCGAGCTCGGCCAGCGCCCCGAGTCGCGAGTCCTGGTCGGCCGAACGATTCTTGATGCGCGCTTCGATCGCCGGATCGAGACTCGGCAGCTGCCGGCGGAACGCGAACGCCGACTGCCGCGACTCGGAGTTCCGCTGCGTCTGCAGGAACCCGTAGTCCTTCTGCAGCCGGTCGAACAGCTCTGCCGTGTTGAGCCCGCGACCCGCCGACGGCGGCTGCCACTGGTCGAGCAGCTTGCTGACCTCGCCGAGGAACGTGCTGTCATCATCGCTGCCGTACGGATTACATCCGGAGATGACGTCCAGGCTGCGGCGCGCGACACTGTTCAGCGAGTACTGCGCGGCCTGCTTAGCATTGGCTACGTAGGGGGATGAGTCTGTCGTCGCGAGCGCCTCCGGACACGCCTCGACAAGAGTCAGCATGAGCGCGCCGCTGCTCGCGAGATTGCTCTGGAACTCGGCGAACGGAATCAGCGCCCAGCGCGCCTCCTGACTGGCGTCGGCAGGAGTGAGCATCGGGCCGAGGGATCCGCCGGATTCGAAGCGCACGCTCAGCACCAGCACGAGCGAGTCGCCGCGCCGCAGCCTCTCCTGCAGGTCGTTGCTCGCGCGAAGGATTTCCTGACTGCTCGCGTTGTCGCCATACAGCTCGATGATGCGATCGGCGGCAAAGCCGTAGTGAGTGCGCAGGACGTCGGCAAGGCGGCGGGCATCTTGCTCAGCCCCATAGCGGAGGCGGCGCTGGGGCCACTGCGAGTACTTGTCGACAGCGATGACGAGTGCCCAACTCCGGCCGGGAACGAGCGCCATGACGCCTGCCCCGCTGTCTGCACACATCATGATGGCAAGCAACAGCGCGCCAAGCAGGCGCGCCGCGAAGGGCGCGAGGAACTCGCGTCGTGAAACGTGGCGACTCATTGTGCTTGCCGTATTTCCTCGATGCGACTCTGCAACCGCGGCCCGAGGTTTGCGGGCGATCCTGCGACATCGAGGAAGCCTCTGACCGCGTTGACGATCTGCTGGTCCTTGGGATCGGGTGGCGCGTTGTTCTCGATGCTCTTCACGAGCCTGTCGAAGGCCTCTTCGCACCAGACGACCGACTGCAGCTCGATGTTCCCCTCGTTCGCCCAGGTATAGAGCCGGTCGACGTAGTGCTTTTTCTTGTTGCGCGCTTCGTCGACGTCGCCGATCGGCAACTTGTCGATGATGATCCAGTCGCTGAGGCGGAAGCCCTCGCTGCGCTCGCTGTACTCCTGCTTGTCATTCGTCAGCTCGCGGACGGTCTTCTTGACGAACGCGCTCAGTTTCTCGAGCGTCAGGGTCTCCTTGCCGTCTGACGCCTGGCGCGAGCTCATCGCTCGCAACAGCGCTTCCGTGAACGCGCCATGCTTAAACTTTTCCAGCTCGAAGGCCTCCGCGCCGGCCGCTGCGAGCACGACCATTCCGCTCGGCGGCGTGAGCCCGGAAGCAAGTGCGGTGCGCGGCAGTGCGGCGCGCGCCAGCCTGAATCCGTCAGACGACGGGCCGCGACTTGCGCCGCCGCCACGGCCGCCGGCTGCATCTGCCGGCGTCGTCCCGCCCGACGAGATCTCGACCGCTCCGGTGCCCGACTCCGTGGTCGCTTGCTGTCCAAGCGTGCCGCTGAAGCAGTGGTCCAGCAGCACCAGCTTGCGAGCCGCCGGAATGTCCTGCACGTACTCGAGCAGATGCTGGAGGCGGATACCTGCGTCGTCCAGAATACCCAGCTGTGCATTGTAGGTGAGCCAAAAAGTGTGCTGCGCGCCCCAGGGTTGTTGCACGCCGTGACCGGCGAAGAACAGGACGAACGTATCGTCTTTCTTCAACGTAACTGCATAGTGTTGCAGCTCGGCCAGAATGGTCTGGCGCGTTGCGGCCTCGTTGACGAACTTATGAACTTCGTAGCCGTCCGTGGTCAGCCGCTGAGCCAGCGCATCCACGTCGTTGACTGCGTAGTTCAGTTTGACGACGCCCTCGGCGCTTTGATAGTGGTTCAGGCCGATGAGCAGGGCATATCGGTCGCCGGCATGACTGCGCGGCGCAAAACACAACGCGCCGATCAGTGCCGCTGCCAGCGCACCTTTCGCGACCCTTCGCATTGCGTGAGCCCGC
>DASYRK010000040.1:0-27345 GCA_036004505.1 Steroidobacteraceae bacterium
CCGGCCGGCGTTGCGGATCAGATGCAGCAGCGTGTCGAACGCGCGGCTGGCAATGGGAATGGCGCCCTGGCTGCGGTGCGAGAGCAGCCGCCGGCCCGCGTCGAGCCGGAAGTCGCCGAAGGCATAAAGCGTCTCGTCAGGCACGCGCGGCTCCTGGTCGCCTATTTTTCACGATTTTTCAGGGGGTGTTGGGGATTTTTCAGGCCCTGGCGCGCCAGCGTCGCCTTCGCCAGCGACGTGCTGGTGACGGCAGGAGACGACGATGACGACTTCAATCTTCAGGAAGGTGCTGATGGTGGGCCTGGTCGCGGCGCTCCCGGCGACGACCTTCGCAGGCGAGCTGGACTCTTTCTTCCACGGCACGCGCCCGTCGATCGAAGGGGTGTGGGACTCGACCGTGACGCTGCAGGTGTGCGGTGGGGGGGCGATCATTCGCACATTCCGGGCGCTCAACCTGTTCGAGGACGATGGCTCCCTGGTCGCGACCAGCGAGGCAGTCCCGCCGCCCTCGCTCGGCCGGTGGCGCTGGCTCGGCGGCAGCACCTACCGCGCGCAGTTCCAGTACCTGCGTCTCGGCGCGGGTGGCGTGTTCGAAGGAATGACCCGGGTGACGCGTCAGATCCAGATGGCCCCGGACGGCAAGTCGTTCACGAGCGTCGTGTCGACGCAGTTCTTCGACGTTGCCAACACGCTGTTCGCCGAAGGCTGCGGCAAGGAAAGCGCGACGCGCGTGTTCTGAGCGGAGCAGGTCGCGGGCGGTCTCGGCGCGAGTGTGCGCCGGGACTTCCGCGATAGGTCGACTTGCACTCAACGAGTGGCCGCCAGCAACCGGTCGAACACCGGGCCGAGCACCTTCACGAGCGCGCCCGGGTCGGCCTTCGCGAGCGCCGGCAGCTCCAGCACCTGGCGCATCAATTGAAAGCCCGCGATGAGCGCGAGCATCACGCCGGCGCGTTGTGCCGCGAGGCTTCCTTCCAGTGCGGCAGCGATGAGTTTCTGATGATGCTGCTCGATCAGCTTGCGAGCGATCCGCGCGGCGCGCGCGCTCGACGCCGAGCGCAGCATGATCTGGAATCCTTCGAGCGGCGTGTCTTCGGCCTTCGTGATGCCGATGAGCACGGCAGCGATCTGCCTGCCCGAAGCGCCGGACTTCGTGATCTGCGGTCCGAGCACGCTGGTGGTCGCAATCGACTCGGCCACTGCCTCGGCGAACAGCCGCTCTTTCGAGCCGAAATAGCGGTTGACCAGCATCGCAGTGACGCCGGCGCCCCCGGCGATCTCACGGACGCCAGCCCCGTCGTAGCCGGCTTTCGCAAAGGCCCGGCGCGCCGATTGCAGGATCGCCGCACGGGTGGCCGCGGCGTTGCGCTGCCGGGCGGGGCGGGACTGGGTTCGGGCCATCGGTCATCCTCTTCAGGTATACACTTGTAGACTTATACGCGGACAGCCACTAAAGTCTACAGCTGGAGACTTGTAACGCGAGCGAGGCAGTAGCCGTGGCCGAAACAGTGCTCGTGACGGGCGGAAGCGGATTCATCGCCGGCTGGTGCATCGTCCAGCTGCTGGAGCGCGGCTACAGCGTGCGCACTACGGTGCGCGACGCGTCGAAGGAGCAGCGGGTTCGCGCTGCAGTTGCCGGGGCGAAGGCCGCAACGGATCGGCTGAGTTTCGCGTTGGCCGACCTGAACGGTGACGAAGGCTGGGATGCAGCGGTCGCCGGATGTCAGTACGTGCTGCACGTCGCTTCGCCACTGGGCGGCGGTACGCCCGGTGATCGGGATGCCCTGATCGCGCCGGCGCGCGATGGGACACTGCGGGTTCTGCGCGCAGCCGCGAAGGCCGGCGTCAAGCGAGTGGTCATGACGTCGGCTGCGGCCGCCGCGCGTCCGCCGCTGACGACGGATCAGATGAGCGACGAGACTGTCTGGTCCGATCCCGATGATCCGCAGTTCGACGCATATCGAGTGTCGAAGATTCTCGCGGAGCGCGCGGCGTGGGACTTCATGAATCGCGAAGGCGGAACCACTCAGTTCACGACGATCCTGCCGGGCGCAGTGTTCGGTCCAATCCTCACCGCCGAAAATCTCGGCTCGGTGCAGATCATCCAGGGAATGTTGAACGGCAAGCCGCCGGCGTTGCCGCGGCTCGGCTTCTGGATCGTCGACGTGCGCGATCTCGCGGATCTGCACATTCGCGCGATGACTGCTTCGTCAGCGGCGGGGCAGCGCTTCATCGCAGCAGGCGAGTACATGTGGATGGAAGACATCGCACGCACGCTGCGCACCCAGCTTGGTGAAGCTGCGGCGAAGACGCCGACACGGCGTTTGCCGAATTTCGCCGTGCGCATGCTGCGGCCGTTCGCGGCGAATCTGCGCTCGCTCGCGCCGCTTCTCGGTCGTCGCTTCCCCTTGACGTCCGCCAAGGCCCGTCAGACGCTCGGCTTCAAGCCGCGGCCGGCGGCGATGACCGTCGTCGACTGCGCGAGGAGTCTGATCCCGGTGTAGCATCGCGAGCAGGCGAGCCCGAGAACACCCATGACCAAACTCAAGCTGTGCCTGGCGACAGCAGTCCTGCTGTTCAGCCTGCCGTTGTGCGCGCAATGGTTGAGCGAGCCGACGCGCGGTATTCCGAGAACGGCCGAGGGCAAGGCGGACCTGTCAGCGCCTGCGCCGCGCACCGCGGAAGGTCGTCCGGATTTCACCGGGCTGTGGGTCGCGCCGTTTCATCCCGGTTACATCATCAACGTCGCCGCCGATCTCGACCCGTCCGACGTGCGGCCGTGGGCTTCGCAGGTGTTCAACGAGCATCTCGACGATCTCGGCAAGGACGATCCGGGCACGATCGGCTGCCAGCCGCTCGGGCCGCGGCACATCACCGGCGGCGCGCTGGTCCGCAGGGCGAAGATCGTGCAGACGCCGGCGGTGCTCGTCGTGCTGTACGAGGACCTGAACTATCGGCAGATCTTCATGGACGGGCGCGCGCTGCCGAAGAATCCGAGCCCGAGCTTCATGGGATATTCGATCGGGCGCTGGGAAGGCGACGAGCTGGTCGTCGAGAGCGCCGGCTTCAAGGACACGACCTGGCTGGACTTCGGCGGCCACCCGCATTCGGAAGCGCTGCGGATCACCGAACGCTATCGCCGCACCGACTTCGGTCATATCCGGCGGCAGGTCACGCTCACGGACCCCGCAGCCTTCGCGAAACCGATCGTCGTCGACTCGGACATGACTCTGAATCCCGACACTGAGCTGCTCGAGTACGTCTGCGCCGAGACGCCGCGCGAGCGTTTCCACCTGGCCGGCCGGTCGGAGGCGGAGAAGAAGGTG
This sequence comes from Steroidobacteraceae bacterium, assembly GCA_036004505.1. GTDB lineage: Bacteria > Pseudomonadota > Gammaproteobacteria > Steroidobacterales > Steroidobacteraceae > Steroidobacter. The sequence goes on from DASYRK010000040.1 coordinate 3,327, forward strand.
CGCGTGCCCGTCGCAACCCTCGACAAGTACGTGGGCGACTACGATTTCGTCGGCAATAACACTTTTGGTATTCGCACTGCCAGCGTCACGCGCTCCGGTACGCAGTTGTTCATCGACTTCAACGGCAAGGGCCGCACGCCGCTGGTGCCGCTGTCGCAGAACATGTTCTCGCCGCGACTGCTCGGCACTTACGAGTTCGTCAGCGACGAACACGGTGTCGTGACGCACATCATGGTGCATGGAGTCGAGAGCAGCGAGAAGGCCGTGCGCCGGCGCAAAGGCGCATAATCAGGGTCCGTCGATCTTCGAGTGTCAGGAGCTCCCATGTCCGTCAAGCGCATCAAGTCCGGTCCCCGCATGAGCCAGGCCGTGGTTCATGGCAACGTCGTCTATCTCGCCGGCCAGGTCTGTCCGCCCGACTCGGGTGCGACGACGGTGGGTGAGCAAGCGAAGGTCATTCTTTCGCAGATCGATGCCTTGCTCGCCGAGGCGGGCACGAGCAAACAGAACCTGTTGTCCGCGAATATCTGGCTGAAGGACATCGGCACGTTCAGCGAGATGAACGAAGTGTGGGACAAGTGGGTCGCGCAGGGCGCTACGCCGGCGCGCGCGACGGTCGAAGCGCGGCTGGCAAGCCCGCAGTTCTTGATCGAGATCGCGGTGATCGCGGCGCTCGGCTGAGGCTCAGCTGCGCCGGATGTCGGCGGCAACTTCCGCAAGATCGTTGCCGAATTGATGGCCGCGCCCATCGAACGCGCGAACTCTTGCGCGCGGCAATCTCGCTGCGTGCAGCGCCAGGTGCGCGAACGGCACGATCTCGTCGTCGCGGCTGTGATAGAAGATGAGCGGCCAGTCGCCAGCGAGTTTCGCGGCTGCGTCCGCCGGCAGCGCCGCGTCATCCCACTGCCATCCCTCGTCGGCGCTGCAGTATGGCGCCGCAATCAGGAACAGGCCGGCGATGCGCGGCGCCGGTCGACGCTCGCATAAATACTTCAGCAGCACCGACCCGCCCGCCGAATGACCGACGAGCGTGACCGCGCCGCCCGCGGCCGCAAGACGCTCGTCGATCTCCTTGTTCCACAGCGGCAGCGGCACGTTCTCTTCGTCTGGCATCTGCGGACACTCGACGTCGTACCCGGCGCCGAGCGCGCTTTGCAGAGAGTCGGCCAGGAGGCGATCTTCTACGTACGCACCCGTTCCGGCGCCGTGGATGAAGAGAACCCGGCTGCTCATGGAGCTAGACGACTTCGAAAGCGAGCGGCCGCGGCGGCCCGTCGTTGCACGTGCCCGCGGGACACGCCGACACCGCGATGGCGAGATCCATCTCGGCGCGCAGGATCATCGAATCGCCGGCGCGGCATTTCGGCGGCTGGATCTTCAGTCGTCCGTCCGGGAGCACGTCGACGTTCATGAAGAAGTTGAAGGCGGTCGGCAGGCTGTCCGGCTCGACGCCGACCTCGCGCAGCGCTGCGAGCAGGTTGTCATGGCAGTTCGCGTGATAGCCGGTCACGGCGTACTGCATCCGGTACATTTCGACCGTGCACGACGCGTACAGGAAATCGTGGCGACCGACGTCGTCCGCGACGATCGTGAGCATCGGGTTGCTGCGGTCGGACCACAACACGTCCCCGGTCGTGAGGTGGATCTTGCCGTCGTAGTCGAACGTGCGTCCGTTCGACAACCGCTCGCGGCCGTCGAGCGAGAACGCCATCAGGTCGCCGGTCTGGCCGCCTTCGATATCGATGAGGCGCAGCTGTGCGCCGCGCGCGAGCTTGAGGCCGGCGCCGCCGCCGGCGGTCACGATGTGTCGTTGGGTCATGCGTCGATATATTACATGCGCCGCATGTTCCCATCCCCTAAGCCAACGATACGTTGTCGCATTCGCAGCGCCGATTACGATAATGGCGAACCAACTTCATGGCGCCCGGGGATTGGGAGAGCTCATGTCGACTCGATTGGCCTTTCGTCCGAGGCTCGTGGCCGTGCTGCTGTTCGCGGGGTACGCGGCGCACGCTCAAATGACCGATCAAACGCAGACGCCGAACGCCGAAGGCGCCGGCATTTTCAAATCGCTCGATCAGGAGATCGGCGCGGGTGTCGGCGACTCGCTGACGCCTGATTCCTCGACCTACATCATCCTGCGCGACCCGGCGCGCGCGATCCGCCGCGGGCGGCAGTTGTTCCAGCGGAAGTTCACGCTGCTGCAGGGCTTTGGGCCACGCACGCACGACGGCATCGGCGACATCGCGGCCGAAGGCGCCATCGGCGCTGGCCTGATCGACAGCTGTGCCGGCTGTCATGGACGTCCGCGCGGCGCGGCAGGATTCGGCGGCGACGTTGCCACTCGTCCCGACAGCCGCGATGCGCCTGCCCTGTTCGGCCTCGGGCTGCAGGAGATGATCGCGGATGAGATCACGAGCGACCTGCGGGCCACTCGCCAGAAGGCGCTCGAGCTTGCGCAGCACTCGGGCCGAAGCGTAGCGCTGCCCCTGCAGAGCAAGGGCGTGCAGTACGGCGTGATTCGCACGAACCCCGCTGGACAAGTCGATACATCCGGCGTGCGGGGCGTCAATGCGGACCTGCGGGTGCGGCCATTCTTCGCGCAGGGCGACACAACTTCCATACGCGAGTTCATCGTCGGCGCGCTCAATGACGAAATGGGTCTGCAGGCTGTCGATCCGCTTACCGCACGCGCCCATGCCGGCGAACGCGTCGTGACGCCGACGGGCATGGTGCTCGATGGCTCCCTCGACGTCGTCAAGCGCGCGGCGGCGACGTTCCCCGCCGACGATCCGGACAACGACGGGATCCGCAACGAGATCCCGACGGCGCTGGTCGATTACTTGGAGTTCTACCTGTTCAACTACTTCAAGCCCGGTACGTATCAGCAGGCGCCGACGACGCAGTTCGGGCTTGCGCTCATGAAACAGCTCGGGTGCACCGCCTGTCACGTGCAGAACATGACGATCAACCGCGACCGGCGCGTCGCGGACGTCGAAACCACCTACGACCCGAGCCGCGCGATCTTCAACGGTCTGTATGCGAATGCGCGCCTGCTCGTCTACGAGGAGGACGACGGCTCAGGGCGTCCGACGATCAAGCGCCCGCTGCAAGGCCCGTTCGTCGTGCGCAGTTTCTTCGCGGACATGAAGCGCCACGACCTCGGGCCGGCATTTTACGAGCGCAACTACAACGGCACGATGACCAAGGAGTTCATGACCGAGCCGCTGTGGGGCGTCGGCACGACGGCGCCGTACGGGCACGATGGCCGCAGCATCAATCTGCGCGAAGTCATCCTGCGACACGGCGGCGAGGCGCAGCGGTCACGCAACGCGTTCGCCGCGCTGCCGGAAATGGGCAAGGCAGCGATGTTCGAGTTCTTGAATTCGCTCGTGCTGTTTCCGCCGGACGACACGGCCTCGAACCTCGATCCCGGCAACCCGAGCGCGCCCGATTATCCGCAACGCGGGCACGGCAGCATCCGCCTGCCGGTGCTGTTCAACGACCCGACGGACCTGGAGTGATCAGCGCTTCCACTTGATGTTGCAGCCGAGGCTCGGCTTCTGCTGCGCCGGCTGGGCGGCGCCGCTCAGCAACGCGTCGCACGCGGCACGCAGATCCTGACCGGTCGGCGTGCCGCGGCCCGGGCGGCTGTCGTCGAACTGGCCGCGATAGACGAGCTTGCGCTGCCCGTCGAACAAGTACAGATCGGGTGTGCACGCCGCGTCGTAGGCCTTCGCGACGCTCTGAGTCGCGTCGAGCAGATAGGGAAACGTGTAGCCGGCGCTGCGCGCTTCTTCCGCCATGCCTTCGGGTCCGTCCTGCGGATACGCGCTCGTGTCGTTCGAGCAGATGGCGACGACCGCGATTCCCCGCGACTGGTAGTCGCGCGCGAACCGCGCGAACTCGTTGCGCATGTGCTTCACGTACGGACAGTGATTGCAGATGAACGCGACGACCAGCCCGCGCGCGGCGGCGAAGTCTTCGAGCGAGCTCACCTTGCCGTTGAAGTCGGCGAGACGGAAAGCGGGCGCCGGCGTACCGAGCGCGAGCATCGTGGATTCTATTGCGGCCATGCACGGGATATTACTCCCGTCGACGAACAACAACAGCTGCGGGCGGCTCGTCATGAAGCGGTCGAGGACCGCAACCCGGCGCGCCTCGCGCGCTTGTCGGCTAGTCAGCCGCACGGAATTCCGCACGCTCCAGCATCGCAATCTGGTGCTCGATCCATTCGGTGACGCCGGCGTCCGGCACCAGCCCGCGACCGTCCGATGCGTAGTCGAGTCCCTTCAGGACCTCGGCATACGGCCCGAAGCCCTGCACCCGGAATGGAATGACGATCGCGCGTCCGGTGTGCGACGCATGCTCGACGTAGCTGCGAATGCGCTGCTCGGCCTCTTCGCGTTTCTCCGGCCAGTCTTCGCGCAGCGTTGCCACGCGAACGGTTCGGAACGGCAAGGCGCGGCGCACCGCTGCAGCGCGTGCTTCGAGATGCGTGAGCCAGCGCTCGTTCTCGGCGTCGTCGCCGGGTCCGTGAGCGAGGATCAGTACGTCTTCGTGCTGCGGATCCCGGCTGAGCGTGCGCGCGCGATCGACGAGGACGCTCGCCATCTCGGGCGCTTCGACCAGTCCTTGCTTGCTCAGCGCGAACGACGATTGTGTATCGATGCGCCAGAACTCCATGCTGTGGCCTGCGCCGTGTTCCTCGTGCCCGGATTGCGCCGCCGCGCGCTGCGGAGCGCCCGGTGCGATGCCAAGGATCTGCTCGGTGCGCTCGAGGAAACTCTCGCCGCTGACGAACAGCCGCACGACTCCGATACGTCGTGCGCCGCGAGATTCGAGCCGCTGTACGCCTTCCTGCAGGCTCGCCGCGTCGGCCATGCCGAACGCAACTTCGATGTTGTGCTCATGTTTGAGCGGCTCGATGGCCGCGAGCACCTGCTGGTTCCATTGCTTCGAGCCGCCGTGCGCCATCACGAGCACGCCGAGATCGTCGTCGCTGCGCGTCGTCGGCGTCGTCGAAGCGCAGCCTGCGAGCACGCTCGCCGCTGCAAACGTCGTCACGAGTCCGGGAAAACGCAGGGTCATATTAGAACCGCACCGAAAGAGAAACGCTGGCGTTGCGGCCAGGCTGGCTGTAGGCGTCGACCGCGGGCGATGTGGCTGACAGGCCGCGCACGTCGCCCCACCACCAGTACTTCTCGTCGGTGATGTTGAATACGCCCGCGCGCAGCACCATCGCGTCGGTGACGTTCCACCAACCAACGAGGTCGGCGACGACGAAGCTGTCGGGAATGAAGCACGACGGCGTGCAGCTCACGCCCGCACGCGCTGGCGACTTGCTGTCCGAGTACGTGACGTACGCTTGTGCGCCGACGCGATCGACCGAGTCGCGCCATTCGAGACCGGAGACGAGCTTGAATGGGTCGACGCTGGGCAGCGGCGTCTCGACGCCGTCGAGCTGCGAATCGCCGCGCGCGAACGACGCGGCCGCGTTCACCGCGAAGCCAGCGCCGAGCTCGACGCGCCCGCTTGCTTCGGCGCCGTAGATCTTCGCCTCAGTCAGATTCACATATTGGAAGACGGCCGGGTCGTTGGGGGTGAACGTCCCGCCGGTCTGAATCTGCTCGATGAAGTCGTCGTAGCGGCCGGCGAAGGCCGCGACGGTGGCGCTCCAGCGGCCGCCGCGTGCGCGCGCGCCGAGCTCGATCGTCTCTGAAGTTTCGGGTTGCAGGTCGGGGTTCGATTCGGAGCGATAGTTCGCGATCGGATTGGTGAAGCCGTTGTTGACCTGCGACGGCGCCGGCGCCTTGAATCCGGCGGCGGCGTTCGCGAACAGGCTCACCTGTTCGTTCACCTGGAACACGATGCCGAGCTTCGGCGTCAGGTGCGTGTCGTCCTGTCCGGCGGGGACCGCGGCGACGAACAACGGATCGTTCTGCGGATCGATCTCGTAGAAGTCCCAGCGCAGCGCCGGGAAGAACGACCAGCGGCCGATGCTGACCTGGTCCTGCACGAACGCACCGGCGAGCACGTGATCGGTGGTCGGGAATCCGTGCGACGGAAAGCTTTCGCCGATGGGCGGCACGGTGCCGTTGCGTACGCTCTCGGTTCGCGTCGTCGAATAGTCGAAACCGTACACGAGCTCGTGCTCCACGGCGCCGGTCGCGAAGCCGCTCGTCATCTGCAGGTTCGCGCCGCGCACGACGGTGTCGAACGTCGCGTCGCGAATGCGGTCGGGTGCAGTGTTGCGATCTTCTTCGGAATGCTGGCGCGTGTCGGTGTCCTGGTAGTAGACGGCAACTTGCACTCCGCGCAGCGCGTTGCCGTCGCCGGTGAATTCGTAGTCGAGCGCGATGCGGTCGCGATCGACTTCATCCCACGCGGTCAGGCCGAGAGTGCTCGTCGCGGTCAGCGGCGGCTTCGCGATTGCGCTCAGCACGGTCCAATCGACGTCGCGATCGCGATGATCGAACGTCAGGCGCACGCGGTTCGCGTCGTTGATCGAGTAGATCGCCTTGGCGAGCACCGAGCTCGATCGGTTGTCTTGCGGGTTCGGCGTCGTGCGATCGGTATTCGCGGCGTCGTTCGCGCCGCGCGTGTCCTGGCCTTCGCCGTCACGATGCGAATAGGCGACGAGAGTTTCGAGCGCGCCGAAGCGTGCGGCGCCGATCAGGCCTTGCGAGAACTGCTCATCTGCAGAGGCGTACCCTGCGGTGGCGCGCAGCGACCAGTTGCGCTCCGTGCCGAGCACGTCGGCCGGATCCTTGGTGATGAAACTCACCGAGCCGGCGAGACCGTCGCTGCCATACAGGGCAGAGGCCGGTCCGCGCACGATCTCCACGGATTTGAGAACGCCGAGTTCGACGTAATCGCCGCGGCCCACGGACTGCGCGCCGAACGAATACGCGTCGGGCGCACGCACGCCGTCGACCTGGATCAGAACGCGATTGCCCTCGAGGCCGCGAACGTTGAAGCCGCTGTTGCCGTCACGACCGGTCGATGAGCCCGCGGCGGTGAAGCGGGCAGGGGAGGAGCGCACGCTGACGCCTGGTTCGAAGCGCACCAGGTCCTTGATGTCTTGCGCGAGCAGCGTGTCGATTCGCTCCGAGGAATAGACGCTGACGGTCGCCGGAACGTCTCCGATCGGGCTCTCGATGCGCGTCGCGGTGACGGTCACCTGGTCGAGCATGTCGCCCGCGTGGACAGTCGACGCCAAGCCGGCGGCCAGGCCCGATAATCCATAAACGATTGATCTGGAGCGGTTTCTGTTCTTCTTCATGGCGGCCTCGGTCCTTCCAATAAGAATGCAAATGCGAACGATTCGCATATCGTACACAGGAGAAGCCCTATGGCAAGGGCTTTCGAGCCGTGAGCCGGGGTCGTTCAGAGGCCGAGGGTTTGTTGTGCCGGAGGCGGCGGATCGAGCCGCACGCCTTCCATCTCGAGCATCCGCTGCTTGGTGGCCGAGCCGCCTGGGGCGGAGAAGCCGCCGAGTTTGTTGCCGGCCGCAAGCACGCGATGGCAAGGAATGATCAGCGGCACGGGATTCTTCGCCATCGCCTGTCCGACGTCGCGCGCAACTTCAGGCCCGGCGCCCAGCTCTTTCGCGAGCGAACCATACGTCGTCGTCTGTCCGTAACCGAGGCGTCGCGTCGCTGCGTAGATCTTGCTGAAGAGCTCGTCCTGCGCACCGAGGTCGATTGGCACTTTCGAGAAATCCACTTTCTCGCCGGCGAAGTAACGCTTCGCAGCTTCGATGACCCCCTTCACTTCTGCGGGTGGCGTTGCTGCCTCAGCGTTGACCAGTCGTCGCAGCAGACTGCGTTCAGTTGCTTCGGCCGTGCTCGCCGGCAAATGGAAGCGCGCGATGCCAGCGCTGCTCCAGGCGATCGCGCAGAAGCCGGCTGTAGTCTCAAACACGCAGTAGTGATGGGTGCGACTCATGGGCGACACTCTAGGCCCACCCTCGATCGCGAACAATCCGATAGTTGCGGTCAGACGAGCCGCTGACGCAGCGCCACCAGCACGGCCTTGGTGCGATCGCTCACGCCGAGCTTGGAGAGAATGTTGGACACGTGATTGCGCACCGTGCCCTCGCCGAGCCGCAGCGCCGCGGCGATCTGCGTATTCGCGAGTCCATTCGTCATCAGGCTGAGAACTTCGCGCTCGCGCGCAGTGAGTGGATCGGAGGCGGCGAGCGCAGGCGGGTGCCAATCGCCGTGCGAATCCGCGACCTGTCCCGAAGGCGTCAAGGCTGCGTGCAGAAAAGTGCCGCCGGCCGCGACGCTATGGATCGCACTGATCAAGGTCTCCGGCGTCGCGCCCTTCAGCAAAAATCCGCGAGCGCCCGCGCGAATGCCGCTGATGAGGGCCACGTCGTCTTCGAACGTCGTCAGTAACAATGTCGGCGGCAGCGCGGATTGACGCGCCAGGGCGGTCAGCACTTCCAGGCCGTTCAGTCGCGGCATGCGTACGTCCAGCAGCAGCACGTCGGGCCGGCATTCGAGGACTTTAGCGACCGCAGCTTCGCCATCGTCCGCCTCCGCTACGACGGCAATGCCATCGAAGAGCGCCAGCAGCGCACGCAGGCCGCTGCGGAACAACGCCTGATCGTCGGCGAGACAGACGCGAATCACGAAATCGCTCCGAGCGCGGGGATCTGTGCCTGCACGCTGACGCCCTGGCCCGGGGCGCATGCGACCGAGAGAGTGCCGCCGAGCGCTTCGAAGCGTTCGCGCATGCCGGCCAGACCGTGTCCCTCGACGACTTCGCCGCCGCGGCCATCGTCACGAGCCTCGATCGACAGCGCGCCGGTCGCGGACTGCTTGATCTCGATCGAGAGCTGATGCGCCTGCGCATGGCGCAACGTGTTCGTGATCAGCTCCTGAACGCAGCGCAGAATCGCGTCGGCCCGGGCCGGATCCAGCGCGGTGAGCTCGTCCGGAAGCGCGAGGCTGACGCGCAGCCCCGGCAAACCTTCGGTGAGCGAGAGCAACGTCGCCCGGAGGTCGACGGGCTGGACACGAATCTGACTGACCACGCCCCGCACTTCGTGAAGCAGCGTTCCCGCGATTGCGCGCGCACACCGAACGTGCTCGACGCCGGCTCCCTGTGCGGTGCGACTCGCGACGTCGAGGTGCACGGCCAGGCTCGTGAGGTTGTGGCCGAGTACATCGTGCAGGTCGCGCGAGATCCGCAGCCGCTCGGCCATGCGCGTGTTTTCCGCCAACAGCGCGTACGTGGCCTGCAACTCTGCATTCGCCTTGGCGAGGCTTTGCCGCGCGCTCGCCTCACTACGCGCGAGATGGGCGGCGCTGACTGCAAAAAGCTCGAAACCGCACGTGCTCATCAAGACCAGCAGCGACATGCCGTCCGCCTGGTCCACACACTTCATCGCGGCCAGCACCACGGATTGCGCTACGACGGCGGCAATTGCGTTCCGCAGCGTCGTGGACCACGCGATCTGCCACGAAACCACGACCAGTAGCGCGGTGACGAGAAAATTCGGATAGAGCCACACCAGGAACAGTGCGCTGAGGCTTTGTACGACGAGTTGAACGTTGCGCTCGCGCTCGCCGATTCGGGCCCGGGAAGCGAGCGCGTACGCGACGATGAACACGAGGTAGCCCGCCGACCACTCGAGCGTCCAGTACTCGCCCAGCCCGAGCTTGTCGAGCTCGAACAAGGCGGTGAAGGCGGCGCGCATCCCTGCGGCTGCGATCATCAGAATGCAGCCGGCGCGCACCAGTAACGACTGCGTGGACCCCATGCGATCGAGTCTAGCTGTGCTCCGCAGGGGTGTCACATGACTCCTGTCATGCCTGACGCTCGTGACTGAGCTCACTGTCGGCGCAACGTGGCGACGAAGAGACTGCGCCGCAGGTCAACACGGAGCCCAATCATGAGAACGATGCTTGCTTGCCTGCTCGCCGCACTTGCCATGCTGAACGCGGCCTCGTCGCAGGCCGATGCGCAGAGCGCCTTCGCAAAAATGCGCAGCCTGGTCGGAGAGTGGCGCGCACCGCTGCCGAACGACGAGACGATGATCGACATCTTTCGGCCGATCGCCTTCGGCACCGCGCTGCTGCACGAAGAATGGAAGAACGGCGAGCAGCTGACCGCGACAGTCTTCTATGTCGACGGTGGTCAGCTGCGCGCCGATCACTTCTGCGACATGGGCAATCAGCTGCGCTACGTCGACGAGTCGAAGGATCCGCAGGTGCTGCAGTTCGTACTGCGCGACGCCAGCAACCTGGAGACGCACCCCAATCATTTCCACTCGACGACGTGGCGCTATGTCGACGCGGAGCATCACGTGCAGGATTGGGAGATCGCGGTTCCCGGCAAACCCTCCAAGAGCATCCGCATGAACTTCACGCGCGTTGCTGCCGCTACGATCGAGCCGCAGGCCGTGGTGCGCGCCGACGTGCAGGCGCTGAACGACGGCAACGCGCCCGTGTTGCTGTCGCTGTTCGCCGCAGATGGCCGGATCTTTCGCACGCCGGACGATCCCGATCGCCTCACCGGTCCGCTCTCCGACAAGATGGGCACGCAGGCTCAGCGCACGGCCTTCTTCAGCGAAATGCTCGCGAAGCGTCCGCTCGCGCGGACCGAGCTGATGAGCATGGTGAGTGCCGGCGATCTGGTCGCGGCGAAGCTGAAGTTCGTCAATGCAGACGGGTCGGCGCCCGGCTACGGGCTCGCGATCTACCGCATCCGTGACGGGCTGATCCAGGATCTGTGGCACATCTCCAAGGCAGGGCAGGATGACGCAACCGCAGCCCACGCTGCGGAGGCAGTCGTCGCGAAGCTCGCCGCTGCGAACAATCGCGGCGATGTCGAAGCGTTCCTGGCGCTGTTCGATCCGCGAGCGAAGAACTTCCGCAACACCGGCGATCCGCACGCCCTTGGCGACAAGCCCTCAGCGCGGATCGTCGATGAGAAGTCGCGGCGCGCAGCCTTTCTGCAGATGTTTGCGAACGGCGCGCCGGCCCAGGTCGAGACGCTCGGTACGATTGGATTGAACGACATGGTCGTGGCGCGCGAGGTCGCGACCTTGCCGACGGGCAAGGTGATCGACGAGATCTCGGTCTATCGCATCGAGAACGGCCTGATCACGCGCGACTGGTTCATCCTCGATCAGGCTCGCCAGTGACTTCGACCACGGCGTACATGCGGTCGTTGAAGTGTTCCAGCACCGCGCAGATCACGAGATAGCGGCCGGGCCGCAGGAACGACACGGCTTCGACTCGATTCTGCGCGATCGACACGGGCGCGAACGGCGGCACCTGCGGCGGCGGGCCGAGCGAGTTGAGGCCTTCGTAGTACACGTCGAGGCCGAGCGGCGGGATCACCGGCACCGGTCCGGCGTCGGTGAAGCAAGTCGCCGGGAATTCGGCCGGCGGCGTCGGATTGACCTCGCACTCGTCGGGAATCTGCGCCTTCACGTCGCTGAGGAGCACGCCGCGATCGTAGACGCGGATCACGTGCAGGCCCGAGACCACGAAGTTCACTACGTCGCCGGTGTTGACGCGGATGACGTTCGGCAGCACGTGATGATTCTGCTCATTGCCGGGCTGCGCAGTGTTCATGCCGGCGCCGAATGCAACCGTCACGATCTTGCGACCGCGGTCGTCGCCGCGCCCCTGCTGAGTGTCCTGGCCCTGAGTGTCCTGGGCGAACGCGAATGGGCAGGCGAGCAGGGCGGCGACGAGTGCGAAACGTTGGAAGGTCATCTGCAGTGGCTCCTTCTGGTGCGAGCGGCAACGGGGAGCGGCGCAGCCTGCGCTTGCATCGCCGCTGCCGCAATCGGCAACTCGTGGACCTGCAGTCCGTTCTCTTCGTCGTCGCTAGCCGGCGACCGGCTCCGCCGTCAGCTCACCAACCACCGCGCTGTCCTTCGCGCGGTGATCGGCCGCGATCAATTGATAGAACACCGGCACGACGAACAGCGTGAACAGCGTGCCGACGATCATGCCCGTCACGAGCACGATGCCGATGCTGTTGCGCGCTTCCGCGCCGGGACCGGAGACGAGCACCAGAGGGAAGTGACCGAACACCGTCGCGGCCGACGTCATCAATACCGGTCGCAAGCGAGTGAGCGTCGCTTGACGGATCGCGTCGAGTTTCGCGAGCCCGCGCTCCTGCAGCGTGTTCGCGAATTCCACGATCAGGATGCCGTTCTTGGCGATCAATCCGACGAGCGTGATGAGTCCCACCTGCGAGTAGATGTTGATCGTCGTCAGCTCCGTGAACGTGAACACCAGCGCGCCGGAGATCGCGAGCGGCACCGAGCCGAGCAGCACGATCAGCGGATCGCGGAAACTATGGAACTGCGCGGCGAGCACCAGGTAGATCAGGATCACCGCGAAGCCCAACGTCGTCGTGAGCGCCTTGCCTTCCTGGCGGATCTGACGCGACTCGCCCGCGTAGTCGAGCGTCACCTGCGTTCCGCCCGCTTTGGTCGCTGCTGCCTCCAGGACTCGCAGGCCCTGATCCTTGGTCACGCCGGGCACGACGCCGCCAAAGATGCGCGCCGAGTTGCGCTGCTGGAAGCGATTCAGCGTGCGCGGACCGGTGACCGTCTCGATGCGCGTGAACGTCGAGACCGGCACGAGCCTGCCGTCAGGCGTCTTGATCTTGAGGTCGAGCAGTGGATCGAGCGTAGCGCGATCCTTGTCGCTCAGCTGCGGGATCACCTTGTAGCTGCGATCGAAATAGTTGAAGCGGTTGACGTACGCGCCGCCGAGCATCGTGCCGAGCTCGCGCCCGACCGTCGCCAGGTCGAGCCCGAGATCCGCGAGCCGCTCGCGATCCAGCACGACGCGCGCCTGCGGCAGATCGATCTTCAGATCGGTGTCGACGTACAGGAACTTGCCGCTCTGCCAGCCGGCATTCAGCACGGCCTGCGTCGTTTCCAGCAGCTGCTCGAGCTCGCCGCTGCTCTGCACGATCAGCTCGACGTCGAACTGCCCCGGCGTCGGCAGCGGCGGATCCAGGCGCGGGAATACGCGCACGCCCGGGATTTGCGACACCGCGCCGTACACCTCGCCGTACATTTGCGAGGTCGAGCGATTGCGCTCGTGCCAGTCCTTCGCGACGAGACCCCCGAAGCCGCCCCACGGCGCGGTCAGCGACCACATGAAGCGCGTTTCCGGAAAGCCGGTGATGCTCTTCACGACTTCGAGCGAGTTGTCGTTCGAAGCCTGCAGCGTCGAGTCCGGCGAGCCCTCGAAGAACAGGCTGATGTGGCTCTGATCCTCGACCGGCGCCAACTCCTGGTGCGAGTACTGGTACAGCGGCCACGCAGAGATCGTGACGATCGCCGCCACCGCCACGATGGCCCAGCGCATGGCGAAGGCGCCATCGAGCAGTCGTGCGTAGCCGCGGCTCACCGCGCCGAAGCCGCGGTTCACGAGCTTCGTCAGCCGCGTTTCTTCGCCATGTTCGTGCACCCACTTCGAGCTCATCACCGGCGACAGCGTCAGTGCGACGAGGCCGGACACGACGACGGCCGCCGCGAGCGTGATCGCGAACTCGAGGAACAGCGAACCTGTCAGTCCGCCCTGGAACGCGATCGGCGTGTAGACCGTCGCGAGCGTGATCGTCATCGCGATGATCGGGCCCTTCAACTCGCGCGCGCCTATGAGCGCTGCTTCTAGACGCGACTTGCCCTCGCGCACGTGTCGCTCGACGTTCTCGACGACGACGATCGCATCATCCACGACCAATCCCACCGACAGCACGATCGCCAGGATCGTCAGCAGATTGAGGCTGAACCCGGACGCGAGCATCACGATCGCCGCGCCGAACAGCGAGACCGGCATCGCGACCAGCGGCACGAGCGCAGTGCGCACCGAGCCCATGAACAGGAACACGACGATCGCGACGATCAGCACCGTCTCGCCGAGCGTCTTGGTGATTTCCTTGAGCGCGTCACGCATGAACATCGTGCCGTCCCACACCAGCTTCATGTCGACGTCGCCGGGCAGGGTGGGGCGGATGCGCTCCATCTCGTTGCGCAGCGCTGCCGCGACTTCGATCTCGTTCGAGCCGGGCAGGGGCCAGATGCCGAGGTACACGCCCTGCTGGCCGTTGTACTTCGCGACCATCGCGGCTTCTTCCGCCCCGAGCTCGACGCGTGCGACGTCGCTCAAGCGAACGATGCCGCCGTTGCGCTCGGCGACGATCAGGTTCTCGAACTCATCGACCGCGCGCAGATCCGTGTTCGCGAGCAGGTTGACCTGCACCAGGTTGCTCTTCGTCTGACCGACCGCGGCGAGATAGTTGTTGCGCTGGAGCGCAGCGTGCACATCGCCCGGCGAAAGGCCGCGCGCAGCGAGGCGATCGGGATCGATCCAGACGCGCATCGCAAGCGGACGGCCGCCTTCGATGGTCACGCGCTGCACACCCTGGAGCGTCGACAACTGCGGTTGCAGCGTTCGCGACAGCCAGTCCGTCAATGCCGGAACGTCGCGTTGAGTCGAAGTGAAGCTCAGATAGAAAGTGCCGTACGGACGGTCGGCGCGCTGGACTTCGACGGCGGGCGGCTCGGCCTCGGCCGGCAGCTCAGAACGGACCTGCTGCAGGCGAGCCGTGACTTCGGCGAGTGCAGCGGTGCTGCTGTGATTCAGCTTCAAACGCACGGTCACCGTGCTGATGCCCGCACGGCTCTGCGACTCGACATAGTCGACGCCGCCGATCGAGGACACGGCCCGCTCGATCGGCGTCGTGAGGAAGCCGCGCACGGTCTCGGCGCTCGCCCCCGTGTAGACCGTCGTGATGATGACCGACGAGCTCTCGATGCTCGGAAACTGCTGGACCGGCAACGTCGTCAGCGCGCGGATGCCGACCAGCACGATCACGAGATTCACCACGGCCGCGAGGACCGGGTGCTTGATGAAGATATCGGTAAACGCTCGCATGAGCCCTTCCTGATCAGAGGTCGACGTGCGCAGCCGCGCCGCCGTTGTTGGCCGCGACTGATTCCGGTTGCGGCAGCACCGCCACCAGCACCGCGTCGCGCAGCTTGAACGAGCCCGACGTTGCGACCTGTTCGCCCGCAGTCAGCCCTTCGCGAATCACGACTTCATCGCCGGCCAGCGCTTCGACCTGGACCGGACGCTGCTGTGCTCGCGCCTTGCTGTCCTTGTCTTGCGCGACGACGAATACGAAGTCGCCGCCCGGACCCTTGCGCAGCGCGCTGGCGGGAACCGCCACGACGAGCCGTGCCACGCCGGCCGGCACCTGGACGCGGACCGACGCACCCGGTGGCGGCGCAAGTTTCGCGTCTGCAATCGTCGCCCGCACGAAGGCGTTGCGCGTCGATGGATCGACTCGCGCATCGGTCGCCATGATCGTCGCGATGACGGGTTCGGGGCGTGCGGTCAGAACCTGGATCTTGTCGCCGGCGCGCAGGCCGCTGGCAACCTGCTGGGCCACGGCGAAATCGACGTACGCCGACTTGTCGATGCCTTGCAGGCTGGTCAGGTACGTGCCTTCGCTCAAATACTGTCCGGGATGCATGTCGGAGATGCCGACGAGCGCGCGGAACGGCGCACGGATCGTCTTGCGATCGATCGTCGCCTGGGTGCGTGCGATCTGTGCCAGCGCCACATCGCGAGCGGCCCGCGTGCTGTCCACTTCTTCCGCAGACACGGCGCGCTGCTCGCTGAGCTTCATCACGCGGGCGTATTGCGTCTGCGCGAGCTCGGCCTGGGCTTCCAGCGCCTTCAACTCGGCCTGTTCGACGGCAACATCGAGCGCGACGAGGACGGTGCCTTCCTCGACGATCTGTCCCGGCTCGAGCGCAACCCTACGCACCGTGCCCGGCAGTTCATTGCGGACGCTGATCGAACGTGTCGCGACGACAGTGCCGATCGCCGTCGTAACCGGTCTGTATTCGCGCTCCTTCGCCACGGCCGCTTGCACGGCTTCCACGGGCTCGGGCTGATGGGCCGCGGCCGCATTCGCATTCTCGAGCGCGGAATGTTTCCAGGCCGCGAGCGCGCTGCCCGTAGCAATCACTGCAACCACGAGAACGATCGATCCAGTCTTGCGATTCAACATTTGAAACTCGACTCCCCGGCGAAGGTCGGAACTTGAGGCAATGGGGCGTACCTTATTCACCGCGCGGCAGTCGAGAAACCGGCTGCGGCGAAACTCACTCGTTCTTCTGCGGCAGCAATGCGTTGTCTAATCGACGGGATGTCGCGCGTCAGAGACGGCACGTAACAGATCCATAACAATCTGCTGACTCCGTGCCAATCTGCCGGACATGTCGATATGCCAGTTTGCTGTCGGAACACGCAGCGCCCGACCGTCCTTGGGACAGATCGAATACTTCACTTCAGGAGCAGGCACATGAGAAAGGTATTGGCTACGGCGTTCGTCAGTCTCGACGGCGTGATGCAGGCGCCCGGCGGTCCCGAGGAAGATCCGACGGGCGGCTTCAAGTTCGGCGGCTGGACCGCCCCGTACTGGGACGATGCCATCGGGCAGGTGATGGGCGGCATCTTCAACGTCCCGTACGAGCTGCTGCTCGGCCGCAAGACGTACGAGATCTTCAACGCGCACTGGCCGCACGCGAAGGACGATCCGTTCGCGGACGCGCTGAACAACGTGCGCAAGTACGTCGCGACCACCTCTGAGGCGCCGCTGACCTGGAAGAACTCGATCGCGATTCACGACGTGCCGAAGGACGTCGCACGCCTGAAGCGCGAGGACGGTCCGACACTCATGACCCAGGGCAGCAGCGACCTGATCCAGACCTTGCTGAAGCACGATCTGATCGATCGCTTCACATTGCTCGTCTATCCCGTGGTGCTCGGCAAGGGCAAGCGCCTGTTCGGCGCGGGCACGATGCCGGCGACGCTCAAGCTGGTCGACTCGAAGGCTTCGCCTTCGGGCGTGACGATCAGCACCTACGAGCGCGCGGGCGAGGTCAAGGTCGGCTCGTTTGCGCACGACCAGCCGTCGGCCGAAGAGCTCGCGCGGCGCGAGCGGATGAAGCGGGAAGGGTGAAGCCGGTTTGGCTGACCCTGGGCGCGCCCGCGGCCTGAATGCTTTGATGCTGCTCGGGCTGCTATTCTTCGGCGCATGCCGCAGGGTGCATCGTCGCTGCCGATCGTCGCGCTTGCTTGCATAGGACTGCTGTCCGGGTGCGGAAGAGTCGGATCGCACGAGCGCTGGTACGGGCAGGGCCAGCAGCCGCAGACGCAGTGGGAGCAGAAGGGCGCCGAGTTCGTCGCGAGGCGATCGCGGTGGTCGTGACTCGCGAGTCCGGCGAGTTGCGCATCAAGGAAATCGCCTGGGGTCGCCCGTAGTGATTCGACGGTATGTCGCGATCGCGGCACTGATCGTCGGCGGCCTGCTGTTCATGGCGACTCTGTACGGACTCCTCGGCGCCGCTTCCGGATTGCTCTCGCTGGTCGGGATCGTGCTGGTGCTGATGGGCGCCGGTGTCCTCCTGGTCACGCAGAAGCCACTTGCAATCAAATGGCCGCACCCTGGCGTCAGTGCAATCGTCGCGCTGGGCGCCGTCCTGCACGGGATCGAGTGCTTCGCCAAGGGTCCCACCAGCGCCGGTGTGGCGTTCTTCATCTGGGGACTGACGCCGTACGCCCTGTGCGCGCTCATCTCTTCGGTCGGCACGCTGCGCGCGGCACCCATCGCCGGCGGTGCGCTGGCCCTGGCAGTGGACCTGCTCGTTCACGTCGAAGTGTTCATCGCCCCGCAGGGCTCGACCTCGGGGCTGCTACTGATCTTCGTGCCGTTGTGGAACAACCTGGTGCTCGTGCCGGTCGGCACGATCGTCGCGTGGCTGATCCTGCGGCGCTGGTCAGAGCGGCTTCAGGACCATCAGGGCTAGGCCCGCGACTGGTGTGAGCAGCGCGACGGCGCCCCACACCTCCCAGCGCAAAGCGAGCGCGCGATAGCGCGCGTAGTCGAATGCGCCCTGCATCCCGCGTTCGGCCATCGTCTTGAGCTCGCGCTGCAAAGGTGCGACGCGCGCACCGAATACGATCCCCGAGATCGCGAACAGCACGAGCGTCCACAGGATCCAGCCGGTTCGCAGCAACGGAAAGTGTCCGTAGACAGCGAGTCCGACGCCGGCGGCGATGATCACAAACACGCCGGGCAGCGTGAACAGGCGATCGCTGCGCATGATTCCGTCCATCGTATGCGCGAGCAACTTCGGATCGCGCGTGCGCGCGGCGTGCGCATGCCAGAACAGGCCGGTCGTGATGTTGCCGAGAAAGACGATGACGGCGACGACGTGCAGGAGCTTGAGCGCGAGGTACATAGCGAATCCTCCTGGACGCGGCAGGCTCCTCCTTCGCGCGGCGCCTGAAAAGCCCCGTTCGGCGAACGCCGGCCGCGAGCCGGCGGACGGCCTAGCCGTAGGTCGGTTTCTGCGGCCAGCCCGGCGGCGAGTCCTCGAAATCTTCCTGGCGTCCGTACGGCGTGCGATCGAGCAGCGCATAGGCGTCCGTCAGCGATTCGGTGCCACGCTGATACGTCGAGTACGTGTGGAAGATGTCGTCATCGACGCTGAAAAACACGCTGATGCCGTGTGCTTCGCCCTTGTCGTTGGTCGCGCGAAAATCGCGGTTGAAGTCGCTGCCGAACGACGAGTACCACGGCCACGTCCAGCCCTTGAGCTTCCTGTAGCCTTCGAGCTTCGCCAGCGGCGCGCGCGAGATGAGCGCGAAGCTGGTGTTGCGCTGGCCGAGCATCGACAGGTCGCCGAGCGCGTTCACGTAGCCGGTGCAGCCCGGGCAGCCCTTCTCCCACGCCGGGTCGAACATGAAGTGATAGATGACCAGCTGGCGGCGGCCTTCGAACAGATCCAGGAGCGTGGCCTTGCCGCTCGGCCCTTCGAACGTGTAGGTCTTGTCGAGCTTCACCATCGGCAGGCGGCGGCGCGCGGCGTTCACGCGATCCATCTGGCGGGTCAGCTCCTTCTCCTGCTGCAGCAGGCCGTTACGCTGGCTCTGCCATTCGCTTTCCGGGACGACCTGGGGGCTCGGGACGCTGTCTCGTTCGCTCATGGGAGAACCTCCGCTCGAGTGGCTGATATCCCAATGACGATCGGGCGGACCGCGTTCCTACATCGTCACGCCGAAACTTTCCAATAGACGGCGTAGCGCTCGTCGAAGATCCGGTTCAGCGGCACGAGCGTCAGCTCGTTCGGCTGACCGACGGTCCGAAACTCCAGGGCACGGCCGGCCGCCGGTTTGAGCCAGGTCGAAGGATCGGCCGAAGCCGCCCGAATGGTCGGGGCCGCGACCGGCTCGGACTTGTACTCCGGCACGGTGCGCGGCTTGGTTGGTTCCGCGCGCAGAGTTTCCGCAGTGAGTCCGGCGGCGCCGAGCTTGCCGGCGAGCACGAGCGGTCCATACATCACGGCTTGCATGGTGGGATCGTCCGGCATCGGCGCGGCATGCAGCCGCATCGGCAAGTGGACCTCGACGCGATCGCCGTCGCGCCAGGTGCGATCGAGCACGAAGTAGCTGCCAGGCGTCGCGAAGCTTTCGAGCTTCGCGCCGTTCAGCGTCGCGGAGCCGCCGGCGGTCCAGTAGGGCACGCGAATGCGCAGTTGCGCGCGGCGAGGTGCAGTCGCTTTGACGGTGAGAGTCGTGCGATCGCTGTCGGGGAACGTCGTGTCTTGCACGATACGCAGCCCTTTTTCCTGCCACGTGACTTCTGAAGCCACGAAGAGGTTCACGTACAGACCTTCGTCGTCCTTGAAATAGATGCTGTCGCCGAGCTTCGAGAATGCTTCCGCCATGCTGCCGGTGCAGCACCAGAAATCGTGCATCGACGTACCGAAGAGCTTCCAGAAGCCGCTTTGCAGAGGGACGTAGTAGAGCTTGCTGCCGTCGCGCGGATGCTGCACGCCGAGGATGCCGTTGTAATACGCGCGTTCGTAATAGTCGGCGGCGCGTGCGTCGGCGGTCCAGCCGAAGACGTGGCGCGTGAGTTTCTGCATGTTGTACGTGACACAGCATTCCTGCGTGTAGCCCGACAGCTCGCCGGCAAGCTTTCCGGGCGGTGCGTTCCACGACTCGCCGTTGCTCGTGCCGCCGGTGCAGTACGAGCGGCGCTCGGTAACTGTGTGCCAAAAGTAGTCGGCACAATCATGCAGGTTCTTGTCGCCGGTGAGCTCGTAGCCGCGCGCCGCGCCGATAACTTGCGGAATCGTCGTGTTGACGTGCAGCCCCTGCAACTCGTCGCGGCCCGCCGCGAGCGGCTCGAAGATCCGACTGCGATCGAAGCGCTGCGCCAGCTCGCGCCAACGATCCTGGCCGGTCAGCTCCGCGAAGTTGTAGAGCACTTCGTTCATGCCGCCGTATTCGCGCTCGAGGATGCGCGTCATCAGCGCGGTGTCGATCGGCCGGACCCACTGCGCTGTCCACGTCGCCATGCCTTCGAGAACCGTTCGCGCCTGCGCGTTACCGGCGAGCACGTGCATGTCGAGCAGACCGGCCATGATCTTGTGCAACGTGTAGAACGGTGCCCACGCAGGCTGATTCGCGCGCAGGCGGTCGAACAATTCTTCCGGGAATGCGCTGACGTAGCCGTTGCCGAACTTCGCCTGGCACTTCGCGAGCTCGGCGACGATCGTGTCGCCGCGCGCCTTCATTGCTTTGTCGTCTGCGTGTGCGAAGAGCAGGGCGCACGCCGAGAGATAGTGGCCGGCGAAATGTCCGCGCAGCTCGTTGTTCGGCGCTTCCCAGCCACCGAGCGGCTCGGCAGCGCTCGGCAACCCAGCCGTCACACGAAACATGTGCAGCAGCCGGTCCGGGTCGTAGTTCAGGAGATGCCGACGGTTGACGTTCATCGCGTCGAGCGCCGCGCCGGGCCGCAGCCGGACCTGCGACAGTTCGAACGGCCGTGCGATGTTGCTCCCGGGCGCGTCTGCAAGGATCACGCGCGGCCAGCACGCCAGCGCACCGGCGCTCAGCGCCGAGGTCTGCAGGAACGTTCGACGATCGAATTCAGCCATGGCAGATAGCTTAGCCCAACTGTCATCCAACACACGGCCGGACGTGTACATGGACATTGAATATCGTGTGGGTCAGGCTTTAGCCTGACTCTTTCCGGAGGACCCCACATGGCGACCACGACGACGGACTTCAGCACCAAGTACTCCACTCACCTCAACATCCTCCACCCCGCTGGCGAAGTGATCGACGTCAACGCAATCGTCGCCGCCAACAAGCACCCCTGGTACAACCAGACGCTGTGCAAAGTGAACGAGTCGGTCGTGCGCCTCGGCTCCGTGCAGGGCGAGTATCACTGGCACAAGCACGACGAAGAAGACGAGTTCTTCTATGTCGTCAGCGGCCGCTTCATCATCGAGATGGAAGATCGCACCGTCGATCTGCGTCCCGGCCAGGCGTTCGTCGTGCCGAAAGGCGTGATGCACCGGCCGCGCGCGCCGGAGAAGACCGTGATTCTCATGGTCGAGACGGCCGGCATCGTGCCGACCGGAGATGCGTGAAGCCGTAGTGAAGCGCGTCCTCTTCGTCTGCACCCAGAACCAGCTGCGCAGTCCGACCGCGGAACAGATCTTCTCGAACCGCGCGGGTTTCGAAGTCGCATCGGCCGGCACCGATCCGTCTGCCGGTGTGCCGGTCTCACCGGAACTGCTGGCGTGGGCCGATGTGATCTTCGTGATGGAGCGCGCTCATCGCAACAAGCTGCTGAAGCGCTTCCGGCCGCAGCTCAAGTCCAAGCGCATCGTCTGCCTCGACATTCCGGACGAGTTCGAGTACATGGATCCAGCCTTGGTGAGGCTGCTAGAGGCGAAGGTCGGACCGTTTTTTGCCAGGGGCTGATGGAGAAGGACCCGATGACCGAAAGAACCGGACATTGTCTTTGCGGCGCCGTCCGCTTCCGCCTTTCCGCCGAGCCACTAGCTACCCGAGTTTGCTGGTGCCGTGACTGCCAGCACATATCTGCCAACGGCTTGGTGAACCTGCTCGTACCCACGGCGGCGATCGAGATTTCGGGGCAGTTGAGCGAGTTTGCGAGGACGGCAGACAGTGGTAACGAAATACGGCAGCGCTTTTGTCCAACGTGCGGATCTCCTCTATTCGCAAACTCATCCGCGAGGCCGCAAGTCACCGCTGTGCGAGCGGGGACGTTGGACGACCCTTCTTCTGTGCGCCCAACAATGAACATCTGGTGCAGCAGCGCTCCTGCCTGGGCGTGCCTCGATCCTGAACTTGAGCGCGTCGAGCAACAGCCCCCGCCACCACCGTCGAGTTAGTCAGCATCATGCGACTCTCGAGCGTCTTCAGCATTATTCTGTTGTTGGTCGGATGCGCATTGCTTCCGGATCGCAGCGCAGCCGCGGAGCAGGCAGCCGCGAACAGCGATCCGATTACTACGCTTGTCGAAAAACTCTCAGCATCACATGCTTGGCAGAGCGGCTGGCAGAACGGCATGTATCCAACCCTGGGGCAAAGACAGCAAAGGCGACGACGTTGACTTGGCCAGCGCCGTCAACGAATCCTTGGATAAACACGCTTCCGTCAAGGGCGATGGTCCTCCTGCCCGGCGCACCCCACATCAAAGCCGAGGTGGGTGCGCAAACAGCTTAGAGACCTGAACTTCGTCCCGAGGAATTATGCGGACTAAGAGCGGAACGGAAGGCCGGACGTTCGCCGACGCGCTGGCATCTGTTGGATTGCAACATTGATCGGGTCCGAGTCCTAGTCTGGAACGCGATTGTCGATGAGGCTGATTGAAACCCGTACCGTGCTCCGACCCGGTCACAACTGGCGTGGACGGCGTGTCGCATCAGGAATAGCCTGCAAAACCGATAGCGCAGCTCAAGGAAGTGGCGACGTCGATAGCGCCAAAGCCAGCGAATCGTGCACCTCCAGATCTCCGCACAGTGTGCGGAAGGAGCCTGTCACGTGTTCAGTACCGCTTCTTCAATTCTGACAATCCTCAGCACTCTCATCGTCACGATCGCACTTCCGCTGCTGTCCTTTCTCGGAGTCCAGAAATTCATCATTGAACCGCGCTATGAGGCGCGCAGAAGCAAGAGCAAGTACGCCACAGCACTCTACTTCGCCTGCAAAGAGCTGAAGGTCCATCTGGAGAACGCGTCCGAGCGCCTGAAGGCAGAGGACTCTCGCATCGGAGATGCGATGAAAAAGATTCCTGATCGGGACTTTCACGGCAATCCCGCATGGTTCACGAAGGACGGCTATTACGCCACCATCACTGCACACAAGATTGCAACGGTCTCCGCCTGGCTACGCATATATCAGAACGCGCTTCTGTTCTCCTTGTATGCCGAGAATCAGCGATTTCTGAGAGAGCTGTACGAGAAGGCCCAGCAGCTGAAGGTCGCATTCAGCACGGACACTTGCCTCTGGTATTACTACTTCGATGCGGTTGGAGAAAGGCTCATCACCGAGAGCGAATCAGGGGCGTCGGCGCTAACATTCTCAAAATTCTGCGCGCAATACGCGAACGACAGCGACTTCCGAAAGTTCTTCGATCAGCTTCATATGTACATATGGTTTGTTGGCAACAAAGATCCCAAGTACATCCATACACTCCCCAAGATTCGGCAATGCTTGGAGGAGTTGATCAGCCTACTCGAGCAAAAGAATTTGCTTCCGGGTTTCCCCGTCCAAAGACCTGCAACCGCCGTGGGCGAGCTCGACAAGGCACCCGAACGGGCAGGGGCGTAAGGCGATCCGGTTCGTCGAAACTGTCAAGCGATGCCCGTCACTCCCCGCCGATAGAAATCTTCTTCGGGCATCGTTGGCTCGGAGCGCAAACTGCATGTAACTTGGGGAACTCGATGCTAGCGCACGGGGGCGACGCGCGCCCAGCGAAGCGAAGTTTCGCCAGACTAATGTCCGCGTCTGGCCGAGAGCGGAAGCAGCAAGCGCATGCTCACCCAAGACCGGATCTCGGCGCTGAGGATCTTGCAGGTTTCTTTGCGGATTGAGTTCTCAAGAATTCTTGGGGTTGGGGGAAT
>DASYRK010000041.1:0-12138 GCA_036004505.1 Steroidobacteraceae bacterium
GGGCGTGCAGGTCGATGCGATGTACGGCCTCTACCAGCACAACAACGATTACGGCGGCCCTGGCGCCACGAAGCTGCGCGACGTCATCTCCGGACGCGCTGAGACCAACCCGGGCCAGTTCCAGCTGCCCGATGACAACGTGACCGACGGTGAAGCGCGCGAGTTCAACGTCACGATGGGCGTGAGCACCGAAGACGGCCGCGGCAACATCACCGCGTACGCCGGCGTGCGCGACAACAAGCAGGTGCTGCAGAGAGACCGCGACTACTCCGCGTGCTCGCTGTCCGCAAATCCGACGACATCCTTCGCCTGCGGCGGCTCGAACACGGCTGCGCCGGCCTACTTCTACGGCGGCGGCCAGAAGCTGACGATCGACTCGACCACGGGCAACACGTTCCGTCCGTTCAATCAGTCCACCGACCAGTACAACTTCGGTCCGACCAACTTCTACCAGCGTCCGGATAGGCGCTACGTGCTCGGCGCGATGGGTCACTACGAGCTGGCCGAGATTGCCGATGTCTACACGCAGTTGATGTTCTCGGACTACGAGTCGGTCGCCCAGGTCGCTCCGGGCGGCGCGTTCTTCGACACCAAGTCCATCAACTGCGACAACCCGCTGCTGTCCGGTCAGCAGCTCGCGACGATCGGCTGCGACGCCACGAAAATTGCGAACGGTGACAGCGTTCCGCTGTACCTCGGACGGCGTAACGTGGAAGGCGGCGGCCGCCAATCGCGGTTCGAGAACACCTCGTTCCGTGCACTGCTCGGCGTTCGCGGCCAGATCTCCGAGAACTGGGACTACGACACCTCGGTGCAGTACTCGGCAGTCGTTGCCGACCAGTCGGCCCTCAACTTCTTCCACAAGACGCGCCTGGCGCGTTCGCTGGACGTCGTCACCGATCCGACCACCGGCGCGCCGGTGTGCCGCTCGGTCCTCGACGGCAGCGATCCGAGCTGCCGGCCGTACAACCCGTTCTCGAACGGCGGCGTCACGCCCGAAGCTCTGAACTACCTGCAGGTGCCCGGTCTGCAGCAGGGCAAGATCGAGCAGGAGATCTACTCGGCATCGATGACGGGCGATCTGGGCGCCTACGGCATCAAGAGCCCGTTCGCGCAGGAGAGTATCAAGGTGGCGTTCGGCGCCGAGAAGCGCATCGACCGCCTGAAGAACGTGACCGACGATCCGACCTCGCAGTTCCTGCTGTCGGGCGCCGGCGGTCCGACCATCGGTCTGTCGGGCTCGACGAAGGTGCTCGACCTGTTCACCGAGTTGCGCGTGCCGCTGGTGCAGGATGCGCCGTTCGCCGATCAGCTCGGGCTGGAGCTGGCCTATCGCAACTCCGACTACGACCCGATCACCACCGACACTTACAAGATCGGTGCTGATTGGGCGCCGGTGCAGGACGTGCGGTTCCGCGCCAGCTATCAGCGCGCAGTTCGTGCGGCGAACGTCGTCGAACTGTTCACCTCACAGGGCGCCGGCCTGTTCGATCTGCCGGGCGATCCGTGCGGCACGGCCCTGATCGGCACTGCGGGCGAAGCCTCGCGCGATGCGTGTATCGCGAGCGGTGTACCTGCTGCGGTGTTCGACGACCCGGCCCGACGCTCGCGTCTGGACAGCCCGGCCGGCCAGTTCAACCTGCTGGCGGGCGGCGATCCGAACCTGAAGCCCGAAACGTCGGACACGTACACCTACGGCGTGATCATCCAGCCGCGGTTCCTGCCGCATCTGGCGATGTCGATCGACTACTTCGACATCTCCATCGATGACACGATCTCGACGGTCGGACCCGACACCTCGCTGCAGGCCTGCTATTTCTCGAACGACCCAGGCTCGTGCGCTCGCATCCATCGCAATCCGGGCAACGGCTCGCTATGGCAAGGCACGGGTCAGGTGGTCGACCTCAACACCAACATCGGTTCGCTCTCGACGAAGGGTGTGGACCTGAGCCTGGGCTACACCGGCCTCGAGCTGGGCGGTCTGGGTGAGTTGAGCTTCAACCTGGTCGGCACGTACCTGGATGAGCTGACCTACGTGTCCGGCATCAACGGCGTTGCGCCGACGGAATGCAAGAACAAGTATTCCGGCGCACTGTGCGGCGTGCCGAGCCCGGATTGGCGGCATCACTTCCGCATGGGCTGGGAGACGCCGTGGAACGTCGACCTGTCGCTCACCTGGCGTTACTACGGTGCGGTGACGAACGTCGCCACCTCGCAGCAGGCCAACATCGACTACAAGCTCGGCGCGCGCAGCTTCTTCGACCTCGCGGCGAACTGGGCGGTGACCGAGAAGGCGTCGGTGCTCCTGGGTGTCAACAACGTGCTGGACAAGGATCCGCCGATCACGTCGGCCGTGGGCAATACGGGCAACGGCAACACGTTCCCGCAGACCTACGACGGTCTGGGCCGCTGGATCTTCATGCGCGGCCAGGTGCAGTTCTGATAGCTCCCTGAGAAGGGAAGTTGCGGCGGCTTCGACCGAAGCCGCCGCTTTTTTTCAGCCGTCTTGTTCTTCAGCAGTCTGCTTCGTCAGCAGCCTGGCGCGACGACGGATTCGGCTCTGCGGATTTCGCGCGGGGAGAGACCGGTCCAGCGGCGCATGTGACGCAGCAGCGCGTGACGCTGCACGAATCCCACGGTCGAGGCGATCTCGCTGACGTCGAGGGGAGTGGTCTGCAGCAGCCGCAGCGCGACTCTGGCGCGCTTGCGCAGCAGGTATTGATGCGGCGTGATGCCGTGGACGAGGGTGAACAACCGCAGGAAGTGATACTTCGACAGGCACGCGGCCTTGCCGAGCGTGTCCAGATCGATCTGCTCGCGGTAGTTCGAATGCAGGTAGTCGGTGGCCCGGCTGATGCGGCGATGGATCTCGCGCCGCGTGGTGGCGCGCATCAGCTGCAGCGCATCGATCTGCTCCAACAAGCCGTCGCGGTGGGCGAGCATGCGCTCGAGCAGAAAATGCAGCTGCTCGTCATACCACGTTTCGTCGTCGACCCCGCGCAACACGTGCAGTCGGATGAAACGCAGCACGGGGCTCACGAGCTTGTCGTGCGGCTGCAGGCATTCCACGAACTCCGCGGATCGCTCGACGATCGTGTCGCCGCGCTCCAATGCCTTCTCGATCGACAGCGTCATGGCGCCGTACGCGCGCTCGACCAGCGCCGGCCCGAAGTAGATCGCGAACGACTCCACGCTGTGCGCGGATTCGATCTGCGTCGTGCACACGCGGCCGTTGTTCAGGATCAGGAAACTGTCGTCATCGACGGCGACGGTGCGGCCGTCGAACTGGCAGCGCTCCTCGCCGCCCCAGACGGCGCGGATCGAAAGGCCGTGTGCGCACGGGCCGAAGCGCGCGCGCTTCGCGCGTCCCCAGATGATGCAGTTCTCACGGCCCCATCTCGAGTTGAATGAAGGCCGCATCTCGACGGGAGTAGCAGCGAAGTCGGGCAACGTACGTAACAGCATCTACTTAGCGCAATCGCAATTCGCGCCCTCGACCGGTCACGGCTGTTGCAGGAAAAGAATCGCATCGTGCTTTGCAGAGCACGTTTGGTCATACTTCCTGCGCAGCCCGGGCGGAGTCTTCCATGCAGATGACCGACATTCCTTTCGGCACCACCGACTGGTCCACTCTCGAACCGACGCAACATCCCGGCGACGTGGGCGTCGCGCAGTGGCGCACGCGTCAATTTGGCAATATCCGCGTGCGCATGGTCGAGTACTCGCCGGGTTACGTCGCGAATCACTGGTGCAGCAAGGGGCACATTCTGTTCTGCATCGAAGGCGAGCTGCGCACGGAGCTGGAGGACGGCCGTCTGTTCGTGCTCAAGCCCGGGATGAGTTACCAGGTCGCCGACAACGCCGAACCGCACCGCTCATTTACCGAACGCGGCGCGCGTTTGTTCATCGTGGATTAAGGAAGAAGAAGATCTCTCGCCAAGATCGCCAAGACCGCCAAGGAAGATAAGAAGATAATAGGAAAATTCTGATCGTCAGAAATTCTTTTCTTTCTTGGCGATCTTGGCGAGAGTCATTGTCGGCCAGGCTGTCGCGCATGGCCCGATTCTACGCTATCGTCGGCCCCCTACCGTTGACAGGGGAACAACAACAATGCGCCGCTATTCAGCCGGGATGGCAATTCTGATCGGCGGTCTGATCGCCGGCACGCTCGACATCCTCTATGCCATCGGCTACTCGGCGTGGCGCGGCACCCCGCCGACGACTCTGTTGCAGTTCGTCGCGAGCGGCCTGCTGGGTCAGGCCTCGTTCCAGGGCGGCGCGACGACGGCGGGGCTCGGCCTGCTGTTGCACTACCTGATGATGCTCATCATCGCCGCGATTTTTTTCGGGATCAGCCGCCGGCTGACATTCCTGGTGGAGAAGCCTGTCATCTGGGGTCCGGTCTATGGCTTCCTGGTCTACTGGGTCATGAACCTGGTCGTCATGCAGGTGTCGGCCACGCCGAACAAATGGCACTTCGTCCCGCTGTCGTTCGCGACCGGCATCCTCGTGCACATGTTCTTCATCGGCCTGACGATCGCCTGGGCCGCCAGCAAAGGCCCCGAGCCCCGGGGCGCGCAGCCGGCGCCGGCCTGAGGGAATCGCCCGGCTGGACAATCGCAGCGCCGGCGGCGATTCTTGGGCGGCGACTGCAGATCCGGGGGCAATGATCGTGAGCGCTGCCATTCAGCCGGCCCTGCCGGCCCACTCGAACGAGGACGATTTCGGCCTGCCGGGCTGGATCTACCACGACCCCGATTTCTTCGAGCTCGAGAAGCGCTCGATCTTCCGCACCAGCTGGCAGCTGGTCTGCCACAGCAACGACATTCCGCAGGTCGGCGATTACCACCGCTTCGACCTGTTCAACGAATCGGTCGTCACCGTGCGCGGCAAGGACAACCGGCTGCGCAGTTTCCACAACGTCTGCCGGCATCGCGCCTCGCGCCTGCTCGACGGCCAGAAGGGCAACTGCGGCAACATGATCGCGTGCCCGTATCACCACTGGAGCTACTCGCTCGAAGGCAAGCTGATCGGGGTGCCGCAGCGGACCTCGTTCAACAATCTCGACATGAGCAGCCGCGGGCTGGTCGAGCTCGAGCAGGAAATCTACATGGGCTTCGTCTTCGTGCGCTTCGAGTCGGGGCTGCCGAGCGTGCGCGAGATGGCGGCGCCGTACGCGAACGAGCTGGCCGCGTACCGGATGGAGGAGCTGGTGCCGCAGGGTCGCGTGACGCTGCGGCCGCGCGATGTGAACTGGAAGAACGTCGCGGACAATTATTCCGACGGCATGCACATTCCGGTCGCGCACCCGGGATTGACGCGGCTGTTCGGGCGCAGCTACGCGATCGAAGCGCAGGATTGGATCGACAAGATGTCTGGCGTGATCCAGGAGCAGGTCAGCAGCAACTGGTCCGAGGGCCTCTATCAGCGCGTGCTGCCGCAGGTCGATTACCTGCCGCCCGAGCGCCAGCGCCTGTGGACCTATTTCAAGCTGTGGCCGAACGTCGCGTTCGACATTTATCCGGACCAGATCGATTTCATGCAGTTCATCCCGGTCTCGCCGACGCAGACCGTGATTCGCGAGATCGCTTACGTGCATCCCGACAGCCGGCGCGAGATGCGCGCGGCGCGCTACCTCAACTGGCGCATCAACCGCCAGGTCAACATCGAGGACAAGGCGCTGATCGAGCGTGTACAGGCGGGCATGGCTTCCAGCTCCTACACCGTCGGTCCTCTCAGCGAGAACGAAGTCTGCCTGCGCAGCTTCGCCCGGCGCATGCGCAAGATGATTCCGGAGTGCCGCAAGCCGCAGAAGTGACGTCGTCTTTCGACGGCCGTTTCCGATCCTCCGGTCATGAGAGCCCTGTTGGAGGAGCGGCTGCGGCCGTTCGTGCGAACTGCGGGCGCCGCGAGCGGCGTGATGCATCTCGCGCTCCTCGTTCCCGCAATCTTCGTTCTGCCGCTTAGCCGCCAGTCGCCGGCGATCTGCGGCGTCATCGCCTTGCTCGTCATGCTCGTGATGCACGGGGCGGATCTCGCACGCCGCAACGCACTTGGGGCGGCTGCCGCGGCGTTCGACCGCGAGTTGATCCCCGCCGGAATTGCGAATTCATTCGACGCGCTGCGCGACATCGCACTGCTGCGTTCCTTCATCGGCGGCCCGGGCATGCTCGCGCTGCTCGATGCGCCGTGGGTTGTGCCGTACCTGGCGATTGCCGCGCGCCGCCGGGGTTTCGAGCGCGATGATTCGCTGACGCATGCGGCGCGCGCCGCAAACGACGAGGCCGCAGAGCTGGTGCGCGGAAGCGAGACGCTCGTCGCGATGAGCATGTCGCACGCGGCAATCGATGCCTGGCGTGCGCGGCACGAGCCGTTCATGTTGCGTCGCCAGCATGCGGAGCGCGTAGCTGCGCGGGTCGGCGCGATTGCACGAGCGGGCAGTGTCGCGCTGCAGATCGGCATGCTCGCGCTCGGAGTATGGCTCGTAACGGAGTCGCGCCTCAGCGTTGCGGTGCTGTTGGCTGCGGCGCTGGTGCTCGGCAGGGTGCTGCATTCGTTCGAACAAGTGATCGGCAACTACCGGGCGATCATCGCGGCGCGCGGCGCGTGGCGGCGGCTGAACCGACGCACGTCTTCAATCGTCGTAAAGCGATCAAGCGCACCCGCAGGTGGTGTCGAGCTGGATCGGGTCAGCTTCGCGCCGTCGGCAGCTCGGCGCGCATCCATCCGGAACGTCAGCCTGTCGTTGGCGGCGGGCGAGAGCATTCTGATCGCCGGGCCGAGCGGCAGCGGCAAGACGACGCTGGCCCGTTTGATCGCCGGCGCACTGCGGCCGCAGGGCGGCCGGGTCAGCCGCGACGACAGTGTCGGCTACGTGTCGCAGGAGATTCGCCTGTTCCCCGGCACGATCGCCGACAACATCGCATGCATGGGCCCGCTCGATTCCACTCGCGTCGTGCAGGCTGCCCGGCTGGCGCACGCGCACGAGATGATCGTCAGGTTGCCTGAGAGCTATCACACGGAGGTATGCGAAGGCGGAGCGTGCCTCTGCGCAGGACAGCGCCGGCGCATCGCACTCGCACGGGCGCTCTACGCGAATCCGCATCTGCTCGTGCTCGACGAACCGAGCGCAGATCTCGACGCCGACGGCCAGCTGGCGCTCGTCAAAACGCTGGCAGCGCTGAAGGAGCGGGGGACGACGGTCGTGATCGTCGGCCAGCGCACTGCGGAGCTCGAGCACGTTGACCGGTTTGCGATTCTGCGCGATGGCATGTTGCAGACGTTCGAGCGCACCGAGCTGCCGTCGCGTCCGGACGCCACGGTGGTTCCCCCGCAGCGCCCGGCACCGCAGCCGCTGTAAGATGATCTCGCGAGCCGCTGTTGCGGCAGTCGAGGCTCTCGTGGTGGATCCGGTGCCGGCCGAGCTCCTGGCGAGCTGGACGTCTCAGCCCAGCACGCGCGACGGCGCGCAGCTGTGCATCCGGCCGCTGCGGCCCGACGACCGGGAGCGCGAGATCGAGTTCATCAACTCGCTGTCCGAGCGCACGCGCTACTACCGGTTGATGACGCCGCTGAAGTTCCTGCCGCCGCACCTGCTCGATCAGTTGATGGACATCGACTACGACCGGCGCATGGCATTCGTCGCGACGATCGAGCACGAAGGTCGCGAGCAGTTTATCGGCATCGCGCGCTACGGCGAAACGGATCGGCGCAACTGCGTGGAGCTGGGCATTACGGTGACCGATCAGTGGCAGCGTCGCGGCATCGCGCGGTTGCTAGTCGCCGAGCTCACGCGCTTCGCGCGCTGGCGCGGGATTCGATGCCTGGAAGGAATCGTGCTGCCCGACAACCTGGCGATGATCGAACTGGCGAAGAGTCTCGGCTTTCACGCGACCCATGACTATGCGCAGCACGTCGTCGTCATCACCCGGTCGCTCAATTCAGGGCAGTAGCACGGCCGCACCGGTCAGCGCGCCGCTGCGCAAGCGCGCGAGCGCGTCGTTCGCATCCGCGAGAGCGAACGTCTCGACGTGTGTCTCGACCGGGATGCGACCGGCGAGCGCGAGGAACTCCACGCCGTCGCGACGGGTGAGGTTCGCGACGGAGCGAATCGTCCGCTCGCCCCACAGCAGCGAGTACGGCATCGCCGGGATCTCGCTCATATGAATGCCGCCGCAGACCAGCGTGCCGCCCTTGCGCAACGCGCGCAGCGCCATCGGCACGAGCGGACCGACGGATGCGAAGATGATTGCCGCGTCGAGCGTCACTGGCGGCGCCTGATCGCTGTTGCCAGCCCAGGAAGCGCCGAGCTGCAACGCGAACTGCTGCGCGCTGGTATCGCCGGGACGCGTGAAGGCGTAGACCTCCTGCCCATGCCAGCGTGCGACCTGCGCAACGATGTGTGCGGCAGCGCCGAAGCCGTAGATGCCAAGCCGTTGCGCGTCCCGAGCAAAGCGCCACGAGCGATAACCGATCAGCCCTGCGCACAACAGCGGCGCCGCGTGTGCATCGTCGATCCCAGGAGGCAGCTCGAAACAATAGCGCGCGTCCGCGACGACGTGTTCGGCGTAGCCGCCATCGAGGCTGTAGCCGGTGAACCGCGCGCGGTCGCACAGATTCTCCTCGCCACGCAGGCAGAATTCGCATTCGCCGCACGTCCAGCCGAGCCACGGCACGCCGAGTCGCGTGCCGGGCGGCACGCTGACACCGTCGCCTTGCGCCACGACTTCACCGACGATCTCGTGCCCTGGCACGAGCGGCGAGCCGGGAAATGGCAGATCGCCGTCCACGACGTGCAGATCGGTCCGACACACGCCGCATGCCTGCACGCGCAGAAGCAGCTGACCGGGCTGCGGTACCGGCAGAGCCCGCGTCTCAGCGACGAGCTGCGCGCCCGGACGATGCAGTCGCATGCATTTGGACGACGGCACGCTCATGCTTCTAGTGCGGCGATCATTTGTGCATTCTATGCAGGAAACACGCAGACGGGGGAATCATGAGCGATACGTCACGACGCGAATTCATCGGCATCGCCGCGGCCCTGGGGCTCGGCGCGCCGGGTGTGACCCTCGCCGCAGTCCGCGGGAGCGTGGGAAAGTCCGTCATCGAGACGCCCGCCAGCGCCATCGTCGAAACCTCGGCCGGCAAAGTTCGCGGGTGCGTGCGTAACGGCATCGTCACGTTCAAAGGCATTCCGTACGGCGCCTCGACGGCGGGCGAAGCGCGCTTCCTGCCGCCGGCACCGCCGACGCCCTGGACGCAGGTGCGCGCGACGATGAGCTACGGCCCGGTGTGCCCACAGCCGGTGCGTGCAGGGTGGCTTTCCGACCGCGCCGCATTCCTCTACGACTGGGATGACGGTTTCCCGGGCGAGGATTGTCTGCGTCTCAACGTGTGGACGCCGGCCGCCGAGGAACGTGGCAAGCGGCCGGTGATGGTGTGGCTGCACGGCGGTGGCTACGAAGCGGGATCGTCGCAGGAGCTGCCGTCGTACGACGGCGAGAATCTGAGCCGTCGCGGCGACGTCGTCGTCGTCAGCATCAATCACCGGCTCAACGTCTTCGGCTACCTGAACATGGCTGCCGTCGGCGGCGAGAAGTACGCGCGCTCGATCAACGTCGGCATGCTCGACATCGTCGCAGCGCTGCAGTGGGTGCGCGACAACGTCGCTCGCTTCGGCGGCGATCCGGCGAACGTGACTGTGTTCGGCCAATCCGGCGGCGGTGGCAAGGTCAGCACGCTGATGGCGATGCCGTCGGCGCAAGGCCTGTTTCACAAAGCGATCGTGCAGAGCGGCTCGCTGCTGCATCTGGCGAGTGCGGAAGCCTCGGCGGCTCAAGCGGCCGAAGTCCTGAAGGAGCTGCAGGCCCAGGGCGTCGGCAAAGAGCAGCTGACGCAGCTTCCTGCAGCCCGGCTGGTCGAGATCGCGACGGTGGCGAAGAACCGGCTGGTCTCCACTCGGCCGCGGGCGCCGACTCACGAACGCCTCGGCTGGCAGCCGTGGGTCGATGGTTCGGTCGTCGCGTCGCACCCGTTCGATCCGCAGGCGCCGGCGCTCGCTGCGAAGGTGCCGATGCTGATCGGCACGACGCTGCACGAGTTCTCGCCGGCGTCGATGATGCCGGATCCGCGCAGCCTGACCGAGGAATGGCTCACTACGGAAGTTGCGAAGACCTATGGAGATGCCGCCGGCAAGATCGTCGCGGCGTTCAAGAGCGGTCATCCCGGCGCGTTGCCGTTCGAGCTCGCGGCCATCATCAGCGCAACGACGATCTTCAGGATGTCAGCCGTCCGTCAAGCGCAGCTGCAGGCGACGAACGCGCCCGCATATCTCTATTGGTTTGCCTGGAAGACGCCAGTGCTCGACGGCATTCCGCTCGCGTATCACTGCGCCGAGCTCGCATTCGCCTTCGACAACATCGATCGTTGCGCGAACTCAACCGGCGGCACGCCGGAAGCGCGCGACCTGGCTGCGAAAGTCAGCCAGGCGTGGATCCAGTTCGCGCGCACCGGCAATCCGAATCACGCGGGATTGCCGCGCTGGCCCGCCGTGTCCGCGCAGACGCTGCCGACGATGATCTTCGACACGCGCTGCGAGGTGAAGAACGATCCCGACGCCGCGGAACGCGCGGCTCTGCCGTAGGCTAGTTACACGTGGCAGCACGCCTCGATGTTGTGCCCGTCCGGATCCAGCACGAACGCGCCGTAATACTTCTCGTGATAGTGCGGCCGCAGACCCGGCGGCCCGTTGTCGCGACCGCCAGCGGCCATCGCAGCCTTATAGAACGCATCCACGATCGCGCGTGAGTCCGCGCGGAACGCGATGTGCAGCGGCGGTGAGTTCGCCGTCGCGTTCTCCGCCAGCCAGAAGTCCGGCTTCGGCGGTACGCCGAAGCCTGCGACGCCACGGCCGCCGGTCACTTCCTTCGGCAGCTCCATCATCATCTGGTAGCCGAGCGGCGCGAGCGCCTGCAGATAGAAGTGCTTGCTCTTGTCGTAGTTCGTGGCGGCGACGCCGCTGTGGTCGATCATCAGGCTCTCCTTCTATTGTCCGAACTGTACGGCAAGCATCGACACCGAGCCGCCGTCCATACCTTCGACTGGAAACGAGATCGCGTCATCTGCGTGCGCCGCGCCGAGGACGTACAGCAGCGGCAGATAGTGTTCCGGCGTCGGCACCGAGAGCAGCGCATCCTGTCCGAGCGATGCGTAGTCGATCAGCGGTGCGTACTCGCGCGCTTCGACCAGATCGCGGACTCGCGATTCGAAGCGCGTCGCCCAATCGTAAGGATCGACCGGATGTCTGCCCCACGCGTACGCGTGCAGGTTGTGCACGATGTCGCCGCTGCCGGCGATCAGCACGCCGGCGTCGCGCAGTGGCCGCAACCGCTGTCCGATCTCGTAATGAAAATGCGGCGCGCGTGTCTCATCGATGCTCAGCTGTAAGACAGGTACGTCCGCTTTTGGAAAAACGTGGCAGAGCACCGACCACGCCCCGTGATCGAGCCCCCAGCGGTCGTCGAGCTCGACGTCGAGCGGCGCCAGCAACCGCTGCACCTCCCGCGCCAGCGCCGGGTCGCCCGGAGCGGGGTACTGCACGGCGAACAACTCGCGCGGAAACCCGCCGAAGTCATGGATCGTCCGCGGCTGTGTCATCGCCGTCACGGCGAGCTGCGGGACGTACCAGTGCGCCGAAATGCACAGCACCGCGCGCGGTCGCGGCAGGCGCGCGCCAATGGCCGCCCACGCCTGGCCGTACTCGTTGTTTCCCAGCGCATTCATGGGATTGCCGTGACCGATGAAGATCGCGGGCATACGGGGTTTTACAGTTGCCATGGTCGTTTGCTGCGGTTTGCCGGAGCTGTGCGTCGCGGGGGGCTGTGGCATCATAACGCCGCTCGCTGTATCGCAGAGCCAACGAGTCGAATGGGGGAATTGAGGATGCAGGGCAAGACCACCTCAATTGATATCGCGTACCTGGCCGGTGTCTCGCAACCGACGGTCTCGCGCGCCTTGCGCGGCAGCCCGATGGTCAGCGAGGAAACGCGTCGGCGCATCGAGACGATCGCGCAACAGCTGAACTACAAGGTCGACAAGAACGCGTCGAACCTGCGGTGTCAGCACTCCAATACGCTCGCG
>DASYRK010000042.1:0-23207 GCA_036004505.1 Steroidobacteraceae bacterium
AAAACGAACACGAACGAACCCGGCGATGGGTTCCAATCGCGTGCGAACGCCTGGTCGCATGCATTCAGGTCTTCACTGCACTTGTGACTAGTGTGATCCGCCGCACACAAACAGTGTGCTGTGGGTGCTGGCCGCCCGGCAGGGCTTGTTCTAGCGTGAGATCTGTCAAAAGCACCATTCGGGCTGCAGAAACGGACCGCACATGTCCCGCAGGATCCAGCACGGGTTCACCCTGGTCGAGCTGATGATCACCGTCGTGATCGTCAGCATTCTTCTCGGCATCGCCGTTCCCAGCTATCGGCAATACGTCATCCGCAGCAAGCGCACCGCCGCGCAGGCGGTGATGATGGATATTGCAAACCACGAGCAGCAGTTCCTGCTGGCCAATCGCGCATATGCCGACAAGGCAACGCTGGAGGCGAATGGATACGTGGTCCCGGCCGACGTGAGCGATAGCTACTCGTGGAACGTCGTGCCGGGCACCGGAGCGTCTCCCTCTTTCGCGATCACCTTCACCGCCACGGGCGGACAGGCCGCGGACGGAGCACTGACGCTGACGAGCGCGGGCGACAAG
The DNA here is from genome assembly GCA_036004505.1 of Steroidobacteraceae bacterium. Classification (GTDB taxonomy): domain Bacteria; phylum Pseudomonadota; class Gammaproteobacteria; order Steroidobacterales; family Steroidobacteraceae; genus Steroidobacter. The sequence continues at coordinate 575 of DASYRK010000042.1, forward strand.
AGCCCGCCGGAGAAGTGGCAGAAATGAACGCTTCGGCGCACTGCCGCTGCGAGCGTGGTACGAGCCTCATCGAAGTGCTCGTGACGATCGTCATCGTTTCATTCGGACTGCTTGGCCTCGCCGGACTGCAGTCGCGCATGCAGCTCGCGGAAATGGAGTCCTATCAACGTGCTCAGGCGCTGCTCCTGATGGACGACATGGCGAGCCGCATTGCCGTCAATCGCGGCATGGCAGCGGACTATGCCGACTATGTCTCCACTGTCGGGCCGGTCGGCGCGGGCATGACATGCCCGACCGATCCGGTCACGCGGCCGGAGATCGACGCGGTGGTGTGGTGTAACGCGCTGCAGGGTGCGGCCGAAGTCACAGCTGCCAACAGAGATGTCGGTGCGGTCGTGGGTGGACGCGGGTGTGTCGAGGCTCTGCCAGACAACGAATACATGGTGACTGTCGCGTGGCAGGGACTCACACCGGTCGCCGCGCCTCCGGCCAGCGTTGCGTGCGGACAAAATCTCTATAACGACGCCGCGTCGAAGTGTACGGCCGACCGTTGTCGTCGGGTGGTCACGACCATCGTCCGTATCGGCACGCTCAATTGATCGGCATGAAGGTCCCTATGAAGCAGCGCGGCTTCACATTGGTCGAGTTGATGATCTCGATGGTCATGTCGCTGCTGATCCTGACGGCGCTGGTCAGCATGTTCGTCAACACCTCATCGTCGAATAGAGAAATGGAGCGGATGAACGGCCTGCTCGAGAACGGACGCTTCACCACACAGTTGCTGCAGCAAGAGCTCGTTCACGCCGGCTACTGGGGCGGTTATCTGCCCGAGTTCGACAACCTGAGCTCGACGATCGATCCGGCGGATGTACCCAGCGCCATTCCGGATGTCTGCCAGGCATACAACACCTGGGACATCGCATACGGCAGCAATCTTCTGGGCATTCCCGTGCAGTCCGCCGATGTGCTGCCGGCCGGGCCCGGGTGCCTGGCGCCACTTTCACAGAAGGCCGGCACGGACGTACTGATCGTCCGTCATGCCGATACCTGCGTGCCGGGCACCGCGAACTGCGAGCCTGACACGGCCGGCCGCCTCTACCTGCAGTCGTCGCTGTGCAGAGCGGAGGATGACAATGCCGGCATGGCGCAAGGCGCCATGAGCAACACGCTCACGCTGTCTGCCAGTGCCTCCGCGGTCAACAATATCTACAAGGGTCTGACGCTGCGCACCGTTGCCGGCACCGGCGCCGGCCAGGTCAATTCGATCATCGCTTACAACGGCGCCACCAAGGTCGCGACGATGAGCTCGCCGTGGGCGTTGATTCCGGACGCCACTACGACCTATGCGTTCGAATACGTGCTGGGCACGGGCGCATTTCCACTGCATAACCGGGACTGCGTTGGCACCGGCACGCCGGCGACGCTGCCGATCACCGCCGGCACGCTGGCCGACAAGCGCCTGTTGATCTCCGATCTCTACTACGTTCACGACTTCCCCCACCCTGACCGTCCCGGCGAGACGATCCCGACACTCGTGCGGTCGCGACTCGACTTCGTGGGCGGTACCCTGGCGCAGCAGGCGCCGGTCGCGTTGATCGCAGGCGTCGAAGGCTTCAGGGTCGAGCTCGGCATCGACAACCGCAGCGACAGCGGCGCCCCGGTGGACTACACCGATGCCATCGCCTGGGCAGATCCCGATACCAAGACTTCTCCGACGAATCGGGGAGATGGCGCGCCCGACGAGTTCGTTCGCTGCACGACCGCGACACCCTGCACCAGCGCGCAGCTGACAGACGTCGTCGCGGTGAAGCTGTACGTGCTCGCGCGCAGCCGCGACAAGACGCCCGGTTACGTCGACGATCGCAGCTACTGCCTCGGCGAATACGATGCGGACGGGACTTGCCCGGCCGCGAACACGATTGCGGCTGCGAACGACAACTACCGGCGTCACGTGTTTGCCACGAGCGTGCGCCTGATCAACGTCTCGGCACGCAGGGAGACGCCATGAGGTCCGTTGCTCCGCTGCATGCACAACGCGGCGCCGCGCTCATCGTGGGGCTGATCATGCTCGTGCTCATCACCGTGATGGTGACCAGCGCTTTCACCATGAGCACCACGAATCTGCAGTCGGTCGGCAACATGCAGTTCCGCGACGATGCGATCGCCGCAGCGAACAAGGCTACCGAGCAGGTGTTGAGCTCGCCCTTCAGCAGCGCGCCTGCCGCCCAGACCATCGATGTCGACCTCAACAACGACGGCACGATGGATTACCAGGTCGACTTCGATGCGCCCGCCTGCGTCGGCGATAACCAGATCGTCATCAGCGGCGCTGCGCCGAGCAGTGTCACGCTCGGGTCATCGTTCACGGTCGCCGGCAGCACGTTTTATCAGACGGTCTGGGATCTGAGCGCGCGCGTGACCGATCCCATCAGCGGCGCTGCGGTTCACGTCCGTCAGGGCGTGCGCGTGCTGCTGACCCAGGCTCAGTACAACGCCGCGTGCCCATAACGTCGCACTCGTCCAGGGAGTTGCTATGAAATCCCGCGTCATCAAGGCCGCAGTCATCGCCGCACTGGCGATAGGGCACTGCGCGGTGCATGCCGAGGACATCGACTTGTTTGTCGGCAACCAGCCCGGCGCGAGCGATCGGCCGAACGTGCTGTTCATCATCGACAACACGGCCAACTGGACGCAGGCGTTCGTCAACGAGAAGGCGGCGCTGGCCGCGACCTTTCTCGCCCTTCCGATCAACGCTGATGGAACGGCGCGCTTCAACGTCGGCGTGATGTTCGCTGCGGAGACGAGCAGCAGCGACAGCAACGTCTCCGGCGGCTACGTGCGCGCCGCCATGCGACCGATGACACCGGCCAATAAGACCCTTTACTCCAACATGATCGCCGCGCTCGATGTCGGCAAGGACAAGGGCAACGGCGGAGCGTCGAGCCTGGTCATGGCCGAAGCGTACCGGTACTTCTCAGGCGGAGCGCCGTACGCAGGCAACAACAAGGCAAAGGCCGACTACACGGGCAACACCGGAGCAGATTGGTCCAACGCTGCTACGACACTGGCATCGCTGACGGCCATGCGGGCGATCTATGCGTTGCCGGACAACGCGCTGAGCTCGAAGACCGCAAACCGCTACAACTGGCAGACAGGCACATCGTGCGGCAAGAACTACATCATCTACATCAGTAATGGCGCGCCGCAGGACAGCAGTCAGTACATCACGCAGGCGAACACCATGCTCGCTGCCGCCGGCGGCGATGCTGCGCAGATCCCCGTATCGCCCACGGGCTCGCAACCAAACGTCAGCGACGAATGGGCGCGCTTCATGAAGAGCAGCCTCGGCGTGACGACTTACGCCATCGATGTCGATCCCGCCAGCACAGGTCAGGGGCCCGGTTGGAGCAAGCTGCTGTACAGCATGTCGGAGGGCGTGGGTGGCGGAAAGTACATCGGCGTGAATTCGAGCACCAACGCCGGCAATGAGATCAGCGCGGCTGTGAACAAGGCGCTATCGGAGATTCAGGCCGTCAACAGCGTGTTCGCATCGGTCAGCCTGCCCGTGAGCGCGAATCTTCAGGGCACGTTCTCGAACCAGGTGTATATCGGCATGTTCCGGCCGGCGGCGGGCGCCTATCCGCGTTGGAGCGGCAATCTCAAGCAATACCAGCTGGGCCACGTGAACGGCCTGCTGCGCCTGGTCGATGCTGACGCGAGCGCCGCCATCAACACTCTTACCGGCTTCATCACCGAGTGCGCGCGTAGCTTCTGGACCCCGAGCGCCCCGGATACCTACTGGAATTTCCGGCCTGGCGGCGAGTGCATTCCGCCGACCGGCTCGGCAGCCAACCTCTATCGCATCTCCAACTTTCCGGATGGCAACATCGTCGAAAAGGGCGCACAGGGCTACATGCTGCGCGGTTCCAGCGCGCGCACACTCAAGACGTGCGCCGCCGGCGCCTGTACGACGCTGACCAATTTCGATACAGGCAACGCGGCCATCACGGCAGCGGACCTGGGAGTGACCAGCGCGGAGCGCGACGGCCTGATCAACTGGGCGCGCGGACTGGACCTGGACAACGAGGATTCGGTCACCACGACCATTGTGCGCCCGTCGGTGCACGGCGATGTTCTGCACTCGCGGCCCGTCGCGCTCGATTTCGGCACTGCCACCGCGCCGAAGGTCGTGGTGTTCTACGGCGGCAATGACGGCGTGTTCCGCGCCGTCAACGGCAACCAGACTGACAGCATCGGTTCGACCGCGCCCGGTGACGAGCTGTGGGGGTTTGTGCCGCCCGAGTTCTACGGCCAGTTCAAGCGCCTGCACGACAACTCGATCCAGATCGACTTCCCGAACGTAACCGCTACGGGCGCCGAGCCCAAACCTTACGCAATGGATGGCGCCATCACTGCGTTTCGAGGCAGCTCCAACACGTGGATCTACGCCACCATGAGACGCGGCGGCCGCGGGCTGTACGCATTCGAGGTGCCGAACAACAATCCCGGCAGCTTCACGCTCAAGTGGCACAAGGGGTGCCCGAGTAATTTCCCCGCGACGGGCACGGTCAGCGATACGGGTTGCGATACGGATTTCAGCGGCATCGGACAGACCTGGTCCGCGGCGAAATCGTTGAAGGCGGCCGGCTACAATGCCGGCGCCTCGCCGTTGCTCATCCTGGGTGGCGGATATGACACCTGCGAGGACAGCGATCCGCAAACCTGCACGTCTTCGCCCAAGGGCAACAAGGTGTACGTGCTCGACGCCGATACGGGCAGCGTGGTGCGGGCGTTCGATACGGATCGCAGCGTGATTGCTGACGCGACCATCGTGCCGGACGCCACGACTGGCCTCGCCAAGTATGCGTACACCGCAGATCTGGGCGGCAACGTCTATCGAGTCACCTTCGGCGCGGGCGCGCCGGCAGAGTGGACGATCACCAAGATCGCCTCGCTCGGCTGCGCCACCACCGCGACCTGCTCGCAGAATCGCAAGTTCATGTTCGCGCCGGACGTCCTCGACAACGGCGGCGGCGAATACATCGTGCTGCTTGGATCCGGCGATCGAGAGAAACCGCTGCTCTACTACGCCGCGGCCGCCAGCGTGTCCAACTACTTCTTCATGCTCCGGGATCACCCGGGCGACAGCACCTGGCTCGCGACGGAATCGAGCACCTGCGGCTCCTCGGTGCTGTGCCTCGACTCGCTGCTGCCGATCCTGACCAGCGCCAATCCCTCGCAAACCGACCTCGCGAGCCATAAAGGCTGGTATCTCGGCTTGCGCGCGGCCGAGCAGGTGGTCACTTCGGCGATCACGATCTTCGGTACCGTGACCTTCAGCACGCACACACCGGATCTGCCTCAGGCCGGCGTCTGCACGTCGAGGCTCGGCACCGCGCGCGTGTACAACATCTCGTACCTGAGTGCATCGAGCCAGAACGGCACGAACAATCGCGACGAGGTGCTGCCGCCCGACACCGGGCTGCCGCCCTCGCCGGTGGCGGGCATGGTGAATATCGATGGCCAGGACACTGCGTTCTGCATCGGCTGCGGCTCGACCTCATCGATCGAAGCCGAAGAACCGCCTCTCCCCGCGGGCAGCGTACCCAGCTATCCGAAGGGGCGCGTCTATTGGTATATCCAGAGGTGACGCCATGATGCGGCATTCGCGTAAAGCTGCCACCGGCTTCACTCTGGTCGAAGCGATGATGGCGATCACGATCATGGCGATCCTGATGGCCATTGCCGTGCCTTCATTCAAGGATGCGTCGTTGAGCAGCCAGTTGCGGGCATCCGCCAACGACCTCGCTGCCAGCGTGTATCTGGCTCGCAGCGAGGCTCTCAAGCGCAATACGGTGGTCACGTTGTGCATGTCGTCCAATGGTGCGACCTGCGCTGCGTCGGGAGGTTGGGAGCAAGGCTGGATCGTGCTGAGCGGCGCGGCGCTCACCGCGCATCCGGCGGCCCCCACTGGCCAGAGGATCAGGGCAGGCGGAATAACCAGCTTGAGTTTTCAGCCGACTGCTGTCGGCGCTACTGCAGCGACGTTCACGGTGTGCCGTGCGACTCCGAGGGTTGGCCGCGAGGAGCGCGTAGTGACAATCGATGCCACCGGGCGCCCGTGGATAACGAGGACCACGAACGCGTCATGCCCCTGAGGAGGGGAGTCACTTCGATGCCGGGACACGCAACACGAGCAACCCGGCGAGCATGAAGCTCACGCCGCCGAGCACGAGCGCGTAGAGCGGCGCACCGCCGAACAGTCTGTTCACGAGAGTTCCGAGCACGCTCGCGGCGACCAGCTGCGGAATCACGATGAAGAAATTGAAGATGCCCATGTAGAGGCCCATCTTCTGCGTTGGCAAGCTGTTCGCCAGCAGTGCGTACGGGACGGAGAGAATCGACGCCCACGCGAAGCCGACGCCGACCATCGAGAGCAGCAGCCACGACGGATCGTGGATGAAGCGGAACGAGATCAGCGCGAAGCCGCCGATGAAGAGATTGATCAGGTGCGCCATGCGCAGCCCGACGCGCGCAGCGATGATCGGGATCACCGCAGCCGCAACGGCGGCGAAGCCGTTGTATGCGCCGAAGAGAACGCCAACCCAGTTCGCGCCCTCGTTGTACGCGTCGGACTGCGCGTCCGTCGTGCCGTAGTGCACTTGCGTCACCGCTGCCGTCGTATAGATCCACATCGCAAACAGCGCGAGCCAGGAAAAGAACTGCACCCAGGCGAGTCGGCGCATGGTGTACGGCATTCCGTGGAAGTCGCGCATGACGCTGGCGAAGGCGGTTGCCGGATTCACGACGCTCTCGAGTAGCAGCGCGATTCCCCACGCCAGCCCGAGGCCGCACAGGATGTAGAGCTGAGAATCGAGCCCTTCGAGGCGTATCGCCACGATGGCGGCGATTGCGATTGCCGCCCACACCAACCCGTCGCGACGACTCGCTGCGGATGTCACCGCAACGGCTGGCGCATCTGTCTCGGCCTGCGACGCGGCGAACGACCGCAGCTTCTCAGGCGGATACTCGCGCGACCGCAGCACGGTCCACCCGACCGCGGCGAACAGCACGATCGCACCGATATAGAACGAGTAGTGCACCGCGTCCGGGACACCGCCGGCTTCGGCGTGATTGCTGACCCCAGCACGCGTCAGCAGCCACGGCAGCATGCTCGCGACGATTGCGCCCACGCCGATGAAGAAACTCTGCATCGCGTAGCCGGTCGGCCGCTGCTGAGTCGGCAGCTGATCGCCGACGAAGGCGCGGAATGGCTCCATCGAAATGTTGATCGAGGCATCGAGAATCCACAGCAGTCCGGCCGCGACCCACAGCGTTGGGGATTGCGGCATCAACACGAGGGCCACGGAAGCCAGGATCGCGCCGACCAGGAAGTAGGGCCGCCGCCGTCCGAGCCGCGTCCAGGTTCGGTCCGAGTAGTAGCCGACGATCGGCTGCACGATCAGCCCGGTGAGCGGCGCCGCAATCCACAGCAGCGGAATCTGGTCGATGCTCGCGCCGAGCGTCTGGAAGATGCGGCTGACGTTGGCATTCTGCAAAGCGAAGCCGAACTGGATGCCCAGGAAGCCGAAGCACATGGTCCAGATCTGCCAGAACGACAGCGCCGGGCGGATGGCGGCTACGGGCGAAGCGGCGGCAGTGACTGAATCCATAAGGTTTCGTTCAGGGAGTTCATGTCAGTTGAATACGTATGCGCGCGCGGCGGCCATATGAATACGTATGCGTGCCGTGGCTTCGGCCGCCGCACCGGTCGAGACTCCTGCCTACCAAAATCGGCGATCAGGGGTATCGCTGCCGGACTGTAGGGGACCGGCGCGCGCCGAACAATCGAAGTGCGAGGAGTCACCATGAAAATTTCGAGTCACGCGACCGGCATCGGCTGCGCCCTGTTGCTTTCCGTCGGCACCACGACAGTCGCGATGGCGGCTGAGGGCGACAATATCGAGGAGGTCGTCGTCACCGGCATCCGTCACGGCATCGAGGACGCTATCGAGATCAAGAAGGGCAACGACAGCATCGTCGAAGCCATCTCGGCCGAAGACATCGGCAAGCTGCCCGACACCAGCATCGCGGATTCCATCTCACGCCTGCCGGGCCTCACCTCGCAGCGCGCCGAAGGACGCGCGTCGGCGATCAGCCTGCGCGGCACCGACCCGGGCTTCACGACCGCGCTGCTCAACGGCCGCGAGCAGGTCAGCACCGGCGACAATCGCAGCATCGAATTCGAGCAGTATCCATCCGAGCTGCTCAGCGCCGTCGTCGTCTACAAGACGCCGGACGCCGGCCTCGTCGGTCAGGGTCTCGCCGGCACGATCGATCTGCGCACTACGCGTCCGCTGAACTACGGCCGCCGCACGATGGCATTCAACCTGCGCGGCGAAGCGAATTCGCACGACGACCTCGGCGCCGATTCGGACGAGAAGGGCTATCGCGCGAGCTTCTCCTACATCGATCAGTTTGCCGACGACACGATCGGCGTCACCTTCGGCGTCGCGCGACTCGTTTCGCCGCTCGCGACGCGCGGCGCGGGTACGTACGAGCCGTGGCATGCGAACGGCACGCCGGGCGCCGGCGACAACAACCCGACCGGCGTCGTCAATCCCGGCGTAGGCCCGGACACCTTCATCACCGACGGCATCAAGGTGCGCACCGATATGGGCACGAACCGTCGCGACGGAGCGATGGCGGCGCTGCAATGGCGGCCGAACGAGAACTTCACGAGTATCTTCGACGCCTACTACACGCGCCGCCGACAGGTAGACAATGCGCGCAGCCTGGAAGTGAATCTCGGCGGCTACCCGGCGCCATGCTGCGACGGCACGTTCCCGGATAACACTGAGTTCGGCTACGCCAACCCTGTGATCCGCGACAACACCGTAGTCGCCGCGGATCTGCTGCAGCGTGTGCCGCTGGCTCGCAACTTTCTGTTCAAGACTCAGGACAAGATCCTGGCGCTCGGCTGGAACAACGAATGGCTCGCCGGCGACTGGACGTTCACGGCGGACGTCAGCCACTCGAAGGCGAAGCGCAACGAGCAGCAGTACGAGACCAACGCGCAGATCGCGCCGCTGACGAACGCGCCGGCGGGCGCGCCGCGCAACATCTACGACACGGGCACGTTCTCGATCAGCAACGACGACATGCCGCGCCTGAGCTTCCTGAACAACTATGCCGATCCGGCGCTCGTGCAGGTCGGCCCGACGATCTACGGCGCCGGCTACAGCAAGATCCCGCGCATCACCGACGAGCTGACTTCGGGCCGCATCGACATCGGCTACCAACTCAACCGCCTGTGGATGTCGGACCTGGTGTTCGGCGTGAACTATGCGGATCGCGAAAAGGACAAGTTCCAGCCCGAAGGCGGGCTGAACACGATCGGCGGCGGTTACTTCCAGATCGCGGGCGATCATCTCCTGTCACCGACCAACCTGTCGTACGCCGGCGCTGGCCAGGTGCTCGCATGGGATGTTCCCGAAGTACTGGGCGCGTACTACCAGCCGATCGTGTACGACACGGCTTCGACGCCCGGCAAGGAATTCCTGATCGGCAAGAACTGGAACGTGCAGGAGAAAGTGACGACCGCATTCGTGCGCGGCAGCCTCGATCACGAGCTGTCGTCGACGGTTAATCTGCGGGGCAACATCGGCCTCCAGCTGGTGCACACAGACCAGACCTCGTCGGCACTGCAGTCCGTGCTGCAGGAGGACGGCAGCCACATTGCTGCACCGTTCGAGGACGGCCAGAAGTACGACGACGTTCTGCCGGCGATCAATCTCGCATTCATGCTGCCCGGCGACCAGGCGGTTCGCGTCGGCATCGCGCGCGAGTTGGCCCGCGCCCGCATGGATCAGCTCAAGGCGTCCAACGAAATCGGCTTCGACCGCGCGACGGGCCTGCCTGGGGGCTCCGGCGGTACGCCGCTGCTGGATCCGTGGCGCGCCAATGCCTTCGACCTGTCCTACGAGAAATACCTGGGGAGCGGTGCGTATCTGTCGGCGGCGGCGTTCTACAAGGATCTGAAGACCTACATCTTCAATCAGACCGAAGCCGCGCACGATTTCTCCGATCTGCTGGCGACGTTGCCGCCGGACTACTTCGACAACGACGGCGACGGTGACCCCGATGTAGTGCCAGCCCCGACTGGCAAATTCACCCGTCCATTGAACGGCAAAGGCGGCAACCTGAAAGGCGTCGAGCTGGCGACATCGCTGACCGGCGATCTCATCACGCCGGCACTAAGCGGGTTCGGCGTGATCCTCAGCTACGCGCACACCGAGAGCAGCATCACGATCCAGGACCCGCCGGGCAACAACTTCATCACCGGCAACAACCTCGGCGACATTCCGCTGCCGGGCCTGTCGGAGGATGTGTGGAGCGCGACGCTGTACTACGAGAACGCCGGTTTCTCGGCGCGCGTCGGCACGCGCGCGCGCTCGAAGTACATCGGCGAGGTCACGAACTTCGCGAACGACCGCGCGCTCAAGTACGTGAAGGGCGACCAGATCACGGACGCGCAGATCGGCTACGAGTTCGGGCCGGGACGGTTGCAAGGGCTGTCGCTGCTCCTGCAGGTGAACAACCTGACCGACGAGCCTTATATCGCGTACGCCGTGACGGAGACGCGCCAGCAGGACTTCCAGGAATACGGAAGGCAGATCCTGCTCGGCGTGAACTACAAGCTCTAAGTTACGAACAGCGCCCCACCCTGACCCTCCCCCGCGCACGCGGGGGAGGGGAGGCAACGATGCGCCACGTGCTCTCTCTTGCGCTGCTGCTGCTCACAGCTTTCGCCGCGAACGCGGCGGACGCTGTGCGCGATCGCGCCGAGACGGAAGAGATCATCTACTTCGTGCTGCCGGATCGCTTCGACAATGGCAATCCGGCGAACGATCGCGGTGGGATGAAGGGCGATCGGCTCGAGCACGGCTTCGATCCGACGTCGAAGGCGTTCTTTCACGGCGGCGACCTGCAGGGACTCACCGCGCGGCTCGATTACATCCAGGCCCTCGGCGCGACGGCTGTGTGGCTCACGCCAGTGTTCAAGAACAAGCCGGTGCAAGGCGGGCCCGGACAAGAGTCCGCCGGCTATCACGGCTACTGGATCACTGATTTCACCAGCGTCGATCCGCATCTCGGCGATGAAGCGCAGATGCAGGCGTTCGTGCGCGCCGCGCATTCGCGCGGCATGAAGGTCTACCTCGACATCATCGCCAACCACACCGCGGACGTGATCGCGTACCGCGAATGTCCGACGGATCAGTGCCCGTATCGCTCGCGCGCCGAGTATCCGTACTCGCGGCACGGCGGATTGCAAGGTGAGCCGATCAATGAGGGCTTCACGGGTCACAACTTCGAGAAACTGACGCGGCCTGACTTCGCATACACGCCGTACCTGCCGGCCGGCGAGGAGCGCATCAAGGTACCGCAGTGGCTCAACGACCCGTTGCTGTATCACAACCGCGGCAATTCCACGTTCACGGGCGAGAGCTCGGAGATGGGCGACTTCGTCGGTCTCGACGATCTCATGACCGAGAATCCGCGCGTCGTGCAGGGGATGATCGAGATCTACGGCAGCTGGATCGATCGTTACGGCGTCGACGGCTTCCGCATCGACACGGCGCGGCACGTCAACCCGGAGTTCTGGCGGGCATTCGTGCCGGCGATGCTGCAGCGGGCCGCGGCGAACGGCATTCCGCATTTCCACATCTTCGGCGAAGTCTCGACGTCGGACATCGACGTGGCCTTGCTCGCGCGCTCCACGCGCGATGCGAAGTTGCCGGCGGTGCTCGACTTTGCATTCGCGAGCGCGGTCCGGGCGACCGTCGCGGGCAATGCAGGCACGGACAAACTCGCGCGACTGTTCGCCGACGATACGCTGTACGTGAATGGCGAGAAGACGGCGCTGCAGTTGCCGACGTTCATCAGCAACCATGACGCCGGACGCTTCGCATACTACGTGCGCAAGGAGCGCCCGCAGGCGAGCGACGACGAAGTGTTGAAGCGCGTGCTGCTTGCGCACGCGATGCTGTTCACGCTCCGCGGCGTTCCCGTCGTGTATTACGGCGACGAGCAAGGATTCAAGGGCGTTGGCGGTGACCAGGATGCGCGGCAGGACATGATGACGAGCCGGACGGCGTCGTATCTCGCGGATCGCAGGATTGGAGTCGGTGAGAATCCACCGAATTTCGATCTGAACCATCCGATCGCGCGCGCCATCGCAAGACTTTCGGCGCTGCGCCGCGGGCACGCCGCTTTGCGCAGCGGGCGGCAGATCGTGCGCAACTACTCCGATTCCCCGGGGTTGTTCGCAGTCTCGCGGCTCGATCCGGCGACTGGCCGCGAGATCGCGATTGCGTTCAACACTTCGCTCAAGCCGCTCACGACCACGATGGAGGTCGATGCGGGCTCGCGCCGTTTTAGCGCGCTGTACGGTCGATGCGAGAGCGAGGCGGCGGCCCCGGGATCCTATCGCGTCGTGCTTGCGCCGCTCGACTTCGTCGTGTGCGCCGCCGGAGACGGACAGTGAGTGCGTCCCCCCAGCCGACCCCACGCGTCGCCGCGACCCCCGGGCGCGCGTGGTGGCTCGGCGCGCCGATCTACCAGATCTATCCGTACAGCTTTGCCGATTCGAATGACGACGGGGTCGGCGATCTGCCCGGCATCACGGCGAGGCTCGATCACGTCGCGTCGCTCGGTGTCGCTGCGATCTGGCTGTCGCCGTTCTTCACGTCGCCGATGAAGGATTTCGGCTACGACATCTGCGACTACCGCGACGTCGATCCGCGCTTCGGCTCGCTCGCGGATTTCGATCGGTTGGTCGAACGCGCGCATGCGTTGGGCCTCAAGGTGATCATCGACCAGGTGTACTCGCACACCTCGGATCAGCACGAGTGGTTCCGCGAAAGCCGCACGAGCCGCGACAATCCGCGCGCCGATTGGTACGTCTGGGCGGACGCGCGGCCCGACGGCTCGCCGCCGAACAACTGGCAGTCGGTGTTCGGTGGTCCGGCGTGGACCTGGGACGCGCGCCGCGGCCAGTACTATCTGCACAACTTCCTGGCCGAGCAGCCCGATCTCAACGTCCACAACCAGGCCGTGCAGGACGAGCTGCTGGCGTGCGCCCGTTTCTGGCTCGAGCGCGGAGTCGATGGATTCCGGCTCGACGCCGTGAACTACTCCATGCACGACCCGCAGCTGCGCGACAATCCGCCGGCGCCGCAGGACGGCAAGGTCCGCACGCGGCCGTGCGATTTCCAGCTGCCGCTGTACAACAAGTCGCATCCCGACATTCCGCAGTTCATCGAGCGCATTCGCGAGCTCGTCGACAGCTATCGCGATCGCTTCACCGTGGCTGAGGTCGGCGGCAGCGATGCGGACGCCGACATGAAGAGCTTCACCGCGGGCGCGAAGCGTTTTCACAGCGCGTACGGCTTCAACTTCCTGCAGGCCGATCGCCTGACGCCGCAGCTCGTCGAGCAGGCGCTCGCAGCCTGGCCCGATGTCGACGGCATCGGCTGGCCGAGCTGGGCGTTCTCGAATCACGATGCGCCGCGTGCGCCGTCGCGCTGGGCGAGCACTCCGGATCACGCGGCGATGGCGCGCGTCACGATGCTGTTGCTCGCCTGCCTGCGCGGCAATATCTTCATCTATCAGGGTGAGGAGCTCGGCCTGCCGCAGGCGCACGTGCCGTTCGAGCAGCTCAAGGATCCCGAAGCGATCGCGAACTGGCCGCTCACGCTCGGACGGGACGGTGCGCGCACGCCGATCCCGTGGCGTTCGACGGTGAGCGCAGCGACGCAAGAGCGTTCGTGGCTGCCGGTTGCGGCGGAGCATCTCGCGCTGGCAGTCGATCGTCAGGAGCACGATCCGCATTCGCAACTCGCGTTTACGCGGCGCGCGGTCGCGCTGCGCAACGGCCACGAAGCGCTGCTGGTCGGCGCGATGCGGATCGTCGAGGTTTCCGACGCGATTCTGGCGTTCGAGCGCAGCACGCCGACGCAACGTTTGCTGTGCGTCTTCAATCTGGGGCACGATGCGCGCTCGTGGCGCCCGGCGGAGTCCGAGCGCTGGCGTGTCATCGAGCAGTCGGACGGCGCAACCGGATGGGCGCTGCCGCGCCTCAGCGGTTGGGTCGCAGAATGGACGTGAGCGGATGTCGGGCTAAGGCTGCTGCGCAGGGATGCGCGAATGGCGCGGGCGCAGGATGCGCTGGAGCGGCCCGACCTACATTGCTTCTCATCCTGGCGCTCTGGGCTGGCATTGCCGGCGCGGAAACGCTCGGCACGGTCACCTCTCCCGGCAACATCCTGTCCGCGAGCGTCACGATCGACAACGACGGACGCCCCGGCTACACGATCAGCCGCAACGGCCGGCAGATCGTCACGGAGTCGCGCCTCGGCTTTCTCTTGACCGACGCGCCGAAGCTCGAGCGCAACTTCGGCGGCGACGGCGTCGAGACGCGCAGCTTCGACGAGACCTGGGAGCAACCCTGGGGCGAGCGGCGCTACGTCCGCAACCATTACAACGAAATGCGCGTGCGCCTCGTCGAGAAGAGCTCGCTCAAGCGCTCGCTCATCGTCGTGTTTCGCGCGTTCGACGACGGCATCGGCTTCCGCTACGAATTTCCCGATCAGCCGCAGCTGCGCCAGGTCAACATCGGCGACGAGCTGACGGAATTCGCCCTTGCCGATCAGGGCACCGCGTGGTGGATCCCGGGCGGGGAGTGGAACCGCTACGAGTATCTCTACAACCGGACGCCGCTGAGCGAAGTCGCGCAGGCGCATACGCCCATCACGATTCGCACCGATGCGGGCCTGCACATCGCGATTCACGAAGCGGCGCTCGTCGACTACTCCTCGATGTGGGTGCGGCGAGTCGCCGGAACGCGCTTGAAAGCCGTGCTGTCGCCTGCATCGCAGGGTGCGAAGGTGCAGCGCCAGGCGCCGTTCTGGACGCCCTGGCGCACGCTGTTGATCGCGGACACGGCAGGCGGTCTGTACCTGGCGTCGGATCTCATCCTGAATCTGAATGAGCCGAACGCGCTCGGCGACGTGTCGTGGTTCAAGCCGGCGAAGTACATCGGCATCTGGTGGCAGATGCACCTCGGCGAGTGGACCTGGTCATCCGGCCCACAGCACGGCGCTACGACGGCGAACACGCGCCGTTACATCGACTTCGCCGCGCAGAACGGCTTTCGCGGCGTGCTGGTCGAAGGCTGGAACGTCGGCTGGGACGGCGACTGGTTCGCGAACGGCGAGACGTTCAGCTTCACGCAGCCGTATCCCGATTTCGACCTGGCAGGCCTCGCGGAGTACGCGAAGAAGAAGGGCGTGCACCTGATCGGTCATCACGAGACGTCGGCGAACATCGCCAACTACGAGCGGCAACTCGAGGCCGGGCTGGATCTGTACCAGCGGCTCGGCATCGACAGCGTGAAGACCGGTTACGTCGCTGACGCGGGCGGGGTCAAGGCGCTCGGCGAGGACGGCAAGATCCATTTCGAGTGGCACGACGGCCAGGTCATGTCGCGCCATCACCTGAAGGTCGTCACCGCAGCCGCGAAGCGCCACATCGCAGTCGTCGCGCACGAGCCGATCAAGGACACGGGGCTGCGGCGCACGTATCCGAACTGGGTGGCGCGCGAAGGCGCGCGCGGGATGGAGTACAACGCGTGGGGCAACCCGCCGAATCCGCCCGAGCATGAAGCGAACCTGGTGTTCACGCGCATGCTCTCAGGTCCGTTCGATTTCACGCCGGGCGTGCTGAGCCTGAAAGGCAAGGGCGGGCAGCCGTTCCAGTCGACGATCGCGAAGCAGCTCGCGAACTATGTCGTGCTCTATAGCCCGCTGCAGATGGCAGCGGACCTGCCCGAGAACTACAAGAAGTTCCCCGCGCCGTTCCAGTTCATCAAGGACGTACCGACCGACTGGGCGGAGACGCTCGTGCCGAACGGCGAGGTCGGCGACTACGCGACCCTCGTGCGCAAGGATCGCAACAGCGACGACTGGTATCTCGGCAGCGTGACCGACGAGAATGCGCGCACGCTCGAACTGAAGCTCGACTTTCTGGATGCGGATCGCTCGTATCGCGCGCAGATCTATCGCGACGGCGCGAACGCGGACTGGCAGACGCACCCATACGCGATCGCGATCGAGCGCCGCACCGTTCGCCGCGGCGACACGCTGCAGCTGAAGCTGGCGCCGGGAGGCGGTCAGGCGATACGCTTCCAGCCCCGCTAACCGCAGCGGGAACAGGAGGGCTCATGCGAACGAAAATCATCGTAGTCGGCAGCGTGCTGCTGACATTTGGCGCCGCAGTGGCGCAGGACGCACCTAAACCAGGTCCGGAGCAGAAGACACTCGGCTACTTCGCGGGCAAGTGGACCAGCGAAGGCGAGATGAAGCCGGGCCCGTTCGGACCGGGCGGCAAGGTGACGAGCGTCGACACGTGCGAATGGTTCGCCGGCGGCTTCCAGGTCGTGTGCCGCGGACAAGGCAGCGGTGCGATGGGCTCGATGACCACGCTCGGGGTCGTCGCTTACAGCCCCGCCGAGAAGGCTTACACGTTCTACGGCATCGATAGCACCGGCATGACCGACTACTCGAAAGGGCAGAAGAGCGGCAAGACCTGGACGTTCAACTCGAAGTCCGAGGTCAACGGCAAGCCCTTCCATTCGCGTTACACCATGGTCGAGGGCTCGCCCACCGCATACACGTATAAGTGGGAGATGTCCGAAGACGGCACGAAGTGGACGACGATGCTCGAAGGCAAGTCGACGAAGAAGACGGAATGAGAAGTCGGGCTGCAGCCCGACCTCCACGCTCGAAGCAGGCGCAGTCGCAAGGCTGCGCCTTTTTGTTTGCTGCAACCCGAGCGCGTGCTGCTGCGTCCGAACCAGTACACTTTTTCGCAGGGACAGGTAGCACCATGACAGTTTTCTCAGTTTTTCTCCGTACAGTTGCGCTCGTCGCTGTAGCAGCGCCTGTAGCGTCGCTCGCCGCCGCTCCCGCCGAGCCGCCCAATGCGTGCTATTCCGGCGCGTACAAATTCGATCGCGGCGGCGACTACATCGTCATCTCGCCGAGCGACGAAGGCGCGCTGCGCTATCGCTTGCACGACGGCCGCAGCGGCCGGCTCTATCCGGACGATGATCGTCACTTTCACGGCGGCCCGGGTTGGGCGTCGCGCGAGCCGCGCATCGCTGCAGCAGTGTTCGACGGCTGCCCGGGCAAGCGTCTCGAGTTTCGTCTCAAAGATGGGCCGTCGGGCGTCGCGCAGCGCATGCCCGTAACGAAAACGCCGGCCTCGTTCTCGAGCATCGGCAACACGCTGTACGGCGAGTTGTACGCACCGCCGAAGCCGCAGGCACTCGTCGTGCTCGTCTTCGGCTCCGGTCAGGACAGCGCGGTCACGTTCAACTACGTGCAACACTTGCTGCCGATCTACGACATCGCAGTCTTCGTCTACGACAAGCGCGGTACGGGCAAATCAACTGGCCGCTTCACGGTCGACTTCAGCGAGCTCGCCGACGATGCGGTCGCGGCCGTCGCGCAGGCACGCAAGCTCCTGCCGAACGTGCCGGTCGGCCTGATGGGCGAGAGTCAGGGCGGCTGGATCGCGCCGCTCGCCGCCGCTCGCTCGCCGGTGGACTTCGTCGTCGTCTCCTACGGACTGGCGATCAGTCCGCTCGAAGAGGATCGCGAGGAAGTGTTCGGCGAGCTGCGCGCGAAGCACTATGACGAGAGCGTCATGGCGAAAGGCCGCGAGCTGACCTCCATCACCGGCCGCATCATGTTGTCCCGCTTCACTGACGGGCTGGACGACCTGGCGAAGTTCAAGGCCGCACACGCCGGCGAGAAGTGGCTGCACGAAGTGGAAGGCGACTTCACCGGGCCGCTGCTGCGCTCGCCGGACGATCAGTTCACCGAGCTGCGCGCGGCGCTCGGGTTCGACGCGATTCTCGACTACGACGCGCAGGCTGCCCTGCGACGCGTGCGCACGCCGATGCTGTGGGTCATCGCGGGCAAGGACACTGAGGCGCCGCCCGTGCCGACGCTCGAATTCGTGCGCAAGCTCCAGGCCGAGCCGACGCAGCTCGACATCGCGGTCTTCCCGAACGCCGATCACGGCATGATCGACGTGGAAGAGCGGGGCGGGGAGCTCGTTGCCGCTGTGCAGTCGCCGGGCTACTACGACCTGCTGGCGAGCTGGATCCGCACGCGCAAGCTGGCAGGCAAGTTCGGAGCTGCGATTCTGCAGCCCGATACCCACCGCTAGGGCCATCGGGACAATCGACTCCGGGCGATCCACGCGAGTATCCTCCGGCCCCATGCAGCGCATGGGCAGTCGATTTCCGTGGATCGCGTCCGGGCTCCTGGCGGGCGGCGCTGCGTGCGCCGCCGGGTCGCCGCCCGACATTCAGGGCATCTGGACGAGCGGCACGCTTACGCCGTTCGAGCGGCCGACGCAGCTCCCCGCGGGTGATCAGTCCGAGCAACAGCGCGTCGCTTCCGAGAAGTTCTGGGCGGCCGGGCACAAGTCCGGCGATGTCGGGCGCGACAACGACGCCTTCATCGATCAGCACCTCGCGATTCTGCCCAACGGGCAAACGTCGCTGATCGTCGAGCCCGCCGACGGCAAGGTGCCTTTCCGTCCCGAAGCGTTGCGTCGCCGCGATTTCAATCTGAGCAGCTTCGATTCCTACGAGACCATGAGCCAGTGGGACCGCTGCATCACGCGCGAGCCCACGACTATGTTTCCGGTGGTCTACAACAATGCGTACCAGATCGTGCAGGCGCCGGGTTACGTGCTGATCGTGGCCGAGATGATCCACGATGCGCGCGTCATCCCGATCAGCCCTGACGGACGCGCGGCGCACGTCGACCCGCGCGTGCGCTCGTGGGGCGGCGACTCACGCGGGCATTGGGAAGGCAAGACGCTGGTCGTCGATACCGCGAACTTCAACGACCACGGCTGGATCTCCACGGGCGGCAACTCGATGCCGTTGCGCGGCACGCCGGTCAGCGAGCAGTTGCACGTCGTCGAGCGCTTCACGCCGCTCGACGACGATACGTTGCAGTACGAGGTCACGATCGACGATCCGGCGAACTACACGGCGCCGTGGAAGATCTCGTATCCGCTCGCGCGCGACGACCAGTACCAGATGTTCGAATACGCGTGCCACGAGGGCAATCGCGCGATCGAGCTGATCCTCGGCGGCGCGCGTACGCAGGAGCGGACGACGAAGAACTAGCGGTTGATGATGCTGAAGATGTTGCCGTCCGGGTCCTTGAACCACGCGACCTTGAAGTCCTGGCCGTCGGCGACGTGCAGATCGCCCTGCACCTTCATCCCGGGCATGTCGTAGTGCTCGAAGGCGACGCCCTTCGACTTCAGCGCCTTCACTTCGCCTTCCACGTCGTCCACCGCCCACGTGACGGCGGTTGCCTTGTTCGTGCCCGCGTACTGCGAGCGATAGACGTTGAGGCGCGAGCTGCCGCTCTCGTACACGACGACCTCGTCGCCCTCGGCGTCGATCGGCTTCAGGCCGAGCGCGCCTTCGTAGAATTTCTTCGCCGCCGTCAGGTTCTTGACCGCAACGGTTGCCACCGCATCTTGTTTGCCGAGCATGGTTGTCTCCTTTAGTCAGGTGCCAGATCAACCCGCACGGCGCAGAATGGATCCCTGCCGAGGTCAATTCCTGCAGCGACGTCAAAGAAAGAGGACTGCATGACGCATCTCAGTGCCGCAGAAGCAGCAGCGTTCGCGCAACGCTGGCTCCCTGCATGGACCGGCAACGACCCGGAGCGGCTCGCTGCTTTCTATTCCGACGATGCGCTGTACGTCGATCCTGGCATCCCGTCCGGCGCGCGCGGCAAGGCCGCGCTGCTCGCGTACTTTCGCAAGCTCCTCGCGAACAATCCGCACTGGGTCTGGACGCAGCTCGAAGCGATCCCGATGGAGGACGGCTTCCTCAACAAGTGGCAGGCGAAGATCCCAGTCGGCGCGCAGACGCTCGAGATCGTCGGCGTGTGCCTCGTGCAACTCGACGCAGCGGGCAAGATCCGGCGCAACGAAGTGTACTTCGATCGCACCGAGCTGCTCGCGGAGATCGCACGCTTGCAGGGGATGGAGCGGTAGAAAAAAACGGCGGGCCGAAGCCCGCCGTTGCAAGCCCTCGCAGGATCGTCCTGGTGCTCAGAACGCGATCTGACCGCGCATGAAGATCCAGCGGCCGAGAGCGTCGTAGGTCTGCGGGTACGTGTTGCCGTTACCCGTAGTGCCCACAGCCGAGGACAGCGGCGGATCCTTGTCCAGCACGTTGTTGATGCCCAGGAGCACCGACGCCTTCTCGGTCACGGCCCAGTTCGCCGCGAGGTCGAAGTAGTTCCGCGAACCGAGCTTGTAGTCGATGTTGGCAGCGGTCGCCGGGACGATGTTCGACACCTCGGCGTAGTAGCGCCAGGTGAGCGACAGGTCGACGTTCCATGGCGTCTCCCAACCCATGCGGAAGTGATGCCGCCAGTCGGAGTTCGGGACGCCGCAGAGTGCGCCGGAGTACTTGCCCTTGCACTCGGTCGGGACATCGCCCGGAACGCCCGAGACGTAGGTCAGCTCATCCAGGTACGTACCGACCAGGTTGAAGCTCAACTCGCCCATGCCGCCCAGCTCGACGCCGGTGTAGCTCAGGCTCAGGTCCACACCCTTCGTCGACAGCGAGCCGATGTTGGTGTTGAGATCGATCACGTTTCCGCTGCCTTGCCACAGCGAACCGTTACCCGGGTTGCGCACGATCAAGTCGCACGACGCCTGGATTCCCAACGTGTAGCAGGCGCGCAGGGTGGTGTCAGCTCCGACCACGGAGATCGTGTCTTCGATCTTGATGTCGAAGTAGTCGATCGACATCGCCAGGTGCGGCAGGAACCGCGGCTGGATGATCACGCCGTAGGTGTACGTATCCGACGTTTCGGGCTGCAGATCGGTGTTGCCACCCTGCAGGAAGTTGTACTGGCCAGCAGGGCTGTCCAGACGCGCCCGACGGGCCGGATCGTCGAACACCGCTGCAGGCACGCCGCTCGCAATACAGGCATCGCGAGTAGCCGTGGGCTGATCGACACCGCAGGGATCGCCCGGCAGGTCGAACAGGTTGAAGCCCTGCGAGGTGAACAGCTCGACGACGTTCGGCGCGCGAATCGCACGCTGGTAGCTGCCGCGGAACCGCACGTCCTGAATCGGCGCCCAGTCCGCACCGATCTTGTAGGTGTCGGTGGTGACCGGGTCGTAGTCGGAGTAGCGATACGCGAGCTCCAGGCCCAGCTGATCGGCGAACGGCTTGTCCTGCACCAGCGGAACACGAAGTTCGGTGAAGACATCGACCACGTCCGTGGCACCCGACAGGCCGATCGTCGCGCCGCCCGCTCCGGACAGGAGGTCCTGGGACGTCGGATCGTCGGTCACGTTCTTCAGGGTGTCGCGGCGGCTTTCGACGCCGAACGCCACCTTGATGCTCTCTGTGGCCGTCGGGAGCTTGATGCCGTAAGCGCCGAGATCGCCCGTGACCGACGCCGAGTAGATCTCCTGCGTGATCTTGCCCTGCTGCAGGCCAGGCACCTGGAGGTAGTTCAAAGCCGCGGGCGTCACGCCGCCAGTCGAGAATACGTTGTACGGCACGCAGTTCGGATCGGTGCCATCCACCACCGAGCGGCAGGTCGGCACACCGTTCACATCGACGACGTCCAGTGCGCGCGTCAGGCGCGTCTTGTGGAAGTAGTTGTTGGCCGACTGGTCGGGACTGACTGCCGAGTACTGCACGGACGCGTCATAGTCCCAATTCTCGGAGATCTGGCCGCGAACGCCGAGCAGGGCACGGAACGAGGTGTTCGCGAAGCGCTGCTGCCGGCCGCCGCCTTCGACGTTGCGCCGCCCCAGGTACAGGGGAACGATCGTGTCTGCCGCAATCGCCGCGGCGTCGCAACCGATAGTTGCCGCCTGCTGAGCGGACAGCAACGGGTTGCCGCAATTGATGGTGTTGGTATCGAAGAAGGCACCGCCCGGAGCGGTCTGAGCGACCGACTCGTAGTCCGTGAACATCAACTGCGTGTAGACGTCGGCGACTTCGGCGAGCTCGTAGTGACCCATCGCGCCCAGCGTGTAGCGGGTGTCCGGACGCTGGTAATAATTCACCGGCCCGAAGTTGTAGCGGTTTGCGTCCGGATCGTAGGGAACGAAGTCCGTGCCCGAGACGGTCAGCGCCTGGCCGCCGCCGTAGAAGTAGCCCGGGAACGAGGTGTCCGAGCCGCCGCAGGCGAAGGATGTCGTGGGGTTCGCGGACAGCGAGCACGCGGAGTAGTCGCGGTCTCTCTGCAGCACTGACTTGTTGTCGCGCACACCGGCGTATGCGGTGATGTTGCCGCGGCCGTCGTCGGTGCTCACGCCCATCGTGATGTTGAACTCGCGCGCTTCGCCGTCGGTGACGTTGTCATCGGGCAGCTGGAACTGGCCCGGGTTGGTCTCAGCGCGTCCGGAGATGACGTCGCGCAGCTTCGTGGCGCCAGGGCCGCCGTAATCGTTGTTGTGCTGGTAGAGGCCGTACATCGCATCGACCTGCACGCCC
>DASYRK010000043.1:0-35489 GCA_036004505.1 Steroidobacteraceae bacterium
CGCGAATCTTGACCTGCAGATCGTTGCGTCCCAGGTACTCGATCGTGCCGTCGGCACGCCATCGGCCCAGATCCCCTGTCCTGTACAGCCGTGCCTGCGGGTCGGCGCCGAACGGGTCCGCAACGAATCGCTCCGCCGTCAAGTCCGCTCGATTCAGATAGCCAGATGCGACACCGTCGCCGCCGATGTATAGCTCCCCTGTCACACCGATCGGCACCGGCTCCCGACGAGGATCGAGAATATAGATCTGCGCGTTCGCCATGGGGCGCCCGATCGAAATGCTGCTGGCACCCTCCTCGAGCGAGTCGATGGCATAGGTCGTCGAGAATGTAGTGCACTCCGTCGGGCCATATGCATTGAGCAGCCGCTGTGGCGGGCTGTTGCGCAAGACCCGCCTGATGGCTTCCGGCTCCAGGCTATCGCCACCCACGAACAAGTAGCGCAGTCCAGCAAACACCTCCGCCATGCTATCCGCGTACTGATTGAACAGGCCGACCGACATGTACAGCATCGTGACCCGCTCACGCCGGAGCAGATCCGCGAAACGCCGCACTTCCAGCAAGTCGAATTGTGGAACGATCACCAGACGCGCGCCGTTGAGCAGCGCTCCCCACACCTCGAACGTCGAAGCATCGAAGGCGGGGTTGCTGTGATGCGCGATACAGTCCTCGGCCTGCACCTCTGCATAGCCGTTGTTGATCGCCAAGCGGTTCACCGCATGATGCGGGACCACGACTCCCTTCGGAACACCCGTCGAGCCCGACGTGTACATCACGTACGCAGGAGGAGCCGGGCTCAGTGTGACCTCTGGGCACTCATCGGGAAACCGCGCGACGCTGGCAGCTGCCAGCGCGCAGTCGACGCACGACACGTCCTCGATCTGCAGATCGCAGAACGCGTCAGCCGCACCGATGACCAGCCGGGCGCCGCAGTCCCGAATCATGAATGTGCGACGTTCCGCCGGCAGCTCCGGATCGATGGGCACATACACGCCACCGACCTTCAGAACCGCAAGCTGCAAAACGAGCATCTGCAACGATCGCGACATGACGATCGGCACGAACTCCCCGCCGCGCAGTCCTTGCTGCCGCAGATATCCAGCCCAACGGTTTGCCTCGCCGTCGAGCTCTGCGTACGTCAACAGGCGTCCGTCCGCGATGACGGCGATGGCGCCCGGCGTGCGCGCCGCACGCTCCGCAAACAGCTCGTGGATCAATCGTGTTCGCGGATACACGGTGCGTGTAGCGTTGAAGCCTTCGATGACCTGATGACGCTCGCGCTGCGGCAGGACCGAAAGCGTCGACACCTGCACGTCCGGGGCATGCTCGAGTGCATCAACCAATGACTCGACGGCTGCTCGCATGTAGCCGGTCAGTCGACGCGGCTCCACACGGCGGTCGGTCTGCGCGGTCAGCGCGAATCCTTCCCCGAGATCGTCGACCGACAGCGTGATCGGATAGTTGGTTCGCTCTTGGCCGGCAATGGCACGGATCCCGCTTGCACCCGACCATTCCGCGGCGGAGTTCGGCACGCTGTGGCGGTAGTTGAGGAGGGACGTGAACAGCGGAGCGCCTCCGGCAACTCCGCTGCATCGCTGCGCCATGGCGAGGGAGGCCTGTTCGTGGCTGAGCAGATCCACCAGCTCTCGTTGCGTCTGCTCCACCAATTGCGCCGCTGTTGACTCCCGCATCTGCAGGCGCAGCGGCAGCGTGTTGATAAACATGCCGAGGATCCGCTGGGCGCCGGCGCTGGCCTGCAGTCGGCCAAGCAGCACACTGCCGAACACGACATCATCCCTTCCGCTCGCGCGCGCAATTACCATCGCCCAGGCAGCGTGGAACACGGTCGCGGAACTGACGCCGGCTCTGCGGGCCTGAGCTCGCACGCGCTCCGACAGTTGCGCCGGGAGATGCTCACGCGCCTCTTCGATCTGCGTGCCGTCGCCGTGCACGTCGAGCAGGCCGAACGGCGCAGTCGACTCGTCGACGTCCGCCAGCTTGCGCATGAAGAAGGCTTCCGCGTCGTGGCTGCGCGCATACGCGAGCGTACGCGCCACGTGATCGCGATACGGCACGGGCCGCAGCAGCGTATCGGCGCGTCCTTCCAGGCACGCCACAGCCTCCGCGGTAATGATCTCCAGTGTGACGTGATCAATCGTTATGTGGTGGAACTGCAGCAGCACGTAGAGTTGCCCAGTGCGCTGATCGCACGCGAAGAGTAGCCGCACCAGCGGCGCCTCTCTGACGTCGACACGCTGACGATCCGGCCGCAACCACTCCTGCAGCTGCTCGTCGATGTCCCGATCCGGATCCAGGTGAGTCTCTGCGACCGGCAACTGCGCACGACGCAGCACTACTTGCAGAGGCTGCGGCAACTCTTGCCACAGCACGGCGGTGCGCAGAATGTCGTGACGGTCGATCACTGTCTGCAGCGCCGCGATCAGCTCGTCCAGCCGCGCGCGCGAAGCTACTGACAGCACGAACGGCAGCACGTACGTGTCACCGCGCGACCGGTCGAGCATGTGGTGGAAGAGGATGCCGGCCTGCAGGGGGACGAGCGGATAGATGTCCTGAATGTTGCCCGCGCCGCCCGGCACGCTGCGCGCAATGTGTCCGATCTGTTGCGGATCGAGCTCGACCAGCGGCAGCATTTCGGGTGTGATTGCCTTGCACCCGGCCGGTATCCGGTTTGGCGGGACGACGCACTGAGCAGCTGCAGTGTTCTGCAACAGGCCTGCGAACTCCTGCAACGTGGGGCTCTCGAAGATGCGTCGCACCTCGGTCGACAAGCCCTTCCGCTGCAGCGGCTCCATCAGCTGCATGATCAGCAGCGAATGCCCGCCGAGCTCGAAGAAGCTGTCGTGGCGACCGACGCGGTCCACTCGCAGCAGTTGCCGCCAGATCTCCGCGACGGTCTGCTCGATCTCGCCCTGCGGCGCTTCATACTCGTGACTCACGTAAGCATCGAGTTGCGGCGCAGGCAAGGCACGCTTGTCGAGTTTGCCGTTGGGTGTCAGTGGCATGCATGCGAGCACTACAAACGCGCTCGGCACCATGTATTCCGGCAACAGCGCACTCAGATGTGTGCGCAGCGTCTCGACCTTCGGGTTATTCGCCGCGTCCCTGGGCACGATGTATGCCGTCAGCCGTTTCTCTCCGGGCACATCCTCCCTGGCAAGCACAACGCACTCGCTCACGTCCTCATGTCGGCTTAGTTGCGCTTCGATTTCGCCGAGCTCGATCCGGAATCCGCGCAGTTTGACCTGGTGGTCGTTGCGGCCGAGGTATTCCACAGCACCGTCCGCACGCCACCGACCCAGGTCACCGGTCTTGTACAGTCTCGCACCCGGCTGCGAGGTGAAGGGATCCGGGATGAAACGCTGCGCCGTGAGCTCCGGTCGATTCAAGTAGCCGCGCCCGACACCAGCACCGCCCAGGTGAATCTCACCAGCGACTCCGATCGGCACAGGCTGCTGGTGACGATCCAGCACGTGAATCTGCGTGTTCCAGATCGGGCGCCCAATGGGCACGCGCACACCGCGATCATCGGGTTTGCACTCCCAGAACGTGACGTCGATCGCAGCCTCGGTCGGCCCGTACAGATTCGACAACTGCACATGCGGAAGGCGCTCGAAGAATCTGCGCTGCAGCGCCATGGAAAGCTCCTCGCCGCTGCACACTACGTGGCGCAGCTGTTGGCACTGACCTGGCTGCAGCGTCTCGACGAAGATCTGCAGCATCGAGGGTACGAAGTGCAGCGTCGTCACCTTCGCCTCATCGATGACAGTACGCAGATACTCCGGATCCTGATGCCCCTTGGGGCGCGCAACGACCAGGCGCGCGCCGCTCATGAGCGTCCAAAAGAACTCCCACACCGAGACGTCGAAGCTGAATGGCGTCTTCTGCAGCACGCGGTCGGTGGCACCGAGACTGTATTGACTCTGCATCCACTGCAGGCGGTTGATCAGCGCGCGATGCTCGTTCATGGCGCCCTTCGGCCGCCCCGTCGAGCCGGACGTATAGATCACGTAGGCCAGATGACTCGCGCTCAGACCGTGCGCTCGCGCGTCGGGATTGTCTCGAGACAGCGTCTCGATCTGCGACCACTCCTCATCCAGCGCTATCACTTCCCCTGCCAGCGCAGGCAGACGATCGCGCAAGCGGCCTTGCGTCAGCAGAATTCGCGGCGCGGCGTCCTCGAGCATGTACTCCAGCCGCTCGGCCGGGTAGTCGGCATCGAGCGGCACATAGGCTCCGCCCGACTTCAGGATCCCCATCAGGCCGACGACCATTTCCAAGCTGCGCTCCATGCAAATGCCGACGAGCTGGTCGGGGCCGATGCCGCGACTGCGTAGCAGCCACGCTACCTGGTTTGCGCGCCGATTCAGCTCGGCGTATGACAATACGTCGCCTTCGAACTCAACCGCTATGGCGTCGGGCGCGTGCTCGACCTGCTCCTCGAACAATTCGTGTATGAGCTTGTGCTCCGAGTAGGTCGCCTGCGTCGCATTGAACAGCTCGCGTACTTTGCGATGCTCCGCCTCCGGCATCATCTGCAGCCGGCTGACGGCACGATTCGGCGCCGCAACCATCGCTTTGAGCACATGCCTGAAATGGGCCGCCCAGCGCTCGACCGTCGCGGCATCGAATAGGTCAGTAGCGTAGTTCAGCGTCCCGGTGACGCTGCCGTCCGTCTCTTGCAACGCCAATAGCAAGTCAAATTGCGCCGTCTGCTGCGGAACATCCTGCTCCAGCCAACCGAGTCCCGACACCTGGGCCACGCTCCGCGGCACATTCTGAAGCGCAACCATCACCTGGAAGATCGGGCTGTGACTCAGACTGCGCACCGGTTGCAGCGCCTCAACCACCTTGCCGAACGGGACGTCCTGATGCGCGTACGCGGCGAGCATGGCCTGCTTCACCTGGCGCAGGAGCTCCACGACCGACATGTCGGGATCGAAGCGGGTGCGCACGGCGATCGTGTTGACGAAGAACCCGATGATCCCCTCGATCTCGGTGCGCCCGCGATTCGCAATGGGCATTCCTACCACGATGTCTTCCTGTCCCGACAGTTTCGCAAGAGTGATCGACCACGCCGCATGGAGCGTCATCGCCAGCGTCAGATCCAGTCGCCGCGACAACGATCGCAGCTCCGCCACAATCTGCGGCTCGATCGCCACCGGCACAGTGGCACCACGGTATGTTTGTGCAAACGGCCGCGGTCGATCGGCAGGAAGCTCGAGCAGGGTCGGAGCACCCGCCAGGTGCGACTCCCAGTAGGCCAGCTGCGCCTGAAGCTGCGGCAGATCGAGCCTCGCCTGCTCCCAGCGCGCGTAATCGGCGTAGCGAACCGGCAGCGCCGGCAACGAAGCCTCGCGACCCGTTGTGAATCCCTCGTACAGCGCCGCAAGCTCGCGGTTCAGGATCCCGATCGACCAGCCGTCCGACACGATGTGGTGCATCGTGATCAGCAGCACATGCTCGTCGTGCGCCAGTCGCATCAACGTCGCTCTGAGCAGCGGACCTTGCTCGAGATCGAATCGCGCGACGAGATCGCC
The DNA here is from genome assembly GCA_036004505.1 of Steroidobacteraceae bacterium. Classification (GTDB taxonomy): domain Bacteria; phylum Pseudomonadota; class Gammaproteobacteria; order Steroidobacterales; family Steroidobacteraceae; genus Steroidobacter. Next base: position 5,558 of record DASYRK010000043.1, read on the forward strand.
GCGCTGCTGCTCGATCACTTGTTGCTCGCGCTGATCCGCTGCGATCGCCATGAGATCGACGATTCTCAACGGCACACGGGCGTCCGGTGCGGTCAGCTGTACGGCTGCACCGTGCGATTCACGGATTATCGTGCGCAGAGCGTCGTGTCGCTCGGCCATAGCGTTCAGGGCTGCTTCCAGGGCAGCTCGCTGCAGCTCGCCACGCATGCGCACAGCCAACGGAATATGGTACGCAATGCTGGTGCCCTCGAGACGATCGATGAACCAGAGTCGTTGCTGCGCCGAAGTGAGCGGCGCCGGAATGGCGCTGCCGGAGCGCTCGATGCCGCCGGCAACGGCTCCGGCGTTCGCCAGCCTGGCGGCGACCTGCTCGATCGTTGGGCCTTCGAAAAAATCGTAGATAGAGAGATCGAGGCCCAGCACCGAACCGATGCTCGCGATCGCCTGTACCGCCAGCACTGAATCACCGCCGCATTCGAAGAAGTTGTCGTGAACTCCAACGACGTCGAGCCGTAGCACGTCCGCCCAGATTTGTGCGACAGCAGCCTCAGTTGCAGTCCGGGGCGCAACATACGCAGTCGCATCGCGCTCGGCACGTGGCAATGATCGATCGATGGCCTCCAGGAGCTCCGCAACACGGCTCAACCGGTAAGCCGCTTCGTGCCAGCGGGTCGCTGCTGTCGTAGAGGGAACTGCATCGACCGCAGTCGCTGCAGCTTTGTCGACCGCAGCGACGGCAACGACCGGGCAGTCCGCCAACGCTGCGGCATACTCGCTCGGCACTGCGAACGTTCGCTCCGCATCGCCCTGACCGACCGCAACAGGCGTGGACTCGAACTGCTGGAAGGCGTTCTCGATGAAGGCCCGGGCCGGCGCATTGCGCGGTGTCTCGCGGTAGCGGAACACGATCGGCGACAGGCCCCTCTCGCTCGCGAGTCGCCCCAGCGCGCTGACGACCCGCTGTTCGACGCCTCGGCCGAGCACGCGACAGCTCAAGACGAACGTGTCCACTTCGAGGCTCGTGGGTCCCGTGCTGCAGATGACTGCGCCGACCAGGCCATAGTCCCCGAACCGGTCGCGAACATGCACGACGAGGCACTGCATCGCGCCGCCGTGCAGCAGATTTTCGATCGCGCCGATGCTGCGTCGAATCGTCGTGAGGTTGAACTGATTGGTTCGCTGCGTGAGCTCTGCAATGCGCGGCAGCTGTGCAGCCTGCAATGGCGCAACGTCAACTTCCAGCTGCAACGATGCGAGGAACTGACTCAGATCGCCGGCGTCTGCAAGCGCCTGCGAGCGCGCGCGATTGTCGCGATACTGCGCCGTTCGACGCTTGCCTTCATTGGTGACGCCCACCCGATCGAACGCCCACGTATGTCGCAGAAAATGAGCGATCTCCTGCTGCGTTTCGGGCATTTGCAAGGTCAGGACGGCGGGACAGGCCGCGCGCACCTGCGCGCACTCCGCAGCGTTGTCATCGACGAGAATGAAGCTGTCGAGCGAAAGGTCGAGCTCCTGCGCCAGCGACTTCAGGTTGTCCGACTTAGCGCTCCAGTTGACCCGGGATGAGATCAGGTGACCTTCGCGCAGCGGCATCTCCGCGCGCAGCCTGAATACGGCTTCGACGTCGGCAACGTTGTTCTTGCTGCATAGGCACAGGAGCATTCCAGCGTCGTGTTGCGCGACCAGCAAACGCTGGAACTGCAAGTGCGCCGGCGTCAGCTCTACGCCAGCCGCACCGTCTTCGCCGCAGATCCCCTGCCACAGAGTATTGTCGCAGTCGATCGCGATCACTTTGTACTGAGGCTTCGCCAATACGGCAACGCGCCGCGCCAGCAGCGTCGCCAGCGCCACGAAGTATTCGCGCGTATACGGAATGTGGCCGACGCGATCGGCCCGGCTATCCTCATGGCCGAGGACACCGTAGAGCTCGACGAGGTCGGCATGCACCCAGCAATGAACGTGCTCCAGCCCGCGCAGCCGATTCACCATCTCGTCCTGCAGGCTTGCGAGCGCCACCTGGTACACGGCGGGCAGCGCTGACGATGGCGGACAGAGGAATACCAGCGTTGGCACGCTGGTGCTCGTGCGCATAGCGCGAATCGCGCCGACGACAGCGCTCGCGACGACCTGGAGGTGCTGCACGTTCTCGTCTGCGCCGTACGTGGAGCGATCCCGAATCCAGTCCTCGGCGCGAACCAGGAGCACGTTGCAGCCGCGCTGATTTCGTCGCAGCAGACCTTGCGGATTCAAGAGCTCCTGCATGACTTGCCCATAGGGCGCCAGCGCGATCTCGGCAGCAACCTCCAAAGTATCCATCCAGAACTGCAGCGGTTGCCTGATCAGGTCCGCAGTGAAAGTTGCGGCAACGGCTATCAGCAACCTGCCGGGCGCCGCTTGTCGCAGTCCATTGGCCTTCGCATCCGCGCCGGGCTGTGTTGAATCGTTCATTGAGCTTACCTGTGCAGTGGTCGACATCCGATCCCGCTGACTACCAAGGAACTCTCGCCAGCATCAATTGCGCGGGTATGAAGCGGATGGACGTGACTGTTCGTCGCGAGTGTGCACCCGCGGGATGCGAGCAACTCGAGTGAGAAATACCGCTCCGGATTCAACGGTCTGTGGCTCGTAGGCAGGCGTAGCACATCGATTGCAGGCTCCGCTGCGCCGGCGACTCTCGTCGCTACGGCTGGGAGCCGCTCGCGGTGACAGATTGGGACTGTTTGGCTACTGGCCGCGCGGCGGGTCAGCGGATCAGTGCCTATCGCCTGACAAAGCGAATGGGCGCAACCGCAGGCTCGAACTGCACCGACAAGGCGGCGACTGCTCCGTCTGCATTCGTCTCGAACAGCACGCGGTTGGATGGCTCGAAGGCATGCGGCTGGTGAATGGGAAACAGTCCTGAGTCAAGGAACGACCACGTGTCGTAGTGCCAATGCTCCATCGCAAGCGACAGGCTGTTGAAGAGCAGAATGAGTCCGGCATCGCAACGCTCTATGTTCATCGGCCCATAACCCGGATGCGCGTAGTGGCCCGCGTATTCCTCTGGCATGTGAGACGGCGACGTCTGTCCGATCCTGCGCACCGCGGCATGACGCCGACGGGTTTCCTCGATGCAGCGCTCGTAGTGGGCGAGCTGCTCCGACAGCGCAGTGCGCGGCAGCACGCCCCTGAGCAGATCGAACACGTGCTCGTTGAGCAGCAATGCTGGCAACACCGGACCGAAGTTCGTGAACGCAACGATGCCGACGCCGTGCTCCGGAAACAAGGTCACTTCACTGTCCACGTCATGAATGTAACCGCCGTGCGCGATGCGCGAGCTGCCGCAATACGTATCCACAGTCCAGCCCATCGCGTAGCTGGCGTTCGGCTTGCGCGCGAGCGGATCCGGCGGAATAGGTATCTGCGTCGCGTGCAGCTCACGGAGCGTCCGCAGTTGAATCAGCTGTCTGCCGTCCTGCTCGCCGCCGCGCAGATTCAGGCTCATCCAGCGGCCCATGTCCTCCACCGTCGACCAGATAGCTCCGCCCGACGGCGCGGTCGCCTCGGTCGGAAGACGCCGCGTCGGCACGAGCTCGCGGCGTTCGGTCTCGTGATACGAGACAGTCACATTGTCGTGCCCGGGCAGCGAAAAGCCGCTGCTGGTCATTGCCAATGGATCGAACAATCGCTCCTGGATCAGTTGTTCCCAGGTCCGGCCGGTGATCAACTCCGCGACGTGGCCTGCGGCCGTCGTGGTCAGGTTGTTGTATTGAAATCGTTCGCGCAAACCCGCCGACAGCTCCAGATATCGCAGACGCGCGAACAGATCCGCACGCGTGGTCGAGTTGCCGGTCCAGACCCAGTCATGTCGGGGCAGTCCAGTACGCATCGTGATGAGATCGCGCGCTGTGACTTGCGCGCTTCTCACGGGGTCCTGCAGAAGAAATGCCGGAGCGTAGCTCTGCACCGGCGCATCCCACGACAAACGTCCCTCGTCAACTAGCATGCCGAGCAACGTCGAATTCATCGCCTTCGAGGTGGACGCGATGGGGTAGCGCGTGTCGGCTCGCATCGGCAGCCGCCGTGCCCAGTCCCGGTAGCCGTAACCCTTGGCGAATACTGTTTCGTCACCGACGACCACGGCCAGCGCCGCACCCGGAATCCTCGCGGCGCTGAGCACTTCGGCCATGAACGCATCCAGCCGGTCGAGGTTCGCGATGTGCATGCCGTACTCGTGCCGTCACAGCATGCGACTTAACGCATCGCAGAGCCGATCGATGTGCTCCATCGTGTGATCCGCGAACACGGCCACGCGGATGACGCCGGATGAACCGGCGCCTATGTACGTCGAATGGAACACGAAAATGCGCTCTGACATGAGTCGCGCTTGCAGAACACGCATATCCTGATCGGTGCCCGCGGCAAAGGCCGCGACGGGTGCGACGCCCGGTGCAACATCCAGCCCGAGCCTGCGCAGGCTGCTCTTGACGTAAGCGACGTTCGCATGCAGGCGACTGCGGATCTCCGGATGCTCGCGGACATATCGAAGACTGCGCGCGCACATCGCCGCCGCCGCCGGCAGTCCCACCGCAGCACCGCGACCGGCTGGCGTCATGCGGAACGATGCAACTTCCTCGGCCGTCGCGGGAATCATTCCCCCGAGCACTCCCAATCCCTTGCCGGTGGACCCGCCGATGTGAACGTCCGGCCCGAAAATCCCATGATGCTCGGCCGCGCCGCGACCCAGCTCACCCAGCACACCGAAGGAATGCGATTCATCGATGAGAAGGTAGCCGCCGTACGGGCGGATCGTTCGCGCAAGCTCGCTGAGCGGCGCAATCTCGCCGAACGTTGAGTACAAGCCGTCGGTAACGACCAGCGGCCTGTCGTTGGCGCGCAAGTGCTGCTTGAGCTTCGAGTCCAGATCTCCGGCATCCAGATGCTGGAACATGTAACTCGGACAGCGGGAGGCCGCGACACCTTCGCGCAGGCAGTGATGAGCCCATTCATCGTAGAAGATCGCGTTGACTTTGGAGCGCAGCGCTGCGATGCCGATCAGCCCGAAGTAGTAGCCGGCAGCCATATAGAGTCCAGCCTGCGTGCCGAAGAACGCGGCAATTTCCGCTTCCGCTTGCTGATGCGGCTCGCCGACGATGCCGGAGTCCCGGATGAACTGATAGCCGGATCCGTATGAACGCAAGGCGGTGACGCCGGCATCCAGGATCTCCGGCACTGCCGTGAGTCCCAAGTATGAAGAACCGCCAAAGTTGATGTATCGAGCGCCCTCGATCACAACCTCCGCACCCACGGGCGATCGAAGCATTCGCAGATGCGCTACCCCCATAGCGGTTCCTCCGGCGCGTACATCTGACTGCCGGCGTAGCGAATGGGGTGATCAATGTCGGATTTCAGCAGCAGCGGGCCGTCCAGGTCGACGACATCACAGAGCTGTCCGATCACGAAAGCGGGCGCCATGGCGAGCGACGATCCGCCCATGCACCCGACCATGAGCCTGAAGCCATGCGCTTGTGCGGTCCTTGCCAGGTGCAAGGCATCGGTGAGCCCGCCCGTCTTGTCGAGCTTGATATTGATGTACTGGTATTTGCCGATCAGCGACGCAAGTCCTTCCACGGTCTGGCACGACTCATCCGCACAGAGCGGAATCGGGCTCGCGAAACCCGCGAGCACCGCGTCGCCGCCGACCGGCATTGGTTGCTCGATGAGCCGTACGCCCAGGTCGGCCAGCCTCGGTACGAAGTCACGCAGCTGCCGTACGTTCCATGACTGGTTGGCATCGACGATGAGCTCGGCATCCGGACGCGTGCGACGGACTGCCGCCACTCGCTCCAGGTCGTCGGCGCCCATCAGCTTGAGCTTGAGCAGAGAATAGGACGTAGCCGCCGCAGCGCTGCGGCCCGTGGACTCAGGCGTGTCGAGACCCAGTGTGTAGGCTGTGGTCAGCGGCCGCACGGCAGACATGCCGGCGAGATCCCAGGCGCGCCGCCGTTCACGCTTGGCTTGCAGATCCCACAGTGCACAGTCGAGCGCGTTGCGCGCTCCGCCAGCTGGCAACAAGCCGCAGAGCTCATGCCGCGAGATGCTTTTTTCGAGCGCACCCGCCAGGCCAAGCAACTGCCTCAACACGGTGTCCGGCGTTTCGCCCTGATAGGACACGCCCATGGCTTCGCCGTGCCCCGACACATCGCCATCGCGAAGCTCGACCAGCACCGTTTGCGCGTGAGTCTCCGTGCGATAGGCAATGCGAAAGGGCGAGCGGTACTCCCAATCCATTCGGCGACAACGAATCTCCATGCGCGTCCCTCAAGTCAGCAACGATCCAAGCGGCACGTCGAGCACGCTGGGGTGCTCCGCGTCGTGGAACAGCTGCACGGTCACTGGCCTCGCATCCTGCATCGTTTCCCCAGAGACGTCGCGCCCGCTGTTGTAGTTCTTCTGGCGGTAGATGGAATTGATCGGCCCGATGACCAGCCGGAGCCGACTGCCCTTGCGGACCTGCCGTGCCACGAACGTGAAGCGCTCGAAGTCATAGCGCAGAGGTGCGGTCGTGCGCACGAGATGCTCCTCGCGCAGACTCTCGCGATAGCGAGCCCGCATCCAATCTGCGCTGAGCTCGACGGTGCTGCCATCGATGTCGACGGCATAGACGGCCGCGCGAAAGTCCGTATCGGGCTGATCGATCGCGAGCCAGACCGACAGACGGAAGAAGCCGCAGATCTCGACGTCATCAACGAACGCATCGCTGTGATAGACGAGATGCCGGCCGGTCGATGCATAGACCAGCTGATCGTTGGTCGGACCTTCGGGAGCCGATGCTTCCAGCTCCGCGAGGCTCGTGTCGCGCGGATCATAGACGTACCGATCCGGCCCGCCTTGCGGCTTGCCGGACAACGAGCCTGAGCTGAAGACGTCGATGGGATTCATCACCGACTGCAGATAAAGCGGTCGAACACCCGCCGTGACAGCCTCCAGTGTGTCGGCGTAGCGCCACTGCTCCAGGCCCATCACGTAGAAGGCGACGTTCTTCTCCAGGAAGGCAGGCTTCGGTCCATCCTGCATCGTCCACGCATACCACTCGCGGTGGAGCGCCGGCAGATCGACCAGGCTTTCCGGACCCACGCACAGTCCCGCGAATTCCAGAGTCGGAGTGCGTGTTCCGGCGTGATCCCACGGTCCGATCACCAGATAGTGCCGTGCACGCGCGGACGCGGAGCTGTGTTTGCAATGCTCGCGATAGTGCGTGAGAGCACCCAACTGGTTGCCGTCGTAGATGCCGGTGATCGTCAGGATCGGCAGGGTCAGCTGCGCGTACTGTTCCGGCGTCGGGTTGTACCTGTCCCAGTGCGCATCCTGATGTGGATGAGCGAGCCAGTCCTGAAAAATCGTCGAGGGAGCGCCCAGAAACCTATCGAGCGAGTTGAACGCGATACCGGATTGAAGCCACCGCCTGAAGCGCCCTGACCAGTACGGCCGATCGGCGAAGACGTCGTCCTGCAGCGTCTTACCTGCAACCAGGGACAGCCATTGCAGCAGGTACGGCGATGCAACGTTGCTGCGTATCGGAAAATCGACGCCAAAGCATGGCGCAGCTGCCGGCACGATGGTCGCGAGGTGCACCGGGAATTCCTTGGCCACGGCCCACTGGCTGTAGCCTGCATAGGACCCGCCCCACATTGCAACCTTGCCGTTGCAGTAGGGCTGGCTCGCCAGCCACTCGACAACGTCGCAGCCGTCCTTTGCCTCATTGATGTTCGGAACGAAAACACCTTCTGAATTGCCGCGACCGCGTACGTCAACAGTGAGGAACGGATAGCCGTGCGCAGCAAAATACAAGCCGCGCTCGTGATAGGTCTGGCCGATGTAAGGCGTGAGTGTGCAGAGCGCCGGCGCCGGTCCGCTCATGCCTTCGGGCAGGTACAACGTCGCGCTCAGGCGCACACCGTCGCGCAACGGGATCGTCTCCCCCCATTGCACGCGCACGCCTCTCTTGTCTGCCGTCTTGCTCACGAGCCTGCGCCGACTCTCTTGCCGGCTCTTCGTTCCATCGTAGCTGGCGCCGGCTCGGACGCAGTGACTGTGTGCTGGCTGGCAGCGTGCTGAGTAGCGGCCAAATCATGGGTGACGGTCCGGCTGGCGCGCCAGACGTGCCACGCAAACAGGAAGTATCCCGGCGACATGACGAGCAGAGCGTACCGCAGAGATTCGGCCTGGGCCCATGGGTGAAAAAGGTCACTCAGCATGCCGGTAGCCAGTGGCCCGAGGCCCATGCCGATGAGATTGGAAACAAGGTAGACGAGCGCCAAGGACACCGCACGCATTCGTTCCGGCACGAGCGTCTGAATCGTCGCGAACAACGGTCCGTTGGAGCTGTTCAACCCGACCGAGGTCAGGGCCATCAGCGCGAAGGCAACATGGGCGTTTGAAACCACGTAGACGAGGCTCAGCAGCACCCCGGCGGCTGTGATCGCAATGGCTATCGCAATGAGCTGCAGGCGTTCGTTGTGAGCGGCGTGCCTGGAAGCCATGTCGCCGCCGAGGTATGCGCCGACCAGGCCTGAGGCCCCATAGATCACGGCAAACCAGGTCCCGATTTCACCGGTCGTGAAACCGTGGCTGCGGATGAAGAACGTCGGCAGCCACTGTCCGATACCGACGTTGAAAAATGCCTGAGCCGAAATGCAGATGAGCAAATGTCTGAAGGTGGCGATTGACCACAGGGTTCTGCACACCTCCGGCAGAGAGGGTTCGGGAGTCGCCGATGGCTTGACTGAGGGCAGCAGAGCCGGCCGTGGCTCTCGCAGAGTCGTCCATGCGAGTCCGGCGAGCATCAGTCCGGGCAATCCCAACAAGATGAACGTCGTGCGCCAGCCGTACAGCTCGCTCACCCAGCCCGCGAGCAGATAGCCGACGACGGCGCTCAATGCGCCGCCGAGTTGATAGATCGCCGTCGCTCGCGGTCGTTCGGCGCGGCTGAAATAGTCCGCTATCAGCGAGAACGCGGGAGGAATGCAGCCCGCTTCGCCGACAGCCACGCCGACTCGAATCAACAGAAGATGCGTAAAGCTTCGGGCAACTCCGCACAAAGCCACCATGGCGCTCCACAGCGCTGCAGTGAGCGAGATGATCAGCACTCGATTGCCGCGATCCGCCCAACGGGCAATCGGAATGCCCATGACCGAATAGAACAGCGCAAACGCGATGCCGGTCAGGAAACCCAACTGCGTATCGCTCAGATTGAGATCCGTCTTGATGTCCTGCAGCAGAAGTCCGAGCGCGACGCGATCGACGTAGTTGAAGAGCAGGATGACGGTGAGGACGGTGAGCAGATAGTACTTGTAGCCGCTGCCCGACCCGGATTGAGCAGATCGCATCTCGCGTTACTCAGGCGTGGCTGAACGAAACGAGTTGGCGCCGCAGGTAGTTCTCCATCCCGGCCAGCCCGCCTTCGGCGCCTATGCCCGATTGCCGCGCCGGCTCCGAGGACGCCGCATGACCTGCGCCCTCTCCCAGCGGCGCTGCGGCGTTGACGAAAACGGAAGAGCGAATGCCCTTGATCATTCTCATTCCCGTCGAAAGACTCGAGGTCCAGACGTACGCGACCAGTCCGTACATCGTGCTGTTCGCGATTTGAATGGCTTCCGCCTCGTCGCGAAACGGAATCACGGATAGCACGGGCCCGAAGATTTCCTCCTGAGCGATGCACGAGGTCGCTGCGACCGCTCTGAAGACCGTCGGCTCCACAAACCACCCGCCGCTCTCCTGCATGACGCGCCTGCCCCCACTCACGAGCTCGGCGCCTTGTGCGCGCGCGCCGTCGATGTGGCGCATGACGCGAGCGCATTGCTCGGCGGACGCAAGGGGACCGAATGTGGTGCGCGGATCGAGGGCGTTGCCCATGACGATGCCGCCCAACTGCGCAGTCACGCGCTGGAGCAGCGGCATTTCGATGTCCTGCTGTACCAGCAACCGCGAGCCGACGCTGCAGACCTGACCCTGATTGACCAGGAGCGATTGCGCGATGCGTTGAGCTGCTGCATCCAGATCGACGTCGTCAGCGAAGACGATCTGCGGCGACTTGCCGCCGCACTCGGTCATGACGACCTTCATGTTCGACTGGCCGGCATACTGCAGCATGCGCTTTCCCACTGCAGTCGAACCGGTGAAGGTCATCATGTCCACGTCGGGGTGGAGTCCCAGCGCCCGACCGACGATCTCGCCCAACCCTGGAGTCACGTTGAAGACGCCAGGAGGCAACCCGGCTTCCATCGCTAGCTCGGCCAGACGGATCGCCGACCGTGAGGACAGCTCCGAGGGCTTCAGAACCACGCAATTGCCAGCCGCCAGCGCCGGCGCGAGCTTCAGGACTGCGACGAAGGTGGGAAAATTCCATGGAACCACCGCCGCTACAACGCCTCGTGGAACGCGCCGCTGCATCACGAAGCTGTGCGCGTCGCTGCCATAGACATCACCTGTGAGCTTGTCGATGGCTTCCGCATAGAACCGCATGAGACTGGCGGCGGCGGCGGCGTTGGCGAACGCTTCGCGAATGGGTTTGCCCATCTCGCCGCCGTCCAAGGCATCCAGCGCGGCTGCATTCCTTTCGATCAGGTCGGCGAAGGTCTGCAGCGTTTTCTTCCGGACCGAGGGCAGCGCGGCGCTCCAGCGGCCGTCCTCAAAAGCCTGGCGTGCGTCGGCCACGGCGCGCTCGACGTCCAGCTCGCATCCCGCGGCAATCACGCAGCGCCTGCGCCCACACGAGGGATCGATGACCTCGACAGTTGTTTCGCTGCTGGACTCCGAGCGGGTTCCGTTGAGAAACAGTCCGACTGACTCGTCGAGGTCTCGCTTGTCCGCGGCCATGCACGCTCGTCGCTCTTGGTCTGTGAAGCGCAGGGCCTCGGACGCATGCTATGCACATGAGCGCCTCAACGCCGAGCGCTACCGAGGTCTATAGGGATAGACAGGTCGAGGGATGCAACTCATCCCCCGAACCTGTCGCGATGCACGGTCAGAATCGATATTCGAACTGGATGCCAGTGGTGCGCGGTCGCAGACGCGAGCTGAAGAAGAAGTCGGGCGCGCCCACCACGGGCTGTGCGCGTTCGTTGGTCACATTCTCGACGAACAGGGATGTCGACCAACGCTCTGTGGAGATGCCGACGCTCGTTCGCCCGATGATCGAGGAATCACCTTCGTACACGCTCAGGGCGGATCCTCGCAGGGTGCGAATCGTCTGCGCCGAGCTGTAGTTCCCGGAGGCGGAGAACCTGCCTTCCAGGCCGCTGCCGTTGAGCGCGAACGCGTACGCAAGGGAGGCCGCGACCGTGTACTCGGACGAGTAGTTCAGTCGGTCGCCCTTGTCGAACAGGACGACACCCCCGGGTGCGACCTGCTCGTCCAGGCCCAGATCGTTCCAGCTGAAGCTGATGCCGCACTCCAGTTGCTCGACCGGCCTCGCCGTCAACGCGAAGTCGAAGCCGGGTCCGCTGGCGGATTGGCCATTCACGACGGCGGTGAATAAGTTGGGCGAGCCTTCCGGAATCGCCACCAACACGGTTTGCTGGACGTTTTGCCAATCGATGAAGTAGGCCGCAGCCTCATAAGTGAGGCTGCCATCCAGAGCACTGCCTTTCACGCCAACCTCGTAATTCTTCAGCTTGTCCTCGGCGACGGGCTCGAAAGACGGCGCCGCGCGAATGATGTTGGCGTTCTGTCCGAAGCCGCTGCGGAATCCTTCGGAGTAGGAGCCGTACACAGTCGAGTTCTCGCCGGGGTGCCAGTTGAGGACGACGCGAGGCGTGACTGAATCGAACGTCGTGCGGGTCGGTGGCAGCAACGGGGTGCCCGGCACCGGACTCTGCGGAGAATTCTCGATCTGCTGCACGTGATCCTTGAAGTAGCGCAGACCGCCGGTGAGCTCGAATTTGCCATCAGCGAAGACGCGGGTGAGCTCGCCGAAGAAGGCGAACGATTCCGACTTGTCGGTGAAATCGACGGGCTGACCGGGCAGGACGACTTCGGACGCCTGTATGAGCCGGTCCTTCGCGTCACGATAGAAGCCGCCGAGCGACCAGCGCCAGGACCCTTCGCCCGTGGAGTTGAGGTTCACTTCCTGGGCGAACACCTTCGAATCGAGCGTCGTGTCGAGCGTGTCCTCGATGAGGAAGGGGCTCAGATCGACCTTGCTGGGATTGTGGTAGTCGATGTAGCTGGTCATGCTCGTCAGAGAGAACGCCGAGAAGTCGTACCCGAGCTTGAGACCGAGCACATCGTAGTCGGTGGACATCGGCTGCGAGATGTGGCCCGGGAAGGTGTCCTCGTCGGTGGAGAGCGAAGGCGCGCCGAAGTCGCTTCGCGAGATCCAGCCGGTGACGCCGACATAGAAGTCCTCGGTCGGGCGCGCAGCGATCTTCAGGCGCGCGTTGATGACCTCGGCATCGTTCGCATCCTTCTTGTTGACGCTGTCGATCCAGCCGCCCCCATAACTGTAGCCGAGCACTGCGCGCGCGCCGAGCTTGCCCTGGATGAGCGGCACGTTGACGGCAAGATCATCGCGATAACTTTCTGCACCGTGTTGCGTCTGGGCGAACGATGCGCGCGTCTTGAACTCGAACTGATCGAGATCGGCATCGTGCGTAAGGATCCGCACAACGCCGTTGAGGGCGCTCGCTCCGTACAGGGTTCCCTGCGGACCGCGCAGCACTTCGACTCGCTCGAGGTCATAGGCGTTCGTGTCGGGTGCGATGGCGGTCTTGACGAGCCCGAAGGGTACGGAATCCATGTAGTAGGCCACCGGGCTGCTGCCGTTGAAGGTCGGGCCGGATGCTGACACACCACGGATGCTCAGCTGTGTATTGCCGCCCGCGTACAGCCCCTCTTGCGTCATCTTGATCCCGGGCACCAACGTCAGCGCTTCGCTGATGCCTTGGCCTGTGAAACGATCCAGGTCCGGGCCAGCGAGCACGGAGATCGCGATGGGTACGTCCTGCAGGCGCTCTTGACGTCTCTGTGCCGTGACAATGACTTCCTCCACTCCACGCACGTCGCCGTCCCGCCCCTGAGACGTAGTCCCCTGGCTCTGCGCCAACGCGACGGAGCTGATGCATGAGACCGACGCAACGATGCACGCGGCGCGCACAGAATGTCGCGAGCGCAGCGCAGCCAGTTGACTCTGCAGCAGTACGTTCATCGAAGACCCCCCTTTCTTGTCTTGAGCTTCTGAGGTCGGCGCCGAACGCCACACAGCTGCAACACGTGCAGCGGTGTTTGCATGCCAACCTATAGCGAAAGACCGGCACACGAGTGCGGCTGATCCCTTCACTCGTGGGGTTCTTATGGGAAGGGTCTGATCAGACCTTGCGAGTTCGCCAATCGCCGCGCTTGAACAGCAGGCCGCTCCATAGCGCGAGAGTCGAGAACGAGACCGTGACTGCGATGAACACTCCCGTCGGCCCCAGCGACAAGATGTTCGCGAGGAACCACGCCAGCGGCACCTGCCCGAGCCAGAAGCAGCAGAAATTCAGTCGCGCGAGCGTTCTGGTATCGCCTGAGCCGTTGAATGCGCTGCCCAGCGCGCAGCCTGCGGCATAGAGAGGAAATCCCATGCTCACGATCCGCAGCGCCTGAGCAGCGTACCTTGCGGTCGCGGGATCCACCGTGAACAGCGAGACGAGCGACGGCGCAAAGATGACGAACGTCGCGCCAATAGCTGCGAACAGCAGCGTGTTGAAGCGCGTCGCGATCCACACGCTCGTCTGCGCGCGTTCGGGTCGTAGCGCACCGAGGTTCTGTCCAACCAAAGTGGCACTGGCATTCGCAATGCCAACGGCGACCGCCATCGCGATGTTGACGATGCGAATCGCAATCGTGTAGCCGGCGACCGCAGCGCTACCGAAGCTCGCAAGAATTACGAACAGGGCCGCCCAGCTGGTCATCGTGATCATGAACTGCGCGACGCCGCTGGCGGAAATCCTGACTATCTCGCACAGGTCACCGAGCGCGGGGCGGAGGTCGGACAGCACAATGCGGATGCGGTCATCATGTCCGGCAATGCGCCAGAGCTGATACAGCACGCCGATGCCGCGGCCTACGTTCGTGGCGACAGCGGCGCCGGTCACCCCCAGCTCCGGAAATGGACCCCAGCCAAAGATGAAGCAAGGTCCGAGCACCATGTTGACGCCGTTTGCGAGCCACAATGTCTGCATGGCGATCGCGGCGCTCCCGGCGCCGCGAAAGACGGCATTGATCAGGAAGATCAGGACTACGGTGACATTTCCGGCAAGCATGATGCGGGTGAAGCCCGCACCCGTTGCCACGATTGGCTCGCTCGCCCCCATGAGTTCGAGGATGTCCACGGCGAAGTGGCCGAGCACGAGGCCGAGGAGCGATGAGGTCGCGACGCCGAGGAGGATGACTTGTCCGGCTGCCCGCCCGGCGCCTGCCGAATCGCGTTCGCCGATGCGCCGCGCCACGACCGCAGAGGCGGCGAGCGAAATGCCCAGGGCCGCCGCATAGATCACCGTCATGATCGCTTCGGTGAGACCGACCGCGCCGACCGCATGGCGTCCCAGCCGCGACACCCAGAAGATGTCGACCACAGCGAACAGCGATTCCATCAGCAACTCGAGCGCCATGGGCACAGCCAGCAGAACGATGGCGCGCTGGAGCGAGGTGGTCGTGTAGTCGTGCTGGTGACCAATCAGCGCGCGTGCAATGTCGTGCCAGATCGAGCTGCCAGCGACTGCGACGTTCGGCTGATCTGCAGCGGGGGAAGACATGATGCGATCCATGCAGTGCGCGACCGGTACCGGCGCGTCAGGCCCTGAATCTTATCGATGCATCGCGTCGCCGCGACGAACAGCTGGGCTTGCGTTCGCGACGCAGGGCCGTTTCCAGCTCGGCGTTCGATCGGCGGTCGGATGACAGTCTTGGCTTATGGGTCTTTGAGCGCGAGCGACAGCCAGACTCGATGAACACCTGCAGGTCGCATAGGATGACGCCGGCGCAGACGCGCAGGAGCAGTCGCATGCAATCAGCTACTCGTGAGTCACGGTCCGCCGAGTGGTCGCCATCGATCTACTACGCCCACAGTGTCATCCACCGCGCATTGCAGGACGCATGGCCCTTGCTGTTGCGCTACGAAGCGTGGAATCCGGGTTTCGCCCATGCGCGCGTGACTCGCTTGCGGGGTGAGGCGCGCAGCGAAGGCGAGCTGGTGCTGATTCAGGCAATGGACGAGCACGGGCAACCGCTGCCCGGAATCTGCGCTGAGACCGTAAGGATCGTGAGCCCGCGCCACATCGCCTGGTTCGTGTACCCCGCGGACGGCTGTTCGTTTCAGAACTTCCTGGATTTCACTCTCACCGAGGTGTCGGGCGCAGTGCGATTCGACATCAGCTGGTACTCGCTGGATCGGTTGTCCGGGGACGCGCTGCTCAAACACCGAAAGGAAACCGAGGCTGGCGCTTTCAGCCTGACTGCAGCGTTCAGGAACTATTGCGAAACGACTTTGCGGTGACGGCGCAGGGCTGGGGTGTACGCCTCAGCCGGTCTTACTTCAGACAGCGTCAATCCGCCGGTCGGCACTCTGCGGATTTGCGGAGCCATGAAGGTCGCACACGCCTCGCATCCATTGCCAGAGTCGGTTGAAGATCCGATCAGGCGCCAGCAACCGCTTCTGTGGCTGAACGACAACTGGCGTCCGATCGAAGTCGCTGCGTCTTCTTCCGACTCGCTCGGTATTGCCGACGTGGTCGCCGCGGAGCGCCGCTGGCATCGCTGGGCGGGTCTCCTCGAGCAACTTTTTCCGGAGCTGCGGCCGACACAGGGCGCAATCGAGTCCCCGCTCTACGCCGCAGACTCGCTGCGACCGTTAATCGGGGATGCAACTCAGGCGGGCCGCTGGTTGATAAAGGCCGATCATGCGTTGCCGGTGGCGGGCTCGGTCAAGGCACGCGGCGGGCTGTACGAGGTCTTGCTCCACGCAGAGCATCTCGCGCTTCAGGCAGCAATTCTCCAGCCCGACGGAGACTGCACGGTCCTGGCTTCGCCGCGCGCGCGGGAGCTGTTCTCACAACATCAGGTCATCGTCGGATCGACGGGTAATCTCGGGCTGAGCATAGGCATCATCGCCGCCGCGCTGGGCTTTCAGGCGGGCGTTCACATGTCGGCTGACGCGAAAACCTGGAAGAAGGCGCGGCTGCGCTCGGTCGGAGTCAACGTCATCGAGCATCGCGGAGACTACGGTGCCGCAGTAGCGGCCGGTCGCGCGCAGGCAGGCCACGATGCACGCGCCTACTTCGTTGACGACGAGAGCTCCCGACACCTGTTCCTCGGGTACAGCACTGCGGCAATCCGCTTGCGCCAACAGCTGCTCGCCACGCGGTTGACTGTCGACGCGCAGCACCCGCTGTTCGTGTATATCCCCTGCGGCGTGGGCGGTGCTCCAGGCGGAATCACATTCGGTTTGCGGCACCTGTTCGGCGATCACGTGCATTGCTTCTTTGCCGAGCCCGTGGCAGCGCCATGCGTGCTGATCCGTCTCGCGTCGAATCTCAACACGCCGGTGTCAATATCGGACCTGGGATTGGACGGGGCCACACAGGCTGACGGTCTCGCAGTTGGACGAGCCTCAGAGCTGGTCGCACGTCTGGTACGGCCGCTCGTCTCGGGTGTCTTCACCGCCGCAGACGATGATCTGTTCCATGACCTCTACGCTTTGAACCGCGCCACGGGCCTGCGCATCGAGCCATCCGCCGCAGCCGGGCTGCGAGGCCCGCTCTGGCTGACGCATTCCGAACCTGGAGCTCGCTACCTGAGCGTCCATGGGCTGGCGGACGTTCTCCGCAACGCCACTCACGTCGTGTGGACCACCGGAGGCGCGATGGTTCCCGAAGAAGAGCACAGTCGGTTCGCAGCGCGCGGCTGCGCCGTCACGCTGAGCAGATCCGGACAGGCGGTGTGAGATGAAGATCTTTGCAGCAGGGATCGCGACCGAGACGAACATGTTCTCGCCGCTGCCGACCGGATTGTCGGATTTCCTCGTTCAGCGCGGCGCGGACGTGCGGCGCGGCGAGATTCGCTATCCGGGACTCGATCTCTCCCCCATCTGGGGCACGCGCGCCGCTGCACGCGGCGATGAATTCGTGTTCGGCATGAACGCATGGGCCCAGCCGGCCGGCATCACTGTCAGGTCAGCCTACGAAGCCCTGCGCGAAGAGCTGCTGACGCACTTGCGGGCGGCGATGCCGGTAGACGTTGTCCTGCTGATGCTCCATGGAGCCATGGTCGCAGACGGGTACGACGATTGTGAGGAGGACATCATTCGTCGCGTCAGGACAATTGCAGGGCAGGACGCCGTGATCGGCGTGGAGCTCGACCTGCACTGTCACTTGAGCGAGTCCAAGATCGCTTGTGCAGACATCGTAGTCACGTACAAGGAGTATCCGCACGTAGACGTCAATGATCGAGCGGCGGATCTGTTCGACCTCGCTGTCGCCACCCGGCTCGGCGAGATCCGGCCGAAGATGGCCCTCTTCGATTGCCGCATGATCGGTTTCTATCCGACCTCGCGCCAACCGTTGCGCGGATTCGTCGACGCGATGAAGGCAGCCGAGCGACACGCCGGCGTGCTTTCGATCTCCTTCGGGCACGGCTTTCAACTCGCCGACCTGCCGCACGGCGGCGCGAAGGTGCTGGTCGTTGCCGACGCAGATGAGGCGCTGAGCCGGCGCGCCGCGCGGGACTTTGGCCTTCAGGTCTACGGATTGCGACGCCAGATCGGTTTCGAGTCGGTGTCACGGACGCTCGAGGCAGCATTGTCGGCCGCGCTCGCGAGCACACGAACGCCAGTGGTGGTTGCCGATCAAGCCGACAACACCGGCGGTGGCGCTCCCGGCGACGCGACGTTCGCTTTGCGCTGGCTGCTCGAGCACGACGTGAGCAACGCAGCGCTGGCCATCCTCTACGATCCCGAGGTCGTACGACTCGCCAGAAGGGCAGGTATCGGTGCGCGCCTCGCGATTCGTCTTGGCGGAAAGATCGGAGTCGCCTCGGGCGATCCGCTCGACATCGAAGTGGACGTGATTTCGTTCCGTG
Organism: Steroidobacteraceae bacterium; assembly: GCA_036004505.1. Lineage (GTDB taxonomy): Bacteria > Pseudomonadota > Gammaproteobacteria > Steroidobacterales > Steroidobacteraceae > Steroidobacter. The sequence continues at coordinate 23,654 of DASYRK010000043.1, forward strand.
ACGACTATACGCACGATTTCCCGCAGGAGTCGGGACCGCCGGTTCAGTTCTGGGCCGGCAACGTAGCGGCACTGCGCTGCGCAGGCATCGACATCATAGTCAGCAGCGAGCGCTGCCAATGCTGCAGTCCCTCAATCTTCGCCGATCTGGGCGTACCGCCTGCGAGCAAGCGACTGCTGGTGGTGAAATCCATGCAGCATTTCTACAGTGCTTTCGCCCCTCTGGCAGGCGAGATCATCTACATGGCGGGGCCCGGCGCGGTCGCTCCCGATCCACGGCAGCTTGCGTATTCCCGCCTCGCCACCGCGAGCATGTATCCATGGGTCGACGATCCGCTGGAACAGTCGGCCTAAGAGATCGTCCGCGTGACCACCCGCATCGACTCGTCGCAGTCTTCCGCGCAGACCGCGGCAAGGCACGACGAACTCAGGGTCGGCTGCCAGAATCGCCACCGCTCGGACCGGTCATCTTCGATGGCGTCAAGATTCAGCGTCACGCGCATTGCGCCCGACAACCCAAACCAGAACCGATCCAGCGGAATCGCAAGCCCCAAGCCTCGCGCCTTGATATACGCTTCCTTCAGGGTCCAATACTCAAAGAATTTCCGCGGCTGCTCCTGCGGCGGCAGTGCGCGTAGCGCCTCCACCTCCTCCCGCGCAAAAAACCTATCCGCAATCTCCAACGCCGCCCTCTGCGTCTTCACATTCTCCACATCCACACCAATCGCGCGCCCGCATGCCACTCCCATGACCACGAGCCCATCCGTGTGCGACACATTGAACTCGATCCCTCTCGCGCTTACGTGCTTAGCCGCGATCGACGGCTTGCCATACTCACCAACTGCGAAGCGCCACTCCCTCGGCTGCACCTCCGCATACTGCGACAATACAGTCCGCACCATCGCGCGCGTCACCAGGTACCGGTGCCTATCCCGCTCGAAGTAGAACCGCTGCTGCTGCTGCAACTCTTCCCTGCTCAACAAGAGCCGATACGCCGCGAGCAAGCGCGGATCCGTGATCTCGTCGAGAAACGCGAGCCACAGGTGAATCTGCTGAGAGTCGAGGTGCTCCATGACTGCGTGCCATCCGTGCACTTCCGCGCCGGCACAGTCTACGTCCGGCGCCGTGAGATATTCAGCAATATCCCGCCGCGACAGGCGACTCGCGACCGGTCGGGCGCCGCAGAGATTGCCGGGGATAGTTGAGGCTCTCAGTCGGACGGTTCCGCCGGTCGCGAATCACTGTTCAGCCGCATGCTCCTCGAGCGCGGCGAGCAACTTGTCGGGCGACATGTAACCGCCGAGCGACGTCCCGTCGCTCAGCACGATCATCGGCGTCCCAGGAATTCCCAGCTGCTGTCCCAGTGCGTAGTGCTTTGCGATGACAGCATCGCTGCACGCGCCCGCAGCGTTCACAGCATCACCGCGCGTCGCACGCGTAAGCGCATCGCGGCGATCGCTCGAACACCAGACCGCCGCCATCGTGCGCCACGCCTCGGTGTTCGGCCCCGAGCGCGGAAACGCCATGTACCGCACCGCGATGCCGCGCGCCTCCAACTGAGCGAGCTCACCGTGCAATTTCCGGCAGTACGGACAATCGACATCCGTGAACACAATGACCGTGTACTTCGGCTTCGCGGGGGCGAACAGGATCGCTTCGTTCGGGTCGACGTGCTGCAGCAACGACCGCCGCGCTGCCTGCCGCGATTGCTCCGTGACGTTCGTGTGCGAAGCCAGGTCGAGCATGTCGCCGACGATGAAGTAGCGCCCATCCGCGCTGACGTAGCCCGAGACGCCGTCGATGGACGTCAGGTACATCCCCTGCACGGGCGAATGCGACGGCTCGGTGACCTGCGCAGCCGGATCGTGGGCCCGGATCGCGTTGCGAAGCTTGCTGCCGTCAAAGCCCGCCGCCCCGACAATTGCGGGCAGCACGACCAGCAGCAGAATGAAACTTAGCCATGAGCGAATCATGGCGACATGATCGGCCGGCGCCGCGGCCGCCGAATGGGCAGGGACTACCCATTTTTCAGTGCGCGGCTACCTATCTTTCGCTCCCGCTCCAGCCGCAGCGGCGGCCCGTACAGCTCGCCCTGCCCGAGCCGGCAGCCCATTTCCTGCAGAGCGAGCGCCTGGCCGGCAGTCGTAATCCCCTGCGCGATCACGCTCAGGCCGATCCGCTCGCAGACCTCGAGGACGGCCTGGCACATCGCCTCGGTGCGCCCCGCGTCGACGCCGGCGCCCGTGATCCTCGCATCGAGCTTGATGAGATCGATCGGCAGCCCTTGCAGCCGCGTCATGATGTCGTAGCCCGCGCCGCAGTCGTCGATGCAGACGCGCACACCGCGGTCGCGAATCCGTTTGATCGCGCGCGCTGCTCCGCCGATATCTTCGATACGGTCGGTCTGCGCGACCTCGATCACCAGCCGCCCCGCCGCGAGCTGGTAGCGGCCGAGCGCCCAGTCGATCACGGCGTAGAGATCCGGCCGCGCCAGGCGGCGCGCCGAAACATTAACGTGGACCGGCACGTCGAAGCCATGCACAGCGGCCAGTGCATCCGCAGAGGCGCATGCCTGATTGAGAACGAAGTCATCGAGCACGCTGGTCAGGCCAGTGCGCTCGGCCGCAGCCGTGAACTGCGACGGCTCGACCGTGCCCAGGTCCGGATGCCGCCAGCATGCGAACGCCTCGACGGCAACAGTCGAGTGGCTCGCGATGCGCACGATCGGCTGATAGTGCACCTCGAATCCGCTGGCGGCGGGATCCCCGGCCAGCACCTCCACGAGCAGCTCGTGCAGCGGGACCTCGGTCGCGTCGGGCGCCTTCATTTGCATCTCCCCGCTCTCCATGTCTGGCCGGCAAGGGTGACTCGTGACCGGGCAACGGCCGGCCGGCTATGGCCCGGGGATAGGAACGCCTTTCGTCGAACGTACGCCGCCGGCCACGAGACACTTTTTCGAAATGCAGTGGGTCTGCCTGACAATCGTTTTTTTGGCGCGGATTACGCCACGGCGGCAGCAACGGGCGTCAGGCAGCGTGGCCCGCCATGACGCGCTGGCGGACTTGCCGCGGCGTCAGTTTCGTCCAGCGGCGCATCTGTCGCACCAGTGTCGACTCTTCCGCGAAGCCGACGCTCGCGGAGACTTCGCTCATCGTCATGCGGGTCGACTCGAGCAGACGGATCGCCACGCCGATGCGCTTGCGCTGCAAGTACGTGCGCGGAGTGATCCCGTGCACGAGCGTGAACAAACGCAGGAAGTGATACTTCGACAGGTACGCCATCTTCGCCAGCGTGCTCAGGTCGACGTCCTGCGAATAGTTCGTGTGCAGAAAATCCGTTGCCAGCGCAATGCGCCGGTACACCTCGCGGCGCGTCGCCGGGCGAGTCAGCGCGATGCGCTCGACCTGCTCGAGCAACCGCTGGTGGTGACATTGCATGCGCGCGAGCAGGAACACGAGCTGCTCGTCGTACCACGACTCATCCACGATGCCGCTGCTGGCGTGCGCGCGGATGAAGCGCAGCACCGGGCTGACGGAGTTCTCGTGCGGATGCAGGTTCTCCATGAAGTCCGGCGTGCGCTCCGCCGGCGCGTCGCCACGCGCCAGCGCCTGCTCGATCGATGCCGAGACTTCGCTGTACACCTGCTCCGCCAGCTCCGGCTTGAAACAGATCGCGAGCGACTCGACCGGCTGCACCGAGCGGATGCTGGTGCTGTAGATCTGTCCGTGATTCAGGATCAGGAAATTGTCGTCGTCGACGGCCAGCGTGCGGCCGTTGACGTAGCAGTGCTCGACGCCGCCCCAGGCAGCCCGAATCGATAGCGTGTGCGTACAGGGGCCGAACTCGGCGAGCCGCGTCCGCCCCCAGACGATGCAATTCTCGCGGCCCCACTTCGACTGGAACCAGGTCTGAAACTCGGTGTTGCTCTGCGTAAGGTCCGGCAATGAACGTAATAGCATCTCATCCAACTCAGCGATCAGAACAGCGAGGGTGGACAAGCCGCGAGCGAGCGTTGCGACGTCACCTCGCTCGCGGTCGGCAGGACGATGCCGTTCGACATGCGCTCGAACAGCCGGCGCATCAGCGTCGAGAGCGGCGAGTCCGGCGAGGACTCCGACAAGCCGATCGCCAGCTTCTGTCGCGCGAGGGCCGGCTCGTTGTCGGCGATGGCGATCATCGCCTGCGCATAGGCGCACAGCGCGCGGTTCTCGCTGCCGGCGAGCCGCTCCAGGTAGTTTTTCGCTTCGCGCGGCTCGTTCTTGTCGAACATCAGCAGCAGGCCGAGCTGGAAGCGCGCGATCTCCAGATCAGGGTCGATCGACAGCGCGGCCTTGATGCCGGTGATCGCGCGTTGCGTCAGGCCGAGCTCGGCGTGCTGGACCGCAAGCAGGTAGATCGCCCGCGCGTGACCCGGCTCCCGCTGCAGCACCTCTTCTATGTGGATCATGCAGGCGTGGTGGTCGCCCACCGCGCTCGCGTGCAGCGCTAGATGAAAATATTCCTCGGCGTCGAGCATGGCAGTGTTTCCCGGTGTGAGCGTGCTCGCGAGTCTGTTGCCGGCCGCGGCACCGGGCGCCGCGGACTCGCGTGCGCTGCGCTTGATCGCCGCGGCCTCCGCGTTCCGGCGCGAGGCCAGGCGGCGCAGCAGCGTTCCCTCCGCGAAATTGCAAGCGAACAGGACGCCGAACACCGCAAGCACGAGCAGCGCGCTTACGATTGCCGGCCCAGTCACGGCTGAATTTTCCAGCACTGACCTTTCGCCCTATTGCTTGCTTGCCTCCTTCAATCGCAAACGGCCGGCCGATTACGTCATTTCTGCGGCGACTACTCCTCCCCCTACGGGGATTTCCACGGGGCGGCATTCGCCGCCCCTTCAGGTCAAAACCGGTAGTTGAGCTTGCCGTAGATGAAGCGGCCCGACCGGCCGAACGGCGAGTAATTGCTGAACGACTGGGTGCCGGTCGGATTGAGGTTCGGGGTGAACGGGTCCGGGTATTCGTCGGTCAGATTGTCGGCGCCGAACCCGGCCCGGACCCGGTCCGTGATGTCGAATCGCGCCTCCAGATCGACCAGCGTCTTGGCCGACATCGTGAAATCGGTCGCCGCCGTGGGACCCGGCTGCAGCACGTCACCGTAGCGCGTCGCCCGCAGCGTCGCTCCAAAGCGGGACAGCGACCAGTTGAGCGTGGCGGTGTATTTGTCCTCGGGCGTGCCCTCCTCGAACGTCAGGACGTTGAGGTGATCGAACAGCACCGGCGGCGGATTCACGCCCGCCAGGCTCACCGTCGGCACCTTGGTGACGTCGGTCGAATTGAAATTCGCCGCCACCGTGAAGTCGAAGCGTCCGGCCAACGCGGTTTCCAGCGGATAGTTCACGACGATGTCGACGCCCTCGGTGCGCGTATCCACGCCGTTGATGAAGAAGCGCCCGCCGCCGAGGCCGACAAAGCCCTGGTCGCTGAGGTACTGAACGACTGCGGGAGAAGTGAGGTTCTCCGACAACACGATGCGGTCGTCGATGTCGATGCGATACGCGTCGATCGTGACGTCCAGCCCGCCGAGACGCAGCACCGCGCCGACCGAGAAGTTCGTCGACTGCTCCGCGTCGAGGTCCTTCGCGCCGAGCGCGCGGGCGACCGGGTCGCTGGCGGGGAACGTCGTCACCTCGACGAGGCCGATGCCGGGAATGTTGTTGGTCGACGTCGTCTGGAAGAACTCCTGCTGGAGCGACGGCGCGCGGAAGCCGTTCTGCAGCGAGCCGCGCAGCGCGAAGTGCTCGTTGAAATCGTAGCGCGCCGCGAGCTTGCCGGAGAGGTTCTCGCCGAAGTCCGAATAGCTCTCGCCGCGGACTGCGATCGACGCGAGCAGGCGCTGCGTCAGGTTCGCCTCGAGATCGATGTACGCGCCGATTGCGGTGCGGTCCTCGTCGACTTCGTTCGAGGGCCGGAAGCCCGGGAACACCTGCGCGCCCGGCGCGGCCGGCTGACCGTTCGGCAGTATTGCGCCACCGTTGCGGTACGAGTCCGGCTCGCCGGCAAAGATCGAGTACGTTTCGCGCCGCGCTTCCAGGCCGATTGCAACGTTGAGCGGCGACGCGAAAGCCTTCACCTCCACGGGACGCACGCCGGAGACGTTGAGCACCAGCTGGTCGTAGTCGAAGCCGCCGGCATCGAACTGGGTCTTGCTGCCTGGGCCGATGGAGCGGTTCAGCGTGTGATCGATCGTGAACTCCATCTTGTTCTTGCCGTAGACCAGCGAGGAATCCATGTTCCACTGGCCGAGCGCCCAGCGCGTGCCGAACGCGGCGGAATAGTCGGTGACGTCTGCAGCGATCAGCGGCAGAAAGCCGTCCGGGTAGATCGAGGGAATGTTGCGGGCGTCGCCGGCGGGCCGATAGAAGCCCGCGCCGACCGAGTGCCGATCCTGCCAGCTCGCCCAGCCGTACAGCGCGACGTCGTCCGAGAGGTCGTAGCCCGCGTTCGCGAACAGCGTCTTTTGATCGATCTCCGGCTCGCCGTACCAGGAGTTGAAGCGATCGAAGGTCTGCTCGCGCGGATCGAATACGCCGTTCACCACGGGGAACTGCGCGCGGGCGTCCCAGCCGCCGCGCTCGGTGTGGTCCTGATCCTTGTACTCGGCGGCAACGGTCACGAAGCCCGAGTCCGAAAGCGGCAGGCCCTTCCAGATCGACGCAGTGAGCGTCTCGCCGTCATTCTCGCTGCGCGACAACTTGCGCGGCGCCGACCAGGTTGCGCCGGCCGGCGGCGTGCCGGTGAGCACATCGAAATCGGTGTCGCGCCAGCCGTAGGTCATATCAGCACCGCCGCCCTCGCGCGCCTCGCGCAAGCGCACGTTGAGGACGCCCGCGATCGCATCCGAGCCGTACTGCGCCGATGCGCCGTCGCGCAGCACTTCGATCGACTGCACGATCGCGCTCGGCAGCGTGTTGAGGTCCGGAGCCGATGCGCCGCGGCCGATCGACCCGTTCACGTTGACGAGCGCGGCGGAGTGCAGGCGCTTGCCATTGACGAGCACGAGCGTCTGATCGGGCGAGAGGCCGCGCAACGTCGCGGGGCGCACCGCATCCGTGCCGTCGTTGAGGCCGGGGCGCGGAAAGTTGAACGACGGCAACGCTGCCGCCAGCGCTTGATTGATCTCAGTGATGCCGAGGTTCTGCAGCTGCTCGCCCGTCACGACATCGACGGGGGCGGCAGTTTCCAGCGCTGAGCGGTTCGCAACGCGTGTGCCCGTGACGACGACCTGCTCCAGCGCAGAGTCTGCGCCCTCGCCGGCCGCGCCGGCAGTAGCAGCTCCCATCATTCCGATCGACGTTGCCGCTGCCAGGATGGCGATGCGCATGGTGACTCCTCGGGGGTCCGTTCCGTTCGCACGGCAGTTCCGTGCACCGGCGATATCGAAATGACCGGGAGCAATCACGACACAGGGCCCGCCGTACGTCACTTCGCACGGGCTGCGTGTCAGGAACGGCCGCGGCATTCCGATAGACCTTACGAGGGCCACTCCCCCACACATGTCCGCAATGCCTGCGCCCCTGACCGCTCACTCCGAAACCCGCCTGCTTCGTGGCATCAGCCGCTGGGCGCTCGTCGCCTTCGCCATCAACCTCACGGTCGGCGCGGGCATCCTCGGCTTGCAAGGCCGGATCCAGGCGTTGGTCGGCAACTGGAGCATCGCGGTCATCGTCGCGTGCGGCCTGCTGATCGCGCTCATCGGCTTGTGTTTCGCCGAGGTCGCGAGCCGCTTTGACCGTTCGGGTGGACCGCAACTTTACGCCTCGGTCGCACTCGGACCGGTCGCCGGGTTCACGGTCGGCTGGCTGATGTGGATCTCGCGCATCGGCTCGGGCGCCGCCGTGGCGAACCTGCTGGTCGACTACGCGATGGTGCTGTGGCCGCCGCTCGGCACACCGCTCGGCCGGGCGCTGACCATCGGCGCCCTCGCGCTCGCCTACACGTGGATCAACATTCGCGGCATCCGGCAGACGGCGGCCGTCAGCACGGCATTCACAGTGTGCAAGCTGCTGCCGCTGATCGCATTCGTCGCCGTCGGCCTCTTCTTCGTCGATCCGCAGGTCTTCCAGCTCGATCGCCCGCTGCCGGCGGCCGGCGATCTGTCGAGCGCGGTGCTGTTGGCCGCGTTCGCATTCTTCGGCTTCGACGCAACATCCGTCATGGCCGGCGAGGTCCGCGATCCCGCACGCTCGGTACCGTTCGCGATCGTCGTTTCCATCGCAGCCGTACTGGTGCTCTACGCACTCATGCAGGTCGTTTGTGTCGGCACTCTTCCGACCCTCGCGACGTCGCAGCGCCCGCTCGCCGACGCCGCGATCGCATTCATCGGCCCGGTCGGCGGGATCGTCATCGCCGTGACCGCCATCGTCGCCTGCGCCGGTGTCTACGGCGCCTCCTTCACCACCGGCAGTCGCCTGCTGTTCGCGATGTCGGAACGCGGCCAGCTGCCTGCCCTGTTCGGCGACGTGCACGCTCGCTATCGCACTCCGGTGAACGCGGTCATCGCCATGTCTGTAGTCGTGCTGATCCTCGCCCTGTCGGGGTCGTTCATTTACATCGTGAAAGTGACGATCATCACGCGCATCAGTACCTACATCGTCACGTGCGCGACACTGCCGCTGCTCAGACGACGTGCTGATGTTCCCAGGGGCGTCTTCGTATTGCCCGGAGGACAGATGCTGGCATGCGTAGCGATCGCATGCTGTCTGCTGTTTCTCGCGAACAGCTCGATGCGCGAACTGATCGACGTCGCCGTAGCTGCGGTGCTGGGCCTGATCCTGCTCGCCGTGAGCCGGATCGGCCGCCGCCCGCCCGTGCTCGGCAGCGCTTCGAATCCGCTGCCGTGATCAAGACGCTGTCGCCACGTGAGCTCGAAGCAGCTTTGCCGACTCTCGTCGAGCTGCTGCAGGAGTCGGTCGACGGCGGCGGCGCGCTGGGATTCCACGCTCCGCTGGCTGCCGCCGATGCGCGCGACTATTGGCTGGCATTGCGCTCGGAGCTCGAGTCGGGCTCGCGCGTGCTGCTGGCCGCGTCCGAAAATGACCGCATCGTCGGCTCGGGCCAGCTGGCCCTTGCTCCGTGGCGCAACGCTCGGCATCGGGCAACGATCGAGAAGGTGTTCGTCAGCGCTGCCTTGCGCGGGCGTGGCATCGCCAAAGCTCTGATCAACGCGCTACAGGATGCGGCCCGATTGCGCGGGCGCTCGCTGCTGCTCATCAACGCTCGTCGAGCGGCTCCGGCCGAGCAGCTCTACAAGCAGCTGGGGTATCGCGAGTTCGGCGTGATTCCCGGTTACGCCATCGGCCCGGGCGGCGAGCGCTGGGACAGCGTGTGCATGTATCGCGAGCTCTCGTTGTCATGACATCACGAGAGTGCACCGGTGTGTCAGGTACGAAACATCGCTCTTCACATTCCTAAACGGAGTCGGATTAAACCAAGTCCATAATGGATGGCACATACGCGCATTGATGTTCAGATCGCGTTCTAGGAGCCCCGCTGCAGCGGGAGGGACGCAGATCTGAAAGGGGCGGCCGCGGCGGCCCCGCAACTCCGAACCGGGTCCTGGCAGTAGACAAGGGTTGGAAACAATGACGGAAAGCGGGCTCATGGCAATCATGCATGCGGCGGGCACGGGCGATATGGAAGCGCGCGACCGCCTGTTCGCAATGCTGTACGAAGAGCTGCATCGGATGGCGCAACGGGAATTGCGGCGCGGCGCCGCGGTCACGCTGAGCCCGACGACGCTGCTCCACGAAACCTTCCTCAACATCTCGCATCGCGAGTCGCTGGCGTTCGGCGATTGCGGGCAGTTCATGTCGTACGCGGCGCGCGCCATGCGCGGGCTGATCGTCGACTACCTGCGCAGCCGGCACGCACAGAAGCGCGGCGGCGAATTCGAGATCACCTCGCTCCCGACCGAGCTGCCGCATGCGCTGCAGGAGGATCGGCAGTCGCTGGAGATCGAGAAGCTCAACGAGGCGCTCGAGTCGCTGGCGAAGATCGACGCGCGGCTCGCCGAGTGCGTCGACCTGAAGTTCTTCTGCGGCTTCTCGTTCAACGAGATCGCGCAGCTGCGCGACGTCTCGGAGCGGACCGTGCAGCGCGACTGGGACAAGGCGCGGCTGCTGCTCAATCGGTTCATCAACGAACAAGAGGGGTCGTGGCAGTCTGCCTGATGAGCCTGGCGGAAATCGATCCGGCTCTCTGGCGACAACTCAGCAGCTACCTCGACCACGCGCTCGACCTGGAAGGACGCGAGCGCGAAAGCTGGTTGGCTGAGCTCGCAGCGAGCAGGCCGGCGATCGCCGCGACCTTGCGCGAGCTGATTGCGGAGCGCGAGGCGCTGAACTCGAGTCGGTTCCTCGAGCGCTCGCCGCTGACAACAGCGGCCCGCAAGGCCGTGCTGCGATCGCCTGCGGGCCGGCCGCTCAACGCCTACTCGCTCGATCGGCTGCTCGATCATTGCGTGAAGCACCGGATTTCGGTGCGCGAGCGCGTGAAGCTCTTCATCGACGCGGTGGGCAAAGGTTGGGAGCCGCCGGGTGAGTTGCGGCGTACGACGACGATGCCGGAATACATCGCGCCCGAGCTGTTGCTGGGAGAAAGCGCGTCCGCTGCGGCCGATGTCTACCAGCTGGGCATGCTCTTATATGTGTTGCTCACGGGTGCGCACCCATTGCAGCTCGCGGGCGGCCGGACGGACCGCATGAAAGCTGCGCTCGCCGGGCGCATTCCGCGCGCGTCGCAATTCGCATGGGGCATTGCGCGCCTGGAGTTGCGCGGCGATCTCGATGCGATCCTCGTGCGAGCGCTGCACATGGATCAGCACGAGCGCTATGCGACGTCAGCGGAGTTGCGCGCCGAGCTCGTGCGCTACCTGAACCGCGAGCCGGTCGAAGCCCGGCGCCGCACCCTCGCGTATCGCGTTCGCAAATTCGTCGCGCGTCACCTGCTGGGCGCGACCGATCAGCGCTTGAACCCGTAGGCGCGCTCGACTTTCGCGACGCGCAGCTCGTACTCCACGTACCAGCTCTTGCGTCCCTGCTCGCGCACGATCGTGTGCTCGGCATGGCGCCGCCACGCGGAGATCGCCGCCTCGCTCGACCAGTAGGAAACGGTGATGCCGACGCCCGTCGCATCGCGAACGCTGTCGACGCCGAGATAACCCGGCTGCTCGCTGGCCAGCTGCACCATGCGATCCGCGGCGGCGGCATAGCCTTGATCGTCCTGCGCGGTGCGCACGGACGAGAAGATCACTGCGTAGTACGGCGGCTGTGGAGTTGTCGCCAGCTTAGCGTCGCTCACGGGTCACCTTCGCGGCCGCAGAGGGCCTGCCCTTGTGCATCGCTGCCTGCGCAGCTTCGAGATGTGCGATCAGCACGGCGGAAGCTCCCCGCGCATCGCCGCGTTCGCACAGCGTTGCAAGCTTGCGGTGCTCGGCGATGGCGGCCTTGCGCAAAGCGCTGCCGATCGGCTTGAGCTCGTAGACGCGCTTCAGCGAGCGTCGCAGCTGCTCGATCAGACGCAGCAACGTGGTGTTGTCGCAGCAGGAATAGAGCGCTTCGTGAAATGCGACGTCTGCGCTTTCGAGCTCGGCGGGCGTGTCCGCCTCTTCGTACTCGGTCAGCGCGAAATTCATACGACGCAGCATCGCCGGCGTGGCTCGTGCGATGGACGCGGTGAGCGCGACCGGCTCCAGCAGGCGGCGGACGGCGAAGATCTCCTCGATCTCCGATGAAGCGAGCTCCCGCACCAGCAGTCGGCGGTTCGGCAGGCTTTCGATCCAGCCCTCGGCGATCAGCAGAG
>DASYRK010000044.1:0-16925 GCA_036004505.1 Steroidobacteraceae bacterium
CAGGACTGAATCGAATCTTCTTCTGGCCTGCGACGTCATCGACATTCTCGAATTCAATGAAGACTCGACAAAATGGAGAGCCAGCCCTCTCAGATGGCAGTACCAGCAAACGAGCGCGAAGGCCGTTGACTGGCTTCGACCAGACGTCATCGCCAAGCGCCAAAGCTGCCCAGGCGATCAACGACAGCAAGATCAGCGTGCGCTTCATATCCTCGCCTAACTTGAAATTCGGCCGCCGAAGTGCGGTGTTCCGATACCGCGGGACTTTATTGAATCCTTCATTTTTTTCCGCCACTACCCTGATTTAGGCGCGAGTTAGTAATCGAATCGCCCAGGAATTAGACCGCGGCTGTAGTTCCGTGGCGGCCACAATAGTTCTGCTCGTTCGCGGCAGTCAATCGTTGCACGCGGCAAATAGCCAGGGAGCGGTTTATGTCACTTACCAACAGAGACCCTGCCGAGCCGCGGCTGCTGGATCAGGTACGCGAAATGATCCGCCTGCGTCACTACAGCATCCGAACTGAGCAGGCGTATCTTCAATGGATCAGTCGCTTCATCCACTTCCACCACAAGCGTCACCCGCGCGACATGGGGGCGACGGAGGTAACAGCCTTTCTGAGCGATCTGGCGATACGGCGCAATGTCGCCGCCTCGACGCAGAATCAGGCGTTGCACGCGATCCTGTTCCTTTATCGGAACGTCTTGCAGGTCAAGCTGCCGTGGCTTGACGAGGTGCAGCGAGCGAAAAAGCCCCAGCACCTGCCTGTCGTGTTCACGCGAGAGGAGGTCAAGGCACTGCTGGCGCAACTGCAGGGAACGCTGTGGCTAATGGCGATGCTCACGTACGGCTGTGGCTTGCGTCTGCTCGAATGCCTGCGGCTGCGCGTCAAGGACGCGGACTTCCAGTACCGGCAGATTCTCGTTCGCGATGCGAAAGGGCAGAAGGATCGTGTGACCGTGCTACCCGGTACTCTGCTCGAGCCGCTTCGAACGCACTTGAGCAGAGTTCGTGGACTGCATGAGGCCGATCTTCGCGACGGCTTCGGTCGGGTCTATTTGCCACACGCCCTGGCATCGAAATACCCGAACGCCGACCGCGAATGGGGCTGGCAGTACGTCTTCCCCTCGACGCGGCGGTCCATCGATCCGAGGTCTGGAATCGAGCGTCGTCATCATGCGCCGGAGGACGCTCTGCAGCGCGCTGTGAAGCAAGCCATCCGCAAAGGCCGGGATCGTCAAGCCCGGCAGCGTGCATACGCTGCGGCATTCATTCGCCACGCACCTGCTCGAATCGGGTTACGACATCCGCACCGTTCAGGAATTGCTCGGCCATGCGGACGTGAAGACGACCATGATCTATACCCACGTGCTCAATCGCGGCGGACGTGGAGTCGTGAGTCCGGCTGATCTCGTCTGATATGCCTCGTCACTTCTTCTTGTTTCGCACCAAATCTCCGCTCTGCAGCGCCCGCTCCTGCAGTGCGCCGTAGATCTCGACATTCTCGAATCGCGCCGGAATTCCCGCGCACATCAGCGCGTCGGGCGCGTCGCACACCTGAAAATGCAGATGCGGCTCCGTCGAGCTGCCTGAGCTGCCAACCGCGCCGATCTGCCGGCCGCGTGTGACCATTTCTTCCGGTTTCACGAGCACGCTGCCCGGCCGCAGGTGCGCGTACAGCGAATATTCCGCGCCGTGCTTGATGATGACGTGATTGCCCACGATGCCACGCGCGCCTTGCTTCAACTGCTCCGTCTGCCGTCCGACGATACGCTGCACGTAGCGGTCGAGCGGCTCGCCCGCCCGCTGCAGCAACGTCTCATCCTCCGGCTCGTCGTTGAGCACCGCGACCACCTGGCCGTCGGCCGCCGCCAGCACCGGCTGACCGTACGCGTAGTAATCGGCGAAGCGAGTGCCATCGCCGGAATACGGCAGCCCTTCCGCGCCGATGCGCACGAAGTCGTGCGCAAACTCCTCCGGCACTGCCCAGCGATGATGCGTGTGCAGGGAAGGTCCGCTGCCGTCGTACCACATGCCTTCCAGCGGCAACGAGAACGCCGTCTGCGACGGTGTCGAGATGAACACGGTCGCTTCGCCCATTCCCGTTTGCGTCGACGCGTTGACGCGGACCGCGTCGCGACTGCCGTTGATCGCGATCACCACCTGCGTCACGAGCAGCGCCTGGCCGGGCTTCAGCAAGCGCGTCGGCGAGAGGGTCGTGTTCTTCGGCAGCAGCGCCTTGCCGCCGAACTGAAACTCCAGCAGCGCCAGCATGCCCGAGCTCTGCAGCTTCGCGCCCATAGCCGCTGCGCGATCCAGCTCGCCGGCGCGCAACGTCTTGACCTCGAACGGTACGCCGCGCTCGATCACTTCCAGCTCGACCTGATTGATCGTCACGTTGGTCTTGCCGTCGTTGATGATCGCCATGTTCTGCAGGACCAGGCTGCGCACGCCGTGCGTCGCGTCGAGCTCGTAGGTCCGCACTTTCGCCGGGTAGAAGTGGATTTCGACTGCGTGCGCGGTGCCGAGCACGGCGAGCAGACCGAAGGCCGTGAGGGACGTGAGCATGCGGCGCATGTGCGGATACTCCCAGATCATTTGTTCGCAGCTGCATCGACCGTTTCGCAGACCACGCGCAGCACGTGCAGGCGTGCACTCTTCTTGTCGTCGGCCGGCACGACGTGCCAGCGCGCGTGCGCACTATCGGTGCGCCCGACCATCTCCGCTGCAGCAGTGTGGTAGGCATCGTAGAACGTGCGGTTGGTCCAGTCCTCGGGATCGACCTTGAAGCGCTTCAGCGGATCCTCGTCGCGCGCCTTGAAGCGCCGCAGCTGCTCGGCCTTGCTCACCTGCATCCAGAACTTGGCGACGATCAGGCCGGTCTCGATGAGCTGACGCTCGAATTCGTTGATCTCGTCGTAGGCGCGCCGCCAGTCCGGCGGCGCCGCGAATCCGCGCACGCGCTCGACCAGCACGCGGCCGTACCAGGTGCGGTCGAAGATCGCGATATGACCGCGCTCCGGCACGTCGCGCCAGAAGCGCCACAGGTAGGGATACGAGCGCTCTTCCGGCGTCGGCGCAGACACCGGCACGACCTGGTACTGACGCGCATCCAGCGCGCTTGTGATGCGACTGATCGCTCCGCCTTTGCCAGCCGCGTCCATGCCTTCGAACGCGAGGACCAGGCCGTGCTTGCGAAACCGTGCGCGGCGCGTGAGCAGCGCCAGCTGACCCTGCAGCTGTTCGAGCTTGCGATCGTACTCGTCGTCGTCGACCTTCTCGATACGCGCGCCGCGCAGCTTCAGCGGCTTCGCGGTCTTCGCGGCCTGCGCACGCACGGGCTGCTGCGCCTGCTGCAGCCCCGCCAGCATTTCATCGCGCAGGATTTCGCCGACGCGCACCTCGCGAAAGTCTTCATGCGCACCGTCGATCACGTGCCAGCGCGCTGCGGGCTGATCGCTCGCGGCGAGGCAACGCTCGATCGACTTGCGAACTGCCTCGTGATGCCGTGCGAGCCACAGGTCTTCGTGCGTCACACGCCAGCGGGTGAGCTTGTCGGCGCGCAGCTTCTTCAAGCGCTTGCGCTGCGTGTCGGCGTCGAGATCGAGATGAATCTTCACGACGCGCACGCCGTCGGCGCTCAGCATCGCCTCGAGTTGCCGGATGCGCGCGAGCTGCCGCTGCGCCCGGTGCTTCGCCTTGCGCGAGTCGTGCAAGGCCGGACCCATGTAGTCGCCGTACCAGCCGAGGAAGTAGAACGCGATGCGGCCGAATGCGGGCAGCGTGCGCCAGTAGCGCCATATCGCCGGACGACGGGCTTCGCCCTCGTCCTCGCCGAACGCGCGCACCGTGATGTACTTCGGATCGAGCCATTCGAGCAGCCGGTTCACGGTCTCGCTGCGGCCCGCGGCTGGCACGCCGCTGACGATCATGGCAATCGAGAACTTCGCGGTCTTGCGCATTTCGAGCTGCGCCGCGAGCAGATCGTCGCGCAGCGCCGGCACGAGTCGACCGTAATCGCGTCTGTCCGCTTTCATCGCGACCTGCTGCCGGCAGGCACTTGCTGCGTGATGCAATGGATGTTGCCGCCGCCGAGCAGGATCTCGCGCGCCTGCACGCCGATCACACGACGCTCGGGGAAGATGCGGGTCAGCGTCTTGATGGCGTTGCGGTCGCGCCGCGGATCGAGCAGCGGCATCACGATCGTGGAGTTCGCGATGTAGAAATTGATGTAGGAGCTCGCGAGCCGCTCGCCCGTCCGGCGCGGCGAGCCTTCGGCGACTGCGTCGATGTCGCGCGCTTCCTCGCGGGTCCGCTGCAACGGACCGGGCTGCTGCAGCTTGTGAATTTTCAGGCGCCGCCCCTGCGCATCGCGGGAGTCCATCATCCGGTCGTACGCGTCCTTCGACACGCGGTATTGCGGATCGCGCTTGTCGTCCGTCCAGGTGAGCACGACCTCGCCCGGCCGCGCGAAGCAGCACAGGTTGTCGACGTGCCCGTCGGTCTCGTCGTCGACGACGCCTTTGCCGAGCCAAATGACGCTGCTGATGCCGAGATACTCGTGCAGCAGGATCTCGAGCTGCCCCGTGTCCAGCTGCGGATTGCGATTCGGGTTCAGCAGACATTCTTCGGTGGCGAGCAGAGTGCCCTCGCCGTCGACGTGAATGGCGCCGCCTTCCAGCACGAACGGCGCGCGATAGCGATCGCGCCCTTCGAGCTCCAGCACTTTGCGCGCGACCAGGTCGTCCTGGTCCCACGGAAAATACAGCCCGTCGACCAGTCCGCCCCAGGCGTTGAACATCCAGTCGACGCCGCGCACCGCGCCCGCGCCGTTCACGACGAACGTCGGGCCGACGTCGCGCATCCACGCATCGTCGCTCGACATCTCGACCACGCGAATGGCGTCCGGCAGCATCGAGCGCGCGTGCACGAATTGCCCGCGCGACGCGCCGACGGTCACCGGCTCGCCGGTCGCGATGGCGGTAGCGACCGCTGCGAAGGCTTCCTGCGCAGGTTTCGCTCCGCGGCGCCAGTTGCTCGGCCGCTCCGGCCACAGCATCCAGCAGCCGGAATGCGACTCGAATTCGCCGGGCATGCGAAAGCCATCGGCGGCAGGCGTCGTGGTCAGGGTGCTGCTCATCCTCGCGATGTTAGCAGGGCTTGCAGGTCGGACTTCAGTCCGACGAGAGTCGGGCTGAAGCCCGACCTACAGCGCGAAACCGCTTGTGATACGCCGCCGGCGGCACGCCCACCTGCAACCGGAAATGCCGCCGGAACGATTCCTGCGAGCCGAACCCTGCCCGCTCTGCGACCCGGCCGAGCGCGACCCGTCCGGATTCGAGCATCTCGCGCGCAGCGGCGACACGCTCGCGCACCAGCCACTCGTTGGGCGCGAGCCCGGTCGCTTCCTTGAAACGGCGCAGGAGCGTGCGCGGGCTCATGCCGGCGCGACGCGACAGGGCTGCGATGGAATGCTGTTCGCCGAGATGTCCGCGAATCCAGTCCAGCAGGCGCGACAGCCGGCCCGACTCGTCCGGCGCGACCGGTCGCGGCACGTACTGAGCCTGATCGCCGTCACGGTGCGGCGGAATGACGAGCCGCTGCGCAACCTGGTTGGCAACCTTCGGCCCGTGATCGCGCCTCACGAGATGCAACAGCATATCGAGACCAGCGGCCGAGCCGGCCGAAGTCAGCAGCTGGCCCTGATCGATGTACAACGCATTGGGCTCGACGCGAATGCTCGGGTAGCGTTGTCCGAGCAGCTCTGCGTAACGCCAATGCGTGGTGACGCGCTTGCCGTCGAGCACGCCGGCGGCGGCGAGTACGAAGACGCCGGAACAGATCGAACACAGCCGCGCGCCGCGGGCATGGGCGGCGCGAATCTTTTGCAGAAGCTCCGGCGGCGGCGGCTCGTTCGCGTCGCGCCAACCGGGAATGACGATCGTGTCGGCGCGATCGAGCAGCTTGATGGTATTCGGCGCAGTGACCGTGATGCCGCCCGCCGCACGCAACGGCCCGCGCTCGGCGGCGCACACTGCGAAGTCGTACCAGCGCACGTCGAGCTCCGGTCGCGGCAGCGCGAACAGTTCGACGACGCAACCGAACTCGAAGGTGCAAAGGCGATCGTAGGCGAGCGCAACGACGAGATGGGGACGCGGCATGGCGCGATCTTACCGTAAGCTGACGATTACGCCAGCGGCGGGCGGTGGGTTGCATGGCTAGGATGGTGTCGGGCTGAACCCCGAGCTGCAGGAGTGAGAACCATGCCTTCGTCCGTCACCGAGATCGCACCCGCCGACAGCGCCGCCGCGCTTGCACATTTCGAGAGCGCATTTCGCTTCGAGACCGACTGCTGGGACGTGCACGACGCCGTCAGCAACGGCCGGCAGGACTTCACGCTGGTCGACGTGCGCAGTCCCGATCTCTACGCGAACGGTCACGCGCCGGGAGCCGTGAACATCCCGCATCGCAAGCTCATCGAGTCGATGCTGAGCCGTTATCCGCGCGACACGATGTTCGTCGTCTACTGCGCCGGCCCGCATTGCAACGGCGCGCATCGCGCGGCCGTGCGGCTCGCCCGCCTCGGGCGGCCGGTCAAGATCATGGTCGGCGGGATGACCGGCTGGCTCGATGAAGGCTTCAGCGTCGCGAGCGGGCCGGTGGCGTGCGCAGCTCTTTCCGGATGACGAGCTTCAGTCCCGACCAGGTCTCGTCGACGGCGCACACCTTGATGTCGACGAGACCGAGCGGGAGCGCGACTTCGCGGATGGTGTCTTCGGTGATGTCGGTGGCGACCTTCGCCGCCTTCTTCGGCCAGGAGATCCAGATCGCGGCGTCAGGCTGCATGTTCGCTACGGCGGCGCGCAGGTCCTTCTCCATGCGTGCGCGCGAAGTCAGGAAAAAGTGCGCGACGTCGGCGTCGTCGATCTTGCGCACCCGCTGCACACCCTCGGGGAGCGGCGCGAGCAATTCGTCGTAGTGACCGGGAGCGGCAACGGTGCAGAGCTTCGAGCCGGGCTTGATCCCGAGCTTCTTCGCCAGCGGCGTGCCCGAGTAGCCGGCCATTTCTATAGGGTCGTCTTGATCAGCGCCGCGACGTCGGCCTGCGCTTCGCTGCCGTCGCGCTCGAGCCCGGCGATGACGCCCTGACGGTCCGCAACGGAACGGTTCTGCGAGAGCTTCCATTTGCCGACCAGCCGCGTCAGCGGAATTTCCACGCCGACGATCGCGCCGAGGAGCTTCTCGACGTACTCGGCGGGCGCATCGCTCACGTGCCACGGATCGGCGAGTCCGTGCTCGTGGCGATTCGTCAGATCCTCGACCATCCGCCGCAACCACGCCGCGTCATGGGTAACGGTCGCGACACCGTAGGCATGCACGGCGATGTAGTCCCACGTCGGCACGACTTTGCCGTGCTCCTGTTTCGCCGCGTACCAGCTCGGCGAAACGTAACCCTGCTCGCCCTGGAACACGACGAGCACCGGCCGGTCCGCTGCGATCTGCTGCCAGAGCGGATTGGCGCGAGCCACGTGACACCGCAAAGTGCCGAACGGCTCCGGCTGCGCATCGATCTCGAAGGGCACGTGGCTCGCTTCGGGTCCGTCCGGCGTCGTCACGATCAACGTGCCGAGCGGATGGCGGCGGATCAGGTCGTGCAGCGCCTCGACTCGGGTCTCCGCGAAATGCCGGGGAACATACATAGAACGAGTGGTAGAACGAGTGGTAGAACGAGGGGTCAGCGGATCAGCGTGTACTCGGCGCTGCAGTACGGACACTTCGCCCAGCCGGTCTTCTCGATCGGCAGGAACACGCGCGGATGCGAGTTCCACAGGTACATGCCCGGCATCGGGCACGACAGCGGCAGCTCGTTCGCCGTGACCATGTACTGGTTCTTGGCGTTCGGCTGGATGAGCTTCGCGGTTCCGGGTTCGGCCACGGGATCATTGTGCATGGGCGGCATTATTTCATATCCCCCGGCAGATCGCCGGCCTCGCGCATGACCTCTTCCCAGACTTCGACGACGCCGCGGCGCTCGGCCACGAACTCCCCCTCGTCGACCACGTTTTTCGCGCCGTCGAGCGACAGGCGGTGCAGGCGCTGGCGGTAGGAGCGGTACGTTGCGACCAGGAAGTCGACGCGCTGCTGCGGCACGATCGCACCCGAGGCGAGGCTCTCCAGCTGGCGGATGTTGTCGGAGAACGTGACGATCTCGGGATAGCGGTCCGCCCACTTCAGCATCCAGAACTGCACCAGGAACTCGAGGTCGGCAATGCCGCCGGGATCCTGCTTCAGATCGACCTGCCCTGCCCGCGCCTTCGACAGGTTCTCGCGCATGCGCTCGCGCATGCGCCGCACTTCGTCGCGCAAGCCGTCGCGCTTCACGGCCTTGCGCAGCACTTCGATGCGGGCTGCTTCGAAGTGCTCGCACAGCTCGCGCGGGCCGGCAATCGCACGCGCGCGCAGCAGCGACTGGTGCTCCCACGTCCAGGCATCCTGAAACTCGTAGTCGCGAAACGCTGCCAGCGACTGCACCAGCAACCCGCGATTGCCCGCAGGCCGCAGGCGAGTGTCTACTTCGTAGAGGCGGCCCGATGCGCTATGAACGGTCAGCAAGTGCACCAGACGCTGCCCGAACCGCTGGAAGAACAGTGTGTTGTCGACCGACTGTGCTCCGTCGGTGCGCTGCGCCTCGCCAGTCGAATCGTGCAGGAACACCAGGTCGAGGTCCGAGGCGTAGCCGAGCTCCAATCCGCCGAGCTTGCCGTAGGCGATGACGATCATGTTCGCAACGCGCTCTGCTCCGCTCGCGTCGATGTAGCGCGGCACGCCGTGCTTGGCTTCGATCTGCGAGCGCGCGAGTACCAGCGTCTCGTGCACGAGCAGCTCCGCGATGTCGGTGAGACGGTCGCTCACTTTCATGAGCGGCAGACCGCCGATCAGATCCGCCACCGCGACCCGGAACAACGCCGCGCTCTGAAATTCGCGCAGCAGCTCGACCTGCCGCTCCGGCTCCTCGCCTTCCATGTTCCTGCTCCGCAGCGCGAGGTCGTCGGCGAACAGCGCGCGCGTCGGGACTTCCTCGATCAGGCGCTCATCGATCAGCTCATCGAGCAGCAGCGGCTGCGCGGCAATCTGGTCGGTGAGAAACTGGCTTTGCTCGCAGAGCGAGACGAGCCGGCGTAGCGCTGCCGCATTCTCGTTCAGCAGCGCGAGATAGACAGTGCGACCGCCAATGCGCTCGACGATCTTCAGCACGCGCGCCAGTGTCGTTCCCGCGGATCTGGACTGCGCGATCGGCGGCAACAGTCGCGCCAGCAACTCGTGCAATCGGCGCCGGCCGGTCTCGTCGAGCCGGCGGTAGTAAGAAGTGTCGCGCAGGAGATCGAGCGGCTCGATGATCGCCGCCGGGTCGTCGAACCCCATCGACTTCAGTCCGGCAACACGCGCTTCCATCGGCGCATCGAGATCGACGAGCGGCGTGCGCTTCTCCTGCTCCGCCTGCGCGGCGCCACCGGGACCGAAAACGGTCTGTGCAAAATGATGTGCAACCCGTTGCCGGTGAGCGGCGAGCTCTACGTGCAGCGTGTTCCAGTCGCTGGCGCCCATCGCGAGCGCCAATCGCGCGCGCGCGTTCTCGTCCTCCGGCAACTGATGCGTCTGTTCGTCGTTCCATTGCTGGAGCCGGTTCTCGACCACTCGCAGATATCGATACGCCGCTTCGAGCTCTGCAACCGCTTCGCGTCGCAGGAAGCGCTGGCCGACCAGCAGCGGCAACACGCTGCGCAACTCGCGGCTCTGCAGCCGGCGGTCGCTGCCGCCGCGGATCAGCTGGAACGCCTGCACGATGAATTCGATCTCGCGAATGCCGCCGGGCCCGAGCTTGATGTTCTCCTGCAGCTCGCGCCGCTCGACTTCGCGCGAGATCATGCCCTTCATCTCGCGCAGCGATTCGAACACGCTGTAGTCGAGATAGCGCCGATAGACGAACGGCCGCAGCACGTCTTCGTACAACGCCGCGTAGTGCTCGATTGCAGTCAGCGGCCGCGCTTTCACGTACGCGTATCGTTCCCAGTCGCGACCATGCTCCTGCAGGTAGTGCTCGAAAGCGCCGAAGCTGAGCGCGACGCGTCCACTGTCACCGAACGGTCGCAGGCGCAGATCGACGCGATAGACGAAGCCCTCGACCGTCGGCGTCGCGAGCAGCTGCACGATCTTCTGGCCGAGCCGCAGGAAGAACTCCGCGTTGTCGATGGCGCGCGCACCGTCGGTCTCGCCGGCTTCCGGATACAGGAGAATGAGATCGATGTCGGAGCTGAAGTTCAGCTCGCCGCCGCCGAGCTTGCCCATCGCGAGGATCATCAGCGTCTGCGGCGCTTTGCTCTCGGCGCCGCGCGGCACGCCGTACCGGGCGACCAGCGCCTCATACATATAGGTGCAGGCGAATCCGACGCACGCGTCGGCGAGCGCGGAAAGATCGCGCAGGGTCTGGTCGAGGTCGGCCCAGCCTGCAAGATCGCGCCACGCGATCCGCACCATGTGGCGCTTGCGGAAGTGGCGCAGCGACTCCATGACTGCCGCTTCATTCGCACCGCTGACGCTCGCGCGGACGTCGTTCGCAAACCAATCGTCTGCGGCGCGCGCGAACAGCTCGCCGCCGCGGACCAGTTGCCTCAGCAACGCAGGCGTGCGCAGGCACGACGTCGCTACGAACTCGCTGCACGCCCACACGCGCTGCAAGGATTCGCCGATGCGCGAGTCGGCAAGAATTTCCTGCCAGGCCGGCGCATCCTGCTCGCGCGCTGCCAGCAATCGCGCCTCAATGTCGGGGAAATTTGTTCCCATCAGGGCAGTTTACGGGAACTTTTTCGCAGATGAGGGTATCCGGCGACGCCGGCCGTATCGAACCTTTTGCGGTGCATAGCCGTTTTGCAGGTGCAGGAGCAACCTGTCTCGAAGAATTCGGAGGTTTCCGGCCATGCCCGCAACGCAAACCCTTGGTAGCGGCACGAGCGCTCTGAGAGGCGGCACGAAGAAGTCGACGCCCCGACGCACGGCGCTGTTCATCGTCGTAGCCGCGTTCCACGTGCTGATCGTCTACGGCCTGATGGTCGCGACCGGCGTCGTGCACCAGCCCGCGTTCGTCGCGCCCATTGAAGCGGTGTTCATTCCGGAAGCGACGCAGCCCGAGCAGCCGCAGGTCAAGATCAAGCCCGAGATCGATCAACCGGTCGCGGTCGATCAGCCTCCTCCGGAAGTGCAGTTCGAAGAGGCCGTGACGCCGCCGTCCGACGTGCCGGTCCCGGCTTCCGCGAACGCGATCAGCGGCTCGCAGCAGCAGGGTGCGCCGGCGCAGGATCTCAAGACTGCGAACCGCGTCGAGCCGACCTATCCGCCGGCTTCGCGGCGCGCGGGTGAGCAGGGCACGGTGCGCCTCAAAGTGCTGGTCGATACCACCGGCCGTCCTGCGAACGTCGCAGTGACCCAGAGCAGCGGCTTCCCGCGCCTGGACGAGGCGGCGGTGCAGGCGGTCCGCAAGTGGCGCTTCCAGGCAGCCACCGACGGCTCGAAGAAGATCCAGGCGTACACTCAGGTCGCCGTGACCTTCAGGCTGACCGAAGGCGAGCAGAAAGCCGCGAAATCGTAGCGGCGACGATCGACAGGCAGCGCTCCTGCCTGCAGGGCCCCCTGTCCGCGCTCACCGAGCGGCAGGGGGCTCTTCTTTTGTGAGAACCATCACCGTTGGGACGCGCCAACCGACATAGTCTGGTCCGTGTGCCCGCGAGCATTCGCGTGTAACGAATCGGCGGACAGGTCGGGGCGAATGAACGCTTCAGGCTTTTCCCTAAAGCCAAACGCCCCCTCGAGTTGCGAACTTGCGCGGGTCAACTGACGGGCGGCGGCATGCATACGGTTCTCAGATCATTTCCTCTCCTCGCGGGTCTACTGCTGGCCGGCACGGCCGTCACGCCGCAAGCGCATGCAACTGCGAAACTGCAGGAGCGTCTGGCGGATCGCTACGAGGTCGCTCTGCAACGCGCAGTGAGCAGCGACAGCTCGGTGCCGCGTCCGGCAGAGCTGAGCGATCAGGATCTCGCCGCGTTCAGCGGAGTCGGCCTCATCGCGTGCACCGTCGACAGCGGCATCCAGACTTCCACTGCGTTCCTGGTCGGCGCCTTCGACATCGGCGTGACTGTGGCGCACACGTTCGAGAACGGGCGCAAGCAGGTCACGCCGACCGATTGCGTCTACACCAGCATCGACTCGCAGGGACAGGTACGAGAGCGCATCCCCGTCGCGTACGTCCGCTCGCAGTGGGACACAGAAGCCGGCGCATTCGGCCAGCCGTCGAAGGACATCGCGGTGTTCCGGCTCAGCCAGCCTTCGCGCTATGCGCAGAAGACGATGCCGCTCGGCCGGTTCAGCGGCGTTGCAGCTCCCGTCGTGATGGTCGGCTACAAGGCGGACATCGGCTGGGCGACGATCAAGCGCAAAGCAAGCGGCCTGGCCTATGAGCGCAGCGGCGAAAGCAAGTCCGCTCCGAGCGTGGCGCGCTTCACCCATGACATGGACGCGCGCGGCATCGCACCCGGCGCGCCGGTCATCGACGAGCGCAGCGGCGTGATCATCGGCATCCACACGCGTCTGCCCGGTCGCGGCAAGAGCATGGACAACGGCATGATCACCATGACGGACTGGCTCGAGAGCACACTGCGCAGCGAGATCCAGTTGAAGGCCAAGAACGAAGGCGACAGCGGTTGAGGTAGGATGCGGCCGGTCATGGCCGCCCCCGACGAATCCGCGATCTCAGCGCTGCGCGAGCTGCTGCAGGGCAGCCGCCGCGCCCTCTTCTTCACCGGCGCCGGCATCAGCACGGAAAGCGGCATTCCCGACTTCCGCAGCCCCGGCGGCGTCTGGTCGCAGATGCAGCCGATCTACTTCCAGGATTTCATCGCTTCCGAAGAGAAGCGGCGCGAGGCGTGGCGCCGCCGCTTCGACAATCGCGACGGCTGGGTCGGCGCGCAGCCGAACAGCGGCCACCACGCGATCGCGCAGTTGATCGCTGCCGGCAAGGCGCGCGCCGTCATCACGCAGAACGTCGACAATCTGCATCAGGCTTCCGGCATTCCGGAAGACAAGGTGATCGAGCTGCACGGCAACGCTACGTATGCGCGCTGCCTCGGCTGCTCCGTACGCATCGAGCTGGCGGAGATCGAGCGCGAGTTCCAGGCGAGCGGCACGGTCGGTCCGTGCCGGACCTGCGGCGGCATCGTGAAATCCGCGACGATCTCGTTCGGTCAGCCGATGCCGCAGGTGCCGATGCAACGCGCGCACGAGGAGACGATGGCGTGCGACCTGTTCGTCGTGCTCGGCTCGTCGCTGTCGGTGTTTCCGGCCGCGGACTTTCCGCTGCGCGCGAAGCAGAACGGCGCGACGCTCGTGATCGTCAACCGCGATCCGACCGAGATGGACGAGCTCGCCGACCTGGTGATTCATGCCGGCATCGGCGCGACGCTCGGCGCCGCGACCGGTAGTTAGTCGCTGGTCGCTTCTTTCTTTCCGTACTGCGCGAACTCCGGCGTTGCCTGCGACCGCCACTCGCTGCCGTCGCGCTCGATGAACAACACGGGCAGGTGGAGCCGTGTCGCCAGCGCGATGCCGTCGCGCGGACCGAGGACGTTCAGCGCAGTCGCCCAGCCGTCGGCCTGCGCAGCCAGCGGCGCTACTACGACGACCGAGCCCGGCGCGCGATCGAGCGTGTGTCCGGTCCGCGGATCGATCGTGTGCGAGTAGCTATGGCCGTCGCGGTCGTAGTAGTCCCGGTACTCGCCGGAAGTGGAAACCGCCGCGCCGTCGAGCCACACGCTCGCGTACGGAGTGCGCTCGGTATCGACGGGCTGCTCGACGGCGATGTGCCACGGCTCGCCGCGCGCGTTGTGGCCCTGAGCGCGGATCTCACCGCCGATGTCGATCATGAAATTCTCGATCTGCAGCGCCTGCAGCCGGTCCGCCAGCCGATCGACGGCGAATCCGGGCGCAATGCCATTGAGATCGATCGACAGTCCCGCGACGTCCTTGCGCAGCGCCGGCCGATCGAGTCGCACGTGGAGCTTCCGATACCCCACTGACGGCTCGATCTGCGCGATCTGCTCGTCGCCCGGCAACACCTTCGGCGCGCCCGCGGGACCGAAGCCCCACGCTGCGACCAGCGGCGCGACCGTGATATCGAAAACGCCATCGGAAGCGGTGCTGATGTCGAGCGACGCCTGCACGACCGCCGCGAGCTCCGGAGAAACGTCGTACCACTGCGTCGACGCGCTCGCATTGAAGCGCGCCACTTCCGAGTCGGCGCGATAGCCCGACATCGATCGGTCGGCGTGCTCGAGAACGTCATCGATGGCCACGCGCACGATGGCGGGATCGACCGAAGGCGGCGCAGCGGCGACCTTGACCGTGTACGTCGTGCCCATCGTCGGGCCCGACAGCACCAGCTCCGGCGGCGATCGAGCGCAGGCCGCGGCAGCAAGCAGCGCGCAACACGGCGCAAGTAATTTGGGGGTGACGGACGGCATGGCAGGCTCGTCCGCGATGATATTACGTCACCTCGGCGCGGAATCCGCCGGCGAGGGCGTGCACTTCTCGTCGTCGGTTTCGCGCGCAGGCGTTGCGCCCGGCGCGCGGCGCCCGGTTTCCACGCACGCGCGCGCGGGCGGCTGCCGGACCGCCTCCACCGGAGCAGTCTCCTGGTGAGCCGAACGGTTGAGCACGACCGCAACGAGAAAACTCGCTGCCATCAAGCTGCCGCCCACGATTACGCCTCGGTCCATTTCCGCCCTTCGTCCCTAGCGCCAGTGCGACTATTGCGCCGGCGCCTGAACGGGCCGGAGAGGGAGCGAGAATAGAGAAGCCCGGCCGGGCCGTGACGTGTCCTTTGGTGCAGGGTGCGGCCCTTTCGCGACAGCAAACCGCAACGATGGCCCGATAGATCAAGCCTGTAGGCCACTTCGTTGCGTCGGGCCTCAGCTCGACTCTTTTGCCGTCGTCCCCGCGGGGCTAAGCTTGTGTCCATGGAGCGAACCCCACACCACGGCTGGCCACGCCTGCTGACCCTGCTCGGTATCCTGGCGATCTGCGCCGCCGCCACTTCATCGAATTCGTGCAGCCTCGGCAGCTCGAACAACAACGGCGGCGACGGTGGCAACGACCCGACGTTCGTCGCGACTCTGCAATTGCAGGACTCGAGCGGCGACGTGAGCAACAGCTTCGAGCGCGGCGCAACCGTTACCATGATCCTGACGGTGCGCAATCGCCGCGATACGACCGAGACCATCGACTTCACCGATTCGCGTACCCGGGACTTCGTGGTCGTGCGCGCCAACACCGAGGACGTCGTGTGGCAGCTGTCGAAAGAGACGGCAGCGCCCTCGCCGAATCCGACGACGCTCACGTTCGGGCCGAACGAGTCCCAGACCTTCACGACCACCTGGGATCAGACGGAATCGGGCAGCGGCGACCAGGTGCGTGTCGGCACCTACGAAGCGCGCGGCGTCCTGGTGTTCGACGGCTTCGACGACCATCCGCTGCGCGCCAGTCAGCTCGGCTCCGAGCTCGAGCAGTTCACGATCAACTGATCGCGCGATGGCGCAGCCGCTGCATCACGAGCACATCGTCCGGATCAACGATCCAGCCAACCGCGCCGGGGCCTGGCTCACCCGCGAGCAGCTGTGGGCCGGCCTGCAATACACCGTGCTCGCGCCCGAGCTGCTCGACGAGTCGATCGATTCCGCCTCCATCGAGGAGCTCGGCCCCAATATGCTTCGCGCGAGAATCCTGCCATCCAGTAGCTAGGCATGCGCCGCGCGCGCTCGGCGCGCGGGTCGCACGGACAAGCGCAGATCGAATGCCGCAAGAATTGCGGCGAGCGTATCGAGACGCGGATTCCCGCGCTCAGAAAGAGTGCGATAGAGCGTTTCGCGACTGAGGCCGGTCCGATCCGCCAGCGCGGCCATCCCGCCAACGGCGTCGGCAACAGTCCGCAGTGCGATAGGCACGGCACGTGCGTCGCCGTCCGCGAGCATCTCTTCGATGTACGCTGCAATGTGCGCATTGCTACGGAGATACGGAGCAGCGCGGAAAGGAGCGCTAGGTGCGTGTTTTGTAGTCTTGCCAGTAGCCATAGGCCCGCTCGATGTCTCTCACTTGCGTACGCTTGTCACCACCGCACAGAAGCAGGATGACCGCGTTGCCGTCCTGCGCGTAGTACACGCGATATCCCGGACCTGTGTCGATCCGCAGCTCACAGACGCCGTTGCCGATACTTTTCCAGTCACCCCTGAGGCCAACGCTCAGTCGATCGAGGTGCGCGACGATGCGCGCGCGTCCGGCCAGGTCACGCAAACCATTGAGCCATTCGGCGATCGGCGTCCTGCCGTCGACAGTCCGGTACTGCCGTACTTCCACTGTACCTTCAGTGTAGCCTATCGGCTACTCAAACGCCACGTCCATGTTCGGTGTGGGTTGAGGTTACCTCGAGCCCGCGAGTAACACGGCGACCGGAAACTCTGCAAGCGCCGCCGCAACTCGCACCGAGCGTTCGCCCTGCACTTCCTCCGCCGGAACTTCGAGACCGGCGAACAGGTCACGCAGCGCAGTCGCGGGCAGCGCATTGCCAAGCACTACTCTGGTATCGGCCCACACGCGCTCGCGCAGCGGCAGTTCGTTCACGGCATCCATCAGCTTCGCGGACCAGCGCGGGACGATGACGATACAGCTGCGGCCTTCGAATGTGCGCGCGAACGCGAAGACGTGTTCCTTGTGCGCGCCTTCGACCTGCAAGGGTTGATAGTCGCCTTGCGCGAACAGCTCCGGGTCGTCGCGGCGTAGTTGCAGGAGCTTCTGCATGACGTACAGCTTGCTGGTGCTGCGCTCG
>DASYRK010000045.1:0-3445 GCA_036004505.1 Steroidobacteraceae bacterium
GGGCAACTACACCATCGAAGTGACGATGGGTGATGCACAGGGTGCTTCGCCTGCGTTCGTGGTTGCGGACAATGCGACGTTCGTGACGACGGCCTCGGCCGTGCTCGACTACTTCCACCACAACCGTCACACGAAGCCGGCTGACAAGCACATCCGCGTGTTCGATTCGCAGCGCTACGTCGATGTGTGGGGCGGCTGGAAGGACGCAGGCGGCGACAACGGCAAATACCTGTCGCACCTCTCGTACGCGAACTACTTCAACCCGCAGCAGACGGCAATGGTCGTGTGGGCGCTCGCGTCATCGCACGACGCCGCACTCCCGCTCTATCGCAAGGCGGGCCTCGAGCAGCGTGTCGTCGAGGAAGCGCTGTGGGGCGCCGACTATCTCCATCGTCTGCTCGACAAACACGGCTACTTCTACATGACCGTCTTCGACCGCTGGGCGTCGCCAGGCGCGGAGCGCATGGTCGTCGGCTACGTCGGCATCGACGGCGTCTACACGAAGGACTACCAGGCAGCGTTTCGCGAAGGCGGCGGCGTGTCGATCGCAGCGCTCGCCCGCGCCTCGCGCCTGAGCAAGGCAACCGGCATTCAGGGTGCGTTCTCCGCCGCGCAATATCTGGAGGACGCCGAGCGCGCATTCGCGCACCTGCAGGCGAACAACCTCAAGTACTGCGACAACGGCGTCGAGAACATCATCGATGACTACACGGCGCTGCTCGCGGCCGTGGAGTTGTACCGCTCGACGCAGAAGGACACCTATCTCGAGGCGGCCCGCAAACGCGCGCACAACCTGAATCAGCGACTGACGAGCGAAGGCTGGTTCCGCAGCGATGCAGGCACGCGTCCCTACTACCACGCAGCAGAGGCTGGCTTTCCGATCGTCAGCCTCGTGCATTACCTCGATATCGAGCGCGATGCGCAGCGCGCCGCAGCGGCGCGCAAGACGATCAAGGGCGCACTGGACTACCAGCTCGCACTGACCGACAAAGTCGCGAACCCGTTCGACTACGCGCGGCAGAATTTCCGCACGTACAAGAACGGCAAGGCGGGCGAGCGCATGCTCGAGGGATTCTTCATCCCGCACGCCAACGAGACCGGCTACTGGTGGCAGGGCGAGAGCGCCCGCCTCGCCTCGCTCGCGACTGCCGCAGTGCTCGGCGGCAGGATCGTCGCCAGCGATCCGCAGACACGCTTCGGCGTGAGCCCGCGCCTCGCGGAGTTCGCGCAGAATCAGCTCGACTGGACGCTCGGCCGCAATCCGTTCGACATGTGCCTGATGTACGGCTTCGGCGCCAAGAATGTGCCCTCTGCCGTGAGCGCGGGCGAGCATGTGCGGGGCGGCATCTCGAACGGCATCACCGGCGCGACCGAGAGCGACGAAGGCCGCGGCATCGTGTTCGCGCCGGGCCCCGACGACAACAACTGGCGCTGGCTGGAACAGTGGCTGCCCCACTCCACGTGGTTCCTGCTCGCCGCCACGGCGATGACCGGGCAATAATCGGGCTCATGCGACTCATTCTCCTGTTCCTGCTGGCGTCGGGCTCTGCGGCAGCGGCGTCCGAGCCGGCGCAGGTGCTCTTCGACGACTTCACCTATTCGGCGCTCGAACCGTTCCGCGCGCATGGCTGGACCGACCGCACGGCCCAGGGCTGGCCCGGCATCGAGGGCGCAACCTGGAACGGCACGGTCGGCTTCGTCGACGATCCGGCGCACAGGGGCAATCGACTGGTGCGGATGACTGCGATGACCGATGGCGCAGCGACGAGCCAGGCGCAGTTCTGTCACCAGCGCAAATACCGCGAAGGCACGTACGCAGCGCGCGTTCGCTTCAGCAACGGTCCGGCCGCCGGCCCGGACGGCGACCAGGTCGTCGAAACGTTCTACACGATCGCGCCGCTGAAGGCGCCGCTCGACCCGGACTACAGCGAACAGGATTTCGAATATCTGCCGAACGGCGGCTGGGGCGGCGCCGACCTCACGCTGCACAACACGACGTGGGAAACGTTCCGGCCCGAGCCCGACTGGCTGCAGGTCAGCAAGAGCGACTCGCGTCGCGGGAGCCTGGAGGGCTGGCGCACGCTGGTGCTGCAGATCGCGAACCACGAGGTGCGCTACTTCCTCGACGGCGCGCTGCTCGCGACCCACGGCGAGCCGTACTATCCGGAAGACCACATGTCGATCAACTTCAACCTGTGGTTCATCCGCGAGGGCCTGATCAGTTTGCGCGAGCGCCGCATCTACACCGAAGACGTCGATTGGGTGTTCCACGCGGCCGGCAGCGTGCTGTCGCCGGCCGATGTCGAAAAGCAAGTCACCGCGTTGCGGGCGGCGAAGGTTGGGTTTCGCGACACGGTCCCGGCATTGCAGCCGCCCTTGTCATCTCCCTGCGACCTCTGATCCGCGGATCACAGCTCCGCCCTTCATCACGAAGGTAACTGCCTGGAGCTTTGCGACGTCGGCCACGGGATCGCCGTCGACGGCGATGAGATCGGCTTCGAACCCTTTGCGAATGCGTCCCAGCCGGTCCTTCACGCCGAGGATCTCCGCGTTCGTGACGGTTGCAGCGGCGATCGCGTCTGATGCGGGCACGCCGCTCGCAACGAAGAGCTCGACTTCCCGCGCTGTCGCGTGTGCGTCGTTGCGACTGCCTGAATCGCTGCCGACGCCGAGTCGGATGCCGGCCCGCCACGCCCGGCCCGGATTCTTCATCGAAGCCTCCGTCCAGCGGCGCAATCCTTCCGGCGGCAGTTTGCCCGGCTGACCGGAGAACTTGTCGATCTGCTTGCTGACGAACTCGGCGACATACGCAGTCGGCACGAGGAACGCACCCTTGCTCTTGAACAGGCGCACGCAGTTATCGTCGAAGTACGTGCCGTGCTCGATCGTGCGCACCCCCTGCTCCAACGCGAGCTTGATGGCCGCCTTGCTATGAGCGTGCGCTGCGACGGGGCGCAACCCACGTTGGGCCGCTTCCATCACAGCGTGAACTTCGTCGGGCAGCATGATCGGCTCCGCATCCGCGAGGCCGCTCGGCGCGCCGCCGGACCCGGACACGGTCACCTTGATCCAGTCCGAACCGGCTTCGATGTTCTCGCGCACGACGCGGCGGCAGGATTCCGGACCGTCGCAGCCGCCGTGCAGCCGCTCGATGTCGCCGCTGCCCTGGAACTCGTCGGTGGTGCCGTGGCCGCCCGTACTGGAGATGATGCGTCCGGCGGCAAAGATGCGGGGCCCCTGCATGACGCCGGAGTTGATCGCGTCGCGCACGGCGAACGTCACACCGACGTTGTCGCCGACGTCGCGCAAGGTGGTGACGCCCGCATCGAGCGCGGCCTTCGCGACCGCCGCGGTCATCAGCGCCAGCCGATCCTCGCGGGCAAACGTCGCCTCGTCCGCGTCGAGCGGCAGCGAGATGTGCTTGTGCAGATCGATGAGCCCCGGC
>DASYRK010000046.1:0-49556 GCA_036004505.1 Steroidobacteraceae bacterium
TGGCGCACGGCGATGGCGTCGCGCGGTACCACGAGCGAGTCGGTTGCCTCACGCTCAGGCAGACCGACTTCGATCGCGGTACCGACGCTCAGCGCGTTGTTGGCCAGCGTGAGTCGCAGCTCGAACTGGCGCGAACGCTCCTCGCCAACGGGCACCACGGTGCGCACGCTGGCCTTCATCTGCCGGTCCGCTATCTTGACCGGCAGCTCCATGTCCGGCCGGACCAGTCCGACCAGAGTCAGTGGCGCCTGCACGCGCGCCTCCAGATGAACCGTATCGACCAGGTGCGCGATCGCGGCACCGGTCGCGACATACTCACCACGTTGCGCGAGACGCTCGGTCACGACTCCCGCGAACGGCGCACGCAACTCGGTCTGATCGAGATCGTGTTGCGCGACGCGCTGTCGCACCTGCGCCTGCTGCAGCTGAGCAGTGAGCACGCCGAGCTGCGAGCGAACCTCGTCGAGCTGCGTCTGCGAGATCGTGCTGCCCACTTTCTCCAGGCGCTGGACTTGCCGCTCCGACATCTGTCGCTGCGCGTCGATGCGCGCGACTTCGGCCTTCGCGTCTTCGACGCGCAGTCGCACGGCCTCGTCTTCGAGCTTCGCGACGCGCTCGCCTTCACGCACGCGCGTGCCGACTTCGGCGACGTACGTGAGCCTGCCTTCCGCGCTCGTCGCGAGCCGCGCATCGTTGCGGCTGACGACTCCGCCAGGCACCCAGCGGCGCGGCGCCACGCGCGCCACCGAAGCCTTCGCGACTTCAACGACCACACCGGGCTCTTCCTGCGGCGGTGCTTCGGCTGCGGCAGCGAATGCGAAAAAGGCAACCGAAGCGGCGAGCGCCAGAGTTGAAATTCGTGACTTGATCATCCTCATCCCCTTACCAGGCCCACCGGCTCCGTTGTTGGCGCTTCCGCCGGCACTCTGCGCTCGTATGCGAGCCGCAACAGGCTCGGCAGGAGCACGATGGAGAACACCATGCTCACGATCACACCCGCGACGTTCACCGCCGCGAGGCCGCGATAGATCGTGCTCGCCGGACCAGGATTCAGCACCATCGGCAGCGCGCCAAGTGCGCCGGTCAGCGTGCTCGCGACCATCGCGCGCAACCGCTGGTTCAGCGACATGCGCAGCGCTTCTTCCAGGCTGTGCCCGTGATTGAGCGCGTCGCGCGTGCGATCCACCAGCAGGATCGAATGATTGACGATGATGCCGATCATCATGATGAAGCCGATCATCGTCAGCAGATCGAGCGGTTGGAACGCGACGAGGTCGAGCGCGCGAATGCCGAGCACGCCACCGGCGAGCGCCAGCGGCACGGTGAGCACGACGACCGCGGCGTCGCGCAGCGAGCGGAACATCGCGGCCATCAGCATGAACAGCACCAGCAGCGCCAGCAGGAAGTTCGTGCCCATCGTCGAGATGATCGAGTCGAGGCGGTCGGCGCTGCCCGCGAGCTTGATGTTTGCGTCCGGCGGCAGCTGCGAGCGCAGCGACGGCACGATGTCGCTCTGGATCTTCGCGAGCATGTCTTCGAGCGACAGCGTCGGCGGCGGATCGATCGTCAGCGTCACCGTGCGGTGATGGTCGATGCGACGGATCTGCTCCGGTGCGACTGCCGTCTCCAGGTTCACCAACTCGCCCAGCGAGACCGTTTCGCCCGAAGGCGTGATCAGCGGAGCGCGCTCCAGCTCTTCCGGAGTCTCACCGATGTTCGCGCGCAGGATGACCGGTAGTCGCGTCTGACCGTCGAAGTATTCGCCGAGCCACGCGCCGTCGCCGAGCGCGCGCACGACAGTGCCGAGCGAGGCGCGGTCCCAGCCGACTTCGGCGATGCGCCGGTCGTTGGGCTCCGCGCGCAGCTCCAGCGCCTGCACGTCCGCGTTCGGGAACGATTGCACGTTCGCGCCCGGGAACGTGCGCTCGAGCAACTTGCGGCCTTCCTCGGCGGCGGCATTGAGCGCCGTCGTGTCGGTGGACTGCAGATGGAGCGCGACCGAGCGGGCCGAGCCGCCGATGCCGCCGAACAGCTCGCCTTCGTTCACGAACACGCGCGTGTCGGGGAAGCCGACGACGATCTCGTCGCGCACGATGCGCTCGAGCTCGCCGATGCGGTCGTCGTCGACGACGCGCGCGCCGATCGTGCCGCCGCCCGGCCACAGCAGCACGTACCAGTTCTTGAGGCGCGGCTCCTTCTCACCCTTCATGTACGGCGCCATGCGCTCGAGGATCTTCGGGGCGATCTCGCGATTCACCGCTTCCGGGCTCATGCCGGGCGGGAAGCTGAAGAACGCATCGATCGCGGCGCGTTTCACCGGCGGCAGGTAGTCGAGCTTCGGCAACAACAACCACGACAGCAGGAGCGGCGCGACGAGCAGCGCACCGACCCAGCCGAGCTGCTGC
Organism: Steroidobacteraceae bacterium; assembly: GCA_036004505.1. Taxonomy (GTDB): domain Bacteria; phylum Pseudomonadota; class Gammaproteobacteria; order Steroidobacterales; family Steroidobacteraceae; genus Steroidobacter. The sequence continues at coordinate 2,406 of DASYRK010000046.1, forward strand.
TTGCGCGTGCGCGTCCACGCGATGACGCGATCGGTCAACCACGGCCAGCCGGCGCCGTAGCCGGAATTCTTCGAATGCCCGCCGAGCCAGCGGCCGGCAGCTGCCGGCACGACCGTGACCGCGACGACGATCGAGAAAGCGACCGCGATCGAGATCGTCAGCGCGAGGTCCGCGAAGATCTGTCCCTCGACGTCCTTGAGGAACAGCACGGGCAGGAACACTGCGATCGTCGTCGCCGTCGAAGCGAACAGCGCAGGCACGACTTGTCGTGTGCCGTCATGCGCGGCCTGTTCGATCGGCATGCCTCCTTCCTTGAGCCGGATGATGTTGCCCGAGACGACGATTGCACCTTCGACAACCATGCCGACCGCGAACGCCAGGCCGGCCAGCGATATGACGTTGATGCTGCGACCCGCGAGCTCCAGCGCACAGAAGGTCGCCAGCAGGCATACGGGAATCGTGCTCGCGATCACGACGGTTGCGCGCGAGTCGCGCATGAACCACCACACGCAAGCGAGCGCGAGCAGGGCGCCGACGACCAGATTCTCGATCAGCAGGTTGACCGCGCGCTTGATGAATACCGACGCGTCGAACGACTGCTCGATGCCGAGCCCGCGTTCCTTCAGCGGCCCTTCGCGCAGCTCCGCGGCGACTTTCTTGACCTCGTCCAGCGTGCCGAGCACGTTGGCGCCGGGCGCGCGCACGATGCGCAAACCAATCGCCGGATTGCCATTCTGATAAGAGAAGAAACTCCGATCCGGCGGACGCATCTCGACCGTCGCCAGATCGGCGAGGCGCACCGGCTGCCCGTCGCGCCACGCGAGCACGAGCTGCCCGAGATCCTGCGCGTCGTAGCGTCCGGTGTAGCGCAGGGAATATTGCCGGCGCCCGACGTCGAGCTGGCCGGCGGAGACGTTCGTCGCGCTCGTCGCCTGGCGGGCGATCTCCGGGATGCCGATCCCGAGTGCGGCCGCGCGCGCCAGATCGAGCGTGATGCGCACGTCGTCGGGCGGACCGCCCTGAACTTCGACCTGCGCGACGCCGGGCACCGACTCGATGCGCGGCTTGACCACGTCCTCGACGAAGCGGCGATGGCGCTCGATCGGGCCCTCGCTGCCCGGCAGCAGCTGCACGAAGAAGAAGGAGAGCTGCTGGTTCGAATCGCCGCCATCGCCGCCAAGCTGCACCACCGGCCGGTCCGAATCGCGCGGCAGCGGCGGCAGGCGGCTCATGCGCCCGATGACGTCGACGAGCGCGGCCTTCATGTCCGTGCCGATCGCGAACGTCAGGAAAACCTGGCTGCCGCCGGAGTTGGCGTTGCCGTTGACCTCCTCAACGCCCGGCAGGCCCTGCAGGACCTGCTCCTGCGGCTCGAGCAGCTCGGCCTCGACTTCCTCGGGCGAAGCGCCGCGCCAGTTCGTGAAGATCGCGATCGTCGGGCGCTCGATGTCGGGAAACAACTGCAGGGGCAGCTGCTTCAGGGCGAGCAGGCCGAACAGGGAAATAAGTAAAACCGTGGCGCCGATCGCGACGGGATTGCGGATGGCTCCTGCAATGATGCGCACCGGTCGTCTCCCTTGGATCTGTTGGCGCGATTGGACCACCAAGCCCGAAGCACGTTCGGCCGGGTGAGACCAAGCGAAGGTCCATTGCGGTAAGACGTGCTTCGATGGGATGCGTTACGCCAACCGCCGGTTTAACCGCTCCTTTGACGAATCTTGATGTCTTTGGGTTAGCAACGTCGCAGCGATGGCTCGCACGCCGCAGTGCGACCGATTAAGCTGTCCGCGCTCAATTCATGGGGGTTTCAGCCAATGTCCATTTTGCGTCTCGTATTCGTCGTGGCTGTCGCATCGATTGCTGCAGCTTGCTCCACGACGCCGACTCAGCAGGCCGCACCGCCACCGCCGCCTGCCGCCGCCAAGGTCATGGACGTGAGCGGCGCCTGGGAGCTCAACGTCGAAAGCCCGATGGGCTCGCGCGCTTCGGATGCGATCTTCACGCAGACCGGCGAGACGCTCGGCGGCAAGATGGTCAGCCCGCGCGGCGAAACGCCGCTCACCGGCACGATCAGCGGCGAAACGGTGAAGTGGGGTATCAACGTCAACGTGCAGGGCCAGAACCTGCAGATCGACTACAGCGGCACCGTCACCGGCGACACGATGAGCGGCACGGTCGTGTTCGGCTCGTTCGGCGACGGCAAGTTCACCGGCAAGAGAAAGCCATAAACAACGCTTGACCGACCTCTGCGTTACCCCTGCCGAACGGCGGCTGACGCTGGCCGCTCTCGCCGTCGTCGTGCTGCTGAGCGCGCTCGACCAGACGGTGGTCTCGACGGCGATGCCGCGCATCATCGAGCAGCTGCAGGGGCTCTCGATGTATGCGTGGGTGACCACGGCGTACATGCTGACGTCGACGGTCTCCGTGCCGATCTACGGCAAGCTCAGCGACCAGTACGGCCGCAAGGGCATCCTGATTCTCGGCGTCGTGCTGTTCCTCGCGGGCTCCGGACTCTGCGGATTGAGCGGCGAGTTCGGCGCGCTGCCGGTGCTCGGCGGCGGCATGATGCAGCTGATCCTGTGTCGCGCGATCCAGGGTCTCGGCGCCGGCGCGCTGATGACGGTGTCGTTCGCGATCATGGCGGACCTGTATCCGCCGCGTGAGCGCGGCAAGCTGTTCGGCGTGTTCGGCTCCGTGTTCGGTGTCGCGACCGTCGTCGGTCCGTTCATCGGCGGTTTCCTCACCGACCACGGCACGTTCATGCTGCTCGGTCACGAGATCGCGGGCTGGCGCTGGGTGTTCTACGTCAATCTGCCGCTCGGCCTGCTCGCGCTCTTCATGATCATGTACCGGATGCCGGTGCTGCGGCATGGCGCGGGCGGGCGCATCGACTATCTCGGCGCCGTGCTCGTCGTGCTGACGGCGGCGACGATGCTGCTCGGCCTCACGCTCGGCGGCACCAGCTATGCGTGGGACTCGCCGCAGATTCTCGGACTGTTCGGCGTCGGCTGCGTCTCGCTCGTCATCTTCCTGTGGATCGAGACGCATGCACTGCATCCGATCCTGCCGTTGCACCTGTTCCGGATCCATTCGTTTCGCGTCGCTGCGCTCGCATCGTTCGTCATGAGCACGGCGTTCCTCGGCGTCGTGATGTTCATGCCGCTGTACATGCAGGTCGTGCAGGGGATCAACGCAACGCAGAGCGGCTTCGCACTGCTGCCGCTGATGGGCGGCTTGATCACCAGCAGTATCGTTTGCGGCCGGCTCGTGACGCGCACCGGCCGCTACAAACCTTTCATGATCGGCGGCGGCGGCGTGCTGATCGCCGGCGTGATTGCGCTGACGGGAATCGGGCCGGACACGACCAGCGCCGATCTCGCGTGGCGCCTCGCGCTCACCGGCGTCGGGCTCGGGCCGGCGCAGACGCTATTCAGCCTCGTGATCCAGAACTCAGCGCCGCCGACCGAGATCGGCGTCGCGACCAGCATGGGACAGTTCAGCCGGCAGATGGGTGCGACCGTCGGCGTCGCAGTCTTCGGCACGTTTCTGGTTCACGGTCTGACCGAGGAGCTGCCGAAGCACGTGCCGCTGTTGCCGGGCATGAGCGAGCAGCGCATCGATCTCGCGCACGCGCAGAGCCAGGCGATGAACGCGGACAGGATCCGGACGCGCGTCGATGCGACGCTCGAAGAGCGCTTCGCTGTGCTCGAGCGCGCGTATCACGAAGACGAGTCGGCGGTCTCGGAGATCGTCGGCGATCCGCGCATGCCCGAGCAGATCAAGGCGACGCTGCGCGATGGCGGCGTGCGCGGGCGCATTCATCGGCAGCTCGTGGAGCGTGTCGAGACGATCGAGAGCGAGCTGCAATCAGGTGAAGAGGGACGCGAGCGGTTGCTGCAGGATCCTGAGCTGCCCGCAGGCCTGAAACAGCAGCTGGCCAATATTCCGGTGCGCGCGCTGCGCGAGCCGGAGCTGGTCGCGAGCGTCACGAAGCTCTTCAGTGACGCGATCCTGGCGAAAGAGGACGAGCTCGTCGCGGCGAGCGTGCAGCAATCGTTGCTGACGGTGCACGCTGCGATGTCGATCTACGGCAAGCAGCTGATCGAGCGCATCCAGCGCGGCATGAAGGTCGCGTTCGCGACCTCCATCGTGCACATGCTGGAGCGTGCGTTGTGGATCGTCGGACTCGCAGTCGCGATCGTGTTCTTCATTCCTGAAGTGCCGTTGCGCACGCGTGCGGCGCCGGCTGCTGCTGCTACGGATTAATCTAAGTTACTTCTTCTTCGTGCTGCGTCGCCGGCGTGTCGTCGCCTTGCGACTGCCGCGTTTCTGCTTCGGAACTTTTGCGCCGGCGCGGCGCGCTTCCGAAAGTCCGATCGCGATCGCCTGCTTGCGGCTCGTCACTTTTCTGCCCGAGCGACCGCTGCGCAGCGTGCCGAGCTTGCGCTCGTGCATTGCCCGTTTCACCTTTTGCGATGCCTTCTTGCTGTAGCGGCGCGCCATGGCGCCCTCCTTACACCGTGAGTCCCGTCGCTGGAACGCGTCGCCGAGTTCACGTGTTCCTATGTGCCTGCAGGACCTCCCCGCGGGCTGGAGATCGTTCCGGCTCTTCTTCCGCTCCGCCTAGTACAGTAGAAACTGCGCCCGCTCCTGCTCCCAGTCGTGCTCGTCCTTGCTCGCCACTGCTTCGAGATCAGCCACAGTCGTGCTCGCATCGTCGACCCATTCGCGCAGCAGCGGACTGCCGTTGATCACGTCGATCGCGAGCCGCGTTTCGTACTCGTACGGGAAGTCGCGCCACAGCGGATAGTCGGGATGCAGTTGGCGCAGCGCCTTGAACGCGAGCGACTGCAGCCGCCACGGCTGGAACGCGTCGTGATCGTAGCCCGGATCTTCGACGTGGATCTGCAGACCGGCGCAGAGCTTGCCCACATGTTTGTGGAACGTCGGCTCGAACGAGCAGACGCGCAGCTTGCAACCGCGCAGCCACTGCGGCGCGAGCTTCTGCATCGTCGCGAGCAGCGCACGCGCGTCGATGTCGGGAGCGCCGAACAGCTCGAGCGGTCGGGTCGTGCCGCGTCCTTCAGAAAGCGTCGTGCCTTCGACCATGACCGTGCCGGCATAGGCGCGCGCCATCCACAGATTCGCGGCGTTCGGACTCGGGTTGATCCACGTGCGCTCGCCGAGCGGCCAGCCGAAGCCCGGCGCGGCTGCGGGTTGCCAGCCCTGCATCTCGATCACTTTGTAGTCGACCGAAAGATGCAGCGTGTGCACGAACCAGTGTGCGAGCTCGCCGAGCGTGAGGCCGTGGCGCATCGGCAGCGCGCCCGCGCCCACGAAGCTCTCCCAGCCCGTACGCAGCCGCAGACCTTCGATCGGCCGGCCGGCGGGGTTCGGCCGATCGAGAATCCACACGCTCTTGCCGCGCGCCGCGGCTTCTTCGAGCACGTAGCGCAGCGTCGTGATGAACGTATAGATGCGGCAGCCGACGTCCTGCAGATCGACGAGCAGCACGTCGAACGTGTCCATCATCGCAGCGGTCGGCCGCCGCGCTTCGCCGTAGAGACTGAACACGGGAATGCCGTGCACGGGATCGTTGAACGTCGGCGACTCGACCATGTTGTCTTGCTTGTCGCCGCGCAGGCCGTGCTGCGGCCCGAACGCCGCGCTCAGTGTCAGCTCATCGCAGCGGGCGAGCGCGTCGAGAGAATGCGTGAGATCGGCAGTGACCGACGCCGGATGGGCGAGCAGCGCAAGCCGCTTGTTGCGCAAGGCGCCGCGCAGCGCCGGATCGGCGAGCAGGCGATCGATGCCGAACTTCATTCCTCGTCTCCCGTGGGCGTCAGCCGCAACGTGAAGCCCGCGTCATGGTGAAAGTCCGCGTTGCCCGGCGGATGCGCGAGCGCCCAGTACGAAATTTTTCCCTGCTGATCCTCGAGCACGGCCGAGAGCGCGAGTTGCAGCTCAGCCTGCGGCACGATGCCGGTGAGGTGCACGTCGACGTCCGCTTCCAGCCGATTCTCGCGGCGGCGGCAGATGATCTTCGGCGCGTGCGGCGGCTCGATCGGGGTCATGCCGCGCCGGTAGTCGTCGAAGCGGTAGATCGCCCATTCGCTCGACGGCGAGAAATTCAGCTCGACGTAGCTGCGCCCGCCGCTCTCGCGCACGAACGCCTCGAAGCACGTGTGCTGCCACAATCCGTCGGTGTGCGCCGAGCGCCGCTGCGGCGGCAGTTGCAGCTGATCGATGTCGCCCTCGATCTGGTAGTAGACGACCAGCAGGTCCGCGCTCAGACGGTCGACGCGCGCCGTGACCGCACTGACGTACGAGCAGGGCGCAGCGGGGTGGCAGACGAGCGGCAGCGGTTCCATCGCCCCGATTCTAGATCGGTGCCGGGAGAGGAAAACAGGGAAAACTGAGCAACGCAGCACAACGTCTGTAGAAGTTGCTGCGCTGCTGAGTTTCCCCCGGATTTTTCTCCCGGCACCGCCTACTGCCAGTGGGCAGTCTGGGCGACCTGCTGGCGGTAGATCGGGCGGACGCGCCACAGCAGGATGGCGGCGATGGAGCCCGACGTCGCGACGACGATGAGCAGCGCCCAGCGGATCTGCGACGGATCGCGCAGGATGTAGTCGCTGATGAACGGCACGAGGTACGGGCCGAGGCCGAGGCCGAGGAGGTTGACGGTGAACAGATACACCGAAGAGACCTGCGCACGCATCTGGTTCGGCGTCACCTGGTTGACCGCCATCGGCCCCATCGCGACGTAGCCGTGGAAGGGAAAGCCGGCGATACACATCATCGTCAGTCCGAGGATGGCAGTGGGCATGAACGCCGGCAGCGCGCTCGTGACTACCACGGCGACCGCCGTGCCGAAGCACACCCAGATCGGTGCGTCAGTATGGCCGCGTGCGGTGAGCCGATCGCAGATCCGACCTGCGGTGAAGATACCGAGCGTGTTGATCACGATCGTCGAGGTGCCGAGAATCGCCCCGACCCGTCCCGGCTCGATGCTGTAAGTGCGAGCCATCACTTCCGGCAACCAGGCGCCGACTGCGTATCCGAGGCACGCCATCATCGCCATGGCCAGGAAGTGCGGCCGGTAGAAGAGACCGTTCTTGCCCATGAAGGCCAGAACTTCCTTGAGCGGCAAACGGTCGGGGACGGTGTTGTCTGCAGTCCGCATCATCCCGCGGCGTGCGGGCTCGCGCACCGTCAGGAGCAGCAGCGGCAGCAGCAGACCCGGCGCGCCGGTCACGATGAACAGAAATTGCCAGCCGCGGACTTCGCCGAGCAGAGGCAGCGTGAAAGTCTTGCCGACGCCCGACACTGCGACTGCGATCAGGCCGCCGACCAGCAGCGCAGTGCCGCTGCCGATCGCGATTCCCATGTTGTAGACGCTGAACGCGCGCCCGAGCTTATGACGCGGGAATGCGTCGGTGATCATCGAGTACGCGGCCGGCGATAACGCAGCTTCGCCGACGCCGACGCCGATGCGCACCGCGAACAGTTGCCAGAAGTTCCTGGCGAGTCCGCAGAGGGTGGCCATGAGCGACCAGATGACGACGCCAACCGCGATGACCTTCTTGCGGTTGATGCGGTCGGCGAGCCTGCCGATCGGAATGCCGCACAACGTATAGAAGATCGCGAACGTGGGACCCTGTAACAGGCCGATGAAAGTATCGTTCACGCCCATGTCGCGCTTCAGCGGCCCGACCATCAGCGAGATGATCTGTCGGTCGATGAAGGAGAAGATGTAGAAGATCAGCAGCGTGAAGACCAGGTACCACGCGTGCCGCTCGGATCGATCGGCCTCGCTCTCGATGGCGGGCGCGAGCGCGGCGCCTTGTTGAGTATTCAAATCGACCCCCGATCCTCGATGCGTCTTGTTGTGGCGCTGAAAGTAGCAGAGGGCGTGGAGCACGCACTAGCGAAGATTTGCCGTCCCGTATGCCGGAACCTACGAGACCTGCAGGGACGCCTTCTTCGCTTCGAGGGCTTCCCAGCGCGCGAACTTCTCCGCGAGCTGGCGCTCGATCTCGCCGACCAGCTGGCGGTCCGCCTTGATCTGCTCGCTACCCTGCTTGTGATAGTCGCCGCTGCTCATGCGCGCAGTCAGATCGCTCTGTTGCTGCTCCAGCGCCTCGATTTCCGCCGGCAATTGCGCCAGCTCACGCGTTTCCTTGTGGCTCATCTTGGCTGGAGCTGCGCGAGATGTGTCATCGCTCCGGCTCGCTGCCTTCGGCTTCGGCGCTGCTGCTTCCATCGGTCGGCGCTGTGCGAGCCAATCGGTGTAGCCGCCGACGTACTCCTGCCACTTGCCATTGCCTTCGGCGACCAGCGTTTGCGTCACCACGTTGTCGAGGAATGCGCGGTCGTGGCTGACCAGCAGCAGCGTGCCCGCGTAGCTTTGCAACGTCGCTTCCAGCAATTCCAGCGATTCGATGTCGAGGTCGTTCGTAGGCTCATCCATTACAAGGACGTTCGCGGTGCGCGCGAACAGCCGCGCCAGCAGCAGGCGATTGCGCTCGCCGCCGGACAGCGCCTTCACCGGCGAGTTCGCGCGCTGCGGAGCGAACAGGAAGTCGCCGAGGTACGTCACCACGTGTTTGCGCTCGCGGCCGATCTCGATCCAGTCAGAGCCGGGGCTGATCGTCTCGACGACGGACTTCTCCGGATCCAGCTGCTCGCGCATCTGGTCGAAGTACGCGACCTGCACGTTGGCGCCGAGGCGGACCGTGCCCGCGTCCGGCTCGAGCAGCCCGAGGATCAAACGGATGAGCGTCGACTTGCCGGCACCATTCGGACCGATCAGTCCGAGCCGATCGCCGCGCTGCAGGCGCAGCGACAGGTCCTTGACGATGCGGCGCTCGCCGAAGCTCTTGCCGACGTCAGTCAGCTCCGCGACCAGCTTGCCGGAGCGCTCGCCAGCATCGAGCGTCAGCTTCAGATCGCCCAGAAGCTCACGCCGCGCGGCGCGCTCGGCCCGCAGACCCTCCAGCCGGCGCACCCGACCTTCGTTGCGTGTGCGGCGCGCTTCGATGCCGCGGCGGATCCACACTTCTTCCTGCGCCCAGAACTTGTCGAACTTGCGATTCGCGATCTCTTCGGCCGCGAGCTGCTCGCTCTTGCGCGCTTCGTAAGCGGCGAAGTTGCCCGGGAAGCTGCGCAGCAGCCCGCGATCGAGCTCGATGATGCGCGTCACGACACGATCGAGGAACGCGCGGTCGTGCGTGATCACGATCGACGTCGGTCCTTTGAGCAGCAACTCTTCGAGCGCTGCGATGCCGTCGATGTCGAGATGATTGGTCGGCTCGTCGAGCAGCAGCAGGTCCGGTTGCAGCGCCAGCGCGAGAGCGAGCGCGGACCGCTTGCGTTCGCCGCCGGATGCAGTGTCCGGCGTTCGCTCCGGATCGACGCCGAGCCGATGCAGGAATTCCGTGAGCCGCGCATCGATGCGCCAGCGCTCGCGCTCGTCCGGCAAGCGCTCGAGATGCCCGCGTGCGATGAGGCTCTCGCGCAGCGACGCGGCAGCTGGCAACTCCGGCTCCTGCTCGACCAGCACGATGCGCAAGCCGTCCTGGCGCGCGATCTCGCCATCGTCGAGCGCGATCCTGCCGGCGATCGCCTGCAGGAGCGACGATTTGCCGGTGCCGTTGCGGCCGATCAGGCCGACACGCTCGCCGTCGTCGACCGACAAGTTGGCGCGGTCGAGCAGCGGATGCAGGCCGTAGGCCAGCTCGGCATTGCGTAAGGCGATCAGGGGCATGGCGCGAATGATAGCGGAGTCGGGCTGCAGCCCGGCCTACGGCAGATAGGCAACCATAGGGTTGCATTTGAGCAGGGGCGGGCTATCATGCAACCTGGAGGTTGCATATGACACAGACTACCGATCGCATTGAACGCAAGGTCCTGCTCCGGGCGCCGCGGGCGCGCGTGTGGCGGGCTTTGTCGAACGCCGAAGAATTCGGCAACTGGTTCGGCGTCAAGCTCCAGGGCAAGACGTTCGCGCCGGGGCAGCGCACGCACGGGCAGATCACGTATCCCGGCTACGAGCACATCGTCTTCGAGGTGTGGATCGAGCGCATGGAGCCCGAGAAGCTGCTGTCGTGGCGCTGGCATCCCGCCCCCGTCGAGCCGAACGTCGACTACTCGGTCGAGCCGACCACGCTGGTCGTGTTCGAGCTCGAGGACGCGCAGGGCGGCACGCTGCTGTCCGTCGTAGAATCCGGCTTCGACGACATTCCGCCGCACCGGCGCCTCGACGCGTTCCGCATGAACAGCGGCGGCTGGGACGAACAAATGAAAAACATCGAACAGCATGTCGCTGCGCGTTAGCCCGCCGCTGCGCAGCGCGGGGTTCCGCAACGCCGCGCCCGTGTTCGCCGCGCTCGGCGACGAAACACGGCTGCGGCTGGTCGCGTTCCTGTGCAGCAGCGGCGCGAAATCGATCGCGCAGCTCACGTCCGGTACGGACATCACGCGCCAGGCCGTGACCAAACACCTACAAGTGTTGGCGAACGCAGGCCTGGTGCGCGACGTCCGCGCCGGGCGCGAGCGGCTGTGGGAGCTGGAGCCCGAGCGCATCGAGGAAGCGCGCCGGTCACTGGAGCTGATCGAGCAGCAGTGGGATCATGCACTGGGCAAACTGAAGCGCGCCGTCGAGGGAACGCCCTGAGTCTCGACGTGAGCATCGCACCGTGAGAATTGGCAAACAGCTGCTGTTGATCACCACGCCGATCGGTCTCGCGATCGGCCTCTACGAGGGCTGGCGCCTGGCGGGCGGCCTCGTGTTTCTGATGGCCGCGTTCATCGGGTTGCTGGCCTTTGCGTTTTTGACGGTCGTGCTGACGATCCGGCGCGAGAGAAAGCAGGAAGAAGAGAAGAAGAAGTCGGGCTAGAGCCCGACCTGCAGCCGATCTACGGGCGCGGCTCGATCACCAGGCTCTGGACGGCGCGGCCGAAGTAGCCGCGGCGGTCGCCGAGCTTCGCGAAGGCGATGCCTGCGCCGGCGTCGCCGAGCCAGGTCTGCGCGTCGAGCAGGATCCATTCGCCGATCGGCAGCCGCGCCAGGCTGATCGTCAGATCGCCGTTGATGAACGTCCACTGGCCCCACTCGAGCACGGTGGACACGCCGTTGCAGAAGTCGCCGACCATCGCCGCGCGCTGCAGCGGCGTCAGCGGCTGATTCTCGAACAGCGGCCGATCGACGCGGAACCAGATCGCCGCGGCGCCGGGCGTGCGGAAGTTGCCCTTCACGACGCGCATGGTCATGCCGCGAATGAGCGCGTTCGGGTTGCTGTTCGGCACGTCTGCTTCATGACCGTCTTCGGGAGCGGGTAACGCGATCGGTTCCTCGACCGCCGTCGGCGGCAGCGTGAACTCCGCGCGACGGATCTTGAGCACGGTCGCTCGTGCGACGACGACGTTCTCGTGGCGCTCGCGCGCACCCGCTGCTGCTTGCAGCAGCGTGACTGCGCAGAGCTGAATCTTGCGTCCCTCGCGCACGATCTCGGCACGAATCTGCAGCGGCGCGATCGGCACCGGGCGCAACAAATCAACGGTGATGCGCATCACCTGCATCGGCTCGCGCGTCGGGATGTTGTCAGCGGCCCACGCGATCAGCGCAGTCGGCGCGCCGCCGTGCTGCAATCCCGGATCCCAGGGACCTGCAGTGAACTCGGTGGCGAACGCGGTGTCGTGCTCGACGCGATAAAGAAAGCTCATGCCTGCGCTAGATGTCGTAACGCGGCGGCCGTCGCCGGGTTCGCGGGGAAGAACGATTCGAGCGCCAATTCTGACAGAGTTACGTCGACCGGAGTGCCAAAAACCGTGATCGTGCTGATGAAGCTGAGCACGCCCGCAGCGGTCGCGAGCTGAAACGGCACGGCGAAAGCAACGCCGCTCGCCGCGGGTTCTGCAGCGTGAGCAGGAGCGGGATAGTCAGTCAGCTCTTTCAGCAAGTCGGCCAGCGCGCTGTCCGCGGAGACTTCGATCTGCCGCCGCAGGCGCGCCAGCAAATGCGAGCGCCACTCACTCAGATTGACGATGCGCGGCGCCATGCCGTCGGGATGCAGTGTGAGGCGCAGCACGTTGACCGGCGGCGTCAACAGCGCCGGCGCGACGCCGCCCATGAACGCGTTCGCCGGAGTGTTGGCCGCGACCAGCTGCCAGTGACGATCGACCGCGATGGCGGGATAGGGCTCGTGACCTTTGAGCACGAGCTCGACGGCATCGCGCGCCGGCTGCAGCGCCGGATCGCTCAACGCGTGCTCTTTGAACATCGGCGCGAAGCCCGCCGCGATGAGCAGCGAATTGCGCTCGCGCAACGGCACGTCGAGCAGCTCCGCGAGATGCAGCACCATCTCGCGGCTCGGCTGCGAGCGGCCGGTTTCGAGAAAGCTCAGGTGCTTCGAGGAGATCTCCGCTTCGACCGCGAAGTCGAGCTGGCTCATGCGCCGCCGCTGCCGCCATTCGCGCAGCAGGTCGCCGACGGGGCGTGGGTGGACGGAGCTCCGCGCGTTCGAATTCAAGGTGCTCGGGTTCATGCCGCGACGATAACGCAGCTGGCGCTGTCATCTCCATTACCTGTCAGGTAATCGACTGCCCGCCGCGGCGGCCCGCATCATGGTCCCGCTTGCAAAATCGTCACAACGAGGATCGCGCCATGACTTCCATTCGTGCTTCTTCCTTTCTGCGCCGCGTGCTGACCATCGATGCCGTGTTCAGCGGCGTGAGCGGCATCGCAATGATTGCGTTCGCCGAAGCGTTCGCGAATCTGTTGCAGCTTCCAATGGAGTTGATCAGCGAGGCAGGCATCGTCCTGGTGCCGTTCGCCGCTTTCGTCGGGTTCGTCGCGTCGCGCAGCGAGCCGGCGCGTCTGGCCGTGTGGACGATCATTGCGATCAACATCGTGTGGGCGGTCGACAGCATCGTGCTGTTGTTCAGCGGTTGGGTCGCGCCGAATGCGCTCGGCTACGCGGTCGTCATCGCGCAGGCCGCAGGGGTGCTGGTGCTGGCCGACCTCGAATATATGGGCTTGAAGCGCTCGGCCGTACCGGCCTGAGGAGGGTTGTGGCGCGAAGCCCGCTCTGCTGTACTCACGGCGGGGATAGCAGGGAGTGTGTCATGGGCTTTGCGCCGCCCGAGGTTGGGCAATGGCAACGAATTGCACCCTATCTGGATCAGGCACTGGATCTGCCGGGCAAAGAGCGTGAGCGCTGGCTGAACGAGCTGGCTCGACAGCAACCCGACATCGCGGACGCGGTTCGCAAGCTCCTGCAGGAGCATGCGGACCTGCAGCAGCGCGGCTTCCTCGCCGCCCCGATTCTCAGTCCCGTTCGTCAGGCGCTGCTGCGTGAGACCGCCGGGGCCGGCGAGCAAGTCGGCGCGTACCGGCTGATTCGCGAGATCGGCCGCGGCGGCATGAGCTCGGTCTGGCTCGCGCAGCGCTGCGATGGACAATTGCAGCGCGATGTCGCGCTGAAGCTGCCGTTGCAGGGTCCGCGCAAGGCGGAGTTCGTCGAGCGCTTCAAGCGCGAGCGCGACATCCTCGCGACGCTGACTCATCCCAACATCGCCAGGCTCTACGACGCCGGCGTCACCACGGCCGGCCCAGCCGTACCTCGCGATGGAGCACGTCGACGGCAAGTCGCTCACGGCGTATTGCGACGATGCGCGGCTGTCGATCCGCGAGCGATTGCGCCTGTTCCTGCAAGTGCTCGCGGCTGTCGAGTTCGCGCACTCACAGCTCGTGCTGCATCGGGACCTGAAGCCCTCGAACATTCTCGTGACGCCACAGGCGCGCGTGGTGCTGCTCGATTTCGGCATCGCCAAGCTCCTGTCGCCGGACGCGCCGTCGGCCGGCGCGAGCACGGCCGATCCGATCACGCAATTCGCGGAGGGCCCGCTGACGCCGGACTATGCATCGCCTGAGCAGCTCGGGGCACAGCCGGTCGGCACTGCATCGGATATCTATTCGCTCGGTGTCGTGCTGCACGAGGTGCTCGTCGGTACTCGCGTCTTCGGCGCCTCGCATGTGTCGCGCCGCCAGCTCGAGGAAGCGATCCTCACGCGGGATCCGCAGCGCCCGAGCCAGCTCGACTCGACCGATGCCGTCGCGGCAGCTCGTCGCACGACGCCGCGTCGATTGGCGCAGACGCTCAAGGGCGACCTCGACACGATCGTGCTGAAGGCCCTGAAGAAGGCGCCCGGCGAGCGCTATCTCTCGGTCGGTGCGTTCGCGCAGGACATCGCCCACTATCTTGCGAGCTTGCCGGTGAGCGCGCGGCCGGACAGCAGCTGGTATCGCACGCGTCGCTTCGTCGCGCGCCACAAGGTCCAGGTGACGGCCGCCGCAGCCGCAGTGCTCGCGCTGGGTATCGGGTTCGGCGCGGCCGTGTGGCAGTGGCAGCGAGCGGAAAAGCATCGCGCGACGGCAGTCGAGATGCTCGCGAACTCGGAGGCCACGCTGGACTTCATGCGCGCCGTGCTCAGGGACGGTGTTCGTAACGACGAGACCCTGACGATCGACGACCTGTACTCGCGCAGCGAGGCGCTCGCCGAGCAGCTGGGCAAAGGCGATCCGCGCACCCGCGCGGTGGCGAGCGACTTCGTGGCCTGGTGGTATATCGCGCACGATCAGTTCGATCGCGCAGACAAGGTGCTCACGCGTGTGATCGATTCGCTGCCGGAGAGCCTGCCGGTGCGATCCTCGCTGATCTGTAACCGCGCCTACGCGCGATCGCAACTCGGTCTCGCGGACCAAGCGGCGGCGGCGATCGATCAGGAGATCGCGCGCCACGCGCCCGACGACCCCGCGCTCTCGACGTGCCTGGATCAGCGCACCAGCCTGGCGATCAGTCTCAACGATGGCCGCCACGCGCTGACGTATGCGCTGCAGGCGCTGCATCACTTCGAAGCCACCGGCCAACAATCCTTGCGCCAGAAGTCGAGCCTGCTGGGGCAGGTCGCTTCCGCCTACGCGGTCAAAGGTTTGCCGGATCGCGCCCAGGAGTACTACCAGCAGTCGTTCGACCTGCTCGAGCGCATCGGTCGCGGCGACTCGCTCGACGCGAGCGCGTTGCTCAGCAACTGGGGCGTGGCGACGTTCGCCGCCGGCAACCCGCTGCGCGCCTACAATCTCCTTGAGCGCTCGATTGCGATCGATCGGCGGCGCTCGTTGACCGGTGAACAGGCTCAGTACACGAGCTCTAGCCTCGGCAGTGTGTTGCGAGCGCTAGGGCGCTACCCGGAAGCCGACGCCGCCTACGACGTCGCGCTCGGCGCCAAGCCGGATCCTCAGGCGGAGGTCTATGCCATTGTCAGCAAGGCGCGCGTCGCAGTGCTGCAGGGGCAGCTCGAACGCGCGCAGCGGCTGCTCGACCAAGCCGCAGTGACCCTGCGGGAGCGCCATGTTGACGAGGGGACATCCGGCTCGCTGGTGCACCGACTCGTGCAAGGGCAGATCTGGGCAGCGCAGGGGCGAGCGGCCGACGCGGAGACCGCGTTCACGGGCGTGCTCGACACTTATACGAAGCTCGACTGTTGCAGCGGCCCGCGCGCGCAGGTGCTGGTCGCACGAGCGAGCGTGCGAATCGCGAAACATCAGCTCGACGCTGCCGAGCGCGACGCGCAGGAAGCCGTGAAATTCGCCGAACAGGGGCAGGGGCAACTGCCGTCGTCGTCCACGACCGGTCAGTCGTGGCTGATGCTGGCGCAGGTCGAGCAGGCCAAAGAACGGGGCGAGGAGGCGAAACGCGCTTACGCGCTCGCGGTCCGCAACCTGGCCGAGACCCTCGGCGAGCAGCATCCCGACACCGTGCGCGCCCGCAAGGGAATGAGCGATACTTGAGGTCTCGCAGCACGCACCGGGGCGCCCATGACTTCATCGGCTCTGTTCGCTTTCCTGCATCACGCGGCGGCGTTTCTGCTGGTCGCCGTCGTCATGGTCGAGCTCGTGCTGATGCGCGGCGAGATCACCGTCGCCGCCGCGCGCACGGTGTTGCGCATGGATTCGTTGTACGGCGTATCCGCCATCGTGCTGCTGATCGTCGGCTTCATCCGGGTCTTCTATACGGAGAAGGGCGCCGACTATTACTTTCACAGCGGACCGTTCCTGGCGAAGCTGACGCTGTTCATCATCGTCGGGCTGCTGTCGATCGTGCCGACGGTGAAGTTCCTCGGCTGGCGCAAGGCGGTCAAGGCCGGGCAGGCGCCGGCCCTGGACGACGCCACGCGGCGTCGCATCCGCATGATCATTCACACGGAGCTGACGCTGCTGTTCCTGATCATGCTGTGCGCCGCGCTCATGGCGCGGGGCATCGGCTTCATCGGTTGACCCGGCCGAACACGTCATTGCGCAGCTTCATGGCCAGGATCGCCATGCACAGCACGGCAGTGATCGCGTTGGCAGCGATGATTACCCAGTCCGCGCGCAGGTAGCCGTAGATCCCCCACAGCACGACCCCGATCGTGAAGATCACGTACATGCCCAGGGACAGGGAGTGGGTGTCCCTGTAGACGAGGACCTTGTGGGCCTGGGGGACGAAGGCAATGGTAGTCAGGGTCGCCGCCACCGCGCCGATGATTTCTGTGGGGGTCATGCTTCGTCCAGAACCGTTTTCCGGTACAGTCCCTCTCACTAGGACGCCGAGGAAGCCTAAGGAACCATGAGAGCCGCGATTATTGCATTCATCGCCCTGGCGGGCAGCGCCAGCGTGGTCACCGCCAGCGCCGCCGAGCTGGGGGTCTACGCCGGAGTCTCCTACGCAATGGTCAAGAAGGACTCCACGCGCAGCGTATTCGAGAACGAGGCGCTGGCCATCGACGCCCTCGCCGGCTTCACGCCCGATCCGGCGAGCCGCACGGCGACGTTCGACGACGAAGACTCGTCCTATGGCTTCGTGGTCGGCTGGCGCATGTCCGAGCACCTCGCCCTGGAAGGCGGCTACATGGATCTCGGCGAAGTCAAATACCGGGAGCATGCCGCAGGCGGGTTCCAGATCGCGCCGCCGCCCGCTCCGCTCGAGGCCGGCACCCTGCAGCAGAACATCGACTCCAGCACCAGCGGCATCCAGCTGTCCGCGCTCGGGATCCTGCCGCTCACCTATCGCTGGGAACTGTATGCGCGCGGCGGCGTGCTGATCTCGAACAACACCGAGAGCATTTTCGTCCTCGACGACCTCGGCACCAGCGGCAAGCTGCGCGCGAGCAAAAGCGGCTTCGACCTGCTCGCCGGCGTCGGCATCAGCTTCAGCCTCGCCGAGATCTACAACCTGCGGCTGGAATACCAGCGCGTGTTCGACGCGGGTGAGTCCGCGACCCTGGACGAAGCCGACGTCGACCTGATGACGCTGAACGTTTCGGTATCGTTCTAGGTTGTCTGCGGAACCGGAGTGCCGGAGAAGAAGAGCTCTCGCCAAGATCGCCAAGATCGCCAAGGAGGAAAAGCAGAATTCCGAATAATTTCTAAAATTCAGAATTCTCGAATTTGCCACCTCTGACCCTTGGCGTTCTTGGCGATCTTGGCGAGAGACTCGCCGGTCTCACTTCCCCGCTGTAACAACCTCTACCGGGCGGTGACCACCTACCTCAGCGCATAGCTGCTCGGGATGGCGCAATCGCCACACCGCCAGATCGGCGCGCATTCCTTCGCGAAGCATTCCACGGTCGCTGCTGAGTCCGAGCGCGCGCGCGGCGTTGACGGTGACGCCGCGAAGTACTTCGGTCGCGGTCATGCGGAACAGCACGCACGCCATGTTCATCGCGAGCAGCAGCGAAGAGATCGGCGAGGTGCCGGGATTGCAGTCGGTCGAGACAGCCATCGGGATGTCCAGCGCGCGCATTTGTTCGATCGGCGGCAGCCGCGTTTCGCGCAGGAAGTAGAACGCGCCGGGCAGCAGACCCGCGACCACGCCGCGCTCGGCCATGAGCTGCAGCGAAGCTTCCGATGTGTATTCGAGATGATCGGCTGACAACGCGCCGTAGCGCGCCGCGAGCTCGCCGCCGCCGCCGTCGCTCAATTGATCGGCGTGCAGGCGCAGCGCCAAACCGAGGCTGCGCGCGCGCTCGAACACGCGTTCCGTCTGCTCGCGCGTGAACGCGATGCGCTCGCAAAAGACGTCCGCGGCTTCGGCAAGGTTCTCGGCTGCGACGGCGGGCAGCATGTCGTCGCAGACGTGCCGCACGTAATCGTCCTGGCGATTGGCGAACTCCGGCGGCAACGCGTGCGCACCGAGGAAGGTCTTGACGACGTCGATGCCGAGTTGCTCGCCGAGGCGACGCGCGACGCGCAGCATCTTCAGCTCGCTGTCGAGGTCGAGTCCGTATCCCGATTTCACTTCGAGAGTCGTCACGCCTTCGCTCGCCAGCGCCCGGGCGCGCGGCAGCGAATGTGCGAGCAGCTCGTCTTCGCTCGCGCCGCGGGTGGCGCGCATGGTCGAGACGATGCCGCCGCCGGCACGCGAGATTTCTTCGTAGGTCGCGCCGCGCAGCCGCGCTGCAAATTCGTTGCTGCGGTCGCCTGCATACACGAGGTGCGTGTGGCACTCGATCAGGCCGGGCGTGATCCACAGGCCGCGCGCGTCCGTCGCGACCTCGGCCGACCACTGCAGCGAGTCGAGTCGCGCGGCCGTGCCGACCCAGGCAATACGGCCGTCGCGAATCGCGACCACGCCGTCCGCCACGTGGCCGATGCCGCCGTCCTCGTCCATCGTGGCGAGGTCGGCGCCGACCCATACGCGATCCCAGTGAGTGTTCGTCACGTCCGTCACTTCGTCACTCCGTCACTCCAGTCTTATACTCGCGCCATGTCCCTGCAATCCCGCTACCGCTTCACCGCCGCCTGGTTGCCCGGCGGCTGGCGGCGGAACGTCGTGATCTCGGTCGACCCGGCGGGCGACATCGTCGACGTGTCGCCGGACGACGTCGTCACGACCGCGCGCCTGGTCAGCGGTGCGGCCATTCCGGGCATGCCGAATGTACACAGTCATGCTTTCCAACGCTCGATGGCGGGGAGGGCCGAGCGTCGCACGAGTCATAATGATAGGGGCGACAGCTTCTGGACCTGGCGCGAGACCATGTACGAGCACGCCAGCCGCATGTCGCCCGAATGCCTGAACGCAGTCGCGGCGCAATGCTATGCGGACATGCTCAAGGCCGGCTATACCGCCGTGTGCGAGTTCCACTACCTGCACAACCAGGCGGACGGCACGCCCTACGGGGAGCGGGCGACGATGTGCCAGGCGCTGGTCGACGCCGCCGCGACGGCGGGGATCGGCCTGACGCTGCTGCCCACGCTGTACCAGACAGCCGATTTCGGCGGCGCGCCGCCGATGCCGCGACAACGCCAGTTCGTGCTGACGACGGATCAGTACCTCGATCTGATCGACGAGCTGTCGCGCGCCCACGCGCACTCGCCGCAAGTCGAGATCGGTGTCGCACTCCACAGCCTGCGCGCCGTGCCGCCGGACGCGCTGCGAACCGTCGTGACTTCGCTGCCCGCGATCAAGACGATTCACATCCACATCGCGGAGCAGGAGCGCGAAGTCGCAGCAGCGCAGCAGCATCTCGGCGCGCGACCGATCGAGTGGCTGATCGAGCACGCCGGCGTCGATCGGCGCTGGTGCCTCGTGCACGCAACGCATTCGACGCACGCGGAGCTCAAAGCCGTCGCGGCTTCGAGTGCCGTGATCGCCTTGTGCCCAACGACCGAGGCGAATCTCGGCGACGGCCTGTTTGCGCTGCCGGCGTGGCTCGCGGCGGGCGGCGCCTTCGCGATCGGCTCCGACAGTCACATTTCGCTTTCGCCGATCGAAGAGTTGCGCTGGCTCGAGTACCAGGCGCGGCTGCACAGCAAGCACCGCAACGTGCTCGCGACCGACAGCGAAGCGTCGAGCGGCTCGATGCTATGGTATCGCGCTTGTTCCGCCGGCACGCGAGCGACCGCTCGCAACATCGGTGCGATCGAGGTGGGCCGGCGCGCCGACATCGTCGTGATCGATACCAATGGACCGTTGTTCGTCGGTCGCGAGGACGACGAGCTGATGGATACATTCATCTTTGCCGGCGCCGGCCACGAAGTGCGCGACGTCATGGTCGCGGGCCGCTGGCTGGTGCAGGAAGGGCGCCACTTCGCCGAAACTGCGATCGCCGCCGGCTACAAGCGCGCCATGCACAGGATCCTGGAGTGAGTTGCTTATGAAGGCCCAAACACGACCCGCAGAAGACCGCACTCACGGCGCACGCACCGTACGCGCGCCGCGCGGCACGCAGCTCACGGCCAAGAGCTGGCTGACAGAAGCGCCGCTGCGCATGATCATGAACAACCTCGACCGCGAGGTCGCAGAGAATCCCGACGAGCTGGTCGTATACGGCGGCATCGGCCGCGCCGCGCGCAACTGGGAATGCTTCGATCGCATCGTCGAGACCTTGCGCGCGCTCAATGCCGACGAGACGCTGCTGATCCAGTCCGGCAAGCCGGTCGGCGTGTTCCGCACGCACGAAGATGCGCCGCGCGTGCTGCTCGCCAATTCAAACCTGGTCCCGAAGTGGTCGACGTGGGAGCATTTCAACGAGCTGGACCGCCGCGGGCTGATGATGTTCGGTCAGATGACCGCGGGCTCCTGGATCTACATCGGCAGCCAGGGCATCGTGCAGGGCACGCACGAGACGTTCGTCGAGATGGGACGGCGTCATTTCGGCGGCAATCTCCAGGGCAAATGGATTCTCACCGCCGGGCTCGGCGGCATGGGCGGCGCGCAGCCGCTCGCTGCGACGATGGCCGGCGCGAGCATGCTCTGCATCGAATGTCAGCAGAGCCGCATTGAGAAGCGCCTCGAGACGCGCTACCTGGACGCGCAAGCGCCATCGCTCGACGCGGCGCTGAAGATGATCGCGGATGCCTCGGCCGCGGGTCGCGCGATTTCCGTCGGCGTGCTCGGCAATGCCGCGGAGATCGTGCCGGAAATGGTCCGGCGCGGCATCCGGCCCGATGCAGTGACTGACCAGACCTCCGCACACGATCTCGTCAACGGCTATCTGCCGATCGGCTGGACGGTGGAGAAGTGGCTGGAGATGCGCACGCGCGACCCGGCTGCAGTCACCGCCGCGGCGCAGAAGTCGGCGGCCGTGCACGTCAAGGCGATGCTCGACTATCACGCGATGGGTGTGCCGACCTTCGACTACGGCAACAACATCCGCCAGGTCGCATACGACGAAGGCGTGAAGGACGCGTTCGCGTTCCCCGGGTTCGTGCCGGCGTACATCCGGCCGCTGTTCTGCCGCGGCGTCGGACCGTTCCGCTGGGTCGCGCTGTCGGGCGATCCCGAGGACATCTATCGCACCGACGCCAAGGTGAAGGAGCTGATCCCCGACGATCCGCACCTGCATCACTGGCTCGACATGGCGCGCGAGCGCATCAGCTTCCAGGGCCTGCCGGCGCGCATCTGCTGGGTCGGCCTCGGGCAGCGGCATCGGCTCGGCCTCGCGTTCAACGAAATGGTCGCGTCGGGCGAGCTCCAGGCGCCGATCGTGATCGGCCGCGATCATCTCGACTCCGGCTCGGTCGCGAGCCCGAACCGCGAGACCGAAGGCATGAAGGACGGCTCGGACGCAGTGTCCGACTGGCCGCTATTGAACGCGCTGCTCAACACCGCGGGCGGGGCGACGTGGGTCTCGATTCATCACGGCGGTGGCGTCGGCATGGGTTACTCGCAACACGCCGGCGTCGTCATCGTGTGTGACGGCACGCCGGCTGCGGCAAAGCGCATCGAGCGCGTGCTGTGGAACGACCCGGGGATCGGCGTCGCGCGGCACGCGGACGCGGGCTACCAGGAAGCGATCGATTGCGCGCGCGAGAACGGACTGAAGTTGCCGATGCTATGAACCTCTACGATTTTCATCGCGGCACCTCGCCGCTCCTCATCAGCATTCCGCATTCGGGAACGGAGCTGCCCGAAGCGCTGGCGCATCGCCTCACCGTGGTCGGTCGAACGGTGCCGGATACCGATTGGTACGTGCACCTGCTCTACGACTTCGCGCGCGGGCTCGGCGCGTCGATCATCAAGGCGAACTACTCGCGCTACGTCGTCGATCTCAACCGCTCGCCGGACTCGGCGTCGCTGTACGTCGGCGCGCCGACTTCGCCGGTCTGCCCGCTCGAGACGTTCGGCGGCTCGTTCATCTACATGGCGGGTCACGAGCCGGACGAGCGCGAGATCGCGTCGCGCATCGATGAGTATTGGCGGCCGTATCACGGGCGCATCGCGATCGAGCTGGCTCAAATGCGCGCTGCGTACGGCAAGGCGCTGTTGTGGGATGCGCATTCGATCGCGAGCGAGATTCCCGGTCTGTTCGAAGGCGTGCTGCCCGAATTCAATCTCGGCACGCGCGACGGCGCGAGCTGTCCGCGCGAGATCAGCGACGCGCTGCTGCAGATCGTCAGTCGCGACGGCGAGTTCGGCGTCGTGCTCGACGGTCGCTTCAAGGGCGGCTACATCACGGATCACTACGGCAAGCCGGCGAACGGCGTGTACGCAGTACAGCTCGAGCTCGCACGGCGCGCTTACATGAACGAAGCGGCCGAGCAGGTTTGGGATCCGCAGCGCGCCGAACGGGCGCAGGCGCTGATCTCACGGCTGCTCAGTAAGTACCTAAGTAGCTGATCCTAAATACAAAAACGATCTTCCTGCCCGCCGTCGCGCAACACGGACCCGGCGAGCCCGGCCACGCGTTGCAGTCACAGGCCCTACTTCGGCCGATTGCTCGTCAGGAGGCACCGCATGTGCCTGGAAGATGGATTCGGGACGCACGAAGTCATCACCGCAGCGGCGACTGCTGAAGTGGCGGAACACCAACCGGCGATTTGCGGCACGGTCACAGTGCATTGTGTTGACGGCGAAGACACGCTGCGCCTGACGATGCCGATGCTGGACGCTCTGCTGCTGCTCAACTCCTTGCGTGCGATCGAAGAGGAGTTCGAGCTGCAGGGCTGGGCCGAACAGATCGGCTGCAGCGCGGTCGCCATGGAAGAAGTAGCCGCCGAGCTTGCGCAATTCTCCGAGGATCTCGCGCAGCCGAGCACTTCACTGAACTAAGTTCGCCGCTCGCGCCGGAACTGGACGAACGGGGTGAGCTCGGCGACCTGCCGGTACAGGTGCTGGGCCTGGTCGTTGGTGTTTTCCGTATGCCAGTAGACGCGCTCGGCTCCCTGCTCGTCCGCAGCGCGATAGACGCCTTCGATCAGTGTCCGGCCCAATCCCAGGCCGCGGCAGCCGGGATCGACGAACAGGTCCTCCAGATAACAGTAGCCGACTCGCGCCCAGGTCGATGCGTGCACATGGAAGTGAACGATGCCGTCGACGCGGTCCTGGCCGGTCACGGCGACCAGGCCCTGAAACGGATGGGCGGGATCGAGCAGCCTGCGCCAGGTCAGCTCCGTGATCTCAGCCGGCAGTGCATACCGATAGAAGTCGAGATAGCCCTGCCAGAGCTCGCGCCAGCGCTCGCGATCACCCGCTTGCAGGCTGCGCACCCGGACGGTTTGAGTTGTCATTGTGGCCTCTATGAGTGTGGGTCAGGCTTCAGCCTGACTTTGGTCGTCCCGGGGGATTACCGCGGGCCACGCTCCCTGCGGTTGCGCTGCCCTTGGGGCATCAGGCTAAAGCCTGACCCACTCCACTGGATAGGGCCACTTAACCCGTCGCGCGTGGGCCGCGCTTCTTCTCCTCCAGTTTCTTCTCCTTCTTCTCCTCCTTCTTTTCATCGTCGCCCTTGAGGCTCTGCCGCACGCTGCGCACCGAGATACTGCCTTCCAGCGAGCGCGCAAACGCGGCAACGAATGCGTTGTGCATGACGCTGCCGATCGTCGTGAGCAGATTCGTGTCGGGATGCTCGATCGTGCCGCTGATCGGAATGCGCGCCGCGACCTGATCTTCCTGGGGGTTCTCGAGAATCTTCGCCGCGACGTCGATGATGCCTTCCCACAGGCGCTTCAGCGGATTCTTCTCAGGCTCCGAGCTGCTGTAGATGTTGACGTCGCGCATCACGGGCTTGGCGTAACCCTTGAACTTGCCATCCGCGGCGGCGAGCTCCGTGTACAGCTCGAACTCGCCGCTCTCGGCGTCGGCCTTGATGAAGCGCGTCAGCCACGGGTTCACCTGCGGCAGCTGCACGTTCTTCACGCGCAGATTCAGATCGAACGTCGGCTTCACCGCCAGCGGATCGATGCTGCCGTCGACTTTCGCGGAGCCGCCGTCGAGCACGTTCGCCGTGAACTGAAAGCCCGCGAACGTTTCCTTGTGGCTGTCTGCGACGTTGGTGAGATTCGCGAGCCGGCCATCGATGTGGCGCGCGGTCAGCGCGTCCTTCGTCTGAATGCCGGGCGCGCGGAACGTCACCGTGCCGTCGTGCACGCGCACCGTGTTGAAGCGGAACGGGAACAGCTGCTTGAACTGCTCGACCCAGTTCACTTCCTTGCCGAGCTGCGACTGCTGCTCGCTTTCCGCTTCGACGAGGTTCACCTGCGGACGGTAAAGATCGCCCTCGGCGACGAGCGAGCCGCGCAGGAGGCTGCGCCATTCGATGGTCGCTTCGATGCGATCGCCCTTGAAGAACGGCACGGGCTGACCGGCGCCGGTCTTCACGATCTCGATGCCCTCGATGTGGTAGCCGCCGCGCAGCAGCGCGAGATCGAGATCGTCGATGTGCCCGTCGTACGCTTTGAGCGCGTTGAGCTTCTTGTTGGCGTAGTCGAGGAGAATCGGTTCGAGCGCAAGTCGCGCGGCGACCAGCAACACGACGACGCTACCGAGGATCAGCAGATACTTGTTGCTACGTCTCATCGCGCGCACCTCCGAAGCACGCGTACCACGCGATGGCTCAGATGTCCGTAGGCTGCCTCGGCACCGACGATCCAGCCGGCCGTCGTGAGGAGGATGACGAGGAGCGGGGCGATGGAGAGCGCGCAATAGAACGCGAGCGCAGCGCCGATTGTCGCTGCCTGATCGGCGCTCCAGTGCGCGACCGCGCACTTGACGAGTGGCCACGGCGCGCGCCTCGTGGAGTGACGGTGCGCACGCGCCGCTGTAGAAATTGCCGCGCTCATAATCACCACAGTGCCCGCGCGAAACTCGCCCTTCTCATTTGCAACGCACGCCGTTCGGCTGGGGTTCGACCGGAGCCAGGTGGCCATTGCCGCTGACGGATCGCCGCTATTGCCACGGCCTCAGCGGGCTCGTAGCCTTGTGAAAACCACTACTACAAATCCACTCCCCCCGGATCGCAGGTGAGTACCGAAGCCACGCAGACTGCGGAGGGCGAGTTCTTCGTCGTCGGCATCGGTGCGTCCGCCGGCGGCGTGGAGGCGCTGGCGCAGCTGTTCGACGCGATGCCGGCCGACATCGAGGCCGCTCTCGTCGTCGTCACGCACCTGGGGCCGCATCGCGAGACGCTGCTGGCGGAGATCATCAGCCGCACCACGAAAATGCCGGTCGCGAATGCGACGCACGGCGCACGCCTGCAGCCTGGTCATGTCTACGTACTGCCTGCCGAGCACGTCCTCACGGTCAAGGGCGCGGAGTTGCAGCTGCTACGGCTGGCGCCCGGTCATCACGAACGCAATCCGATCGATGTGTTCTTCACTTCGGTGGCGAAGCACTGGCGCGAGAATTCGGTCGGCATCGTGCTGTCTGGCGCGGGGAGCGATGGCACGCTAGGCGTGAAGGCGATCAAGGAGGAAGGCGGGCTCACGATTGCACAAGGTCAGAACGGCAGCGGGCCGGCCTACGACAGCATGCCGTTGAGCGCCGTCGCCAGCGGGCTCGTGGACCTGGTGCTGCCGGCCGAGCAGATTGGCGCAAAGCTGCAGCAGTACGTCCGCAGCTTACGAACTCTCGAAACTATCGTCGGCGACGACAAGGATCGGGAGCGCGCGCAATCGCAGGCCGGCGCTGTGCAGGACCTCTACGCCGTGATGCGTAAGCGGGTTGGCCACGACTTCCACAGCTACAAGGAGCGGACTTTCATCCGGCGCGTGCAACGGCGCATGCAGGTGCGGCAGGTCGGCTCGATGCCTGAGTACGTCGATCTGCTGCGGCAGGACAGCGACGAGCCCCGGCTGCTGTTTCGCGACCTGCTGATCGGCGTCACCTCGTTCTTCCGCGACGGCGAAGCGTTCGCGGCGCTGGAGGCGCAGGTGATCCCGCAGCTGTTCGCGAACGCGGGCGCCGGCGACACAATCCGGGTCTGGGTGCCCGGATGCGCGACGGGCGAGGAGGCCTATTCGCTGGCGCTGCTGTTGCGCGAGCACATGCTCAAAGTCGACGGCGTAGCCAAGGTCCAGGTCTTCGCGACCGACATCGATGAGCCGGCGCTGGCGGTCGCCCGCTCGGGTCGCTATCCCGCACCGATGCTGGAGAACGTTGCGCCGGAGCGGCTGAAGCGCTTCTTCCGTCAGGAGTCGCAGAGCTACGTGCTCGCGAAGGAAGTGCGCGACATGTGCATCTTCTCGGCGCACAGCGTGATCCGCGATCCGCCGTTCTCGCGCATGGACCTGGTGTCGTGCCGCAATCTGCTGATCTATTTCAACACCGAGCTGCAGGACAGCGTGCTGCCGGTCTTCCACTACGCGCTCAAGCCGAACGGCTACCTGTTCCTCGGGCCCGCCGAGACCATTTCCCGGCACACCGACCTGTTCGCCGCGGTCGACAAGAAGCAGCGAATCTTCCAGCGCCGTGCGACGTTGTCCGCCGCGGGCATTCGCGTGCCGACCTGGGTGCCGGGCATGCGCGCCGCCGATGTCGATCTGCGCGCGCGTGAAGGCTCGCAAAAGGAGCAGCGCCTGCGCCGGCACATCGAAGCGAACGTGCTGGAGCAGTTCACTCCTGCGCACATCGTGGTCGAAGGCGACGGCAGCATCATTTACTACTCCGCGCGCACTGGTAAGTATCTCGAGCCGCAGATCGGCTCGCCGAGCCGGCAGATCCAGGCGATGGCGCGCCGCGGTTTGCGTCTGGAGCTGCGCACGGCGCTGCGCGAGGCGGTCGAAAGGCGACAGACGATCGTGCGCGAGCGCGTCGAGGTCGACCTGGACGACCGCGTCCAGCTGATCCGGCTCACGGTGCATCCGGTCATCCAGGGCGATCAGGAGCCGCTGTACCTGATCGTGTTCACGGACCTGGGGCGGCCGCTGACCCGCGAAGAAGCCGCGCACCAGCAGACGCATGCGGACGGCGACGTGGCCGGCCTCGAGCACGAGCTGCGGGAAACGCGCGATCGCCTGCAGGCGACCGTCGAGGAGTACGAGACCGCGCTCGAAGAGCTGAAATCCGGCAACGAGGAGCTGGTCTCGGTCAACGAGGAGCTGCAATCCACCAACGAGGAGCTGGAAACCTCCAAGGAAGAGCTGCAGTCGGTGAACGAGGAGCTGCACACGGTCAACAGCGAGCTCGCCAGCAAAGTGGACGAGCTCCATCACAGCAACGCGGACCTGCGCAACCTGTTCGAGAGCACGCAGATCGCCACCGTGTTTCTCGATCGGCACCTGATCATTCGCAGCTACACGCCCGCGGTCACCGGCATCTTCAATCTGATCCCGGGCGACCGCGGCCGGCCGATCACAGACATTGCGCATCAGCTCGAAGACGTCGACGTCACGCGCGATATCCGCCGCGTACTCGACGAGCACACTCCGCTGGAGCGCCCGGTGCGGCTGCGCGACGGCAAAGTGTTCCATCTCATGCGCATCCTCCCGTACCGCACGACCGACGAGCAAAACGACGGCGTGCTGATCACTTTCGTGAACATCACGGAAGTGGTGGCCGCAGAGGAGCAGCAGCGCATGCTGGTGTCGGAGCTCAATCACCGTGTGCGCAACATGCTGCAAGTGGTGATCGGCCTCGCCAATCAGACATTGCATCGCTCTGCGGACATGAAGCAGTTCGAGAATGCGTTCATGGGCCGCGTGCAGTCTCTGGCGCGCGCCTACGAGCTCGTGTCGCGCGGCGGCTGGCACCAGGTTTCAATCGCGGAGTTGCTGGACTCGCAGCTGGCGCCGTTCGCGCCGGAGGGCGGTCGTTACCGAGCCGCAGGCGCCCCGGTCTTGCTGACCGCGAACGCTGCGCTCGCATTCGGTCTCGTCCTGTACGAGCTGGCGACCAACGCCACCAAGTACGGCGCCCTGTCGGTTCCGAATGGCCAGGTCGAGCTTGCCTGGGGCCTCGAAGCGCGCGACGGCGGTTCGTCTGCGCTGGTGTTCAGCTGGCGTGAACGCGGCGGACCGCGCGTGAGCGAGCCTACTCGCCGCGGCTTCGGGTCCGAGCTCCTGGAGCGCCAGTTGCGCTACGAGCTCAACGGCAAGGCGACGATGGAGTTTCTAGAGGATGGCCTGCAGGTCATGGTCGAGATTCCCGCGAGCAGCGCCGTGGTCGCGCAGGCCCGGCCGATCGCCCCACGACGCCCGTGATTCAGCATCGGGATCGATGCGTAAGCGGGCGCTCACAGCGCGGCCCCGGAACGCAGGAACCTGGAACAATTTCCAGTTGCAGGGCTTAGGAACTCGATGACCAAGGACGAATCGCCAATGTCCGAAGCTCCGCGAGTCCTCATCGTCGAGGACCAGTATTTCGTCGCAGTCGACTGCGAGCTGCAGCTGCGCTCTGTCGGCATCGACTGCGTCGGGCTGGCGACGACCGCGGCGGAGGCGCTCGACATCGCCGAGCGCGAGCATCCCGATTTCGCGCTGATGGACATCCGCCTCGCGAGCGTTGCGGACGGCGTGGAAGCGGCGATCGTGCTCTACGAGCGCTTCGGCATCCGCTGCATCTTCGCCAGCGCGCACGCCGATGCCGCGACGCGCAGTCTGGCGGAGCGCGCGCATCCACTCGGCTGGCTCGACAAGCCTTACACCGGCGGGCAACTCGTCGCGACTGTGCGCGAATGTCTCAGTGCGCTGCCGGCCCTCGCTCCCGACGCGAGTTCCTCGCACACGCCGTCGTCATCCTCCGTTCACTGACCCGACCGGTCGCGGCGGCCTGCCGAGCAGGTGGCGGATCGTTGCCGGGTCACCCCGAGTGCCGGCTTCCAGCAATGCCAACGTTTCGTTGTCGAGCGGGGAGATCGTGCTTCGTGCGGCGGCGCGCACGAGCGACATCGGCAGCGGCAGGAAGCGCGGCGGACTCAGACGTTTCGCTGCGCGCGCCCCGGCCAGCAGCTCACGCAGCGTGAAAGTTTGCGGACCGACCAGCTCGACGCGCGAGCGATGCGTCGAGGCGTCTGCGAGCAGGTGCGCCAGCGCTTCGGTCAGATCATCGATGTGGAGCGGCTGCACGCGCTGCTCGCCGCGGCCCGGCAGCGGCACGAGCGGGAGTCGCGCCAGCTTCATCAGCATCCGCGCGCTCGCTCCCCCGGGGCCGAAGACCAGCGCCGGCCGCACGATCGTCCATTCCAGCGGCAAGGTCGCCAGATAGTCATCCGCCGCGCGCTTGCTCAGGAAATAGCGCGTCATGCCGCGGTCGGCGCCGAGCGCGGAAATCTGCACGACCCGTTTCACTCCAGCAGCAACGCACGCCGTGAACAGCGCCTGGGGGGCGCGCTTGTGAATGCTTTCGAAGGTCTGCACGCCGTGCTCGCGCACGATCCCGACCGCGTTGATCACAGCATCGATGCCGGCGAGCTTGGGCAGCCAGTCGCGAACAGACAGGTCCCGCGTGAAATCGGCGCGCACCGAAGCCGTGCCGTCGTCGACGTCGCGACGCGCTTCGATCACGATGTACTCGGCCGCACGCAGCGCGCGCACAAGGTGGCTGCCGATGAAGCCGCTCGCTCCGGTCAATAGAACATTCATGCAGGCTACGACATGCGGTCGAAGCCAAAAATGTTAGCAATGGGAATTACGCACCCGAGTCGTCAGCAACCGAGGGGCGCAGTGCGTCGTGTCGTCCTCCCACGACAACCAATTCCCACGACAGCCAGCGCAGCAGAAACTACAAGAGCGGTGCGATCAGCCGCCGTCGCGGCGCGTTCGCTCGGTCGCGATGTGTCCGTCCACTTCTCTTTCGGCGGCGAGCCAGTCGTCGAGCTCCTGGCCGGCGGTGAACCCGCGACGCTCCGCGCGCCAGTAAGCCGCTTCGGCTATCCGCGCCTCGCGGCTTTCCGAGAACGAAGGAATGTCGCGTCGCTCGAGATGAGTGGCAGTGACCTCGGTCGGCTCGGGCTTCGGCGGTGGCTGCTGTGGGGCAGGGGGAGCGGTCTTCTTCGTCCGGCCGGTCCCGGTCCGGGGTCGCGTGGGCATGGGTCGTTCTCCGTAGCGAGCGCAGCGGCTCAACTCGATTGTGCGCTCGCGATGTTTAAGAAATACCTGCGCGCAAAGGTTCCACGGTGCGTGCGCGAACCCGTGTGACGGCAATGCACCTACGGCCGAGCTCCTGACGTGTCAGGTACCGCAGATCCATTCCGATTATCCGGGTATGAGTTGCAACGAGCAGCAGCGGGTGCGCGCGAGCGCGGCGCGCAATGACGGTTACTCGCGGCGGACGTTTCTGCGCGTAGTGGGCGCGCTCGGCGGGGCGTGGCTGACTCTCGACCTGGCGAAGGTCGCAGCAGCGGCGCAAGCGGCGCAGCGCGCACAGGAAGGGCCAGGCCAGCCGGGCACTGTATTCCTGAGCCAAGCTGAGCTCGCCGACGTCGATGCGATCACGGCGCAGATCATTCCGTCCGACTCGACGCCCGGCGCGCGCGAGGCTGGCGTGGCGCTGTTCATCGATCGTGCGCTGGCCACTTTCTTCGGCCGCATGGCGCCGGACTTTCGCAGCCAGCTCGCCGCGTTCCGCCTGCGTTGCCAGTCGCAGCATCCGAATGCCTCGTCGTTCGCGGCGCTGACGAATCAGCAGCAGGTGAACTTCCTCAAGCTCGTGGAGGGCACGCCCTTCTTCGCGCGGCTGCGGCTGCTGACGCTCGTCGGCATGTTCGCGATGCCCAAGTACGGCGGCAACCGCGATGGTATCGGCTGGAAGCTGCTCGGCTTCCAGGACCAGCACATCTTCCAGCCGCCCTTCGGCTACTACGACCGCGACTATCCAGGCTTCGCCTTCGAAGTCGTCGAGCGCCCATGACCGCCACCTATCGTCTTTCCCAGCCCGTCGATTTCGCGATCGTGGGCTCCGGCGCCGCGGGCGGCGTGCTGGCGCGCGAGCTGTCGCTGGCCGGCTTCTCGGTCGTCGTGTTCGAGCAGGGTCCGCGCCTGACGCTCGGCAGCTTCGAGCACGACGAGCTGAAGCATTGGTTCAACGCCGGGATGACCAACGATCCCGTGAAGAATCCGCAGACCTTCCGCGACGATCGTTCCAAGCGGGGCGAGCGCAATCTGATTCGCCCGAGTCTGACATACGCGCGCACGGTCGGCGGCAGCAGCGTGCACTACACGGCGAACTACTGGCGCTTCCACGAAGTCGATTTCGACGAGTGCTCGCGCCTCGGGCCGATCTCCGGCACGGGTTTCAGCGACTGGCCCATTACGTACGCCGAGCTGGAGCCGTACTACACGAAGGTCGAGTGGGACATCGGCGTCAGCGGACTGGCGGGTGCGAGTCCGTTCGATCCGCCGCGCAGCAAGCCGTATCCGATGCCGCCGCTGCCCGTGAAGTCCTCCGGCGTGCTGCTGGAGCGCGGCGCGCGCCAGCTCGGGCTGCATCCGTTCCCCGCGCCGCTCGCGATCAACTCGCAGCCGTATCGCGGCCGGCCGGCATGCATCCACTGCGGTTTCTGTCACGGCTTCGGCTGCGAAGTCGGCGCGAAGGCGTCGTCGTTGACGACGATGATCCCGGAGGCCGAAGCGACCGGCCGTTGCGAGGTTCGGTCCGAGAGCTACGTCGTGCAGGTCGCCACCGACAAGCGTGGACGCGCGACCGGCGTGCGCTACTTCGATCGCGACAAGCGCGAGCGATTTCAGAAAGCGAAAGCGGTCATCCTGTCTGCGAATGGCGCGGAGACGCCGCGGCTGCTGCTCACTTCGGCGAACAGCATGTTCCCGCAGGGGCTCGCGAACTCCAGCGGCCTGGTCGGCAAATACCTGATGTTCAATTTCACCATGCGCACCCACGCGGTGTTCGAGCACGAGCTCAACGAGTTCAAGAGCGTGCAGTGCTCGCGCGTCGTGCACGACTTCTACGACAGCGATCCGCAGCGCGGCTTCTATGGCGGCGGCGGCATCGACTCGCGCATCGGGCCGCAGCCGATCATCTGGGCGGACCGGATCGGCGAAGACGAGGGCTTATGGGGCAGCGCCTACAAGGCGCGCCTCGCGGAGTTCCCGCGCTCGATGCAGGCGGCGTCGCACGGAACGTCGCTGCCGGTGGAGACCAATAGCGTGGAGCTCGATCCGGAGCTGAAGGACGCGTGGGGCATGCCCGCGATGCGTGTCACGTACAAGGATCATCCGGACGATCTCGCGACGATGCGTTTCCTGCAGGCGCGCGCGGCGGAGATCATGGAGGCGGCAGGCGCGGTCAAGGTCACGAACGCGGCGGTCAAGCCGCAAACGAGCTCGCTGCATCTGTTGGGCACGTGCCGGATGGGCAACGACCCGGCGAAGTCGGTGATCGACCGCTATCACCGCTCGCACGACATCCCGAACCTGTTCCTCTGCGACGGCAGCAGCCTCGTGACCTCGGGGCGCGGTCAGCCGACGCTGACGATCCAGGCGCTGGCGTTCCGCGCCGCCGAGCACATCGCGAACTTCGCCCGCCGCGGCGAGATTTAGTGCCGCGCGCGGCTGCCGGAGCGGCGATTGTTCGATCGCGAGCGTGCACCGCGCGCTACTGAGCGCTTGCGCGGCTGCGCCGGCTCGTCGGCTTCTTCGATGCCGAGTTGCTCCATCAGCGCGAACTTGCGATCCGCAAGCCGGCCGCCGAGCTCCTTGAGGTCGAGGTCGGTTTTCTTCAGCTGCGGGAAGAGCTCGTTCTCCTCTTCCTTCACGTGGTGCTTGATGTACTCGCCGAGCACCGTGACGGTCGCCTTGAAGTGCTCGTCATCGCTGCTCATCTCCTCGATCTTCGCGATCAGCTCCTTCGCGGAGCCGTGCTCGACTTCGGCTTCGTTGACCAGGTCCTCATTCTCCTCGTCGTCCTCAAAGACTTGCTTTGCGGCGGGGTAGAGCAACTCTTCCTCGATCGTCGCGTGCACTGTCAGCAATTGGCAGACGCGCTGCGCGATCGCGGACTGCTCTTCATCGTCCGCCTTCTCGAACTCGTCGAACAATGCGGACACGGTGCGGTGGTCCTGCTTGAGCAGCGCGATTGCGTCGCGCGGCGAATCGCTGCTGCGGGTCTGAGTCGATCGTGCCATGGCGTGCTCCCTGAGAATTCCGTGATCGTGCGCTTCACAGATTCCAATGTGCCGCGCGCGCGCAGTGTTCCTCTTTCCTGGTGCCGGGAGAGAAAAGCAGGGGAAACTCAGCGCTGCAGCATCAGAGAGTCGTCATTGCTTGAGTGAACTCGCGTGCTGCGGTGCTGAGTTTCCCCTCTTTATTTCTCCCGGCACCTATCGGGTCCGGCACCTATCGGGTCCGCAGCCACGCCCGAAGTACTTCGGCGACGCTCCATGCCTGCGCGATGCAGCCGCCCGGTGCGTGCGGGTCTTCGGCATCGAAGATTTCGCTGATGCTGCCGACGCCGGCCTCGGACAGGTGTCCGGGAAATGCGCGCAGCAGCTGGCGCGCGCCGACGCGATCGGGCCGCGATCGCAGGTGCGCGTCGACGTAGTGCCCGATGAGCCAGGGCCAGACCGTGCCCTGGTGATACGCCGCGTCGCGCGAGCGCAGGTCGCCGCGGTAGTGCGCCTTGTAGTCGGGATGGTCGGCGCTCAGCGTGCGCAGTCCGTACGCGGTCACGAGTCGATTGCGCACCGTTTCCAGCACGGGCGCCCAGCGGCGCTCGTAGAGAATCGGATACGTCAGCGAGATCGCGAACACCTGGTTCGGCCGGATGCTGGCGTCGTCGCCGTCCGGTCCGTCGATCACGTCGTACAGGCAACCGGTCGTGGAATTCCAGAAACGCTCGTTGAACGCTTCGCGTGCTCGCTGCGCGTGCCCGGCGTACGAGCGATGCTCGCCGCCGAGGTGCTCGCCCCACGCCGCCATCAGTTTCAGCGCGTTGTACCAGAGCGCCTGGACCTCCACGGGCTTGCCGCGGCGAGGCGTGACCACCCAGCCGTCGACCTTCGCGTCCATCCACGTGAGCTGATAGCCCTCAGCCGACGCCGCGAGCAGGCCGTCGGCAGGATCGACGCGGATATTGAAGCGCGTGCCCTTCAGGTGATGCTCGATCACGTCGGCGAGAATCGGATAGAGCTGCAGCAGGATCGAGCGATCGCCGGTGGTTTCCACGTAGCGCGCGATCGCATGGAAGTACCACAGCGTCGCATCGACAGTGTGGTAGAGCGCTTCGCGCTCCCCCTCCGGAAACAGGTTCGGCAGCAACCCGTCGCGGATGTAGTGCGAGAACGTACGCAGGATCGCGCCGGCCTCGCGATAGCGGCCGGTGGCGAGCGTCAGGCCTTCGAGGCTGATCATCGTGTCGCGGCCCCAGTCGCCGAACCAGTGATAGCCCGCGTAGATGCTGCGCAGCTCGCTGCCTTCCGCCTGCGCCATCACGTTCTCGTCGAGACGGCTGCCCGGCAGCACGACGAACTGGTCCGCGGCCATCGCAAGCTGCTCGGCAAACTCGTCGCCCTCGAGGTGCGGCGCAAGCGCGAGCAGACCGCTCATGCGCCGACGCTCGGCGTCGAACACGGCGGTCGCGTCGAACTCCATGCGGTCCCACGCATGCATCGAGGCGACGAACACGATCGGCCGGTCGGCGCTGAGATTCGCGGCAAAGTAACCGGGGCTGAAGCCGCTGTCGAACGCCGGATCGCCGCGGTCGCGCTCGACGCGATACACGAACTGGTCCTCCTCGCGCTCGTCGGTCATGAATCGCGTCGGTCCCGGGCGCAGCGCCACGCGCAGCACGAGCGGGCTGTTCGCGTGGCGGATCTCGTGCAGGCCGCGGCGCACTTCGACGACGAACGCGTTGTCCGGCGTGCTCGGCGGCGTCGCGTCATGCCGGCGGAACGAGACGAACGGCCGCACTTGCAATTCGAGGCTGCGTCCGCGCAGCAGCCGGTATTGCACGCACACGGTGTTCTGGTTGTGCGGCATCACGATGGATTTCTCGAGCACGATGTCGTCGAGCTCGAAGGTCCACACCGCGATGCGATGGTCGAGCCGGAACTCCCGCAGATAGCGGTGCGACTCGCCGACGAACCGCTCGTGCTCGAACTCCGCGCCGCCGAGGTGCACCTGCCGCTGCGGCGTGACCACGGACTCGTCGCAGCGCGAGATCATGATGTGACGGCCCTTCGGCGCCGCCAGGTTCGGCACGAACAGCCCGTGATACTTGCGCGTGTGAATGCCGGAGAGGGTGCCGGACGCGTAGCCGCCGAGGCCGTTCGTGATCAGCCACTCGCGGCGCCGCAGCTCCAGGGGATCGCGGTCGCGATG
The DNA here is from genome assembly GCA_036004505.1 of Steroidobacteraceae bacterium. Lineage (GTDB taxonomy): Bacteria > Pseudomonadota > Gammaproteobacteria > Steroidobacterales > Steroidobacteraceae > Steroidobacter. Next base: position 37,939 of record DASYRK010000046.1, read on the forward strand.
CCAGTGCAGCAGGATGCTGCGCCCGTTGATCTCGTCTGGGATCTGGTCTGGGATCTCGTCCGGGCTCACGTCTGACCCTCGACCAGCAGCACCGCGCTCTGCGACGGGAGCCGCCAGTCGCCGTGACCATTGTCGGCGACGGGCAGCTTGACGCCCTGGCCGCCGTAACGCGGGTCTTCGCTCGACCACAACAGCTGCCAGTTCGTGCCGTGCGTCGGTGCGAGCAGCGGCTCCGAGGGCGGCGTCAGCGGCAACTCGCGATCGAGATTGACGATCAGCAAGCGGTCGCCATGCTCCGCGTCGAACCAGCGCAAGACGAATGCCTGCTCCGACAGCGTCGCGCCGTCGATCCGGGTCAGGTCCTGCTGCGCGATGACGGGATCGCACGCGCGCAACTCGATCAGATCGCGATGGAAAGCGAGCGCGTCGGTGTTGTGCCCGGCCTCGCGCCAGTCGAGCTTCGAGTCCATGAACGTCGCTTCGTCGTGCGGCGCCGGCACGAGCTGCTGCGTCGCCTCGTCCGCGTACGCGCGGAACTGGCTGAGGAACTCGCGCCGTCCCTTGTGCACGAGCGCAGCCAGCTCCGGGTGATGATCGGCGAAGAACATGAAGCGCGCGGAAGCGGCGAACTCCTGGCCCATGAAGAGCATCGGCGTCTGCGGGCCGAGCAGCGTCAGCGCCATCAGCGCACGATAACGGCCCGGCGCGGCATTGGCGTGCGCGCGATCGCCGAGAAACGTATTGCCGACCTGATCGTGGTTCTGCAGAAAGACGATGGATGCCTCTGCCGGCAGTCCGGGAGCGGCCTGACCCCGCGGCTGCTTCTGCCACGGGTAGTACTGGCCTTGGTAGAGAAAGCCGCGGCGCACGCACGAGACGAATTCCTGCGCGCGACCGGTGTAATCGCCGAAGTACCCGTCGCGCGTGCCCGTCAGCGCGACCTTCGCGGCGTGATGGAAGTCGTCGTTCCACATCGCGTCGAGCCCGAAGCCGCCGCGCTCGGCCGGCAGCAGCTGCCGTGCGTGCTGCGGCTCGTTCTCGGAGATCACGACGATCGAGCGCGGCTGCGCAGCTTCGCGCGCGACCTTGGTGAGCTGCTCGAGAATGTGCGGCTTGCTGTCGTCGAAGATCGATTGCGTCGCGTCCAGGCGCAGACCGTCGAGGTGGAATTCGCTCAGCCAATAGCGCGCGTTGCCCAGAATGAAATCGCGCGTGCCCGCGGAGTGTTCGCCGTCCAGGTTCAGCGCTTCGCCCCATTCGGTCTTGTGCCGCGTGCTGAAGTAGTGCGGGCTGAAGCAGCGCAGATAATTGCCGTCCGGACCGAGGTGGTTGTAGACGACGTCGAGGATGACCGCGAGGCCCAGCGCATGCGCGCGGTCGACGAAGCGCTTGAGTGCGTCGTGATCTCCGTACACGTGATAGGGCGCGAACAGCTGCACGCCGTCATAGCCCCAGTTCCAGCGGCCCGGGCACTCCGCCACCGGCATGACCTCCAGCATCGTGATGCCGAGCTCGCGCAGGTACGGGAGCTTTTCGATCGCCGCGTCGAGCGTGCCGGCCGGCGTGAACGTGCCGATGTGCATCTCGTAGATCACCTGGCCGTGCAGCCGCGCGCCGCGCCACTTCGTGTCGCTCCATTGGAATGTAGCGGGATCGACGATCATCGACGGACCGTGCACGCCCTGCGGCTGAAAGCGCGAGCAGGGATCGGGCCAGGGCCCGGCGCCATCGACGCGATACTTATATAAAGTGACGGAAGCCGACGTCGCGCCGCTGAAGTAGCCGCCCGACTCGCGCTTCAGCGCCAGCGGCCGCGCCGCCGGATCCTCGAACACGACTTCGACCGCGCTGGCCTGCGGCGCCCAGACGCGGAACAGCGATTCGCCGCGCACGCGGAGCGCACCGAGAAAAGAAGGAGAGGGCATCTGACGCGAAGGCGGCAGCAGCCCCGAAAGTTCCTGTAGGACGGGCTGTAGCCCAATGCCCCAAGGTCGCGCGACGGCAGGAGGGCGGCCGAGGTAATCCCGCGGGACTCTCTAGTTGTCCGGCAGCTCCGCCAGCCGCTCCAGCAGCCGCGGATCGCCCGCGACGTGCACGCGCTCGGCCGGACCGAGCCATGCAAGAACTTCATTCAGCGTGCGCGCGTCGGCGAGTTTGCGCTCGGCAGTCAGGCGATTGGGGTCAGGATGTCCACGGGTTTCCTGCGGCCGCGGCAGATTGCCCGAGATGTGCGCGTAGCGCGCCTGCCGGTTGCGCGCGATGTAGCGCAATCCATCGGTGGCCCTTCCCGCCGCGTGCGCCAGCAGCTCATCGCGCCGCCGGATCACGGGGGGCACATGCTTCTCTTCCGGCGTGCGCAGGACGCGGAACCAGCCGAAGAAGCGTCCGAGCTTCACGCTGCCGCTGATCTTCGACAGCGGCACGGCAAGCAGCAGTCCGGCGAGCGTCGGTGTGAGCCAGGCGAACAGCGTCGGGGAGATCAGGAACGCGATCACGCCGATCACGATGCCGATCACCAGGTGCGGCCAGTGGAAGTTCCACGCTTCCTTCCACGTCGTCATGTGCGCGTGGCGGCGTTGCGCGTTCCAGCCGGAATCGCGGCCGGTCAGGATCTCGATGATGTGCTGGGTCTGCACGAGCATCATGATCGGCGCGTACAGCGCCGAGAGGATCGTCTCGACGACCACGCCGATCGTCATGGCGATGACTCCGCCGCAGCCGCGCCGCGCGCGCGTCGAAAAAATCGTGCGCAGGAATCCGAGCATCTTCGGCGTGAACAACACCACCATCGTGAAGATGAACAGCGCCGTCATGCGCGGCGCGTCGAACCGCGGCCAGTCGGGGAACAGCTGGAAGCTGCGGCTGAAATACTCGGGCCGGATCAGAGTCGCCTGCAGAGTCAGCGCGAAGCCGACGAGCAGCAACATCATCCACAGCGGCGACGACAGGTAACCCATGATGCCGATCGCGAAATGCGCGCGGCTCGTGATCGCGAGCCCCTTCGCATCGATGATCTTCGAGTGCTGCAGGTTGCCCTGCGCCCAGCGGCGATCGCGGACCGCGATGTCCACGAGCGACGGCGGACTCTCTTCCCACGAGCCGCCCAGGTCCGGCGCCATGCGCACCTTCCAGCCGGCGCGACGCATGAGCGCAGCTTCGACGAAATCGTGCGACAGGATGTGGCCGCCGAACGGCCGGCGCCCCGGCAGCTGCGGCATGCCGCAAGCCTGCGCGAACGCCGCGACGCGAATGATGGCGTTGTGGCCCCAGTAGTTGCCTTCGTTGCCGCTCCACGCCGCCACGCCGCGCCCGATCAGGGTGCCATACACGCGGCCCGAGAACTGCTGGATGCGCGAGAACAGGCTCCAGTGGCCGATCAACATCGGCACGGTCTGCAGGATGCCGAGCTGCGGATCCGCTTGCATGCGGCTCACCAGCTCGACCAGCGTCTGCGGCGCCATGATGCTGTCCGCGTCGAGCACGATCATGAAGTCGTAGCGCGATCCCCAGCGCTTGACGAACTCCTCGACGTTGCCGGCCTTGCGGCCCGTGTTGTGCCAGCGGCGGCGGTACCACACCGGCAAGGTCTCGCGCAGGTCGCGCCGCAACTGGTCGACGGCGAGCGACTCGCTGATCCAGGCGTCGGCGTTGGTCGAATCGGAGATGATCGCGATCTCGAAATGCCGCGCGGCATCGATCTGCGCCAGCGCTTCGGCCATCGCGTACAGCGCCGCGGTCGTGCGTCCCGGATCTTCGTTGTAGATCGGCATGACCAGCGCGGTGCGCGAGCCGGCGATCGACGGCGCGCTGGGCGAGCGCAGCGGCGGAATCAGCAGGCCCGTGACCGCGGACGCCGCGGCGAGCGAGATCCACAGCAGCGTGATCGCGAAGAACACGATCATCACGCCCTGCAGCACCGTCATGTTGGTGAAGCTGACGATGCCGAGCATCTCGAACACGCCATAACCCGCCAGCCCGAGCGTGCCGAGCACCGTCAGCAGACGGGCGAACACGGTGCGCAACGGCGTCATGCCGATCTTCTGCGCGAGCGGCGCAATCTTGAGATCCTGCACCGGCATGTCGGCAGGCCGCTCGAACGGCATGCCGCCGCGCAGGACGTCGCGCGCCTCTACGGCGGGTTTCAGTTGGCTGTCCATCGATACAACCAGGTTTCGCTGGCTGGCTTGTCGGCGCGCATCAGGCGCAGGCGCAGCTCGGCGACATCGGCATTCGACGGATCGAGCTCGAAGCTGGCGCGCACGCCCTTGGTGAGCGGGCTCGGCTGCAACACCTGGTTGGTCAGCCTACCGGCCGACGTGCCGAGGTCGAGGCGCAGGTCTTCGATCGCGCGGCCCGTGCCCGTGAACTCGACCACGAAGATGCGTCGCTTGCCGTCGTGGGTCGGACCGCTGCGTGTCGAGGTCACTTTACCGAGCGCCGGCGTGAGCTTCGGCTGCTTGTTCCAGCGCATGCGGTAGGCAAGGTGGTAGGGCTTGCCTTCGGCAATCACGGAAGTCGGCCGCCAGAACGCGACGATGTTGTCGTTGGTCTCGTTGTTCGTCGGGATCTCGAACAGCTGCACCGCGCCCGCGCCCCATTCGCTGGTCGGCTCGATCCAGACGCTCGGCCGCTGCTCGTAGTGCGCTTCGAGATCGTGATAGTCGGACACGCGGCGCGAGCGCTGCACGAGGCCGAAGCCGCGCGGCGCCTGCGCCGTGAAGCTCGAGACCTGCAGCTGCGTGGGATTCTTCAGCGGCCGCCACAGGCGCTCGCCCTGGGCGGTCACGATCTGCAGGCCGTCCGAGTCGTGGACCTCGTCGCGGAAGTCATCGATGCGCGCGCGATCGGATTCGTCGAACAGGAACATCGAGGTCAGCGGCGCGATGCCGATGTTGTCGAGCGCGACGCGCGGGAACAGCGTGACGTCGACGTCCATCACCGTTTCCACGCCGGGTGTGACCGAGAAGCGATACGCACCCGTGACCGACGGACTGTCGAGCAGCGCGTGCACGACGATCGTCGCTGCGTTCGCCGACGGCCGCTCGATCCAGAAGTGCGTGAATGCGGGGAATTCTTCGCCGGTCGGATGCGCGGTGCGAACCGCGAGGCCGCGGGCCGACAGCCCGTAGAGCGTGTCGCGTGCGACGGAGCGGAAATACGACGCTCCCTGGAACACCAGGAACTCGTCCCACACCGAGCGCGAGTTGAGCCGCGTGCGCACGCGGAAGCCCGACAGCGGCAGCGGCTGATTCGCCAGCTGCTTCGCGACCGAGTTGCCGAGCATGAACGTGCTCGGGTCCGTCACGATGTCGCGCGCCAGCCCGCCTTCCACGACCGACACAGTCACCGGTGTCTGAAACAGGAAGCCGGCCGGGAACAGCTCGACGTGAAACGGCACCTGCTCGTTGCGCCAGATGGCCGCCTCGGGATCGAAGCGGATGTCGCGATACTGGTCGTAATTCAATTGTTGCAGTGCCGGGTTCTCCAGCCGCTTCGGCACGAAGGCGCTGCCCGCGGTGCGACGCGCCAGATCGAGCACGGTGTTGCCATCGAAGCGGTAACGAGGAGTACCCTTGGCGTCCGCTGCCGGGCGCGTCGCGGCCGCTCCAGCCACGCACACGAACACGATGGCGAAGAGCAACAGCCAATAGCCGCGCCCCGCAACGGGCGGCGACGGTCGAACGTCGCGCGTGAATTGCGCTGGGCGACTGGCGGGCGATCCTCGCCCTTCTAAATGCTCACCGGACGTCATCCGAAACCGATCTCTCTCCAACGAGTGGATTAAGCAATGAACCGAAGGCGGCTGCGCCCGTTTCGGATGGACGAATCCTTGGGAGTACGCACGTCCTGCCGACACGGTTCCAGGGAACTCGTAGCTCTTGCCGTGTATTTACGGGTCGGCGCCCGCAGGCGACAACGATAACATCAGTTTCGAGAAGGAATACGACCGTGCTCGAGGCGCGACATGTCTGGTCCCTGGTGCTTGCCGGCGGCGACGGTAACCGGCTGCGCGCCCTCACGACCCGGCCCTGCGGCACCTCGGTGCCGAAGCAATATTGCTCACTGCACGGTGGACAATCCCTGCTCGAGGATGCTATCGCGCGCGCCCAGCGAGTGGTCGCCCCGGACCGGGTCTGCACGATCGTCGCCCAGCAGCATCGGGAGTGGTGGACCGAGTCTCAGGCCCTGCTCGAAGCTCTCGAGCGCGGCAACCTGATCGTCCAGCCGCGCAATCTCGGGACCGGCATCGGCATCCTCTATTCGCTGCTGCACCTTCTCGCGAAGGACCCGCAGGCGCAGCTGGTGCTGTTGCCCGCCGATCACTATGTGCGCGACGAAACAACATTGAACGGCGCGTTGCGGCAGGCGCTGGAGCGCCTCGATCGCAACGCCGACCGTCCGATCCTACTCGGCCTGCAGCCCGACGAGCCGGATACCGACTTCGGCTACGTGCTTCCGGGCGATCCCGATCCGCTCGGCGGCCACCTGGTGGCGCGCTTCATCGAAAAGCCGGGTTACTCGGTCGCGCGCGAGATCATCGACGCGGGCGGCCTGTGGAATACCTTCATCATGGTGGCGTCGGCGCGCACGCTCCTCGACCTGTTCCTGCCGCGCTACGCCGCGCTCGTGATGGAGATGCAGGTCAGCCTCGCGAAAGGTCAGACCGCAGGCTCGCCGACCGGCAGCTGGCCGGCGCTCCTGAGTCTCTACGATCGTCTGCCCGAGCTCGATTTCTCACGCGATCTGCTCGAAGGCCACGCCGCGGACCTGTGCGTGCTGCGCGTGCCGCCGTGCGGCTGGAGCGATCTGGGCACTCCGCGCCGGGTGGGCGAGATCGTGCAGCGGTTCGCGCCCGATGGCGCCGCGGATCGCGACCTCACCGATCGGCCGCGCGTTTCCGTGCACATGAGTCTCGCCGCTCAGCACGCTCGCCTCATGAGCACGAATGCCCAGTCCGATCAGCTCCGTCTGGCCCGGTAAACCGTTTCCGCAAGGCGCCACCTGGGACGGCCAGGGCGTCAACTTCGCGTTGTTCTCGGAGCACGCGGCAGGCGTCGAGCTGTGCCTGTTCGACGACCGCGGCCGTCGCGAGCTGCAGCGCATCCCGATGCACGAGCAGACGGATCAGGTCTGGCACTGCTATCTGCCCGAGGCGCGGCCCGGTCAGCTGTACGGCTATCGCGTGCACGGCCCGTATCAGCCGCAGCAGGGTCATCGCTTCAACGCGAACAAGCTGCTGCTCGATCCGTATGCGAAAGCGATCGTCGGCTCGCTGGCGTGGAGCGATGCGCATTTCGGTTATCGCATCGGCAGCCAGCGCGCAGACCTGTCGCAGGACCGGCGCAACAACGCGAGCGGCATGCCGAAATGCCAGGTGATCGATCCCGCGTTCTCGTGGGGCGACGATCGCAACCCGAACACTCCGTGGCACGACACCGTCATCTACGAGATGCACGTGCGCGGCTTCACCAGGCTTCATCCGCTCGTGCCGCCGCAGTATCGCGGCACGTACGCCGGGCTAGGCACGACGCCGGTCATCGAATATCTGCAGCGCCTGCGTGTCACGGCGGTCGAGCTGATGCCGGTGCACTGGTTCGTCAACGACCGGCATCTCATCGAGAAAGGGCTCAGCAACTACTGGGGCTACAACTCGATGGGCTACTTCGCGCCGCATCAGGACTATGCGTCGTCGCTGCAGGCGGACCGCGAGTTCAAGACGATGGTGAAGGCGCTGCACTCGGCGGGGATCGAGGTGATTCTCGACGTCGTCTACAACCACACCGCCGAAGGCAACCATCTCGGACCGACGCTGAGCTTTCGCGGCATCGACAACACAGCGTACTACCGCTTGGTGCACGACGATCCGCGCTACTACATGGACTACACCGGCTGCGGCAACACGCTCAACATGCTTCATCCGCGCGTGCTGCAGATGATCATGGACAGCCTGCGCTACTGGATCACGGAGATGCACGTCGACGGGTTCCGCTTCGATCTCGCCGCCGCGCTCGCGCGCGAGCTGCACGAGGTCGATCGCCTCGGCGCGTTCTTCGACATCATTCACCAGGACCCGGTGATCTCGCAGGTGAAGCTGATCGCCGAGCCGTGGGACCTGGGCGAGGGCGGCTACCAGGTCGGACGTTTCCCGGTCGGCTGGACCGAGTGGAACGGCAAGTATCGCGACGTGATCCGCGACTACTGGAAGGGCGAGGGCGGACTGATCGGCGATCTCGCCTATCGCGTCGCCGGCTCGAGCGATCTGTACGAGCACAGCGGCCGGCGGCCGTATGCGAGCGTCAACTTCGTCACCGCGCACGACGGCTTCACGCTGCGCGATCTCGTCAGCTACAACGAGAAGCACAACGAAGCGAACAAGGACGACAATCGCGACGGCGAGAATCACAACCGCAGCTGGAATTGCGGCGCCGAGGGACCGACGGAGGATGCGCAGATCCGCACGTTGCGCCTGCGCCAGAGCCGCAATCTGCTGACTTCGCTCCTGCTGTCGCAGGGCGTGCCGATGCTGCTCGCCGGCGACGAGTCCGGGCACACTCAACAGGGCAACAACAACGCGTACTGTCAGGACAACGAGCTGACCTGGCTGTCGTGGGACGTCAGCGGGGAGAACGCGCAGCTGCTCGAGTTCGTGCGCAGGCTGATCCGGCTGCGGGGCGAGCACCGCGTGTTCCGGCGGCGCAAGTTCTTTCAGAACCGCGCGATCCGCGGCGAGAACGTGCGCGACATCGTCTGGCTCGATCCCGCCGGCACGCAGATGTCGGACGAGCAATGGCGCGACGGCTTCGCGCGCAGCCTCGGCGTGTTCCTCTCGGGCCGCGGGCTCGACGAGCGCGACGAGCGCGGCCGTACGATCGTCGACAACGACTTCCTGGTGCTCGTCAACGCGCACTACGAGACAGTGGAATTCAAGCTGCCCGCGCAGCCCGAGGATGCGCGCTGGGTGTTGCGCGTCGACACGACGAGTGCGGCGTTCGAGACGGAGGAACGTGCGTTCGCGCCCGGTGACACGTACGCGGTGCAAGGGCGTGCGCTGGCGCTGTTCGAGTTTCCTCAGTCGCGCGCAGCGACATGAGCAGCCCCCGCGCCACCTATCGCCTGCAGCTCAATCGCGAATTCACTTTCGCTGACGCGACTCGCGCCGTGCCGTACCTGGCGCGGCTCGGCATCAGTCACGTGTATGCGTCGCCGATCCTCAAGGCGCGGCCCGGCAGCATGCACGGCTACGACGTCACCGATCACACGCGGCTCAATCCGGAGCTCGGCACGCCCGAGGACTTCGAGAAGCTGGTCGCGGCGCTGCACGAGCAGGGGATGGGGCTGATCGTCGACATCGTGCCGAATCATCTCGGCATCATGGGCGACGACAACGTGTGGTGGCTCGATGTGCTGGAGAACGGCCCGGCGGCGCGCGCCGCGCATCACTTCGACATCGATTGGCGTCCGAACCGCGGCTCGATGCGCGATCGCGTCCTAGTGCCGACGCTCGGCGACGTCTACGGTGCGGTGCTGGAGAACGGCGAGCTGAAGCTGCAGCTCGATCCGGTCACGGGCAGCTTTGCGATCCGCTATCACGAGCACCTGTTGCCGATCGATCCGCGGGAGTATCCGCGCATCTTCGCGCAGGCGCCGATTCCGGCGACGCTGCTCGCGGCCGACGATCCGCATCGCGCCGACTTCGAAAGCCTGCTGAATGCATTCGGCAACCTGCCCGCACGCAGCGACGTGTCCGAGGACTCGATCGCGATTCGCTACCGCGACAAGGAAGCGCACAAGCGCCGGCTGGTGCGGCTGCTGGAGCGCAGCCCAGAGATCGCGCAGTACATCGAGACGACGCTCGCGCAGGTCAACGGCACGCCCGGCGATCCGCGCAGCTTCGACGCGCTCGATGCGTTGCTCGACGCGCAGGCCTACCGGCTTTCGTATTGGCGCGTGGCGGTCGATGAGATCAATTACCGGCGCTTCTTCGACGTCAACGATCTCGCGGCGCTGCGCATGGATGAGACCGGTGTGTTCGACAGCACGCATCGGCTGATCTTCGAGCTGATCGATCGCGGCCTGGTCGACGGCCTGCGGATCGATCATGTCGATGGCCTCTACGATCCGGAGGCTTACCTCGAACGCCTGCAGTGGAAGCCGTTGTACGTCGTGGTCGAGAAGATCCTCGCGCCGCACGAGCGCCTGCCGGAGACGTGGCCGGTGAGCGGCACGACCGGCTACGAGTTCGGCGCCCTGACGACCAGCTGGCTCGTCTGCAATGAGTACGAAGTGCGGATGACGCGCCGCTATCGACAATTCACCGAGTCGGATGCGACGTTCGAGCAGATCGCCTACGACAGCAAGCGGCTGGTAATGCGCTCGTCGCTCGCTGCCGAAGTCGAAGTGCTGGCCACGCAGCTCGATCGGATCGCGCAGCTGGACCGGCGCACGGCGGACTTCACGCGTGCGGCGATTCGCGAGGCCATCCGCGAAGTGATCGCGTGCTTCCCGGTCTATCGCACCTATGTCTCGCATCGCGGCGTCAGCGACGAGGACCGGCGCATCGTGAACTGGGCCGTGAACGTCGCGCGCAGGCGCAATGCGGGCGCCGAGCTGAGCGTGTTCGACTTTCTGCGCGATGTCCTGCTCGGCGAGCGCAGCGAGGGCCGTTCGGACTCCGTGCGGCGATCGATGCTGGAGTTCGCGATGAAATTCCAGCAGGTGACCTCGCCGGTCGCCGCGAAGGGCGTCGAGGACACGGCCATGTATCGCTACAACCGGCTGGTCTGTCTGAATGAGGTCGGCAACGATCCCGGCCGATACGGCGTCTCGTCGGCGGCATTGCACCAGGCCAATGCCGAGCGCGCCCGGTTATGGCCGCACACGATGCTGGCAACGTCGACGCACGACACGAAGCGCAGCGAAGACGTGCGTGCGCGCATCGCAGTGTTGAGCGAGATTCCCGAGTTGTGGAAGCGTCATCTCGCGCGCTGGGCGCGGCTGAATCGCAGCAAGCGCCGTCACCTCGGCGAGGATCCCGCACCGGACCGGGACGACGAGTATCTGCTGTACCAGACGCTGGTCGGAATCTGGTCGCCGCAAGAGGATCCCGCAGTGCTCATCGAGCGCGTGCAGGCTTACGCAATCAAGGCTGCGCGCGAAGCGAAGCGCTCGACTTCGTGGATCTCGCCGAATGCCGAGTACGAGAAGGCGCTCACCGACTTCATCGCCGAGCTGCTCGGCGATCCCGAGCGCAGCGCGTTCCTCAAGGATTTCCGCGTGCTCGCCGAGACGGTGGCGTTCTTCGGCAGCATCAACTCGCTGGTGCAGACTCTTCTCAAGATCGCCGCGCCGGGGGTTCCGGATTTCTACCAGGGAACGGAGTTGCCGGCGCTGACGCTCGTTGATCCCGACAATCGACGCCGCGTCGACTTCGCAGCGATGGCTCAGCAGCTGGAGGAGGTCGAGCGGCTGCCCCAGCACGAGCGCAGCACCAGCAAGCTGTACGTCATGCAGAAGCTCCTGCAACTACGCCGCGACGACCCGGAGCTGTTCGCGCAAGGCGACTATCAACCCTTGCAGGTCGAAGGCGCGCACAAGGAACACGTCTTCGCGTTCGCGCG
>DASYRK010000047.1:0-34362 GCA_036004505.1 Steroidobacteraceae bacterium
GCAACATCGCCGAGGTGGCGACCGCGGTGGCGCGCGGCGACCTGTCGCGCAAGATCGCGGTGGACGCGCAGGGCGAAATCCTGCAGCTGAAAGAAACCATCAACACCATGGTGGATCAGCTCAATGGTTTCGCCGCGGAAGTGACCCGCGTGGCGCGCGAGGTTGGTACTGAAGGTAAGTTGGGTGGTCAGGCCATCGTGCCGGGTGTTGCCGGTACGTGGAAGGACCTGACTGACAACGTCAACTCGATGGCCCGCAACCTGACGGGCCAGGTGCGCAACATCGCTGCCGTGACGACGGCCGTCGCCAACGGCGACCTCTCGCGCAAGATCACGGTCGACGTGCGCGGCGAAATCCTCGAGCTCAAGGACACCATCAACACGATGGTGGATCAGCTCAATTCCTTCGCCTCGGAAGTCACGCGCGTCGCGCGCGAGGTCGGCACCGAAGGCAAGCTCGGCGGCCAGGCGCAGGTGCCGGGCGTCGCAGGCACCTGGAAGGACCTCACCGACAACGTCAACACGATGGCGAACAACCTGACGAACCAGGTGCGCGGCATCGTGAAGGTCGTGACCGCGGTCGCGAACGGCGAGCTGCGCCAGCGCCTGACGGTGGCATCGAAGGGCGAAGTGGCGGCGCTCGCCGACACGATCAACAGCATGACCGACACGCTCGCGACGTTCGCCGACCAGGTGACGTCGGTGGCGCGCGAGGTCGGCGTCGAAGGCCGGCTCGGCGGCCAGGCGAACGTGCCCGGCGCGTCCGGCACGTGGAAGGACCTCACGGCGAACGTCAACCTGCTCGCGGCGAACCTCACGACGCAGGTACGCGCCATCGCCGAAGTCGCCACCGCCGTGACCAAGGGCGACCTCACGCGTTCGATTCAGGTCGATGCGCGCGGCGAAGTGTCCGAGCTGAAGGACAACATCAACGCGATGATCGGCAACCTGCGCGCCACGACGGAGCGCAACACCGAGCAGGATTGGCTGAAGACCAACCTTGCGAAGTTCAGCCGCATGATGCAGGGCCAGCGCGACCTCGTGACGGTCGGGCAGATGCTGCTCGCGGAGCTGGCGCCGCTGGTCAGTGCGCAGCAGAGCATCGTGTACATCATGGACTTCGACGAGCGCGGGCCGATGCTCAAGCAGCTCGCGAACTACGCCGACGCCCACATCGAGGGCGACGAGCCGCGTCGCTATGCATTGCGCGAAGGACTGGTCGGCCAGTGCGCCGCCGACGGACGCCGCATCCTGGTCAACGATATTCCGCGCGATGCGGTGCACGTGCGCAGCGGCCTGGTCGAAGCCCGCGCCCGCAACCTGATCGCGCTGCCGGTGCTGTACGAAGGACAGGTGAAGGCCGTCATCGAGCTCGCCTCGATGCACGAGTTCACCGCCTCGCACCTCGCGTTCCTCGAGCAGCTCACGGGCTCGATCGGCGTCGTGCTCAACACGATCGAAGCGACGATGCGCACCGAGCGCCTGCTGAAGCAGTCGCAGGAGCTGGCCGGCGAGCTGCAGGCCCAGCAGAAGGAGCTGCAGCAGACGAACGAAGAGCTGGCCAACAAGGCGCGGCTGCTCGCCGAGCAGAACGCGGAAGTCGAGCGCAAGAACCAGGAAATCGAGCTGGCGCGCCGCGCGCTGGAAGAGAAAGCCGCGGAGCTGGCGCTCACCTCGCGCTACAAGTCCGAGTTCCTGGCGAACATGTCGCACGAGCTGCGCACGCCGCTCAACAGCATCCTGATCCTCGGCCAGCAGCTGGCGGAGAACGCCGACAGCAACCTGAGCCTGCGCCAGGTCGAGTTCGCCAAGACCATCCACGCGGCGGGCACCGACCTGCTGAACCTGATCAGCGACATTCTCGACCTGTCGAAGATCGAGTCCGGCACGGTGACGGTCGAGTCCGAGGACCTGCTGTTCACGCACCTGCGCGAGACGATCGAGCGCAACTTCCGGCACGAGGCGGAAGCGCGCACGCTGTCGTTCGTCACGGACTTCGACGCGAACGTCGGCCGCCACATCACGACCGACTCGAAGCGCCTCATGCAGATTCTCAAGAACCTGCTGTCGAACGCCTTCAAGTTCACGTCGCACGGCAGCGTGCGGCTGCACGTCGGGCTGGCCAAAGCCGGATGGAGTGCCGATCACCCCGTGCTCGGCCAAGCCGCGGCGGTGGTGGAGTTCGCGGTCACGGACACGGGCATCGGCATCGCGCCGGAGAAACAGCGAATCATCTTCGAGGCGTTCCAGCAGGCCGACGCCGGCACCGCGCGCAAGTACGGCGGCACGGGCCTGGGTCTCGCGATCAGCCGCGAGCTCGCGCACCTGCTCGGCGGCGAGCTGAAGCTGACGAGCGTGCCCGGCGCGGGCAGCACGTTCACGCTGTACCTGCCGATCGGCTACATCGGCTCAGCCTACCTGCAGGGCCCGGCGCAATCCGGCCGCAGCGAGGCGAAGCCGATCTTCCAGCCGATCGCGCTGCCGGCGCGCGTCGAGGAGCTGGTCGACGATCGCGAGAGCCTGCAGCCCGAGGACCCGGTGCTGCTGATCATCGAGGACGATCCGCACTACGCGAAGGTGCTGCTCAACCTCGCTCGCGACACGGAGTTCAAGGCGATCGTCGCCAAGACCGGCGCCGAAGGCTTGAGCCTCGCGCGCAAGCACCGGCCGACCGCGATCTCGCTCGACGTGTTCCTGCCCGACATGCTCGGCTGGACCGTGCTCAACCAGCTGAAGCGCGACACCGCGACCCGGCACATCCCGGTGCAGATCCTCACCGTCGAAGAGGAGCGCCAGTACAGCCTGGAGCGCGGCGCGTTCGCGTTCATGAACAAGCCCGCGACGACCGAGGGACTGGAGGCGGCGCTCGAGCGCATCAAGGAGTTCGCAGCGCCGCGCATTCGCGAGCTGCTGGTGGTCGAGGACGATCCGACCGAGCAGATGAGCATTGCCGAGCTGATCGGCTTCGACGACGTGAAGATCACCGCAGTCGGCAGCGGCGCCGACGCGCTCGCGGTGCTGAACGAGAAATCGTTCGACTGCATCGTGCTCGACCTGCGCCTGCCCGACGTGTCGGGCTTCGAGCTGATGGAGAGCATCCAGCAGGACGAGCGGCTGCGCGACACGCCGATCGTCGTCTTCACCGGCCGCGAGCTGTCGACGGCGGAGGAAGAGGAGCTGCGGCAGCGGGCGAAGAGCATCGTGCTGAAAGGCGTGCGCTCGCCCGAGCGGCTGCTCGACGAGACCGCACTTTTCCTGCATCGCGTGATCACCGACCTGCCGCCCGCCAAGCAGCGCATGATCGAGACGCTGCACCAGTCGGACGAGCCGCTGCAGGATCGCAAGGTGCTGGTGGTCGACGACGACATCCGCAACATCTTCGCGCTCAACAGTCTGCTGGAGCGGCACAAGATGGCCGTGATCAGCGCGACCAACGGCCAGGACGCGATCAACCTGGTCGAGGCGACCGACGGCCTGGCGCTGGTGCTGATGGACGTGATGATGCCGGAGATGGACGGTTACGAGACGATGCGGCGGATCCGCAGCAATCCGAAGTTCCGTCTGCTGCCGATCATCGCGCTGACCGCGAAGGCGATGAAGGGCGACCGCGAGAAGTGCCTGGAAGCCGGCGCTTCGGACTATGTCGCCAAGCCGGTGAACACCGAGCAGCTGCTGTCGCTGGTGAGGATGTGGTTGCACCGCTGAGCTTATGACCGTATCGCACGACAACACCGCACTGGGCGCTCGCCTGCCGCGCGCCCGCGCGGACAAGGTGAACATCCTGCTGGTCGACGACCAGCCGGCGCGCCTGTTGTCGTACGAAACGATCCTCGGCGAGCTCGGCCAGAACCTGATCTGCGCGCGCTCCGGCGTCGAGGCGCTGGCGCGATTGATGAAGGACGAGTTCGCGCTGGTGCTGCTCGACGTCAGCATGCCCGGCATGGACGGCTTCGAGACGGCCGCGATGATCCACGATCATCCGCGCTTCGAGCGCACGCCGATCATCTTCATCACCGGCGTGCACGACTCGGAGTTCGATCGCCTCAAGGGCTACAAGCTCGGCGCCGTCGACTACGTTTCGATCCCGGTCGTGCCGGAGATCCTGCGCAGCAAGGTGTTGGTGCTGGTCGAGCTGCATTGCCAGCGGCTCGAGCTGCAGAAGCTCAACCGCAGCCTGGCGGACGCGAACCAGCAGCTGGAGCAGGCGAACACGACGCTGCAGGCGGAAAAGAACCGCGAGCTGGAGGCGCTCAACCAGCACCTGCAGAAGGCGAACACCGAGCTCGCGGCGTCGAACGACGCGCTGCAGGCCGAGATCGCCGAGCGTGCGCGCGCCGAGGCCGCGCTGCTCGAAGCCGATCGCCACAAGGACGAGTTTCTCGCGATCCTGGCGCACGAGCTGCGCAATCCGCTGGCGCCGATCCGCAACGCCGTCGAGATCATGTCGCGCTTCCCGATCGATAACCCGAAGCTGAAATGGTCGCGCGACGTCATCGACCGGCAGGCGATGCACCTGACGCGGCTGGTCGACGACCTGCTGGACATCTCGCGCATCACGCGCGGCACGATCAGGCTCGCGCAGGAGCCGGTGCGCAGCGAAACGATCATCGCGCGCGCAGTCGAGGCGCTGCAGCCGATGATCTCCGAGCACCGCCACGAGCTGTCGATCGATTGTCCGGACGGCTCGCTGATGGTGCGCGGCGACCTCACGCGTCTGGTGCAGATCCTCGGCAACCTGCTCAACAACGCCGCGAAGTACACCAACGACGGCGGCCGCATTCACCTGAGCGTGCGGCGCGACGCCGGCTTCGTCGAATTCCGCGTGAAGGACAACGGTATCGGCATCGCGCCGGGCTCGCAGGCGAAGCTGTTCAATCTCTTCTCGCGCCTGGAGACGACCGACGACCGCACGCCGGGCGGGCTCGGCATCGGCCTGGCGCTCGTGCGCAAACTGGTCGAGATGCACTCGGGCGAGGTCGCGGTGCGCAGCGCCGGCATCGGCCTGGGCAGCGAGTTCGTCGTGCGGATCCCGCTGCTGGACAACATGCCCGCCTCGACCGTGCTCGCCGCCCGTAGCTCCGCGGCGCAGGCTCGCCATCGCATCCTGGTCGCCGACGACAATCCGGACGCGCTCGAAAGCCTGGCGCTGCTGCTGGAGTGCGACGGTCACGAAGTGTGGAAGGCTGCGAATGGCGCCGAGGCATTCGCGCTGGCGGAAAAATGTCAGCCGCATCTCGCGTTGCTCGACATCGGCATGCCCGTGCTCGACGGCTACGAAGCCGCGCGCCGCATCCGTTCGGAAACATGGGGCAAAGGGATGATGCTGGTTGCGCTCAGCGGCTGGGGCCAGAGCTCGGACGTGCAACGCTCGCGCGAGTCCGGATTCGACTCACACCTCGTCAAGCCGGCCAGCTTCGATGCGCTCGCTCAGCTCCTGAGCCGCGTGCCGGCGACCACGGGCGGCAAATAGTAGTGCGCCGCGCCGGGCTTGCCGCGCGCGACACATGAAGGATCCGCTCCTGCCTTCACGAGGAACCATTCGTTGCGATTCGCGGCGCCGAGCGATTGCGCGGGCGCATCGTGAAAGCACGCGGCGCGCGCCTCGTCGTTGATGACGAGCTGCCGCCCGGGCTTGCCCTCGAGCCATGCCGCCGCGTCGGCCATCTCCTGCTGCGCTTCACGCCAGCGCGCGTGACCGAAGTGCACGACCTCGCGGCGCGCGTTCAACATGTACTGCTCCTTGAATGCAACGAGCCCGAGCTCTTGCCGCGGATCGGCAGCGCGCTCCATCCGGGCCACGAAGTCGGCGCCGGAGCGCGCATCGTTCAACTGCGGATTGATCCAGAAGCTCACGATGAGCAGCGTGGCCGCAAGCACGCCGCCATAAGCGATGAATCCTCGCCACGCGCGCGCGATCGCGCACACGATCATGGCTGCGATCGCGATCGCCGCGAGCGGCGCGAGCGGATCGATGTCGTAGCTCGCAATCGCGTCGACACGCTTGTCGGGCCGGATCGCGAGATAGATCCACGCGAGCACCGACAGGGCGCCGATGAGCGAGGCAAGCACGAACATTGCGCGTTGCACGACGCGCCGCTGCGCGATCTGCGCCAGGTACGGAGCACAGAGCAGCGCGAATGCGGGCACGGCCGGCAGAACGTACACGCCGCGCTTGCCGCTGCTGAAGCTGAAGAACAACACGACGAGCACGATCCATGACGCCAGCAGCGCAATCCGCAAATCGAACGCTCGCAGCGCGTCGCGCCAATAGCTGAACAACCACGGCACGAGCAGCGTGAGCGGCAGCCACAGCGCCGGAATGACGTTGACGAGGAAATACCAGAACGGCTCGCGATGGTGCCAGGCATTGCCGTAGCGATGGATCGTCTGGTTGAACAGGATCTCGTCGCGATACGCAGCGAGCGCGGGATCGCCGTTGGCGGCTGTAAGCATCGGCACGAGCCAGATGCTTACGGCAGCGACAAAAGCCACGGGTCCGATGAGCCAGCGCCCCCGCCCTAGCCCTCCCCCGCCCTGCAGGGGAGGGGCAAGGCGCGGCTGCCACTGCGGTGTGCGCAGGATCACGAACGGCACGAGCACGAGCAGCGGCAGGAAGCCCACGCCCTTCGTGATGACACCGAGCCCCGCTGCAGCCCACCCGATCGTGTACCAGCGCCACGACGGGCCGAGCAGCAGGTGTCGCAGCAGTCCGTACAGACTCAGCGTCGTCCAGAAGCACAACGTCGCGTCGATCTGCGCCTGCCGCGCCTGCCACACGAATTGAACGGTGAACAGCAGCGCGAGCCCGGCCGCCAGCCCGGTCTCGCGATTCCACAGGCGACGGCCGAGGTCGTAGACGAGCGCAACGCAGCCGCACCCGGCCAAGAACGACGGCAACAGGAATGCGATGCGCAGCGAGCGCGTCACCTCGAGGCACATCGCGATCAGCCAGAAGAATAAGGGCGGCTTGTCCGCGTAAGCCTGTCCGCCGACGCGCGGCAGCAACCATTCGCCGGTCGCGACCATGTCGCGCGCCACGAGCGCGAACCGCGGCTCGTCCGCCGGCCAGGGGTCGCGCAGCCCGATCCCGGTGGCTATGAGCAGCAGCGCGAGCAACGCAAGCCACAAGAGGTCGGCAAAAACCGTATTGGACGTCACCCCAGGGAAAACCAATCGCGATTGGTTTTGGGCGGCGGGTACGTCAACCATCAGATGGATTCCAGTCGTTCATTGGCGTCGACGCGGTTCGGCGCGGCATTCTACGCATGGTTGCGCGCCCGGTGGACAGCCCGCCTCGCCCTTCGTTCCGACGTCGCCCTCGCACTGGCCGCCTCGCTGGCCTGGGCGGTGCTGTACAACTTGCAGTTCTGGCATCAGGCGATCGACGCGATGTGGAGCCCCACGCCTCGCGCTGCGCTGTTTCTCGTCTCGCTGTTCGTCGTCGTCGTGTGCCTGCAGGCGTTGCTGCTCGCGCTCGTACCGACACGCCTCGGAATGCGCATTGCCGCGAGCGCGCTGTTCCCGATCGCCGCGCTCGGCTCGTACTTCGCGAATGCGTACGGCGCGGTGATGAACGAGGACATGCTCCGCAACGTGCTGCAGACCGATGCGGCAGAGGTCGGTGGGCTGGTCAATTTCGACCTGGTCGCGCACTTCGTGCTGCTTGGCGTGATTCCGGCCCTCCTCGTCTGGCGCATTGCGCTGCCCTCCTCCACCTGGCGGGTGCGTTTGCGACAGCGATTGATCTTCATCGGCTCCACGCTGGCGCTCTGCGCGGTCGCCTTGTTCGCATGCTCGGCGAACTATGCCGTCTTCTTCCGCGCGCACAAGCCGGTGCGCTACTCATTGAGCCCCGCCGCGCCGGTCGTCAGCCTCGCCGGCCTGCTGTCTGCGGAGCAACGTCGCGATCCGCATGCACCGTTGATCAATGTCGCGGGCACGGTGCAACGCACGGCAGCGCCCGGCCACAAGCCGCTGGTGCTGTTCCTCGTCGTCGGCGAGACCGCGCGGGCCGCTGATTTTCAGCTTGGCGGCTACGCTCGCGCCACGAATCCCCGGCTCGAGGGCGTGCCCGGGCTCGTGTACTACGACCACGCGGCGTCCTGCGGCACGTCCACTGCGATCTCGGTGCCGTGCATGTTCTCGCACCTGTCGCGCGAGCGGTTCGACGTGGAGCAGGCCGATCGCTATACCAATCTGCTGGACTCGCTGGTGAAGGCAGGCCTCACCGTCGAATGGCGCGACAACAATGCGGGATGCAAAGGTGTGTGCGCCCGCGTGGTGAACCTTGCCTACCCCGGCACGTCCGATCCGGTGCACTGCCCGAACTCGTACTGCTACGACGAGGTCATGCTGAGCGATCTCACGGCCCGCCTGGACACGTTGCAACACGACACCGTCGTGATCTTCCACACAATCGGCAGCCACGGCCCAGCGTACTCGGAGCGCTATCCGCCGCAGTTCGAGATCTTCAAGCCGGCGTGCCGCTCGCACGAGCTGCAGCGCTGCAGCAGAGAGGAGGTCGTGAACGCGTACGACAACTCGATCGCGTACACGGACTACGTGCTGTCGCGGCAGATCGCGCTGCTGCAGGCGCATGCCGATCGCCTGGACAGCGTGCTGCTCTACGCATCCGATCATGGCGAGTCGCTCGGCGAGCAGGGCATCTATCTGCACGGCATGCCGTACGGCTTCGCGCCGCGCGTGCAGAAGGAAGTGCCGATGCTGTTCTGGGCCTCGCACGGCTTCCAGGAGCGCACTGGGCTGAGCATGGCCTGCATGCGCTCCCACGCGCACGACGCGGTCAGCCACGACAACATCTACCACACGGTGCTTGGGGCGATGGCCGTGCACGACGCCGTATACGATCCTGCGATGGACCTCTTCGCCGGCTGCCGCACCTCCACGCCGCCGATCACGAAGAACGCCCCTCCGAAGCACGATCCGATTGCTTTTGTCGCCAATCAGCGTCTTAAGTAGCAGGCATGTACTCGACCGACCGTGAGCTGATCGCCGCCATGCTGGCGGGCCACGAGGCTGCGTTCCGCAGCTTCTTTACGGCGTATTTTCCGCGGGTGTATCGCTTCGCGCTGCCGCGGCTGAACGGCGAAGTCGAAGCGGCGAAAGAAGTCGTGCAGTCGACGCTGACCAAGGCCATGCGCAATCTCGCGGGCTATCGCGGCGAGGCTGCGTTGTTCAGCTGGCTGTGCCAGATCTGCCGGCGGCAGATCGTCGACTACCTGCGCGCGAACAAGCGTCACGCGGAGAACGTAGTTTTGATCGACGACAGCGCGGAGCTGCGCGCAGCGCTCGAAGCAGTGGAAGCGCCGGCCGCAGACGATCCGCTGCACGGCTACGGCAACGCGGAGACACGCCGGCTGGTGCAGTCGGTGCTCGATCGCCTGCCCGCGCGGTACGGCGACGTGCTGGAGTGGAAGTACATCGAAGGGCGCAGCGTCGAGGAAATCGGCGAGCTGCTGGGCATCGGCCAGATTGCTGCGCAATCCGTGCTGGCCCGCGCGCGCGTCGCGTTCCGCGAGGCGCTGGAGACGGTATTCGGTTCGACGGCGCAGGACGTCCTGGCAGGCCTGCGGGGAAAGTAAACCTATGACCAGCGGAATCGACGAGCGCGGTCCGCGAGAGACAGGACCGCATGAGCTGCAAGCCGACGAGGCCGGCATCGAGGAATTGCTGCGCCAGGTCGGCGCGCGCGACGAGCCTGCCGCGGACATGATGCGGGAGGTCGAATCGGCCGTGCATGCCGAATGGCAGGGCATGCTGCAGGAACGCCGGCGCAAGCGCCGGTTCGTGACGTTCGGCGTCGCGGCGAGCGCGCTGCTCGCGATCGGCGCCGCCGTGCTCGGGGTGCGCTACCTCGAGCCGACGACTCCCATCCAGGTCGCGGAGATCACGCGCGTCGACGGGCACCTGCTCGTGCGGCCGGAGTCGCAGGCGGCGCGCGAGATCGCAGTTGCCCAGAGCGTCTCCACTGGCGAGACGATCCAGACCGACGACCGCTCGCGCGCCGCGATGCGGTTCGGCGACGGCGTATCGCTGCGCCTGGATCACGACACGATCGTGAAGGTCGCGTCCGCCGACGAGCTCGTGCTCACCGCCGGCGCGCTATATGTCGACGCGGGCGTCGAGACGCAGGGCAAGACTCACACGCCGCTCACCATCACGACGGACGCCGGCTCGGTGCGCCACGTCGGTACGCAATACCAGGTGCGCACGCACGCGGACGAGATGGAAGTCAGCGTACGTGAAGGTCGCGTAATGATTGCCAACGCTGCCGGCACGAGCAGCGGCGTCGCGGGCGAGCGGATCCGCGTGACGCCGCGCGGCGAGATCGTGCGCAGCACGGTCCCCGCTCACGATCCGTCCTGGCGCTGGGCGGCACACACCGCTCCGCTGTTCGACATCAACGAGCACTCGTTTGCAGAGTTCGCCGAGTGGGTCGCACGCGAGACCGGCCGCAAAGTCGTGTATGAGTCGCACGAGGCGCAGCGCACGGCCAATGAAGTCATGTTGCGCGGCTCGATTGCGGGCCTCGATCCGGACACCGCGCTGAACGCCGTGCTTTCCACGACGCAGTTGCGGCGCTATGAGACGAAGGATGAATTGATCGGGATCGCGCTGACGCGCGACTGATTCGGACCCCCTGCTCCGTCCAACTTTGCAACACACGGGCAGGGGGACTGGATGAGCGGAATCTTGCGAAGCGCGACGGCGCTGTGGTTGCTGACGCCGTTGTGCGCGCATGCCGGGCCGCTCGTTCCCGACGCCCAGCTCGAACAGCGCGGCGCGCGCATCGGCAACATCCAGATCGAGGTGGACGACGTCTTCGAGAACACAACGCACCTCGCCGCGCCCTATCGCGTCGCGAACAATCTACACATCTCGACGCACGACTCGACGGTTTCGCAACAGCTGCTGTTCCACACCGGCGACGTGTACGACCGCCGCTTGATGGATGAGACCGCGCGCATGCTGCGCGCTCAGCGCTATCTCAACGAGGCTTCTGTCGAGCCGGTCCGCTACAACGAAGCCGACAACACGGTGGACGTGCTGGTACGCGTGCACGACGTCTGGACGCTCAGCCCCGGCCTGTCGTTCGGTCGCAAGGGCGGCACGAACAGCACGCACGTGACGTTCGAGGATCGCAACTTCCTCGGGCTCGGCAAAGAGCTGTCGCTGGAGCGGTCGAGCAACGTCGATCGCAGCGCGTGGGAGCTCGGCTACGTCGACCCGAACGTGTTCGGCAGCTGGTGGCGGCTCGAGGCGGGCTATTCGTCGCTGAGCGATGGCAGCGCGAAGACGCTGTCGCTGCAGCGTCCGTTCTACGCGATGGATACGCGCTGGAGCGCAGGATTCTCCGGCACTGACGCGACCACCGACGTCTCGCGCTATTCGCTCGGCCACGCCGTCGAGCGCCTGCAGATGCAGGAACGCAAGTTCGACATCGGCGGCGGCTTCTCCGCAGGCCTGCACGACGGCTGGACCACGCGCTATCTCGGCGGCCTGCGTTACGACGCGCGCGACTTCCAGGCGCTGGCCAACCAGCCCGACGCGTCGATTCCAGTCGATCGCGTCGTCGCCTATCCCTGGGTCGGCATCGAAGTGATCCAGGACGAGTTCGTCGCCACGCGCAACCTCGACCAGATCGGGCGCACCGAGGATCTGTACCTGGGCCTGAGCGCGCGACTCGAAGCCGGCTTCGAGTCCACGGCCCTCGGCTCGACGCGCGACGGCGCAATCCTCAACGGCAAGCTGCAGGCGGGCGCGGAGCTCGGCCACGAGCAGTACCTGATCCACTCGCTCGGCTTCTACACCCGTATCGAGAGCGATGCGCTCGCCAACGCCTCGCTCGACTGGTGCAGCCGCTACTACCTGCGCCAATCCGTGCATCGCGTGTTCTTCGCATCCGTCAGCGGCACGGTGACTTCGCATCGCGATCCGGAGGAACAACTGCTGCTCGGCGGCGACAACGGCCTGCGTGGCTACCCCCTGCGCTACCAGGCCGGCGATCAAAGCGCACTGGTCACGCTCGAGCAGCGGTTTTACACGGACTGGCAGCCGCTGAAGCTGTTCAATGTCGGCGCCGCCGTGTTCGTCGATTCCGGCCGCACCTGGGGTCGCGACGAATTCGCGGCCCCGCCCGCCGGCTGGCTGACGGACGTCGGGCTCGGCTTGCGCCTCGGCAGCGCGCGCTCCGGGCTCGGCAACGTGCTGCACATAGACCTGGCTTTCCCGCTGAACCGTACCAGCGACATCGACAGCGTGCAGCTGCTCATCGAAACGCGGCGGTCCTTCTGAGCATCATGCAACCATTCAGCTTCTGGTGGAGGCACCTGCAGGTGCCCTTCGCCGTCTTCGTCGTGCTCGCCATCGTCTTCGCGACGACGCCGCTGGACCCAACTATTGCACGCGGCGTCTTCTTCGATGCCGCGCACTCGCAATGGATCGGCGCCAATAACTGGATGATCAACGAGCTGCTGCACACTGGCGGACGCTGGAGCATCCGCGTGCTGCTCGCGCTCGTACTCGCCTTCTGGCTCGCGACCTGGGTCGAGCCTCGCTGGCGCCCGCTGCGCCGTCCGGCCGCTTACTTCATGATCTCGGCGCTGCTGTCGATGGGTGTCGTCGGTCTACTCAAGACGCTGACCAACGTCGACTGCCCGTGGGATCTCGCGCCGTTCGGCGGCCGCTTCCCGTACATCGAGCTGTTCGGGGACCGGCCGGATGCGCTGCGTGTCGGGCGTTGCTTCCCCGCGGCGCACGCCAGCTCCGGATATGCATTGCTCGCCCTATACTTCACGTTTCGCGAGCGGCATGCGGGACTGGCGAAACTGGGACTCGCGCTCGGATTGTTGACGGGACTGACCTTCGGCCTCGCGCAGCAGGCGCGCGGCGCGCACTTCGTCTCGCACGATTTGTGGAGCGCGTTCCTGGTGTGGACGGTTACCCTGTCGGTCTATACGTTCGCGTTCCGTGCCCGGTTATGGGATTCGTCCAGCTACGATGGATTGCATGAAGGATCGGTTGCGGCTCGCCAGCTGGCTCCTGGTGTGCACGTTGCTGGCAGCGCCAGCGGCGGCGCAGGAGTTGCGCGGACGGCGCGTCAGCGACGTGCTGGACGAGCTGCGGTCGGCGGGTCTCACCTTCATCTACAACACGCGGATTCTGCCGAGCGACCTGCGGATCGAGACTGAGCCGCAAGCAAGGGAAGGCGTGGAGCTGGCGCGCGAGATCCTCGCCGCGCGCGGATTGTCGTTGTCGCAGGTTGCGCCGGGCGTGTTCGCAGTCGTCTCCGGCTCGACGCAGCCTGCGCCCGATACCCCTGCCGGGCCCGCCGCAGGGCGGGTCGAAGAGGTCGTCGTCCAGACCAGCCGTTACCGGCTCGCGACCAACGAAGTCGCGACGCGCACGTTCCTCACGCAGGAGCAGGTGAAGAACATGCCGCGGCTCGCCGACGAGACGCTGCGCGCCGTGCAGCGCCTGCCCGGTACGACCACCAACGGCTTCTCGAGCATCGGCTCGGTGCGCGGCGGCGAGCCGAACGAGACGGCGATCGTGCTCGACGGCCTGCGCCTGTACGAGCCGTTCCACCTGAAGAATTTCCTGAGCCCGGTGAGCCTGCTCGACTCGCGGCTGATCGACAGCCTCGAGTTCTACTCGGGCGGCTTCCCGGTCGACTACGGCGATCGCATGAGCGCGATCATCGACGCGACGACCGTACGGCCCATGGACCCGCGCTACTTCGAGATCGGGCTCAACCTGTTCCATGCGAGCGCGCTCGCCGCCTCGCAGTTCGACGGCGGCCGCGGGCACGCATTGCTCTCCGGCCGTCGCAGCAACGTCGGCGATCTCGCGCACCTGAGCGAGAACGACTTCGGCGAGCCGCAGTACTCCGATGGCTTCGGACGCGTGGACTACGAGTTCAGCGAGGACACGCAGGCCTCGCTGGAAGCGCTGGTGTCGAGCGACACGATCCTCGCGCGGCAGCAGTCGGGTCAGCAGCGCGCCCGTGCGAAGTACCGGAATATCTACGCCTGGGCGACGCTCGATCATGCGTGGCAGAACGGCGCGTCGACGCGGCTGATCGCGTCGTACACGGACCTGGAGAATCGCCGCACGGGCGATCTGGACGATCCCGGCGTGCGCACCGCGCACGTGCGCGACGAGCGGCTGTTCCACATCATCGGGCTGCGCGTCGCGAACCACCTCGACACCGGCTCGCTGCAGCAGCGCTTCGGCGCCGAGGTGCGGCGGTTGTGGGGCGACTACGACTACTCGAACCAGGTACACGCGCAGCCGGGCTTTCCGTTTCCTGGATCGCCGGGCTTCGACACGACGCGCTCGGCCGCGCCTTCGCCCGAAGGATACGAAAGCTCCGGCTTCTGGGACGTGCATACGCAGGTCGGTGAGCGCTGGATCTTCGACGGCGGCGTGCGCGTCGATACGCAAACCTACGACGGCTCCGACGATGGCGAGCAATGGAGCCCGCGCTTGAGCGTGCTCTATACGCTGTCGCCGCAGACGCACTTGCGCGCGAGTCTCGGCCGCTTCGTGCAGTTCCAGGGCATCAATGAGCTGCAGGTGGAGGACGGCGTCGACACCTTCTATGGCGCGCAGCACGCGCATCACGCGATCCTCGGCTTCGATCACTCCTTCGACGGCGGCCTCGATCTGCGCGTCGAGGCGTTCCGCAAGGAGTATCGGCACATCAACCCGCGCTTCGAGAACATCTTCGATCCGCTGGTGCTGGTGCCGGAAGCGGAGTTCGATCGCGTGCGCATCGCGCCGCAGAGCGCGCTCGCGCAAGGAGTCGAGCTGATGCTACAGCCGCGTCCGCGCGGCTCGTGGAGCGGCTGGCTGAGCTACAGCTGGTCGCGCGTGGATGATCGCATCGACGGCGACGATGTGCCGCGCAGCTGGGATCAACGACACGCCGTGAATCTCGGCATCGTGTGGGCCAAGGGTCCGTGGAGCGCGACGCTCACCGACAGCTATCACACGGGATGGCCGACCACCGAGCTGGAAGTGGCCGACAACACATCCGGCATTCCGCAGATCGTGCTGTCGCGACGCAATCGCTCGCGCCTCGGCGCCTACAACTCGCTCGACCTGCGCGTGACGCGCACCTTCGCCCTGCCGCGCGGCGCGCTCGATGTGTTCATCGAGGTGAACAATGCGCTGGATCGCGAGAACCCGTGCTGCGTGCACTACGGCGTCGAGGAGAACCCGGACGGCTCGCTGCGCTACACGCGAGATCTGGATACGTGGCTGCCGCTGGTTCCGTCGGCGGGCGTGCTGTGGAGGTATTGACCTACAACGGCCGCAGGCCCACGGCAACCAGGTTCGCAACCTCGCGCGCAATCTGTCCCTGCTGAGCCGGATCGCGCGGCACGTCGTCCTTCACGAGCCAGCTCACCAGACCCGGCAACATCAGCGCGCGCGCTTCGACATCGTCGAGCGGCGTGATGCTGCCTTCCTCCATGCCCTGGCGGATCAGCCCGTGATACGCGTCGCCCAGCAGTCCCGAGTTGCGATCGAAGGCCGCCTGCCCTTCCGGCGACAGCGCGCCGTGGCCGACCAGCGGCGAGAGCGGCGTCAGCTCGTCGCTCGGGTAAGCGAGCGCGAGTGCGTGCATCGCCGCCGCCAGCGCTTCGAGGCGTGAACCGCGCTGCTCCAGCATGCGGTCCTTGATGAAGAAGAAGATGCGGAACGCGCGGTCGTAGCACGCTGCGACCAGGTCCTGTTTGGCGCCGATGTGATGATGCAGCGTGCGCTTGGTCGTACCGACCTGCGCCGCGATCTCGTCGAGCGACGTTGCATCGATGCCCTTGCGATTGAAGAGTTGCGACGCGACTCGCAGCAGCGCTTCGCGCTTCGCCTGGCCCGCCGCGTCACGGTCGAACGCGCTCACGACGCGCGGCGCGAGCGCCCCGAGATCGAGCGGCTGGAAATCCGGCAGACGTCCGGCTCGCGAGAATCCATCGAAGACGGTTGCGGTCGCAGCGGCGAGCAGTCGCGCGTGTCCCATCGGGCCGACCTGATGCGCCCAGGGTCGCGCGAGCGGCGCCCACGTCACGAGACTCAGGATGATGCGCGCCGTGACTTCGACGTCGCACGGCCGCAGCACACCTTCGCGCTCGCCGGTTTCCAGCACGTGCGCGAGGCGCGTCGCGAGCGCGTCGTACAGACCCTGGATCGTGTCGCGCTGGGTCGCATTCAGCATCGCGATCTCGGCGCGCGCCGCGATCTCGGGCTCGTTCGGATCGAGCATGCGGGTCACGAAACTGCGCAGTACGTCGGCGGCGCTGCCGCCGGCGCGGCCGGCCTCGAGCAGATGTCGCGCCGTGATCTCCGCCGCGCGCCGGTAGCACTGGAACACGAGGTCTTCGCGATCGGCGACGTAGTAGTACATCGCGCCGCGCGTGACGCCGAGCTTCGCGGCGATCTCCGCGAGCGACGTCAGCAGCACGCCCTTCTCGTTCAACTGGCGCGCGGCTTCGTCGAGCACGCGCTCGTGCTTGCTCGCTAAAGGCGCGCTCGCAGGTTCTTCGGCGGGTTCGGGAAGCATGGGAGAGCCGGGAGGGTACAGCTTTTTGCGCAAGACGCACTCTACCCGCCGCGCGGCCCGTGCTGGCAGCGGCGCATCGTTAACCGATTCTGCTCGATGGAAATCATCGCCCTAGAGTTTCTACATTTCGGTGTGTGTCTACACTTGTATGGGAAATCAAGAAAAAACCTGTGACACATCAGTCCAGGCCGCGACTCCCGACGCGAGCACACAGACCCGGAGTGAGGGCGAGGACGCGCGGTGCGGCGTGAGCCGGACCACGCTGTAACGATTGGAAATCAAGAGGGGGTTAACTATGAAAACCATCGATCGCTGGCAGCGCCGCTGCGCCGTCGGCCTCGGTCTGCTGCTGCTCGCAGCAGTCGCGCAAGCCCAGACGAATCCAACAACCGTCGCTGAAAGCTGCCGCCGCGATGACGCCCTGGAGTCAGACGAAAAGCTTCTCGACAGTGCGCGCGCCGAGGAGCTCGAGCGCCGCGACCGCGAAGACGGCGCTGAGCAGCGCGCCCGGCTAAACTCGCGCACCGGAAACGACGCCGTTCTGTGTCCGCGAAGTGTTGAATGAAGCTGACCCTGCTCTCCCGCAACCTGCACAAGTGGCTGACGCTGTTCGTCGGCGTGCAATTGCTGGTGTGGGCAGTCACGGGCTTCTACATGGTGGCGGTCGATCTGGACCTCATTCACGGCGATCCGCTGGTACACAACCTGCGCACGCCGGTCGCGCGCTCGACGACGGTGCTGCCCGTCTCGCAGCTTGCCGGCCGCTATCCGGAAGTCACGCTGGTCGCATTGCATTCGCTGCCGGTGCTCGACTCGCCCGTCTATGAGCTGACCGCGGCGGGCCGCAAGATTCTCGTCGACGCCGCGAATGGTCAGCAGCTGTCGCCGCTTTCCGCGGGAATGATCCGTCAGCTCGCGCGCACGTACTACGCCGGCAGCGGTCAGCTGAGCGCCGTGGAGTTGCTCGAGCACGAAGTGCCGATGGAAATCCGCGGCCGCGCTCCGCCGCTGTGGCGCGCCGACTTCGACGACTGGCTGCAAACGACGCTCTATCTCCATCCGGATACCGGCGCGCTGGCGGCGCGCCGCCACCGCTTGTGGCGCTGGTACGATTTCCTGTGGATGCTGCACATCATGGACTACGGCGAGCGCGAAGCGCCGACGGGCCTCGTGCCGCGAGTCGCGACCGTGCTCGGCGCAGTCACCGTGCTGAGCGGCGTGTGGCTGCTGTATTTCAGCTTCTGGCGTCCGCGCAGGCGCGGGTAGATCGATGCAGTTCCTGCGCAAGCTCCACAAATGGCTCGGCCTGGTGATTGCATTGCAGGTGGTGCTGTGGGCAGCGAGCGGCGTGATGTTCGCGTGGCTCGATCACGGGAAGGTCGGCGCCGAAGGCAGCGTACGCACCGTCGAGCCGGCGGTTCTCGCGCCCGCGACCGTTAGAAGGGAGCCGACAGCGTGGCTCGATGAGTACGCGAAGCAGGATCTTTACGACGTGCGCGCGGTCTCACTCGCCGACCGCTGGGTGTGGCGCGTCGAGCTGCAGGATCGTGTCGAGCTGCGCGCGCTCGAAGACGGCGCGCCGGTCGAGCTCGATGAACCGTGGGTGCGCAAGCTCGCGCTCGGGCGCTACGCAGGCGGCGGCGGACTCCTCGCCGCGACGCTCCAGACGCAACCGGATATCGAGTCGCGCGCGAAGGGGCCGGTGTGGCGGGCACAGTTCGATGACTCGCAACGCACGGCGTTGTACTTTGCCGCCGACGATGGACATTTCGTCGCGGCGCGCACCGCCTCCTGGCGTGTGTACGATTTCTTCTGGATGCTGCACACGATGGACTACGCCGGCCGCGACAACTTCAACAATCCGCTGATCGTCACGATCGGCATGGCGGCGCTGTGGCTTTCGATCTCCGGCATTGTGCTGCTGACGCGGAGCTTCAAGTGATCTCGCGGGCAAGGACGATCCCGAGCGGCGCATCGGCCCGGGACTGTCCGATATCGAAGCGGTCCGATGTCGTGTCATCGCCAGTGCTTTGCGCACGCCGGATGCAGCGATGTGCGCATGGTAAGCTCTGTACGATCAATGTTGGGCTGGAAAACGATCGTCGCGGTTTCGCTCGGCGCCAGCGTCGGTGCGCTGCTGCGCCTGGCCTTGAGCGAATCGTTCAACGCGACGTTCCCGGCAATCCCGCCCGGCACGCTGCTGTCGAATCTCATCGGCGGTTACATCGTCGGCATCGCGATCGCGTTCTTCGCGACCTCGAACCTGCCGATCGAATGGCGGCTGTTCGTCATCACCGGCTTCTGCGGCGGCCTCACCACGTTCTCGACGTTCTCCGCGGAGCTCGTGGTCCTGCTGCAGCAGGGCCGCACAGGCTGGGCAATCGCCGCGGCCGGGGGGCATCTGGTGGGCTCGGTGTGCATGACTTTCGCCGGCATCGGCACCGTGTTTTTGGTTCGTAAATTAATGGCTTAGCAGACTTCATGGCAATGAGAACGATTCTCATGTAGTCTAGCATCCATGTCTGCAGTCCTGCCTCTCGACGCCTACACGGTTGCCCCCACCTCCCAGGCGCTCAGCGATCTCGGCAAGGGTCAGTCCGCGCGCGTCCTCGGCGTCGTGGCGAGCGGGCCGGACGTTCCGATCGACCTCACGCGGCGACTTGCAGACCTCGGCTTTCTCCCCGGCGAGCGCGTGCACGTGCTCGCGCGCGGCCCTCTCGGTGGCGAGCCCGTCGCAGTGCGCGTCGGCACCGCCACCTTCGCACTGCGCCGGTTGGAAGCGGACTGCATCCGGATCGCGCCGCTGGAGTAGATCGTGAGTGCCGTCGCAGCTGGCGCCCCGCAGCTGATCGCGCTGGTCGGCAATCCGAACTGCGGCAAAACCGCGCTCTTCAATCTGCTGACGGGCAGCCGTCAGAAAGTCGCGAACTACGCCGGCGTCACCGTCGAGCGCAAGGAAGGCGTCGCGATCACGCCGTCCGGCAAACGCGTCCGCATCCTGGACCTGCCCGGCCTCTACAGCCTCGAAGCCGCGACCCCCGACGAACAAGTCACTGCTGACGTGCTGCTCGGCCGGCGCGACGGCGAATCCAGGCCCGATGCGGTCGTCTGCGTCACCGACGCCACCAACCTGCGTCAGAACCTGCGGCTCGTGCTCGCGCTCAAGCGGCTCGGCGTGCCGCTGCTGCTCGCGCTCAACATGAGCGACCTCGCGCGCCGGCGCGGCATTCACGTCGACAAGGACGCGCTCGCACGCGAGCTCGGCGTTCCGGTCGTCGAGACGGTCGGCGTAAAGCCTTCCGGTGTGACAGAGCTGATGAGTCGTCTCGATGCAGTCTGGCCCGTCGCTGCAGCTCAGGCCGCAGCGTCAGCCGGCAGCGCCGACGTCGTGCGCGATCACGCGGAGGTGCGCCGCATTCTTGCGGCAGTGGGCGGCGAAGCGCGCGCGGTCGAGACGATGAGCGATCGCGTCGATCGCATCGTGCTGCATCCCGTGCTGGGATTGCTGCTGCTGATCGTCACGATGTTCCTGATGTTCCAGGCGGTCTTTGCCTGGGCGACGATCCCGATGGACGCGATCACTGCAGGCGTCGACGCGCTCGCGGGATATCTGCGAACCGTGCTGCCGGACAACTCGCTGCGCAGTCTGCTGCTCGACGGCGTGCTCGCGGGCGCGGGCAGCGTGCTGGTGTTCCTGCCGCAGATCATCATCCTGTTCTTCTTCATCCTCGTGCTCGAGGACTCCGGCTACCTGCCGCGCGCCGCCTTCCTGCTCGATCGCCTGATGGGCAGCGCCGGCCTGTCCGGTCGCTCGTTCATTCCGCTGCTGTCGAGTCACGCGTGCGCCATTCCCGGCATCATGGCGACGCGCACGATTGCAAACCCGCGCGACCGTCTGACGACGATCATGATCGCGCCGCTGATGACGTGCTCGGCGCGAATTCCGGTCTACACGCTGATCATCGGCGCGTTCATCCCGCAGCGAAGCGTCTGGGGTCCGATCCAGCTGCAGGGGCTGGTGCTGTTCGCCCTGTATGTCGCGGGAATCGCGTCTGGACTGGCGGTCGCATACGTGCTCAAGCACACGAGTTCCATGCGCTCGCGCTTCCAGCCGCTGATGCTCGAGCTGCCGGCGTACCACTGGCCGCATCTGCGCAATCTCTCGATCGGCCTGTGGCAGCGCGTGCAGATCTTCCTGACGCGCGTCGGCACGATCATCCTGGCGCTGATGATCCTGCTGTGGGCGCTGGGCTCGTTCCCCGCGCCGCCGCCGGATGCGACCGGGCCCGCGATCCAGTACAGCATCGCCGGCAAGATCGGCGCGGGGCTCGCGGTGATCTTCGCGCCGCTCGGTTTCAACTGGCAGATCTCCATTGCGCTCGTGCCGGGCCTCGCCGCCCGCGAAGTCGCAGTCGGCGCTCTCGGCACCGTGTATTCGTTGTCCGCGACGGGAGATGACATTGCAGGTGCGCTCGATCCGCTGATCAGGAATTCGTGGTCGCTGCCGACTGCGCTCTCGCTGCTCGCGTGGTACGTGTTCGCGCCGCAATGTCTCTCGACGCTGGCGACGGTGAAGCGCGAGACCAACTCGTGGCGCTATCCGCTGATCATGGCGGGCTACCTGTTCGCGCTCGCATACGTAGCCTCGTTCGTGACGTACAACGTCGCGGTGTGGCTCATGGGGAAGACATGAGCGCCGCGCTCGCCAATTCGATCGTCGTCATCGCGATCGTGGTGAGTCTGTGCTACGCCGTGTGGCGGCTCGGACCGCGCAAGATGCGCGATGGTGTGCGCATGCGATTGCGCACGGCACTGCCGAGTGTCTTCGGCCAACTCAGCGACAGCTCGTCGGGCAGCGGCTGCGATGCGTGCGGTGGATGCGCGACGACGAAGAACGAACCCGCGACGCGCAAAGAGCACGGAGTCTTCTGGCGCAATTCGACGCGCTGAGCGTCAGGACATCGGTTCCGGCGGAGGCGGCGGCTCTTCCGGCAGCGGAATGAACTCGTCGGCGTCGCCGACCGGCAGCGCGATCTTTCCCGCCCGCCAATCCGCTTTCGCCTGCTCGATGCGCTCGCGCCGCGACGAGACGAAATTCCACCAGATGTGCCTTTCACCGAGCGGCTCGCCGCCGAGCAGCATGACGGTCGCGGCCGTATCCGCAACGATGCGCGGCTGACTGTCGCGTGCAAACACGATCATTTTTCCGGCTTCGTAGCTCTCGCGTCCGACGCGCACTGTGCCGGCCGCGATGAAAGCGGCTCGCTCGCTGTAACCGTCCGGCCCATGACTATCCGCAATGGCCGTGCTCGCGCCCGCTTCCAGCTCGACGTGCACATAGACGATCGGCGAATGCGTGCGCACCGGACTCGATTTCCCGAATGCCTTGCCCGCTATGACGCGCCTGCTGACGCCGCCGTCGCGCTCGATCGGCAATTCATCGGCCGCGTGGTGCACGAACGCCGGAGCGGTCTCTTCATCCGCGACCGGCAGCGCGATCCACGCCTGGATCCCGTGCAGCAGTCCGCCGTGCTCGCGCATCGTCTCGAAGCGCTCGGAATGGCTGATGCCGCGACCGGCGGTCATCCAGTTCACTTCGCCGGGACGAATCACCTGGTGGAAGCCGAGGCTGTCGCGATGCACGATCTCGCCCGCGTACAGGTAGGTGATCGTCGACAGGCCGATGTGCGGATGCGGCCGCACGTCGACGTTGCGCGGCAGATTCGCGGCCATCTGCTTCGGGCCCATGTGGTCGAAGAAGACGAACGGCCCGACGCTGCGGCGCTTCGTCCACGGCAGCACGCGCCCGACTTCGAAGCCGCCAAGATCGCGGCGCCGACCCTCGATGACGAGCTCGATCGAATTGTCAGTACTCATGCACCGAAGTTTACCCGCGATCCCGGACCTTTGGACCATCGCTTTCCGGCGCGACGGGGCGTAAGACGTACTGGTGCGCGCTGTAGTCGCCGGCGCAGGAGATCCGCCATGCCGAAACGAATCGTGTTCTGTGCCGATGGCACCTGGAACGGACCGGAAGCGCAGACTGGCGTCGCGCCGATGGATTCCACCGACGACCAGGGCGAGCTGCAGGGCGCGAAGGTCACGAACGTCGTCAAGCTGTTCGCGAACCTCGCCGGGCGCGTGACGCCGCAGACGATGACGATGCGCGACG
The DNA here is from genome assembly GCA_036004505.1 of Steroidobacteraceae bacterium. Classification (GTDB taxonomy): domain Bacteria; phylum Pseudomonadota; class Gammaproteobacteria; order Steroidobacterales; family Steroidobacteraceae; genus Steroidobacter. The sequence goes on from DASYRK010000047.1 coordinate 22,757, forward strand.
AGCAGGAGAAAGAGCTGCGCGACGCGGCCGGCGGCACGGTGCAGATCGCCAAGTACATGCACGGCGTCGGCGACTCCGACAGCTTCCTCAAGAAGGCGATGGGCGGAATGTTCGGCATGGGCGTGATCGCGCGCATCGTGCGCGGCTACACGTTCATCTCGCGCCGCTACGATCCGGGCGACGAGATCCACATCGCCGGCTTCAGCCGCGGCGCATACACGGCGCGCGCGCTCGCGGGAATGATCTCGAGCGTCGGTCTGCTGAACCGCGCGAAGTACGATGCCGCGGACAAGAACGAAGCGTATCGGCTCGGCATCGCGGCCTGGTGCAAATGCAAGAACGTGTCGCTGCACGGCGCCGGCAAGCTCACGGACATGGCCACCAGCATGCTGAACTTCGTCGGCGGCTTCTTCGCGCGCCAGCTCGACGCAGATCAGCTGATCGCCAACGTCCCGATCAAGTCGGTCGCCGTGTGGGACACCGTTGGCTCCATGGGAATTCCCGCGTACGCAGCGGACAAGCGCTTCGACGTGTTTCGCTTCGTCGACACGCGCCTGAGCGACAAGGTGCAGAACGGCTTCCACGCCATGGCGGTCGACGAGCTGCGCGCGGATTTTCCGGTGACGGCATGGGAAGCGCGCGCCGGCATCAAGCAAGTGTGGTTCGTCGGCGCGCACGCTGACGTCGGCGGCGGCTACACGATCCCGGAATCGCGGCTGTCGGACATCGCGCTCGACTGGATGATGAAGCAGCTCGCGGAAGTCGGCGTGCGTCTCGCCACGCCGCTCACGTACACGCCGGAGCCGCTGATCGCTCCGGAGATCCACAAGCCGTGGGCAAAGTCGCCGTTCGCGCTGCTGCCGCGCTCTTCGCGCAAGGTCGCGGCCACGGACACGATTCACGAGAGCGTGCTGAAGCGCTGGCAGGAGGATGCGAACTACCGGCCCGAAGCACTGAACGGCGTCGCCGGGCAAATCGACCGGCTGCGACGCGAGGTGTGATCAGGCGAGGGTGATCTCGACGCGCTTGTTGCGCTTCCCTTCGTTGCGGATGCGCACGACCTTGATCGCGCCGATCTCGCCGATGTTCGCGACGTGCGTGCCGCCGCACGGCTGCAGATCGATCCCCGGAATGCGCAGCAGCCGCACGCGACCCGCGCCGCGGGGCGGTTGCACGCTCATGGTCTTGACCAGCTCCGGCCGCGCCTCGAGCTCCTGGTCCGTGATCCAGACGGTTTCGGTCGCGATGCCGCGCGCCAGCAGCTCATTCGTGCCCTGCTCGATCCGCTCGGCGTTCAGCAGATTCATGTCGATGTCGAAATCGAGCCGCGCCTTGTCCGGAGCGATGTTGCCGCCGGAGACCGGCGCGACGACGACGCACGACATCACGTGCAGCGCCGTGTGCAGGCGCATGAGCGCGTAGCGACGATTCCAGTCGATCTCCAGCGTCAGCGGCTCGCCGGGTTCGGGCAGCGCGCTACCCGGCGCGGGAATGTGCAGGACGCTGTCGAACGTCTCGCCTTTGCGTGTGTCCGCAATCACGATCCGCTCCCCGTTGGGGCGGATCAACACGCCGGTATCGCCCGGCTGGCCGCCGCCGAGCGGATAGAAAAGGGTGCGATCGAGCTCGATGCCGCGCTCGCCGGCCGCGACGACCTGCGCGGTCGCGGTCTTCAGGTAAGCATCGTCCCTGAATAGCATTTGCGTCGTCATAATAGGAGGAAGAATAAACCAGAAGGAGAACGCCCATGCAGACGACGATGCTGACTCCCGTGCTCGCGCTGATCGTGTGGACCTTCGTGATCTGGTTCTGGCTGTACGCCACCCGACTGCCGGCCATGCGGGCCGCCGGCATCGATCCGGCGCGCATCAAGCGCAAGGGCGACCTGGATCCCCTGCCTGTAGCGGTCCAGCAGATTGCTGACAACTACAACCACTTGCACGAGCAGCCGACGGTGTTCTACGCGCTGGCGGTGTACTCGCACCTGGCCGGGGTCGCGGACCCGCTGAACATCGGCCTGGCCTGGGGTTATGTCGGCCTGCGCATCGTCCATTCCCTGATCCAGTGCACCTCGAATTTCGTCCCGGTGCGCTTCATGGTGTTCGCGGCCTCGTCGCTGGTGCTTATGGTGATCACCGTGCGCAACGTCCTCGCGCTGCTTTAGACTGTCGCCCCCCCAGCGAGGAGCAGCCATGTCCATGAACGACGACGGAAACGACGACAAGCCCGAGCGCCCCGAGCAGCGCCCGGAAAGCATCACCGACCAGCTGTCGTTCAAGTCGCGGTTCGTCTTCATCTTCGGCGACATCAATCACCAGACAGCGCGCGCCACGTGCGAGCGCCTGGTTGCGATGGCAGCGCAGTCCGACGCGCCGATCCGCGTGCTGATCTCCTCGCCGGGCGGACACGTCGAGTCGGGCGACGCGATCCACGACACGATGCGCTTCATCAGCGCGCCGGTCACGACGATCGGCACGGGCTGGGTGGCGAGCGCCGGCACGCACATCTTCCTCGCCGCGGAGAAGGAGCGGCGCCTGTGCCTGCCGAACACGCGCTTCATGATCCACCAGCCGCTCGGCGGCGCCGGCGGTCCGGCGACGGACATCGCGATTCAGGCGAAGGAGATCCTGCGCACGCGCGAGCGCATCGCGCGCTCGATCGCGAAGCAGACCGGCAGGCCGTACGAGAAAGTGATCGCCGACATGGAGCGCGACTTCTGGATGAGCCCGAAGGAAGCGATCGACTACGGCATCGTGTCGCGGATCATCGAGACGTACAAAGATCTCCACTGAGATCCAGATCCATCCACACCCTGTCGCGCAGGCGGATCCCGTTGTCTTCCATGACGGCGGGATAGCCGCGCGCCGGCGAGAAGAAATCGCGCTCGATGCGTAACAGGCGAAAGCCCGCCTTCTGATAGTAGGCAAGCTGTCCGATGCCGGCGTTCGCAGTGCCGACGACAGCGCGCCGCACGCCGCGGCGACGCAATTCCTCGAGCACCGCGGCGAGCATGCGCCGGCCGATGCCAAGGTTCTGGCGAGTGGAGTCCACGGCCACTGCTTTCAATTCCACGCTGCCGTCGGCGTCGGGAATTGTCAGCACAATGCCGACGGCGGCCCCGTCGCGATCCACGAACGCGAACAAGTCACCGCGCTGCATGTATGAGCGCACCTGTTGGAGCGATTCATCCGCCAGCAACAACAACGGCAAAAAGCGTTCGCGTTGATCGCCTGCGGCCACGCTGAGCAACGTGTAGTCCGTCATTTCCCTCACGGTTCGCCCAGCCGCTGCAGCATGCGCCTCAGTGCGAAGTGCCGGTAGCTGAACAGCGCCAGCTCGCTCACTTCATCTGCGTCGAGATGCTTGCTCACGTCGAGCGCAATCCAGCCGTTGTGGCCCATGTACTTTGGAATCTCGTAGCGCTCGTCGCCGGTGAGCATCGCCTGCTGCTCGACGCCGACCCAGAACGCGATGCGCAGCTTGTCCTGGTCGCGATATTGATAGGCCTGCGCGAACGTCTTCTTGCCGGCGCGCCACACTGGAAAGCCGAACTGCTTGTCCTCCGACGTTTCGGGCAACGCGAGGCAGATGCGGCGCATCGTCTTCAGCACTGACTGCGCGCGCTTCGATTGCAGCGGATCGATCTGCGCCGCGTTCAGCGATTTCGTCGGCGGCTGAATCTCGATCGTCTTGCCGAGCTTTTTCGTCAGCGCCGGCGGCGCGACTTTCTCATACGCCTCGCGCACCAGCTTCGCGACGCGCTTCCACGAGATCCCCTGGTCCAGCCGCACCCCGAGCCAGCCGCGCGGCCCGACGTACGGCGGCACGAAGAAGTGCTTCGGCTCTTCCTTCGTGTACAGCTCCTGCGCACCGGACGGCGCGTTGAGCCACAGCGCGACGCGCCCGTCGCCGTGGTGGTTGATCACGTAGGTCGCGAACGTCTTGCCGCGGACGCGAAAGTCCGGCGAGCCGTGCGAGATCACTTCGGTGCTTTCCGGGAACCACAGGCATACTTCCCGCACCGCCTGGCTGATGTCTTTGGCCATGGGCGGCGAGCATAACCCGTGCGGGAACATTCCCGCCCAAGGCGCCATTGTCCGGCAAGAGCTCCGCAGGAGGTTTCCCATGATCCGCATGCAGATCGCTGTCGTTCTCGGCCTGTTCGCCGCCGGCGCCCTCGCCGCTCAGTCCGATGCCGCCAAGCCGACCTTCGAATCGCTCGACAAGAACGCCGACGGCAAGGTGACCCTGAACGAAGCCGCGGACAACGACGCGCTGTTCGTGGCCTTCAAGAGCCTCGACTCCAACAAGGACGGCCTGCTCAGCCGCGAGGAGTTCGCGGCCTACAAGCCGCAGGCGTGACCTACTGCTTCGGCCCGACCAGATACTTCGAGTGACAGGCGGTGCACGCCTCGTACAGCGCACCGCCGGCGTCGAAGTAGGCTTCCACGTCCTTCGCCTCGGCCGCTTCCAGCACCGTCGCTGCCGCGTCCGCCATGCCGCGTGACGTGGCCATCCACTGATCGTTGTCGACCGCGCGCCCGTCCAGCATCAGCAGGTTGCCGGACTCGATGAGCGTCGCGGCGGCGTTGCGGAAGACCGCCCATTCCTCGTCCGTCTGCGGATGCTTCTCCTCGGTGCCTTTCTCGGTTGTGGTGCTGCCGACCGAATTCCAGATCGCCGTCGCGTTCGGATCGATGATCCAGCTCATCAGCTGCTTCGTGGTCAGCGTCGTGTGAAACGGCGGCGCCGCGGCGGCGGCTGCCGGTGCCGACGGCTCGTCCTTCGACGCGCCGCAGCCGGCAACGACGATTGCGCACAGTGGAATCCAGCTGATCGTTCTCATGAGGGTAGTCTTCCAGATCCTGGGACAGCCGTTGTCGGTCTGACGATTCTCCACACAATTCAAGGCGTTCGCCCCTCAGACTGTGCGCCGTATTGACAGCCTATCAGGGCTCATTGTTTTATCGCCGGACTTGGGGGGAGACACTAACGATGCGAGTCATCTCACGCGCGCTGCTGCTCACTGCGGCTGCTGTTTTCGCGACCAGCGCACTGGCAGCTGCTGCACCGTCCAAAGGACCGCGCACCAAGGACGGCAAGCCCGACCTGAACGGCATCTGGCAGGCGCTCAATACGGCCAATTTCGATGTCGAGCCGCATGCCGCGAAGGCTGCGCTGGCGTTGGTGCCCGGCCAGTTCGTGCCGGTGCCGGCGCCTGAGATCGTGAAGATGGGTGCGGTGGGCGCGGTGCCCGCCGGCCTCGGCATCGTCGAAGGCGACACGATCCCGTACCTGCCGGCCGCGCTCGAGAAGAAGAAGCAGAACCAGAAGGACTGGCTGACTTCCGATCCCGAGATCAAGTGCTACCTGCCCGGCGTGCCGCGCGCCAACTACATGCCGTATCCGTTCCAGATCTTCCAGAGCAAGGACTACGTGTTCTTCGCGTACGAGTACGCCGGCGCCGTGCGCAACATCTATATGAAAGATCCGGGGCCGCCGCCCGCCGACTCGTGGATGGGCCAGTCCGTCGGCAAGTGGGAAGGCGACACGCTGGTGATCACGGTCACCGGCTTCAACGACCAGACCTGGTTCGACCGCGCCGGCAACCATCACAGCGATTCGCTGAAGGTCACCGAGCGCTGGACGCCGAAGGGCCCGGACCACCTGTGGTACGAGGCGACGATCGAGGATCCGAAGACGTTCTCGCGCCCGTGGAAGATCAGCATGCCGCTGTATCGCCGCGTCGAGCCGAACGCCCAGCTGATGCAGTTCAAGTGTGTCGAATTCGTCGAGGAGCTGATGTACGGCGAGCTGCGCAAGAAGCCGACGCAGCCCGCACCGCCGAAAGAACAGAAAGAGTAAGAGGTACGTGCAAATGCGCATGAAGTTGTTCGTGATGGCCGGCGCCGCAATGGCCACGGCTTTGCTGGGTGGCGCCTCCGCGTTCGCGCACCACGCGTTCGCAGCGGAGTTCGATGCTAACAAGCCGGTGAACCTGCGCGGACCGGTGACGCGCGTCGAGTGGATCAACCCGCACGCGTGGATCCACATCGAGAACAAGAACGCCGACGGCACCATCACCAAGTGGATGGTCGAGGGCGGCACGCCGAACACGCTGCTGCGCCGGGGCATCACCAAGGATTCTCTGGCGATCGGCACCGAGATCGTGGTGCGCGGCTACCAGTCGAAAGACGCGCTGTGCAAGCCGGAGTGCCGCGCCAACGGCCGTGACGTGACGTTCCCGGACGGCCGCAAGCTGTTCATGGGCTCGTCGGGCACCGGCGCGCCGAAAGACAGCGCAGACCCGACCGAGAAGCAATGACGCTGGCGAACCTGAGCACGCAGGAAAAGATCGCGGTGGGCGCATCCGCCGCGATCCTGCTCGCCGCCGCGGTCTATTGGATCGTGCAGATCGTGGACGTCATCGCCACGGTGAAGCTCGCCGGCTCGCTGTAAGGTGCCGCTGTAAGGTGCCGGGAGAAAAAAAGAGGGGAAACTAAGCAGCGCAGCATTCGAACCAGGGCGGGAGCGCCATAGATTGGTGCAGCGCTGACTTTCCCCCGTTTTTCTCTCCCGGCACCTCACCCCGAAAATCCGATCCAGCGGCCCGACGCCGCCACCAGAAACCAGATCGTCATCGACGCCAGCGCCATGAGCTTGAGCGTCCACGGGTTGAGCTGCGTGTGATCCTTGCGCAGCAGCGGCTGCCGGATCGCGAACACGAACACGATGCCGATGCCGAGCGTGATCATCTTCGCCCAGTAGAACGGGTTGTGATAGCACTTGGTCGCGACGCCGGCGAGCATGAAAAAGCCCGTCACTACCAGCACGACGAGCGCCAGCTTGAACCAGCGGTGAGCCTGCTCGGTGACTTTGTTCGACGGCACGTCGCGCAGCACGACGTTCAACAGCCGCAGATCCGAGCTCAACACGGCCGCGCCCAACAGCGCGAGCGCCATCAGGTGCACGGCCTCGATGCACGCGAACGTCGCGGCCTTGTCCTTGACGAACACGCCGATCGGCGACGCTTCCAGCGCTTCGAAATACGACAGCAGGCTCATCCGTGCTGTCCCCCTTCTTCACCCGCGACGCAGCCGGCCGCCCAGTCGATGAACGCCGGATTGTCCTGGCCGCAGTCGTACCAGTCGTAGGCGATGAAGCGGCCGCAGGTGACGACGCTCGCCCACAGCGTGAGCGACAGCGCGGCCGCGATACGCGTGCGTCGCGGCGGCACCGGCGCGGCGTCCCAGGTCCCGACCGACGCCTGCATGTGCTTGCGGAACAGCCATGCATTGATGAACGCGGCGACCAGCAGGATCACCTTGATCCGGAACCACAGGCTCTGCGTCGTCCGGATCGGAATGCCGACATACAGCAGCACGCCGGTGACGACCATGATCGAGAAGCCGATCAGCATCGGCCGGTCGAGCCGCTCGGCGATCTTCGATGCGGGCACGTCCTTGAGCCACAGGCCGAGCATGCGCAGATCGATGACGATCAGCATGCCGAGGCTCACCGTCAGCGTGATGACGTGGAGCGATTCGATCCACCCGTACATGTAGAACGACTCGTGCAGGGCGACGCTGAACCACGTCGCGCCGATCGCCTCGGCGAATTTCAGCAGCCACTCGTTCAAGGCTGGAATTCCTATTGTTTCGGCGCAGGCGCTGGCGGCGCCGACGGCGCGGGCGGAGCTGCTGGCGCTGGCGGCGCCGCGTCCATCTTCGTCTGCCGCGTCTTGAAGCGCCAACCGCTCGCGGTCTTCACCAGCGTGTCGTTGTACATGCCGGTGGCGACGATGCTCTTGGTCGTCACGTCGACCAGCATCAGGAACACCGACGCGCTCGCGCCGTCCTTGCTCGGCACGATCCGCAGGTTGGTGTTCCAGTGCCGGCGGTAGCCGCCGTTCATCTTCTCCTGCCACTGCTGGATGAAGCCGACGAGCTGGTCGTGGCCGGCGAACTTGTTGAACGTGCCGTCCGGCGTGAACGTTGCGGCCCAGGCTTCGCCGTCGCCCGCATCGATCGCATGGTTGTACGTGGCGTACAGCTGCTCGATGTCGATGTAGTCCTGCGTGTTGAGCCCCTCTGCCCCCGCGATCCGGGTGAACCCCAGAATCGTTAGGGTGGCCGCCATCAAGGTCAAAAACTTGCGCATCGTTCTGCTCCCCGCCAGGCCCGGATGACGAGCAGTATCCGCGATCCCGCGGCAGCCCGCCCCTCTCTTAATGAATCTTCAGAAGATGGTGTAGCCGCCGTCGATGACGAAGCTGTCGCCGGTGTGGAAGCGCGAGGCGTCCGAGGCCAGGTACACGGCGATCCCGGCGAAATCCTCCGGCTCGCCCCAGCGGCGCATCGGCACCCGGCCGATCGCCTTCTCATTGAACTTATCCCACGACACCAGCGTGGCCGTCATGTCGGTGCGGATCCAGCCGGGCAGGATCGCGTTGGCGCGCACGCCATAGCGCGCGTATTCGACGGCGATGCCGCGGATCATCGCGATCACGGCGCCCTTGGTCGACGCATAGGCCTGGTTGCGCGGCGCGCCGTGGATCGCCGACGTCGATGAAGTGACGACCACCGAGCCGCCCGGGTCGCCGGCTTCGGCGCGCGTCATCATGTGTTTGCAGGCCTCGCGCAACGTCCAGAAGACGCCGTCGAGATTCGTCATCGTGACGCGACGCCATTGCTCGGTCGTCGTCTCGTCGAACGACGAGCGGCCGCCGCCGCCGACGCCCGCGTTGGCCGCCACGAAATCGAGCCGTCCCATCGTGCGGACCACGTCTGCGATGCCGCTCGTCACGGCCTCCTCGTCCGCCACATCGACGCGCTGGACCAGCACGTCACGGGTGTGCTCGCGCAGCTTCGCCTCGGCGATGCGGTTCTTGTCGGCGTTCTGGCCCCAGATCGCGATCTTCGCGCCGGCTTGCGCCAGGCCTTCCGCCATGCCGAGCCCGATGCCGCCGTTGCCGCCCGTCACGAGCGCGACCTTGCCGGACAGGTCGAAGAGTTTTTGCGTCACAGTCCACCCCCATTGAGGTATATACGATCACATGAGCAGCCGCGATCCCGCAATCAGCGCAGCTTTGCGGCGCGTGCTCGTGCGCCTCGATCCGCAGGTCCGGGACGTCGCGAACCTCACGCGCCTGTCGGCGGGTGCGACCAACGAAACGTGGTCGCTCGACGCGGTCCGCGATGCGGGCGCAGAGCCGCTCATCCTGCGCCGCTCGGCCGTCGGTCGCGGACCGGGCGTGCTCTCCCTGCAAGCGGAAGCACAAGTGCTGTCGGCAGTGCACGGCTGCGCCGTGCCGGTGCCGGAAGTGCGCTATGTACTCGCGCCAGACGACGAGCTCGGCGAAGGATTTATGATGCAGCGGATCGCCGGCGCGACCTTGCCCGGCAAGATTCTGCGCGACCCCGCGCTCGCAGCGGTGCGCTCGCGACTCGCGAGCGAGCTCGGCAAGATCGCGGCCGCGATCCACGCAGTCGATGTTTCGCGCCTTCCGCAATTGCCGTTGTTGGATGCGCAACGACAGGTCCAGCATCTGCACTCGCAGTACCACGCGCAGGAAACTCCGCGACCGGTCTTCGAGCTTGCGTTCCGCTGGCTTCGCGAACACTTGCCGCCGGCGACCACCGCGGTGCTCGTGCACGGCGACTATCGTCACGGCAATCTGATCGTCGGCGAGCAGGGCGTGCTCGCAGTGCTCGACTGGGAGCTCGCGCACGTCGGCGATCCCGTCGAAGATCTCGCGTGGCTGTGCATACCGCCGTGGCGATTCGGCGAGCTCGACAAACCCGTCGGCGGCTTCGGCGGGCGCGAAGAGTTGCTCGACGCCTACCAGTCTGCGAGCGGTCTGCCGATCGACCGCGCGCGGCTCGAATGGTGGGACGTGCTCGGGAGCCTGCGCTGGGGCGTGATGTGTGCCGACATGCCGAAGTGGTTGCGCAACGGACGCGATACGAGCATCGAGCGCGCTTTGATTTCGCGCCGCGCATCGGAGAGTGAGTTGGATTTGTTGCGGCTGCTGGCGCCGCGAGGATGACACCATGCAAGATCCGCCGACCGTCTCCGAGCTGCTCGATGCCACCGCCGCATTTCTGCGCGAGGTCGCGGTCCCGCAGTTGTCGGGACACGCTTCGTTTCACGCGCGCGTTGCCGCGAATGCGCTCGACGTCGTCAAACGCGAGCTCGAGCTGCGTCCCGCCGCCGAGCGCGACGAGCACGCAAGGCTCACCGCGCTCGTGCACACCGACGGCTCGCTCGCTGAGCTCAACACACTGTTGAGCCGTCGCATCGCGACGGGCGAGCTGACGCTGCAAACGCCTGGCCTCGCCGCGCACTTGTGGGCGACGACGCTCGCGAAGGTTGCGATCGATCAACCCACGTACGCGTCGTACCGACGCGAAACCGGGACCTGACGCCATGGACTTCTCGCTGCCGGCCGAGCTGGTGAGCTATCTCGCGCGTCTCGACGCGTTCATCGCCGCGCAGATCGCGCCGCTCCAGGCGCAGGACGACAACCAGCGCTTCTTCGATCATCGCCGCGAATGGGCGCGCACGGATTTCGAGGGCGGCGGCCTGCCACGCCGCGAATGGGAAGAGCTGCTGGCGGAAGCGCGCCGCCGCGCGGATCGCGCCGGCTTCTATCGCTTCTCACTGCCGCGCGAGTACGGCGGCGACGGCGGCTCGAATCTGTGGATGGCCGTGATTCGCGAGCACCTGGCCGCGCAAGGCCTCGGGCTGCACAACGACCTGCAGAACGAGCACTCGGTGGTCGGCAACTTCCCGTTCATCGTGATGGTGCGCGATTTCGGCAGCGCTGCGCAGAAGGAGCAGTTCATCCGCGGCAGCCTCGACGGCAAAGTCATCGTCGCCTTCGGACTCACCGAGCCGCAGCACGGCTCCGACGCGACGCACATGGAAACGCACGCGGTGCGCGAGACGCGCAACGGCGTCGACGGCTGGCGGATCGACGGCGAGAAGATGTGGACGACAGGCATGCACGTCGCCACGCACTGCGTCGTGTTCGCGCGTACCAGCGGCGAACCCGGCCGCGCCAAGGGCATCAGCGCGTTCCTCGTGCCGGCCGCGACCCCGGGCGTGAAAGTCGAGGAATACCTGTGGACGTTCAACATGCCGACCGATCATCCGCGCGTCAGCCTCACGAACGTGTGGGTGCCGGATTCAGCAGTGTTCGGCGCAATTGACCACGGCCTGCCGATTGCGCAGGCATTCGTGCACGAGAACCGCATTCGTCAGGCCGCGTCGTCGCTCGGCGCTGCGGTGTATTGCATCCAGGAGAGCGTGCGCTATGCGCGCGAGCGCAAACCGTTCGGCAAGGCGCTCGCGGAAAATCAGGCGATCCAGTGGCCGCTGGTCGAGTTGGCGACGCAGGCCGAGATGCTGCGACAGCTGATCCGCAAGACCGCGTGGGAGATGGACCAGATGCCGCACCCGGAAGTCGAGCAGCGGCTCTCGGACAAGGTATCGATGTGCAACTACTGGGCGAACCGCATGTGCTGCGAAGCCGCCGATCGGGCGATGCAGGTGCACGGCGGCATCGGCTACTCGCGCCACAAGCCGTTCGAGCACATCTACCG
>DASYRK010000048.1:0-16551 GCA_036004505.1 Steroidobacteraceae bacterium
CATCTGCTCGAGCAGCTCGCAATCCTCGGGCATGAGGCGGATCGTGCTGCGCGAGAGCTCCACTTCCCTGCGTTGCGTCGGGAAGATGATCGGGTCGTTGAGCGCCGCGAGGGGATTGCCCGTGACGCGCGAGATCAGCTCGCGACGCGACTTGTCCTTGTCGATCTCGGCGAGCACGGCGGGCGTCGCCTCGACCGGGAACATGAGCTCGACGCGCACGTGCGAGATTTGCATGCGGTCGCGCTCGGGACCGAAGCGATCCAGCGGCGAATCGCGATCCCAGCTGTCCCAATCCGGGTCCTTGTCCGGGGACAGGAACAGCTCGCAGTTGGTCACCTGCACCTTGATATCGTCGCGTGCACCTGCCGCGCGCAGGATGCCGGCGACGTGGTTGCGCAGCTTGCCGCAGTCGAGCGGGTTGACGAGGCTGCGGTAGACGAAGCGCAGTTCGTGCGCCTTGAAGACCGCAGCAACTTCATCCTGCGCGCCGGCCGCGCAATTGAACGCGAGCGCGCCGAGCAGGCCCGCCAGCGCGCTAATCGAACGGCAGAATCTTCTCCGCATAGATGAACTCGATGTTCGAGCCGCGCATCACGTGCTCGCCCTCGAAGTTCTTGCCCGGGATGGGCTTGTAGTCCGAGTGTTCGACGGCACGCAGGAACAGTCCGATCTTCAGGAGCGCGCGCGGGTAGTCACGCTTGTTGTGGGCGAAGATCACGCCATCCAGGCGCTCTGTGAGCGCCTCGTACTGCAGTTTCGGCAGCGCGCTCTTCGACGCCAAGAGGGAAGCCCGCAGGAGCTGGAGCTTGTAACCGACCAGCTCGATGAAGCTCTGGTGATTGCCGGCCGGATTGCCGTCCGCGAGCTCGTTGCCCGGTCCCGGATGAATGCGCAGGCCGACGAAGTGGTACGAGCCATTGAGCACTTTGCCGCGTGAGCTGCCGCAGGCGTAGGTCGCTTCGGTCACGGTGCCGAAGAAGCGGCCCGTGCCACGCGAAGTTTCGAGCATCTGCTGCGGATCCTGCAACTGCCACCCGACCACGTCGCGATGCGATGGATCGGGATCGAACTGCCCCGACGGGTTCTGCCGGATCGGGCCGCAGCCGTACAGGTTGTTCGGCAGCGCTTGCTCGGTCACGTTTTCGACCTCGATCGCACCGCTCAGCACTTCGACGCCTTCGGTGTGCGTCTCGATCACGATGAAGTCCGGATGCCCGCAGAGGTAGGGCGGGATGACGACCGCGCCGTCGAACAACGTGAGCGGCTGCTTGCCGCAGCGATTCGGATCGTCGTGAATCGTCGTGACGCGCGCGCTCAGCGTCGCGCCCGCTTCGACCTTGGCCGTCGGCGGCAGCGTGAAGAGCTGCGCGCCGGTCGGGTTGCAGCCGCCTGCATCGAACGTGCAAGTCGCAGCGGGCACGGTGATGTCGCCTTCGCCGTACTCGACGATGTAACCCCACACGTTCAGCAACGCGCCTTCATCGTTCCAGCCGAACGCGCCGTTGATGCCGATCGCGAGGAAGTCCTCGGTCGCCCGATGCAACGAATCGGGCGTCCGCTGCAAATTGTTCGGCTCGCCGTCCAGCCAGTTCGTGTAAGGCGAGGCGCCGTTCGTCGGCGCGATCGAATCGCCGTTCAGCCACATCCAGCCGCAGGCGGGCTCGGGCGTCGCCGTGGCGCACGGCACCTGGAAGCCGCCGACCCACAGCTCGCTGCCGATGAGCGAGGGATGCGGAGCGCTCAGCACCTGCTGTCGCAGCTGGTGCAGGAATATGTCTTCCTCGGCCGAGCCGATCGTCGCGAGATGACCTTGCACACCCTGGAAGGTGCCCTGCTCCGCCGCCGCCTTGGCCGCTTCCCAGGTGATCTGGTTGGCGATGACGACCTGGTAGTAGTGGCCGTCGAACTGCACGGGCGCAGGCGGCGTGAACGTGGTCGCTCCCGCCTGCAGGGCGGCGCAACCGAGTGCCGCGGCAATCAAACTTGGAACTGCTCTGATCGAAGACATGTGCGCTCCCCAGCAAACGATTGTTGTTAAATGATCAACTGCGCACTGCCTGTGCAAGGTATTTCGCGGCTTTGTCCGGTCGCCCCGTGCTCTGATACAACCGGCCCAGCCAGCGATCCGAGCTCTTCAGATAGTATGACACCGGGCCGGTCCCGCCGTGGAGCACTCCGTGGCTGTCCACGAGCAACGGCTCGGCTCGATCGAATTGTTTCAGTCCCGCACGCGCCGCGCCCTCGGCGCTTGCCGCGGTTGCGGTCCTCCAGTGATCGTTGCCCAGCGACTTCAGAAAGAGCGCATGGGCCGCGGACGCGAGCGTCAGCGCTTCGTCGTAGCGCCTGGTTTCGATCAGCACGCCGGCGAGCAATGTCATGGTGGCGGCAGTGTCGGCGTGCTCCGGGCCGAGCCGCTTGCGGCGCACTTCGAGCGCGTCGCGCAGCAACTTCTCCGCCGACGCGAAGTCGTTGCGCTCCATCATCCACATCGCGAGGTTGCTCATGCCGCGCGCGACGGACGGATGGTCGGCGCCGAGCGCGCGCGTGTAAGTGTCGAGGGACGCGCGCGACAGCTCGATCGCGGTCTTCAGGTCGCCCTTGTCGTGGACGACGAACGCGAGATTGTTGAGCGTCATCGCGACGTCGGGATGGTCCGTGCCGAGGAGCTTGCGCTGCATTTCCAGCGCGCTCTCGTAGTACTGCTCGGCCTCGTTGTACTTGCGCTGCTCGTACAGCGCGCCCGCGACGTTGTTGAGCCCGATTGCGATCTCCGGATGAGCGCTGCCGAGCAGCACGCGCTTCATCTCGAGCGCCTCGCGGAACAGCTGCTCCGCTTCGCGGCTCTGACCGGTCTCGTCGATCACGAAGCCGAGATTGTTCAGCGCTTCGGCGAGCGCGGGATGCGGCCCGTCGTGGATCTCGCGCCGCATCGCGACGGCTTCGCGCAGCAGCTTGGCGGCGTCCTGGTACGAGCCCTGGTCGTAGAGGTTCAGCGCGAGTCCTTCCAGGCTCTGCGCGACTTCGGCGCTGCGCGCGGGGAACAGCTGCTTGCGCAGCGCCAGCGCTTCGCGGAACAACGGCTCGGCCTGGTTGAACTCGCCCATGCGGCCGAGCAGGTCGCCGAGCTCGTAGACGCTGCGTGCGGTGTCGACGTTCTCGTTGCCGAGCATCTCGCGACGCATCGCCAGCGCTTCGCGATACATCTTTTCCGCGGGCTCGTACTCGGCTTTCAGCTTGAGTACTTCGCCGAGACGGTCGAGCGAGCGCGCGACTTCGAGGTGCTTTTCGCCGTACAGCGCACGACGCTTTTCCAGCGCGCTGCGCAACAGGACGACGGACTGGTCGTATAGTCCGAGGCTCGTATAGACGGCGCCCATCGTTTCCATGAGCGTCGCCTGGGTCGCCGGCTGCGTCGTCAGCTCCTTGTCGATGCGCGCCGCGCCCTTGTCCATGATCTCGCGCGCGGTGATCGAGTTGCCGCGCGCCTCGCTCGGGTCCGCGACGTTGAACAGGCCGATCATGAAGTTCGTCGTCTGCTTCGCCGTCTCGGCTTCGGTCTCGGCGCTGCGGCGCGCCTGGTTCGCGAGACTGCGCTGATGATCGGCGAAGTAGGCGAAGAACGCGGCGAGGATCGCGAGCGCTGCGATGCCGACGACAGCGCCCGTCCTGATTCGCTGCACCCGGCGTTCGCGCGCCATCGAGGCGCGGATGAATCCCGCTTCCTCTGACGGCAGCTCGATGCCCTGATCGAGCAGCGACTCCGCTTCCACCAGCGGCTTGCCCGATGGCAGCAGCAGATCGTTGCTCTTGCTTTCGGCAGCCCAGCGCTCGGCCGCGGCGGCGATGCGTCCGCGGACGCGCAGGTTCTCGCGATTCTGCGCAACCCAATCCGTGACGCGCGGCCAGTGCCACAGCAAAGCCTCGTGCGCGACGGTCACGACGGCGCTACCGTCGTCGGCAAGCTCGGTGACGAACAGCCGGTTCTCGACGAATGCATCGATCAGCACGCGACTCTTGCCGGCGAAGCGATCGGACCACGGCGCGCGCTTGCGGCCGACGGTCTCGTGGCCGTCTTGCTCGATGCTCACGAGTGCGTTCAGCACTTTCGGCAGCTCGCTCTCGACGTCGTCCGGCAGTTGCTTGAACACTGCTTCGGCGCGCTGCGCGAGGGAGCCTTCGACGCCGCCGAGCTCGCGATAAGCAGCGAGCGTGAGCAGTCCATCCTCGGTGCGACGCTGATACAGCTCTTGGAGAGTGAATTGCAGCAGCGGCAGGATCTCGGGCCGCTCGACCGCCGCGTCGCGCAGCATGTCGTCGAGGGACTCGTTGGTCGTTGGGTCTTCCTCGAAACGCAATCCGGCTGCGCGCGTCGGCAGACGGATCATCTGTCCGATCTCGCTCGCATTCGGCGGCATCAGGTCGTACTGACCGTTGCCTTCCTTCAGCGCCGTGAGCTTCGGCAAAGCGGCGAGTCGCGGATAGAAGTCGCTGCGCAGCGTACAAATGACCCACACTCGTCCGCTGCGTGCAAACGCATCGATGACATTGATGAACGCTTCGCGGTGCTCGTGGAGGATGTCCTCGTGCGTGAACATCTCCTCCATCTGGTCGATGACCAGTGCGAGCCGGCCATTCGCTTTCTCGCCGCCCGACTCGCGCGCGAGTGCGTTGCGCACGAGGGCAGTGGCGGCTTGCGGCGACTGACGCAACACTTGCGCGAGCTCGTCCGGGCCGGCGCCGTCCCCATCCAGCGAGGGCAGGGCGTCCTCTTTCAGCAGCGCTCGCGCAAGACCGGCGAAGATGTCGCCGCGAACGTCGGTCGGCCGGAACACTGCGCGCCGCCAGAAACCGATGCCTTCGATGACGCCCGGCTTCGTCAGCATCGGCAACACACCGGCGCGCACGACTGAAGACTTGCCGCCGCCGCTCATGCCGAGGATCAGCAGGAACGAGCGGCCGTCAGTCGCCTGCGCACGCAGCGACTTCAGAATGTCGGAGACGGCGCGGGTACGGCCGAAGAACACCGGCGCGTGCTCGAACTCGAACGCCGCGAGGCCGCGGAACGGCGAGCCCTTCTTCCAGACGTCGCGCGCCTCGGAAGTGCCGGCGGCGCTGCGCGGCAGCTGCCGCTCGATCAGCCGCCGCAGATGATTTTCCAGCAGGATCTCGAAGTCGCCCGGCGACTCGAACGGATGGAACGCTGCGACCAGCGTGCCGGCGGTGCGGTCGTGGAACCACTTGTCGACGAACTCTTCGAGCTTCTTCTTCTGCGCCAGCCGCTCCATCAGGTCGCGCTCGTCGTCGAGCCGCACCGACGGCGGCGCCGTGCGCCGATACACGAGCAGGTCGGGCTTGCCGTTCTTGCGGAAGCCTTCCATCGCTTCCTCGAACTCGTACTCGGTGCCGGACTCGTAGCGCGTGCCGTCGGCGCGCGTGAACTGTGCGGGCAGCGGCGTGCCGAGACGCGACCACAGGATGCAGACGACGACGTCCGATTCGGACGGCTTGACGAGCTGCACCTGGAACGTGGCCGTGGCGACGAGCGGCTCGTGCTCCCACAGCACGGTGTCGAGCGCGATGCGCCCCATGTACTCGCTCTGCAGCCGCTCGATGACGCGGCTGGCGAGAGCACGTTCCTCGCACACGTCGCCGGGCGAAGAGATGAAGAACTGCAGCTTCCTCACGTTTCGCCCTGTGATCGGTATCGCGACAGTGAATATCTGCGCGGACTGTACTCCGATTAAATCGGTCCCGGAAGCCGTAAATACTTGTCGGCGCTTGCATTATGAATTCACAATGCGCGTTCCTCGGTGTCGGTTTTTTTGACTATGACCTCACCTTTCGTCATCGGTGTGTCCGGCCATCGAGATCCGCACGCCGCTCACCTGCCGCAGCTGCGAAGCCAGGTCGAGGTGTTCCTCACCGACCTGAAGCGGCGTCTTTCGGATACCGAACTGCGGATCATGACGGGCATGGCGCAGGGCGCGGATCTCCTGGTCGCGGGCGAGGCGGTGAAGGCCGGGTGCAAGGTAGACGCCGTACTGCCGATGCCGCTGGAGCGGTACATCGAGGACTTCGACGCGGAATCCGGGGCGGCGCTGCGCGCGCTGCTCACAGATCCGGCGGTCACGTGCACCGTGCTGCCGCCGCCGCCCGGCGCCGACTCGAATGCTCCGCACGGCGCCGGCCGGTCCGTGTTCTATGCGAACCTCACGCAGGCACTGACGGCGAAGTGCAATCTGCTGCTGGCGCTATGGGACGGCAACACGTCGCGCCTCGAAGGAGGGACGGCGGACACCGTGCTGCGTTATCTCGGTGCGCGCAGCCATCTCGGCCACGACAAGTCGGACATCGAGTTCCAGCCGGCGTCAGTCGAAGCGTCGTGGGGTCCGCATTTCGTCTACTGGATTCCGACGCCGCGCCACAACGGTGCAACCGATGCGCCTCGTCAGCCGGGCTACCTGACCGGCATCGGTGAGAATCTGCTGGCCCTGCACGGCGCCGAAATGCCGCACGCGCTGGCGCAGCAGCTCATCGAGCTGAATATCTACAACCGCGAGTTCGCCAGGCTCCGCGGCAAGCATGCCTTCGAACAGCTCGACAGCCTGCTGCCGACGCTCGGCTCGATCGATACGAGCGCCGATCGCGCAGGTCTCGAAGAGATCGACGCGGAGTACGGCAAAGCCGATGCGCTCGCGATCTACTACCAGCGGCATTCCGATCGCCTGTTCCGCGGGTTCAGCTACACGGCGTCGTGCATGGCGCTGCTGTTCCTGATCTACGCGAAGCTGTGGGCGAACTCCGTACTGCTTTCGGTTTACCTGACGATCCTGCTGCTGAGCGTCGCCGTGTTCCACCGCCTGCGTACTCACCAGTGGTTCTCGAAGCACCTCGTGTACCGCGCGCTCGCCGAGACGATGCGCATCAGGTTCTTTCTGCGCGCCGCCGGCGCCGACCGGCTCGTCAGCGCCGCGGAGCTGATCAATCTCACCGGCATCGATCAGTTCACCGGCTTCAGCTGGATCGGCAACCTGCTGAAGAACGTCGAGCCGTTCGACGCGCGCGCGCCCAGTCACGCCGTGAATCGTGCTCGCCTCGCGATCGTGCATCGTCACTGGATCGTCGGACAGCAGGAATACTTCCGTCGGCGGGTGCGCAGGCTGGAGCGCGAGCAGCGGCGGCTGGAAGTGCTGAAGAGCGCGCTGCTCTACGCGATCGCGGTGTTCGCGCTGATCCTGCTGGTGTTCGCCGTGCCGCTGCACGACCGGTTGCTCGGAGCGATCACGTGGAAGGACGCGGTGCTGTTCCTGATGGGCCTGCTGCCGGTGTGGCTCGGCATCTGGGAGCTGTACCAGAACAAGATGGCGATGCGCGAGCTGCTCTGGCAGTACCGCAACCAGCTCGGCCATTTCACCATCGCCGAGCTGCAGCTATCGCGCGACACGACCGCGGATCGCACGCAGGAAATTCTCGCGCAGGTCGGCAAGGAAGCGCTGATGGAGAGCTACCTGTGGACGATCCATCGCTTCCATCGCGAGTACGAGCCGCCGGCGGCGACTTGATTGGGGCGTGATTGGGCGAAGCGGTCCGCTCCTACCCCAGCGAACGCTGCAGGCGCTGAGCGATTCCGCGTAGCTGCGGCAGCAACTCCTTCCCGTCGAGCAGCTGAAAGTCCACGCCGGCCATCAGCATGAATGCGACGAGCGCTTCGGGCGAAGGCGCGCCGACGCTCAGGACGCAATGCTCATCGTCGTGCGGCTCGAGCACGCCGATCCAGCTCGGGATCCGCTTGGCGAGCTCGGCTTGCTTGCCCTGCAGTTTCAGCCGCGCGCGGCACGAGTAGGGCTCGTAGGCGATCGATTGCGAGACGAACGTGACCACGTCGCGCGGAAGTTTGCGCGGCGTGAAGTGTGTGCCCGGCTCGCTGACGCGGCCGATGCGATCCGCACGGAACGTGCGCCAGTCGTTGCGCTCCACGTCCCACGCGACCAGGTACCAGCGGCGGCCGGTGTGCGCGAGCCGCACCGGCTCGATCTGACGCGACGACTCACGGCCGCCGCGATCCTGGTAGCCGATCGTCAGTCGCTTCTGGTCGCGGCACGCGCCGGCGATCTGCATCAGCGCATCGGCGGCCGGCACTTCCTGGACGCCAGGGAGCGAGACGGTGACCGAGTGCAACGAGCTCGCGCGCTTGCGCAGGCGCGCCGGCATGACCTGATCGATCTTGGCGAGCACGCCGACTGCCGCTTCGTCCATGTGCGCGATGCTCCCGGCCGCGGCGCGCAGCGCAACTGCCACGGCCACGGCTTCATCGTCTTCGAGCAGAACCGGCGGCATCGCAGAGCCTGCCCGCATGCTGTACCCGCCGCCCAGTCCCGGCGAGGCGTGAATCGGATAGCCGAGCTCGCGCAGACGATCGACGTCGCGGCGCACGGTGCGCGCGCTCATCTCCAATCGGTTGCACAGGTCGTGTGAAGTCCAGTGGTGGCGGGATTGCAGCAGGGCCAGCAGGCGCAGCAGCCGGGCGGAGGTGGTGAGCATGCGCGGCAGTGTATCGAGACTTGCGGACAGAATCTGGCCGCAATTGCCGCTACCATGCCTGCACGTATCGCAAGCACACCAGGAGATCTGCATGGCCCAGCAAACGATCCGCGGCGCCTGTCACTGCGGCAAGGTTCAGATCGAGGCGGATCTCGATCTCGGCGCGGGCAGCGGCCGCTGCAATTGCTCGATCTGCTCGAAGCTGCGGGCGTGGACCTGCATCGTGAAGCCGCAGGCCGTGCGGCTCATCGCCGGCGAGCAGGATCTCAGCAGTTACGAGTGGGGCGCGAAGATCTCATCGCGCAAGTTCTGCAGGCACTGCGGCGTGCACGTGTTCAGCCGCGGCTATCTCGAAGAAGTGGGCGGCGACTTTTGCAGCGTGAACATCGCCATTCTCGAGCTGCAGCCCGCCGCGCTGGAGGCGATTCCCGTGCGCTACTGCGACGGCCTCCACAACAACTGGGAGACGCCGCCGCAATACACGGGATACCTGTAGGAGCGAAGACGCCGCAGCGCGCTACTGGGACGGCTCTTGCTGCGCCTTGCGCTGCTCCTTCTCGTCGGCGCGCTTCTTCGCTCTCTGCTCGCCCGGCATGAGAAAACCCACCGGCAGCAGCGCCTCGACGGTGAGCTGCGGTCTGAGGCTCGAACGCGAATCGCACGCGAGCGCTGAGTTCTTCACCTTGAGATCGAGCTGGCGGAACACCGTGTGTGTCATCTGATCGAGCAGCTCGCAGTCGATCGGCTCGAGCTCGATCGTGTCGTGCGACAACTTGACCTCGCGACGCTCGGCGGCAAAGAAGATCGGATCGTCCATCACGGCCGACTTGTTGCCCTGGACGCGCGAGACCAGCGCGCGGCGGGCCTTGTCCCGCTCGACCTCATCGAGGATTTCCGGCGTGATGACGACCGGCACCATCACCTCGATGTGCACCGGAGTGGTCTGCGTCTTGTAGCGGTCGTAACGATCGCCGTGAGTCAGCGTCTCGCGACGCTCCATCTGCCGGTCGATCGGCCGCTTCATGAGATCGTCGTTGCCGCCGGTGATATCCCCGCCGGTGCCCGGTTGAAACGTGCCCGAGACCCGCGGGTCCGAGCGACGCGGCCCCCGCGAGCTCGGCGTGACGAATGCATCGCACTCGCGAGCGGTCACTTGAACATCGTCCCGCGCGCCGACCTCGCGCAGGATCGTGGCGACGCGGTTCCGCAACTCGTCGCACGCGAGCACGCTGTTCGAGCTGCGATAAATGAAATCCGCCTCGCGGGATTTGAGCACCGCCGCAACTTGCCCGGGCGGGAGTTGCTGACCCTGACCCCGCTGCGACGGCAGCTGCTCTTGCGTGCTCTCTTCCGGCGGATTCTGCTCCTGCGCGAGACTCGCGCCGCTCGCCGCCAGCGAGCCGGTAATAAAGAGAGCGACCGCGGAGCGGGTGAGTAGGTAGCGCATGCGGCCGACTCTACTCCCAAAAAATCGGCGGCGGAACCGCGTCCGCGTTGCGCTGACAAAGCGCAATTCGCCGAGCCGACGCCTGCGCGCGACGAACGGTCGGTGCGCGCCGGCTGCGGCCCCTAGTATCTGCGGCCACGGGGGTGCGAACGATGCTGCGACTCGCTTTCATCGGACTTCTGATGCTACTCGGAGCGGCGGCCGTTGCGCGTGCGCAGGACGTCACCGAAGGGTTCGTGACGACGTCAGACGGCGTGCAGCTCTATTACGTCAAAGCGGGGCGCGGCCCGCGGACCGTGATCCTGCCGGCGCGCCTCTTCACGTTCGACGACTTTCGCTGGCTGGCCGAGCGCTACACGCTGATCGCCTACGACATGCGCAATCGCGGCAAATCCTCGCACGTCGAGGACCTCGCGAAGATCTCGATCGAGGCGGATGTCGACGACCTGGAAGCGATGCGCCGGCACTTCGGTGTCGAGAAATTCCACACGATCGGCTATTCCTACCTCGGGCTCATGGTCGTGCTGTATGCGCTCGATCATCCGGAGCGCGTCGCACGGCTGGTGCAGCTCGGCCCGGTGCCGCTGAAGTTCGGCACGGAGTACCGGCCCGAGTTCGTCGCTACCGATCGGCAGCAAGTACTCGATCAGCATGGGGCTGCGCGCCTGCGCGAGCTGCGTGAGCGCAACGTTCACACGACACAGCCGCGGGAATATTGCGAAGAGGAGTGGCGCGTCGTGCGTTTCATGCTCGTCGGCGACACAAACAGCGTGGAGCGGCTCGGGCCCGGGCTGTGCGATCTGCCGAACGAATGGCCGACGAACCTGGCCCGGCACATGGACCAGCAGTTCGGCAACTCGATCCGCAAGCTCGACGTGCCGCGTGAGCGCGTCGCGCGCCTGCAGACGCCGGTGTTGACGATTCACGGCACGAGCGATCGCAACGCGCCGTACGGCGCTGGCCGCGAATGGGTCTATCTGCTGCCGAACGCCCGGCTCATGACGCTGCAGGGTGCGGCCCACCAGTCCTTTGCCGAACGGCCCGAGGTCGTCCGAGCGGCGGTCACCGAATTCCTGCGCGGCGACTGGCCCGCCACCGCCGAGAAGGTGACCGAGGACCCGCGCAAGCCCTGAGCACAGAGCCGGCGACCACTCCTTTATTACTTGCTCGTATCACTTGCTTGGGGACGCGCCCGGCCAGCGCCGACGCGGGCCCAGGTTGTAATAAAAGCGGGTTTCTCAATCGTCGCGACCGGACTATGCTTGGGCTATCTCAGGGGGGTAGCGATGGAACTGGCGCTGACCAGCCGTTTCGACCCGCGTGTCTCGCGAAAAATGTACGGCATCGCCGCGTCCGCAGCGGTGCACGTCGTCCTGTTCTTCTTCATTATGTTGGGCGGCAGCGAGTACGGCATCCATTCCGCGGACGTGCCGACTTCCAAGCTCGTGATGGTCCCCGACTCCGACGCCGAACAGCGCGAGGGGGTCGACCTGCCGCCGCTGCCCGCCGGCTCGACGGCGCCGAGCGAGGTCGAGCTCGATCAGGCGCTGGCGCGGCTGTCGCCGCCGCCGAGCGACACGATCGAGGATCAGGCCGAGGAGCAGGCTGCGGTCGATGACGTCCAGGCGCCCGCGACTGCGCCAATCGCAATCGCAGCCCTCGAAGGTCCGCGCTCGACAGTCATCATGCCCTCGAGCGAGAAGGCCGCCTTGTCGCGACGTCTCGAGCAGCTCGCAGAGCAGGCGCTCAAGTCGTCCCAGGCCGAAGTGACCTGGGAGCAGGACGGCACGCAGTACAGCGCGCTGCTGATTCGCGAGCGTGCGAACGAAGGCACGGCGCTGGACCGGGTGATCGCGCAGGTCAGCGCCGCGGACCACGGCAAGAAGCTCACGACGCTCGTGAACCTCAATCGCCTCGCGTTCTCGCAGTTCACGCAGATGGTGGATCGCTGGGACCCGCAGGTCGCGATTCACGATGACGAGATCACCGGCCGCTTCCACACCAACTCGCGCTTCAGCCTGCTGTCCGACTCGCGCACCGCGCCGAAATTTCTCGGCAAGGTGACGACGACGGCGCGCGGCTTCACCGACACCTCGATCGGCCGGCGCCGCAGTGCCGAGATCTTCCGCGGCGGTTTCGAGACCGGCACCAGCGAGATCGAGCTGCCGGAATCGTCGCAACCCTTCGAATGGGCGCCGCGCGACGAGCAGGCGCGCGTGCACGAGTTCGCAGGCGACACGCGCATCCGCTTCTTCGGCGACGGCAGCTATCGCTGGACCAACATCGACACCGCGCAATCGCAGTACCTGAACGACCCGCACGACCATCCGATCTATTTCATCGCCAAGGGCAAGGCGGCCTTGCACGTCGAGGGCGTGGTCTCGGGCAAGGTGCTCGTCTATTCGCCGAAGCGCGTCGTGATCGAAGGCAGCATCACGTACGCCGACGATCCGCGCGATGACGCGAGCTCCGAAGACTATCTCGGCATCGTCAGCGACCGCGTGGTCGAAGTGGCGCCGCCCGGCGTCACCGGCGGCGGCGACCTGGAGATCGACGCGGCGATCTTCGCGGGGCACCGCTTCGTCGTGACGAGCATCGATCATCCGCGCACCGCGACGTTGCGCATCTACGGCAGCGTCGCGTGCGGAACGATCTCCGCGACCGAGCCGCGTTACGCCACGAAGATCGATTACGACCCGCGCTTCGAGCGTCAGCGCCCGCCGGGATTCCCGTCCACCAATCGCTACGAAGTCGCGGATTGGGACGGGAAGTGGACCGAGCGCTAGCGCCCACCCCCGACCGCTCGCTAGGATGGCCGCCAGGGAGTCACTGGCGGAGAACATGATTGAGCGGGCCCAGGGAAGACCTGTTGCAGCCGACTCTGACCGGCAACGCGCGCGCAGCTGCGCCGTATTCCGTGCAGACCACATTCCTCACCGGATTTTTCGGCGGACCGTTCGGCGCGCTCGCGATATGCGCGACGAACTCCGTGCGTCTGCGACGCGTGTCGAAGGACGTGGCAGTGTGGGTCGTGCTGCTGGCGGCGCTGGCGCTCGGCGGCTGGCTGCTGTTTCATTCCACCGCCGGTGCAGACGTGCGCAGCTGGTTCACCGATCAGTTCGGCGGCCGGGCCGCGCGCCTCTCGGGCCAGGTGAGCGGGCTCGCCATCGTCGGCATCGGCTATCTGCTCCATCGCAAGGAGCAGGTCAACGCCGACCTGATGGGCCTGACGCGGCCGAACGGCTGGATCGGCGGCGTGGTGTGCATCGTCTTCGGCATCATGCTGTCCGTCGCCTACATCTCGATCCTCATGGAATAGCCGCTTGCAGGCCACGACACCGGAACACGTGATGCAACAGGTCGAGGCGCTGCTCCAGCGCCGACGCGTCGATCAGGCGCGCGCGCTCCTGAAGCCTGCGCTGTCGGAGCATCCGGAGCACGCGGGCCTGTTGCTGCAGTCGGCGTGGACCGACTATCTCGACGATCGCAACGACGATGCGCTCGCGACCGTGCGGCAGGTGCTGCTGTCCGATCCCAATGACGACTCCGCGCGGCTGCTGTATTTCGAGCTGCTGATGGAGCGGGAGGACAACGTCGATGCCGAGCGCGTCATCATCGAGTTGCTGCGCGAGTACCCCGAGCATGCGCACTACTACGGGCGCTATGCGCAGCTCATGCTCAAGACGCTGAACTTCGACAAGTCGCGCCAGCTGTCGCTCGAAGGCCTGAAGTACGATCCGGACAGCGTCGAATGCCTTGCTGCGCAGACCGTCTGCGATTTCATCGAGCAGCCGGGCAAAACGACCAGTCAGGGATTGCAGCAACTGCTGGTGCACCATCCGCAATCGGTGCGCACGCTGCTGCTGGTCGTCGTTTCGCTGGAGCAGCGCGGACAACGCCGCGAGGCGCTGAGTATCGCGCGCGAGTTGCTGCGCGCGCAGCCCGATAACGAAGGCATCGTCGACATCGTCAAGCAACTGCGACTCGTGACGCACTGGTCGATGTGGCCGCTGTGGCCGGTCGTGCGCTTCGGCTGGACCGGGTCGGTCGCGATCTGGTTGATCGCGGTGTTCGGCCTGAATGCGCTGCGTCGCTCCGATCCGCCGCTCGCCGCGACGATCGGGCTCGTCGTGTTCGCGTACGTGGTCTACAGCTGGGTCTGGCCGCCGATCCTGAAACGCCTGATGCGAGTGTGAGCACATGTCGACCCGCGCCGATCTGGAACGTCAACTGCTCGCGAATCCCTTCGACAGCGCATTGCGTGAAGCCTATGCGCAATGTCTGCTTGTGGAGCGCGAGGGCGAGCTGGCGCTCGCGCAGTACACGCTGTTGTGCAAGCAGAATCCGCAACACGCGGCCGGACACAGCGGGACTGCGCGCGCACTGCTGCTGCTCGGACGCCGTCCGGAAGCGCTGTCGAGCTACGCCAAGGCGCGTCAGCTCGAAGGCTTCGTCGCCGACGAGGAGCTCGATCGCCTGGAGTCGCAGGCGCGTCGCGCCGCTCCGCAGCTACGCGTCGTGAGTGAGACCGTCAGCAACGTCGTGCCGCTCCAGCGCGTGCCCGAGGAGAGGATTCGCTTCTCCAGCATCGTCGGCATGGAGGATCTGAAGAAGACGATCCGCATCAAGATCATCGAGCCGTTCGTGAACCCGGGGATGTTCCAGCGCTTTCGCAAGCAGGCGGGCGGCGGCATCCTGCTGTACGGTCCGCCCGGCTGCGGCAAGACGATGATCGCGCGCGCCGTCGCCAACGAGTGCAACGCCGAGTTCATCTCGGTCGGCATCTCGGACGTGCTCAACATGTGGATGGGCGAGAGCGAGCGCAACCTCGCCTCGATCTTCGCCAAGGCCCGGGCGCAGGCGCCGTGCGTGCTGTTCTTCGACGAGCTGGATGCGCTCGCGTATTCGCGCTCCAAGGCGAACTCCGAGCACACGCGCACGATCGTCAACGAGTTCCTGGCGCAGCTCGACGGCATGGGACAAGACAACAAGGGCCTGTTGATTCTTGCGGCCACCAACATGCCGTGGGACGTGGATCCTGCGATGAAACGGCCGGGGCGCTTTTCACGGCAGATCTTCGTGCCGCCACCGGATGCGGCTGCGCGCCAACGCATGCTGGAAGTGAAGCTGACCGGGGTGCCGTGCGATGCGCTCGACCTCGAAGCCATTGCGCAGAAGACCGCGCATTACTCCGGCGCCGACATCGACGGACTGATCGAGCTTGCCAAGGAAGCGGCGCTCGAAGACAACATCGTGAACGGACGCGAGCGCCCGCTGACCGCGGACGATTTCGTGCACGCGCTGACGAGCCTGCAGCCGTCGACAGTGGATTGGCTGCGCACTGCGCGCAACCTCGTGAAGTATGCGGGCGACGACGGCTCGTATCGCGACGTCGAGAGCTACCTCAAAAAGACGAAGATGCTGTAGAGCATGCTGCGCAGCGGCTGAGCCCCGGCCCTTACCGGGCGGCCCGGACCTGCGATTCACGCTTTTCTCACGACTGATCCGCGGGTGGCTTTACGGCCGGGCCTTAGTCTGGCCGCCATGAATACCTTCCGCCCCACGACCCCGATCCACCCCCATCGCGAGGCCAACGCCATCGCGACGCTGACGCTGGCGTTCTCTTCCGATCCGGCGAACCGCTGGTGCTGGCCGGCCACAGGCGATTTTCTCGCAGCGTTTCCCGCGTTCGCGCGCGCACTCGGCGGCCGCGCCTTCGAGAGTGAAAGCGGCTTCGAGGTCGGCGATGGCGCCGGCGTTGCGCTGTGGTTGCCGCCCGGCGTCGAGCCCGACGAAGCGGAGCTGGTCGACGTCATCCAGCGCACGGTGCACGCGTCACGACAGAATCAGCTGTTCGAGATGATCCAGCAGATGGGTCAGCATCATCCGCAGAAACCGCACTGGTATCTGCCGTTCGTCGGCGTCGAGCCGCTGCATCAGAGCCGCGGACTGGGCGCGACGGTGCTGTGGCCGATCCTGCAACGCTGCGATCGCGAGCAGCTGCCCGCGTATCTCGAATCGACGAATCCGCGCAACATTCCTTTCTACGAGCGCCTCGGCTTCCGGCAAGTCGGTATCATTCGCTCGGGCACGTCGCCCGAGATCGTACCGATGGTCCGTGAGCCGCAATGACATCGCACCGCTGTTGCCGCACCCTGGTATTTCTGCTTGTGCTCACTCTCGTGGCGGCGTGTAAACCGCAAGCGGAGTGCGCGCCCGCAGCGGCCGTCGACGCGGAGGCCGAGAAACAGGCCATCCGCGACGTCATCGCGCGCATGGAGGCCGCGTGGAATCGCGGCGACTTCCGCGGCTACATGCAGGGCTTTGCGAATCCGGACGTGGTGTTCGTCTCGCGCGGGGAGTTCCAGAAGGACTGGCAGGGCACGCTCGATCACTACGTCCGAGATTACGGCAGCTCCGCCCAGACGCGCGGCACGCTGCACTTCTTCGACATCAAGATCGAGATGCTCGGTCCGGACGCGGCGCAGCTGATCAGCCGCTACCAGCTGAATCGTCCGCAGCAGCCGCAGGACGGCATCAACACTCGCCTGATGCGCAAGCGC
>DASYRK010000049.1:0-1894 GCA_036004505.1 Steroidobacteraceae bacterium
GCGCGATCCAGAAGTTCTCGTCGAGATCGAGCGTCGCGCGCAACCTCGTCGTGGCCTCGACGTCGCGGCCCGCGTAGTGCAGCACGTGGCCTTCGATGGCGTTCGTGATGAGCGCCAGCGGATCGAGCTCCGCAGCCCGACGCGCTTCGGCGATCGCCTGGTCATGCCGGCCGAGGTCGGACAACAGCACGGCGTACGCGCGGTGGCCATCGGCGCCGTTCGGGTTGATCTCGATCGCGCGTTTGCAGGAGCGCTCCGCCGCGGGCCAGTCCCAGTCCCACCAGATCTGGATGAAGC
Organism: Steroidobacteraceae bacterium; assembly: GCA_036004505.1. GTDB lineage: Bacteria > Pseudomonadota > Gammaproteobacteria > Steroidobacterales > Steroidobacteraceae > Steroidobacter. The sequence goes on from DASYRK010000049.1 coordinate 298, forward strand.
AGAGCGAGGCCCAGGCGGAATCGAGACGGTCGTCCAGCTCGACCGCCCGCAGCGCGGCGGCTTTGCCTTGCGGCATCACGTCGCCGGGACGTCGATCGCTCGTGATCGTCATTGCGCGATGCGCTTCCGCCAGTCCTTCATACGCCAGCGCGTACTGCGGATCCTGCTGGATCGCACGGTTGAAGTACCCGGTGCTCTTGTCGATCTCCGGCGGAATCAGCTTCAGGAAGTGATAGCGGCCCAGCAGATAGGAGCGATACGCATCCGGATTCTGCGTGTGACGATACGTGAGTTGCCGCCGCTCCTCGTTCGACAGTCGCAGCGAGAGCGCTGCCGCCACCTGCTCGGCGAGCCGGTCCTGCATGTCGAAGAGATTGGTCCACGGTTGATCGACCTTGTCGGACCAGATCGCTGAGCCGTCGCTGACTCGCAGCAGACGCGTGGTCACGCGCAGCATTTCACGGTTGCGCTGAATACTTCCTTCGAGTACTGCGTCGACTCCCAGTTCGCGGCCCGCGACGAGCGCGTCCTGTTCAAGCGGCGCGTACTTGCGCACGGAGCTGAGCGGACGAACGATGAGGCCGCCGCTGTTGCCGAGGCGGGCAATCAGTGTGTCCGCCATCCCGAGCTCGAGGGCCGGATCGCCCGACTCCCGCACCAGCGGCTTGAACGGCAACACCGCGATCGACTCGATCCGCGGCTTCGTGGCGAATCGTCCGCTGAGCAGCACGGCGATGCCGATTGCGAGCACCAGACCTGCAAGCGCGACGGCGACGAGCGTTCGTCGATTCGAGCGGGCAGGGGCGGGAACTGTTGCGGACGCAGCGGCTGCAGGCGCGCCGGGCTCGACATTCGCGATGAAGCGGTAGCCGCGGCCCGAGACGGTGACGATGTAGCGATGCTCATCCGGCCGCTCGCCGAGGAGCTGGCGCAGCGTCGAGATCGTCTGCGTGAGGTTGTTTTCCTCGACGACAGAATCGCCCCACACCGCATCCATGAGCTCGCGCTTGGGGACCAGCCGGCCGGCATTGCGGATCAGATGCAGTAGCGTGTCGAACGCGCGGCTGGTAATGGGAATGGCGCCCTGACTGCGGTGCGAGAGCAGCCGCCGGCCCGCGTCGAGCCGGAAGTCGCCGAAGGCATAAAGCGTCTCGTCAGGCACGCGCGGCTCCTGGTCGCCTATTTTTCACGATTTTTCAGGGGGTGTTGGGGGATTTTTCAGGCCCTGGCGCGCCAGCGTCGCCTTCGCCAGCGACGTGCTGGTGACGGCAGGAGACGACGATGACGACTTCAATCTTCAGGAAGGTGCTGATCGTGGGCCTGGTCGCGGTGCTCCCGGCGACGACCTTCGCCGGCGAGCTGGACTCTTTCTTCCACGGCACGCGCCCGTCGATCGAAGGAGTGTGGGACTCGACTGTGACGCTGCAGGTGTGCGGTGGGGGGCCGATCATTCGCACATTCCGGGCCCTCAACCTGTTCGAGGACGATGGCTCCCTGGTCGCGACCAGCGAGGCAGTCCCGCCGCCCTCGCTCGGCCGGTGGCGCTGGCTCGGCGGCAGCACCTACCGCGCGCAGTTCCAGTACCTGCGTCTCGGCG
>DASYRK010000050.1:0-49543 GCA_036004505.1 Steroidobacteraceae bacterium
AAGGATCCGCCGCTGTCCTCGGCAGTAGGCACTACGGGTAACGGCAACACGTACCCGCAGACCTACGACGCCCTGGGCCGCTGGATCTTCATGCGCGGTCAGATCGCGTTTTGAGCACCAGGCCCATCCTGCGAGGGCTTGCGACGGCGGGCTTCGGCCCGCCGTTTTTTGCGCTCGTCGGGATCGTCGGGATGCTCTGCGCAACTGCGTCGCAGGCGGAGGAATGCCGGGATTCGCCGCGCATGCACGTGCTCGACGGCTGTGCGATCTTCGAGCATTGGAGAGATACCGACGGCGGGAAGGGGACGAGCCTCTTCTATTACGACCGTGGCGCCCTCTACCGTCGACACGTCCCGTGATGCCGTGGCACCCGCGCCACTGACTTGCTCAGCGGAGATCGCGGCAGCCTACTGCGACTGGCTTTTCAGGCTCATTTCCAGATCTGCAGTTTCTGCAACACTCGTCGATTGACCTGACGTTTCCGCGCAGTAGGCTACGGTCGGGAGGTCGCCGAATGTTGTTGATGCGATCACTGCCACGGCCCGAGGATCTGCAGCGAGACTGCGAGTTTCGCCGTTCCTTTTACAGGGTCTGGGGCAAGGTCAACACCATTCTCTGTGGGTCCGAGACCGACGCCGAGTACATCCCCTATACGCAGCGTCTCTCCATCAAAGCCTGCTGGGGCGGCACCGAGCGGTACTTCATCGACAATCGCACGCTGAATGTCGATGACGACAGCTATCTCATCTTCAATGATCTGCGCAAGTATGCGAGCTCGATTCGCAGCGAGCGGCCGGTTCGCTCGTTCAGCATTTTCTTCCGTCCAGGTTTCGCAGAGGAAGTGCTCGGCGGCATGCTGACGCCGCAGGATCGCATCCTGGATCGGCGCGGGGAGGAGCACGCAGTCGTCGAGTTCGCGGAGCACTTGCGGCCGCACGATCGGCTCGTGACGCCGGTGCTGCGCTACATCGCGTTTCATGTCGACAAAGGGGTCGATGACGAGGCGTGGTACGAGGAGCAGCTGAGCTTCCTGCTCGAGCGCATGCTCAGCAGTCATCGACTCACCGCGCAGGCGATTCAAGCGCTGCCGGCGAGCCGCTCGGCCAAGCGCCAGGAGCTGTTCCGCCGACTGAGCTGGGGCCGCGATTTCATTCACGGCAACTATCATCGGACGATCACGCTCGACGACATGGCGCGCGCGGCGTGCCTGTCGAAGTTTCACTTCATCCGCCTGTTCCACGCGCTCGAAGGCGTGACGCCTTACCGGTATCTCCAGCGCAAACGCGTCGCCGCGGCACAGCGCCTGCTGGCCGTCACGAAGCTGACGCACGTGGAAATCGCCGAGCAGGTGGGCTTCGATCACCGCTCGACGATGTTCCGTCACCTGCGGCGCGTCACCGGCCAGTCGGGCCGGCGCTGGCGTCATCGGGGAGCTGACGTCCCGGTGTAACGTCTTCGCGGCGCATGCGTCTTCATAGGCATGAAGACACGAGCGGTGCTGCTGTTGGTAGCGATCGTCGCTGCGAGTTCCGCAGCGGCCGAAGCGGCTTCGTTCGATCGCAAGGCATGGCGCGAGGACTATTCGACGCTCAAGCGCGAGCTCGAGCAGTCGTATTCGCACCTGGCGTGGGCGGCGAGTCCGGCGAGCGGCGTCGATCTGCCGTCGCTGGATCGGCGGACGCGTCTGGCTCTCGATGCTGCGCGATCGGATGCGGATGCAGCTGCGGCGCTCGTCAGCTTCGTCGCCGCGTTTCATGACGGTCACTTCGCACCGACGGTCACTCCGGAGCCGAGTGGCGCAGGTCCGGAGCCGCCGCCGCGCCCGGCCGACAACGAAGCGAGCGCCGCATGCGCTGCAGCCGGATATTCGCCGGCGACGCGCATCGCGTTCTCGTTGCCGTTCGAATCGTTGACCGGGTTCCGCATGGAATCGGATGGCATCTCGCGCGCATTCCGCAGCGGCACGATCCTCGTCGGTGAGCGTCGCGCGGGCCTCGTGCGCATTCCGAGATTCCGGCCCGCCGAATATCCGGCGCTCTGCCTCGCAACGTGGCCGGCGCTCGACGAGATGGACGCAGCGTGGCTGAAAGCGCTGGCGGATCGCCTCGCAGCGTTTCGGGCGCAGCACGTCGATGCGGTTCTGGTGGATGTCGGCGGCAATGGCGGCGGAAACGATCTGGGCGATTGGGCCGCGCGATTGTTCACGTCGGGCGATGTACGCTCGGCGCCGCTGCTGATGCACGCGGGTCCACTCGGCGCGAAGTACATGGACGAGCAGTTGCAGGGTCTCAACGACGCGCTCGCGGCACACCGTGGCGATACCAAAGTCGAGGCAGTGCTTCGTCCCGCGATCGATGCGTTCGAGTGGCGCAGGCGGGAATCGCTCCAGCAATCCTGCGATCTGTCGTGGGTGTGGCGCGAGCAGCGGCGCTTCGATCCAACGAAGTGTTCGGGCTTGATCGATGCGGGCTTCGCCAGCGGGGCGCTGAGCTCTCTCGCGCCGGGCAGCCTGGCGAGGGATGCCGCATCCGCGCTCTACTGGCCGAGCATTGCGGACTCGATGCGCGGTGCGTGGAACGGGCCGGTCTATCTGCTCACGGATTCCGCAACAGCCTCGGCCGCGGAGATGTTCGCCGCACGAATGCACGACAGCGGGATCGCGAGAACAGTGGGTGTGCGCACGCTCGGTCTGGGCTGTGGCTCGATGGTCGAGAACGCGCCCTTCACGTTACCGCACTCGCATCTCTCGTTTCGCATTCCGAACTGCGTGCGGCTGCGCGCCGACGGCAGCGATGAGGTTGCAGGCATTGCACCTGATCTGCCTGTGCTGCCGGCGGCGAAAGAGAGTGCGCGAGCGCGCGCCGCGCGCGTGCTTTCAGTGATCGGGCGCGAACTCTCGCAGGTCGAATGAGATGGCGTTCACCTCACGCGCGCGGTTCCTGTGGTCCGCCCAGCAGCCTGAGCAGGATCAGCCCGCCGACGATCAATCCCACGAACGAGGCGCCGAGAAACGCGACGCCGGGTCCCACCGGCTCTGCGTCCGTCCGCGAGAGCAGCCACGTGTAGTAGCCAGTGACGAAGGTGTTGTAGGTCGCGTGCAGCAGGATGCACGGCCACAGCGATCTACACCGTTCGTAGAGCCAGCCGCCGACGACACCAATCACGAAGGCAGTCGCGAACTGGTAGAGATTCAGATGAGCGATGCCGAACAGCGACGCAGACCACAGGATCGCGAAGGTGCGCGAGTAGCGGCGCAGGAAGCCGCGCAGGATCACGCCGCGAAACAGCATCTCTTCGAGCACCGGCGCCACGATGCACGTGAACAGCAGCGGCACGATCCCGGGCTCCATCATCTGTTCGAAGCGATCGACGTCGTCGGGCGTCATCGGGAACAGCCACTGCACGATCGTGTTGCCGGTGCCAGCGAGGAACACGAGCCCGGGCACCATCAGCAGGATCGGCAGCGACACGAGCGTCATCGTCGCGACGACCGTGTGCTTCGCGGGATGAAACAGGGCGCGATAGCCGATGCGCTTGTACGCCATCAGTCCGACGAACAGGATGCCGTTGCCGACCACGGTGATGAAGGCGTAGACATCGAGGTCGTTCACGCCGGCGAGCAGGTCCGCGCCGAACACGGCGACGGCGACGAACGTCTCGATCGCTATCAGCGCCGCGATCAGCAGCAGCGCCTGCAGCGCGCTCGGAAACTGCGGATGTTCTTCTGTCACTTCGACGGCGCAGCGAGACCGTTGCTGTACAGGACGCGGCCGTCGGGCGTGACGAGGATCGCGTCGATGTCGTCCAAGCGATTGTAGATTTCGAGCGCGCGCTGCGGACCGAGCACGAACGCCGTCTTCGACAGGCCGTCGGTGCGCGTCGCCGTCGGTCCGATGATCGTCGCGCTGCGCACTTTGCTGGCCGAATGGCCCGTGCCTGGGTCGATGATGTGGTGATAGCGCACGCCGTCTTCGTCGAAGTAGCGCTCGTAGTCGCCGGACGTGGAGATCGCGGCGTCCTCGAGCGGGATGCGCGCGATCACTTCCTGCTTGCGGTCCGGATGACGGATGCCGACCACCCAGGGCTTGCCGAAGCGATCCCCGATGATGCGGCTGTCGCCGCCGGCCGTGACCAGCGCGTGCTTGAAGCCGAGTTGCTGCAGGATCGCGATCCCGTTGTCGACGGCATGTCCCTTGGCGATGCCGCCGAGATCGATGCGTACGCCGGGCTGAGTGAAGCGCACCGTGTGCTGCGCCGGATCGAGCTCGACGTGCCGGTAGTTCACGCCGGGGAGCGCCGCCTTGATCTGGTCCTCGCCGGGGTGGACGTGATGCCGGAAGTCATAGAGGTAGCCGACGCTCGCGTACGTGATGTCGAAGGCGCCGTCGGTCACGCGCGAATACTCCAGCGCCGTGTTCAACAGATCATACAGTTCCGGGGAGATCTTCACGGGTCCCTGCGCCGCCCGCGCATTGACCATCGAGACCTCGCTGGTCGGCTTGTAGGTGCTCATCGACTCGTCGATCCGCCGCATGTCGGCGAGCACGGCCTCGATCGCGGCCTGTCCCGGCGCCTTGTCGTCGGCCCACAGCTCGACCGAGATGCGCGTACCCATGATCCCGTCTTCGACTCGTTCCAGCCATTCGGCGCAAGCGAGGCCGGGGGTCAGCAGGCACAGCAGGACGAGGCAATGCTTCATGTCCGTATGGTAGTGCACGGCGACCCTTTCGGTATCATCGCGCCCCATGGAACAGTTCGACGTAGTCGTCATCGGCAGCGGTCCGGCGGGCGAGGGCGCCGCCATGACCGCCGCCAAGCATCACAAGAGCGTCGCGGTGGTCGAGCGCTACTACGAAGTCGGCGGCGGCACGACCCACTGGGGCACGATCCCGAGCAAGGCGCTGCGCCACGCGGCGAAGATCCTGCACGACGTGCGGCGCAATCCGCTGCTGCGCGAGTTCAGCGAGTCCTCGAGCCTGACGTATCCGCAGCTGCTGTCGACGGCGAACAAGGTGATCGAGAACCAGGTCGCCACGCGTCATCGCTTCTACGAGCGCAACCGCGTGCCGCTGTACTCGGGCGAAGCGTCGTTCGTGGATGCGAACACGCTCGAAGTGCAGCCCGCGAACGGCAAGCCGGTGCGCGTCGCGGGTCGTCACATCGTCATTGCAGCGGGCTCGCGGCCGTATCATCCGCCAGAGCTCGATTTCACGCACGATCGCGTCCGCGACAGCGATACGATCCTGCACTACAGCCAGCATCCGTTCTCGGTCACGATCTACGGCGCCGGCGTCATCGGCTGCGAGTACGCCTCCATCTTCGTGAACCTCGGCGTCAAGGTGACGCTGGTCAACACGCAGGACAGGTTGCTGTCATTTCTCGACGACGAGATCGCCGAGGCGCTGTCGTATCACCTGCGCGAGCAGGGCTGCGTGATTCGCCACAACGAGCAGTTCAAGGAGCTCGAAGCGCGCGAGCGCGACGTGGTGCTGCACCTGGAGTCGGGCCGCAAGATCAAATCCGACGTGTTGCTGTGGGCGAACGGCCGCACCGGCAACTCCAATGCGCTCAAGCTCGAGAACGCCGGGCTCACCAGCAACCAGCGCGGGCAGATCGCCGTCAATCGTCAGTACCAGACGACCGTGCCGCACATCTATGCCGTCGGCGACATCGTCGGTCCACCGGCGCTGGCGAGCGCGGCCTACGTACAGGGCTCGCACGCGGTCGCGCACATTCTCGATCCGAACGTGGCGCCGCATCGGCTGGAGATGATTCCGAGCGGGATCTACACGATCCCGGAGATCTCCTCGATCGGCCGCGGCGAGCGCGAGCTGCAGGAAGCGAAGGTGCCGTACGAGGTCGGGCACTGCGCGTTCAAGAACCTGGCGCGCGCGCAGATGACCGAGGAGCGCGTCGGCATGCTCAAGATCATCTTCCATGCCGAGACTCTCGCCGTGCTCGGCGTGCACTGCTTCGGCGACGGCGCTTCCGAGATCGTACACATCGGCCAGACCGTGATGGCGAGCGCCGACCTCAACGACATCCGCTACTTCACCGGCACGACATTCAATTATCCGACGATGGCCGAGGCGTATCGTGTCGCCGCGTACAACGGCATCAACCGACTGACCTGATCCCAATAAACCCGAAGGGGGCCTGCGATGAGCATCGTCAAAGAATTCCGCGAATTTGCGGTCAAGGGCAACGTCGTCGACATGGCAGTCGGCATCATCATCGGCGCGGCGTTCGGCAAGATCGTCAGCTCGCTGGTCAGCGACGTGGTCACGCCGCCGCTCGGCTACGTCATCGGCGGCGTCGACTTCACCAAGCTCGCGGCCACGTTACCGTCGATGCGCGAGGGCGCCGAGGCGGTGACGATCCGCTACGGCGTGTTCCTGCAGGCGCTGTTCGATTTCATCATCGTCGCGTTCGCGATCTTCATGATCGTGAAACTCATCAACCGCCTGCGTCGCAAGGAAGAGGCCAAGCCGGCGGCCCCGGCGGCTCCGCCGCGGCAGGAAGTGCTGCTGGAAGAGATCCGCGATCTGTTGAAGAACCGCTAGCTACGCGAGTGCCGCGAACGCCGCGCGAGTGAGGTTCTCCGGCTCGCCGGCGGTGCAGGCGACGTCGTCTTCGACGCGGATGCCGCCGTAGGGCCGGAACTCCTCGACCCGGTGCCAGTTGATGTGCCGGCCATGCGCGCCGTTGCGCGCTTCCTCGAGCAGCATATCGATGAAATACAGGCCCGGCTCGATCGTCACCACGAAGCCCGGTTCGAGCGTGCGCGTGAGCCGCAGGTACGGGTGACCCGCCGGACGCGCTTTCTGCGTGCCCGTTGCATCCACACTGAATCCCGAGACGTCGTGCACCTGCAGGCCGAGCAAGTGGCCGACGCCGTGCGGGAAGAACACGGCCGACAGGCCGCTCGTCACCGCATCCGCGGCCGACAACGTGATGACTCCGGAGTCGTGCAGCAGACCTGCGATGCGCATGTGCGCATCGACGTGAATCTTCGCGTAGTCGACACCGTCGCGAACTTCCGCGCACAGCTGCAGTTGCAGCGACTCCATGCCGGCGACGAGCGCTGCGAAGTCACCATCGGCGAACGCGTAGGTTCGCGTGACGTCGGCCGCGTACGTGTGGAACTGCGCGCCCGCGTCGATCAGGAATGAGCGGTGCTCTGCCGGCGTTTCGCGCTCCTGGTGCTGATAGTGCAGGACCGAGGCGTTCGTATTGAGCGCCACGATGTTGGAGTAGGGCAGCTCGCGCTCGGAGTGTCCCGTGGCGCGCACGTACGTCATGTGAATCTCGTACTCCGACTTGCCGGCGCGGAATGCGGCTTCGGCCGCAACGTGCCCGCGCGCCGCGGAGTGCGACGCTTGGCGCATGCACTCGAGCTCGTATTCGGTCTTGATCGCGCGCGGATAGTGCAGCCGGTGGAGCAGCGTTTCCGGGTTGCTTTCCGCGAAACCCCACTCGGCGAACTGCTGTTGCCATTCACCGATGAGTGCACAGCGCCCCAGGTGCGTGAGATGGCGGCGCGCTTCCGCGGGCTCGCGAATGACTTCGATCTGGAAGTGATGCGTCCAGAAGCCGTGCGGCAGCGAGGGCGGCTTGTGCCAGTAGTCAGCCGGTTGCAGGAAGATCAGCCGCGGCTTCTCGCCCGGCCGATAGACCAGCCAGCAATCGACCGCATCTTCGAGCGGCAGCCACAACTTGAAATGCGGATTCGGCTTGAACGGATACGGATGGTCGTCGAGGAACAGCATGTGCGGGCTGCCCGCGTGGATCGCGAGCGTGTCGAACTCGCAGAGCGCCATCGCTTCGTCGGTGCGCTGACGCTGGATGCGGATGTGTTCGTCGAAGAGTGAAGCGAGCATGGCCGTGCGCTCTCGTCGAGATGTCAACGTTTCGTCATGTCAATATTTCGTCAATGTCGCCGCGTGCACACGGCGCGCGAAACACTGGAATTTCCAGGTTCAAATCACTGCGGGAACACACTAGAATCCTGCGCGTTCCCTGTCCACCTTCATCAGTCACAAGGGTGATCATTCACATGAACACAAAAATGATTCTCGCCGCTATCGCGCTGTCGCTGTCGTTGGCCGCTTGCGCGAAGAAGGAAGAGGCCGCTCCGGCCGATCAGGCTGCCGCTCCGGCAGAAACTGCACCGGCGCCCGCTGACCCGAATGCTGCCACCAACGATGCCGCCAATGCGGCCAGCGAATCAGCCACTCCGGCCGAGACGCCGCCCGCTGATCAGCCGCCCGCTGAGCCGAAGCAGCAGTAACCACTACTGAGTCGACGTCACTCGTCGATATAGGATACCGGGCGGGAGCTCCCCGCCCGGTATCTCACGGAGCGGAGCCTCCCTGGGAGGTGGGCCGTGACAGTCAGCATCCGCGACGCGCAGAACTCTCCGCAGGATCGCACCTGGATCCAGGCGCAGTATCCGGAATACCTCGAAGACCTTTCCCAGCAGAGCATGAACACCGGGATGTTCCCGGCCAAGGGCGAGTACGGCGAGCGCGAGCAGGAGCTCATGGCGCGCTGGTTCGCAGACGACACCTCGCATCCGCTCATCATCCTGAAGAACGACAAGCCCGCCGGCTTCGCGCTGGTGAGCCGCCCGCCGCGGCATCAGCGGGCGCAGGTCGACTTCCGCATGGCCGATTTCTTCATCTCGCCGCGCTCGCGCCGCCTCGGCATCGGCCGCGACGCCGCCGCGCTGATCTTCAATCGCTTCGCCGGCACGTGGGAGATCGTGGAGTTCGTCTACAACAAGCCGGCCGTGCAGTTCTGGCGCTCGATCGTCGGCGCGTACACGGGTGGCAAGTTCAAGGAATCGATTTCCCAGGGCGAAGTGCACCAGGTGTTCGTGTCGGGCAAGCCCAGGGCGGGAAGATGAGCGTCAGGCGATTTTCTTGCGCTGCGGCTTCACTTTGCGCTGCATCGCCGCCCGCAGATAGTGCCCCGTAAACGACTTCTCGTTCGCTGCGATCTCTTCCGGCGTGCCCGTCGCGACGATGGTGCCGCCGCCGGCGCCGCCCTCCGGCCCGAGGTCGATGATCCAGTCCGCCGTCTTGATCACGTCGAGGTTGTGCTCGATCACGACGATCGTGTTGCCCTCGTCGCGCAGCCGGTGCAGGACGCCGAGCAGCTGCTCGATGTCGTAGAAGTGCAGGCCGGTCGTCGGCTCGTCGAGGATGTAGAGCGTGCGTCCGGTGGAGCGCTTCGACAGCTCCTTCGCGAGCTTCACGCGCTGCGCTTCGCCGCCCGAGAGCGTCGTCGCGTTCTGTCCGAGGCGGATGTATGAGAGGCCGACGTCCAGCAGCGTCTGCAGCTTCGGCGCGATCGCCGGCGCGTGGCGGAAGAAATCGAGCGCGTCCTCGACCGTCATCTCCAGCACTTCGTTGATGTTCTTGCCCTTGAAACGGATCTCGAGCGTCTCGCGGTTGTAGCGCCGGCCTTTGCAGACGTCGCACGGCACGTACACGTCCGGCAGGAAGTGCATTTCGACCTTGATCACGCCATCGCCCTGGCACGCTTCGCAGCGGCCGCCCTTGACGTTGAAGCTGAAACGGCCGGCCTCGTAGCCGCGGGCGCGCGCTTCCGGAACCGCGGCGAAGATGTCGCGGATCGGCGTGAACAATCCGGTGTACGTCGCGGGATTGGAGCGCGGCGTGCGGCCGATCGGGCTCTGATCGATGTCGATGACGCGATCGATGTGCTCGAGGCCTTCGACACCGTCGTTCGGCGCCGGGTCCGTCGAAGCGTCGTTGAGCTTGCGCGCGACGTACTGGTACAGCGTGTCGTTGACGAGCGTCGACTTGCCGGAGCCGGAAACGCCAGTGACGCACGTCATCACGCCGAGCGGGATGTCGACGGTGACGTTGCGCAGGTTGTTGCCGCGTGCGTTGCTGATGCGCAGCTTGCGCTCGTCCTGCCGCGGCGTGCGCATCTGCGGGATCGCGATGGAGCGCGCGCCGCAGAGGTATTGCCCGGTGATCGAGTCCTTGCACGCAGCGATCTCGTCGGGCGTGCCTTGCACGATGACGCGTCCGCCGTGCACGCCGGCGCCCGGACCCAGATCGACGACGTGGTCGGCGTGACGGATCGCATCTTCGTCGTGCTCGACGACGATCACGGTGTTGCCGAGGTCGCGCAGGCGATTCAGCGTACGCAGCAGCCGGTCGTTGTCGCGCTGGTGCAAGCCGATCGACGGCTCATCGAGAATGTACATCACGCCGACGAGTCCGGAGCCGATCTGGCTCGCCAGCCGGATGCGCTGCGCCTCGCCGCCCGAAAGCGTGTCGGCGCTGCGATCCAATGTGAGGTAGTCCAGGCCGACGTCGCTGAGGAACCGCAGGCGCTCGTGGATCTCCTTGACGATTTTCGCGGCGATCTCGCCGCGCCAGCCTGCCAGTTTCAGGCTGTCGCTGAAGTCGAGGGCGTCGCTCACCGCGAGCTTGGCGATCTCGGGAAGCGTGCGCTCGGCAACGAACACGTTGCGCGCGGCGCGGTTGAGGCGCGTGCCGCCGCATTCCGGACAAGGCTGATTGCTCAGATACTTCGCGAGCTCTTCGCGCACCGCGAGCGATTCGGTTTCGCGGTAGCGGCGCTCGAGGTTCGGGATTACGCCTTCCCACTTGTGTGCGCGACGCATCGTGCCGCCGCGCGCGTCGACGTAGCGGAAATCGATCTTGTCGTCGCCGCTGCCGTACAGGACCACCTTCTGATGCTTCGGCGCCAGGTCCTGCCACGGCTCCTCGACGTCGAACTTGTAGTACCGCGCGAGCGACTGCACGAGCGCGAAGTAATACGCGTTGCGTCGATCCCAGCCGCGGATCGCGCCGCCGGCGAGCGACAGGTGCGCGTGATGAACGACGCGCGCCGGATCGAAGAACTGCTGCACGCCGAGACCCGAGCACGTCGGACACGCGCCCGCCGGGTTGTTGAAGGAGAACAGCCGCGGCTCGAGCTCCGCAATGCTGTAGCCGCAGATCGGGCACGCGAACTTGTCCGAGAACACGAGCTCGGGCTTCTTCGGCTCGTCCATGAGCGAGACGCGGGCCACGCCGTCCGCGAGCCGCAGCGCTGTCTCGAACGACTCCGCCAGGCGCTGGCCGACGTCGGCGCGCACTTTGAGCCGGTCCACGACTGCCTCGATCGTGTGCTTCTTTTTCGCATCGAGCTTCGGCGGCGTCTCCAGCTCGGTCACGATGCCGTCGATGCGTGCGCGCACGAAGCCCTGGCCGCGCAGCTGCTCGATCACGTGCGCGTGCTCGCCTTTGCGTGCATCGATCAACGGTGCGAGCAGCAGGATCGGCGTGCCCTCCGGCAGTCGCAGCACCTGGTCCACCATCTGGCTCACCGTCTGCGCCAGCAGATCGATGCCGTGGTCAGGGCAGCGCGGAATGCCGACGCGCGCGAACAGCAGTCGCAAGTGGTCGTAGATTTCCGTGACCGTGCCGACCGTCGAGCGCGGGTTGTGAGACGTCGACTTCTGCTCGATCGCGATCGCCGGCGACAGGCCCTCGATCGAGTCGACGTCGGGTTTTTCCATCATCGACAGGAACTGGCGCGCGTAGGCCGATAGCGACTCCACGTAGCGGCGCTGGCCCTCCGCGTAGATCGTGTCGAACGCGAGCGAGGACTTGCCCGACCCGGACAGCCCCGTGAACACGATCAGGCGGTCCCGCGGCAACTCCAGGTCGATATTGCGGAGGTTGTGGGTCCGGGCGCCGCGGATGAGGATCGAAGGCATTGGGCCTCAAGAGTTGAGGGCGTTTCGGGACCGATCAATATAAGGGCGCGGGCGACCGCGCCGCAAAGTCCGCGTCTGGCCCCGAAATCTCCCAGCCCCTGCGGTCCCGCACCCGCTACAATTCGCCCCTTCCTGAACGAGGGGTCGGTCATGGCGCGCGGCATCAACAAAGTCATCCTGGTGGGCAACCTCGGGGCGGATCCGGACACGCGCTATATGCCGAGCGGCAAGGCCGTCACCAACATCCGCGTCGCCACGAGCGAGTCCTGGAAGGACAAGCAGACCGGCGACATGCAGGAGCGCACCGAGTGGCACAGCATCGTCATGTACGACAAGCTGGGCGAAATCGCCGCCGAGTACCTGCGCAAGGGCTCGCAGGTCTACATCGAAGGCAAGATCCGCACCCGTAAATGGCAGGACAAGGAAGGCAAGGACCGCTATACGACCGAGATCATCGCCGACCAGATGCAGATGCTGGGCGGCCGTGGCGGCGGCGGTGGGGCGTCCAGCGAGCCCCGTGAGCCGCGCAGCGCGGCCCGGCAGGCCCCGGTCTCCGACGGGCCAGATCGCTCCACGGCCAACGTGGATGACGCGGGCGGCGGCGGCGGTGAATTCGACGACGACATCCCTTTCTAGCGGTTATTTCGTCAAATCAGGCGGTTAGGGCACATAGCTGTGCCACTTCTCTACATTCGAACGTTCGGCTGCCAGATGAACGAGTACGACTCCGCCAAGATGGTGGACGTGCTACGCGAGTCGCAGGGCTATGAGCTGACCGATGACCCGGCGCAGGCCGACCTGCTGCTGCTCAACACCTGCTCCGTGCGCGAGAAGGCGCAGGAGAAGGTGTTCTCGCAGCTTGGCGGCTGGAAGCAGCTCAAGAAGGCCAAACCGCACCTGCTGATCGGCGTTGGCGGCTGCGTCGCGAGCCAGGAGGGCGACGGCATCACGAAGCGTGCGCCGTACGTCGACCTGGTGTTCGGACCGCAGACGCTGCATCGCCTGCCGCAGATGATCGACGAGCTCAAGAGCTCCGGCCGTTCCGTCGTCGACGTCAGCTTCCCCGAGATCGAGAAGTTCGACGCGCTGCCCGAGCCGCGCGCCGAAGGCGCGACGGCCTTCGTGTCGATCATGGAAGGCTGCAGCAAGTACTGCACGTTCTGCGTCGTGCCGTACACGCGCGGCGAGGAAGTGAGCCGTCCGTTCGAGTCCGTCATGACCGAGATCCGCAGCCTTGCGCGCCAGGGCGTCCGCGAGATCACGCTGCTCGGCCAGAACGTCAACGCCTACAACGGGCCGATGGAAGACGGCGCGCTGTGCGATCTCGGCACGCTGATCTACTACGTCGCCGAAGTCCCGGGCATCGAGCGCATCCGTTTCACGACGTCGCATCCGGTGGAATTCAAGGACTCGCTGATCGAGGCGTACCGCGACATTCCGCAGCTCGCCAACTATCTGCATCTGCCGGTGCAGTCCGGCTCGGACCGCATTCTCTCGGCGATGAAGCGCGGCTACACCACGCTCGAGTACAAGCAGAAGATCCGCAAGCTCCGCGCCGTGCGTCCGCAGATCAGCCTGTCGTCCGACTTCATCGTCGGCTTCCCGGGCGAGACGCAGCGCGACTTCGACGCCACGATGAGCCTGATCGCGGACGTCGGCTTCGACCAGTCGTTCAGCTTCATCTACAGCCGCCGGCCCGGGACGCCCGCCGCGTCGTTGCCGGATGACGTGACCCACGAAGAGAAGCAGCAGCGGCTCTCGGCCCTGCAGGAGCGCGTCGACGGCCAGGCGCAGGCGATCAGCCGCGCGATGGTCGGAACGAAGCAGCGCGTGCTGGTCGAGCGGCCGTCCAAGAAAGACTCGCAGCAGCTCGCCGGGCGCACCGAGAACATGCGCTGGGTGAACTTCGACGGCCCGCAGGCGTTGCTCAACCGATTCGCGGACGTTCTGATCACGGAGGCACTGCCGAACTCGCTGCGCGGCCGGCTTGCATGAGCGCATCCATCGCAACGCGCGATCTCGCGTTCGAGCCGGTCGACAATGCACGGCTCGCCAACTTCGTCGGCCCCATGGACGAGAACCTGCGTCAGGTCGAGCAGCGCCTGAACGTGCAGGTGCGGCGGCGCGGCGGCTGGGTGGAAGTTTCCGGCACTCCCGAGGCGACGGTCATGGCCGAGCACGTGCTGCGGCATCTGTTCGATCTCTCGGCGAGCGAATCGTTGACGCCCGATCGCGTGCATCTCGCGGTCCAGGAAGCTGGCATGGAGCCCGCGCCGATCGTCGTCACGCGCGCGGCCGACGAGGTGACGATTCACACGCAGCGCGGCGGCGTTCGCGGCCGCGGCGCCAATCAACGCCAGTACCTGGCGAACATTCACACGTGCGATCTCACGTTCGGTATCGGACCCGCCGGCACCGGCAAGACGTATCTCGCCGTCGCGTGCGCGGTCGAGGCGCTGCAGACCGATCGCGTGCGCCGCATCGTGCTCGTGCGTCCGGCCGTCGAAGCGGGCGAGCGGCTCGGCTTCCTGCCGGGCGACATCGGGCAGAAGGTCGATCCATACCTGCGGCCGATGTACGACGCGCTCTACGACATGATGGGCTTCGACCGCGTCGCGCGCGCGATCGAGCGGCAGGTGATCGAGATCGCGCCGCTCGCCTTCATGCGCGGCCGCTCGCTCAACGACTCGTTCATCATTCTCGACGAGGCGCAGAACACCTCGGTCGAGCAGATGAAGATGTTCCTCACGCGCATGGGCTTCGGCTCGAAGTCGGTCGTGACCGGCGACATCACGCAGACCGACCTGCCCAAGCAGCAGCTCTCCGGCCTCAGGCACGTGATGAACGTGCTGCCGGGCGTGGAGGGCGTCGCGTTCACGCATTTCACGTCGAAGGACGTCGTCCGCCATCCGCTCGTGCAACGCATCGTGCAGGCGTACGAGAAGGGCGAGCGCGAGTGATTGTGACCGTGCAGATCGCAACTCGCAGGGCCGGAGTTCCGCACGCGCGCAGCTTCGCGCGCTGGGCGAACGCCGCGTTCGCGCGCGGCTCTTCGGGCCGTAGGTCCAGACACACCGAGCTGACGATTCGCGTGGTCGGCGCGGCGGAAAGCCGCAAGCTGAATCGCACGTGGCGCGGCAAGGACAAGCCGACGAATGTGCTGTCCTTTGCGGCCGAAGCGCCGGTCCTGGGCGATCTGGCGATCTGCGCGCCGGTCGTGGCGCGCGAGGCGCGCGAACAGGGCAAGTCGCCGTCGGCCCATTGGGCGCACATGGTCGTGCATGGCGTCCTGCACCTGCTCGGCTACGATCACGAGAACGATCGCGACGCGCAGCGCATGGAAGCGCGCGAAACCAAGATCCTGGCTCAACTCGGAATGCCGAATCCCTATGGCTGAAGACCAAGGCTCGACCGGCCGCTGGCTGCGGCGGATCACCGATACGCTGAGCGGCGAGCCGCGCGACATCGATGGCCTGATCGAGACGTTAGCGCAAGCGCGGGCGCGCGGCCTGATCAACGCCGACGCGTTCGAGATGCTGGAAGGCGTGCTGCGCGTCGCGGAGCTGCAGGTGCGCGACATCATGGTGCCGCGCTCGCAGATGACGATCGTCAACCGCGACGACCCGCCCGAGGACATCTTGCCGATCGTCATCGAGTCGGGCCACTCGCGCTTCCCGGTGATCGGCGAGGATCGCGACCAGGTCGTCGGCATCCTGCTGGCGAAGGACCTGCTGCGCTATTTCGGCGAAGGCGGCGGCGAGGACTTCGACATCAAGGAAGTGCTGCGCCCGGTCGCGTTCATTCCGGAGAGCAAGCGCCTCAACGTGCTGCTCAAGGAGTTCCGCGTCAGCCATCACCACATGGCGGTCGTGGTCGACGAGTACGGCGGCGTCGCCGGGCTGGTGACGATCGAGGACGTGCTCGAGCAGATCGTCGGCGACATCGGCGACGAGTACGACGTCGAGGACGATCTCGACATCCGCAAGGAAGGCGAGCGCCAGTTCAGCGTCAAGGCGCAGACGCGCATCGATGAGTTCAACACGTTCTTCGGCAGCGAGTTCAGCGACGAGGAGTTCGACACCATCGGTGGCCTCGCGATGAACTATCTCGGCCGGCTGCCGCGGCGCGGCGAGTCGTTCGTGCTCGGCGGGCTGGAGTTCAAGGTGTTGCGCGCCGACCGCCGCCGCCTCGACATGCTGCGCGTCATCACGCCGCGCGACATCGTGCCGAAGGAAGAGTGAAGCAGTTTCTGCAGACACGCCTGGCTGCCTGGCTGGCGCTGCCGGTCGGCGCCAGCGTCGCGTTCGCCTTCGCACCGTTCGGCTGGTGGCCGCTGGCGATCCTAGGCACCGCATATCTTTTCGCCGTGTGGCACGCAGCGACGCCGCGCCGCGCGGCGTGGAGCGGATTCCTGTTCACGGCCGGCACCTTCCTCGCCGGCACCTATTGGCTGTACCACAGCGTGTACGAGATCGGGCGTGCGCCGATCGTGCTCACGATCTTCGTGATTGTGATCATCGCTGCAGTCATGGGCACATATATGGCGCTGCTCGGGTACGTGCTCACACGCTGGGTTCGCGTGCAAGGCGCGGTGCGCTGGCTGCTGCTGCTGCCGTCGGCGATTGCGCTGGTCGAGTGGTTCCGGGGCTGGTTCCTCAGCGGCTTCCCGTGGCTCGCGCTGGGCTACACGCAGACCGATGCACCGCTCGCCGCGATCGCTCCGCTCGGCGGCGTCTATGCGGTGACGTTTGTCGTGGCGCTGACCGCAGGCGCGCTCGTTGCGTTCCTGTTCGGCACCTCGCGTGATCGCATCGCCTCGGGCAGTGCGCTCGTCGCCGTCTGGATCCTCGGCTTCGCGTTGTGGAATCACGAATGGACGCAACCCACCGGCGCGCCGGTGACGGTCGCGATCGTGCAGGGCGCGGTCCCGCAGGAAATGAAGTGGGACCAGGAGCAGTTCGAAGCGACGCTCACGCTGTATCGCGATCTCACGACGCCGCATCTCGGCGCGAAGATCATCGTCTGGCCGGAATCGGCGCTCGCCGCGCCGGTGCACATGCTCGGCGGCTTTCTCGGACCGGAATGGGATGCCACGAAGCGCGCCGGCTCGACGCTGGTGCTCGGGCAGCTGCGCCGCGATCCGCGGCGTGAGATCTACTACAACGCGGTGCTCGCGCTCGGCGACGAGCCGCAGTGGTACGCGAAGCGCAGGCTCGTGCCGCTCGCGGAATTCTTTCCCGTGCCGGAGTGGATGCGCGACTGGCTCAGGGGCATGGACCTGCCATACAGCGGCTTCGAGGCGGGAGGCGCTTCGCAGCCGGCGCTGGATGCCGGCGGCCAGAAGCTCGGCGTCACGATCTGCTACGAGGACGCCTATGCGTCGGATCAGCTCGCGGTGCTGAGGGACGCGACGCTGCTCGTCAATGTCACCAACGATGCGTGGTTCGGCGATTCGACCGCCGCTCATCAGCATCTGCAGATCACCCGCATGCGCGCCCTGGAGGCGGGCCGCACGATGCTGCGCGCCGCGAACGACGGCATCTCGGCGATCATCGGCCCGGATGGCCGCGTAACTTCGACATTGCCGCGCTTTCAGCCGGGCGTGCTCACCGGCAGCGTTCAGCCCCGCGCCGGCTTGACGCCGTACGCCCGATTCGGCAACTGGCCGGTCATAGTACTGAGCCTTGCGATTTTGCTCGGCGGCCTCGCGCTCGGTGCGGGCTCGGCGTTACGATCGCGGCGGGGAACGCAATCCAATTCGCTGCAGGGAGATGTGCCATGAGCAGTTCATTGCCCGGCAAAGCCTTCATGGCGCTGCTGGTCGCAGGCCATCTGTGCGCGTGCGCGGCGCCCGCAAAGAAAGACGAGTCCGTCGAGACGATTTCCCGGCCGACCTACAAGCCGACCGGCTCGCACATCGTCGAACGCTCCGACGGCAAGCGCTCTCCCAAGAACAGCAGCAGCGCTCCGGTCCAGGATTTGAAGAATTCGCCCGCGGTGACGGTGATCCAGAACCAACCGCCGAAGTGAGGATTGCCCTATCATTCGCCGATTGCTCGGCCAGATGGTAGGCGCGTGGACAATCTGCTTCAGGTCATTCTGCTCGGGGTCATCGAGGGCATCAGCGAATTCCTGCCGATCTCCAGCACCGGCCACCTGCTGATCGCGCAGCACTGGCTCGGTCCGCGCTCCGAGCTGTTCACCGTCGCCATCCAGGCGGGGGCCATCCTTGCAGTCGTCGCCATCTACTGGCAGCGGTTGTGGCAGCTGACGTTGAACCTCGCGCAGCCCGCCAATCGTGATTATCTGTTCAAGCTGCTCGCGGCGTTCGTCATCACGATGGTCGGCGGCCTCGCGGCGAAGCTGATGGGACTGGAGCTGCCGGAAACCGTGGCGCCGGTCGCCTGGGCGATGGTCATCGGCGGCGTCGCGATCTTCGTGATCGAGGCCTACACGGAACGCAAGCCGAAGAGCGAGCAGCTCACCTGGAGCGTTGCGAACTGGGTCGGCATCGCGCAGATCGTCGCTGCAGTGTTTCCGGGCACGTCGCGCTCCGCCGCGACGCTGTTCGCGGCGATGCTGGCGGGGATGACTTCGCGGCCGGCAGCGGCGGAGTTTTCGTTCCTGCTGGCGATTCCGACGATGTTCGCGGCGACGGCTTACGAGCTGTTGAACCTTTATCGTCACGACCAGCTCGCACAGGAGCATTGGACGGACCTTGGCGTGGGCTTCGTCGTTTCGGCGATCGTGGCCTTCATCGCGGTGAAGTGGCTGTTGACGTACATCCGGACACATCGCTTCACGATCTTTGCGTGGTACCGGATCATCGCCGGCGTCGCGTTGCTGGCGCTCGTGCGCTGACGTTTAGGAGAGCTGATGACGAAACGCCTGACGCAGTACATCCTCATCGCGCTGGTGATCGGCATCGTCGCCGGCTACGTCGTCAACAGCTCGTTCTCCGGGTCGGCGGCAGCGTTTGCCGCCCGCGTCGAATTGCTTCCCTTCGCGTTCCTGCGCCTGATCAAAATGATCATCGCGCCTTTGGTGTTCTCGACCCTGGTGGTCGGCATCGCCAAGATGGGCGACATCAACACGGTCGGACGCGTTGGCGGCAAGGCGCTCGGCTGGTTCATCTTCGCCTCGCTGCTGTCGCTGACGCTCGGCCTGATCCTGGTCGAGACGCTCGAGCCCGGCAAAGTCATGCAGCTCGAGATCCCGGAAGCGGCCGCCGCGGCGAGCTCCGGCGTGCAGGGTGGGGCGCTGACGCTCAAGGGATTCATCGAGCACCTGATCCCGACCAGCATGGCCGACGCGATGAGCCGCAACGAGATCCTGCAGATCGTCGTGTTCTCGCTGTTCTTCGGCGTCGCGATGGCGGCGCTCGGCGAGCGCGGCCGCGTAGTGGTCGACGTGCTCGACTCCGTCTCGCACATCATGCTGAAGGTGACCGGCTACGTGATGCTGTTCGCGCCGCTCGCGGTGTTCGGCGCGCTGGCCGGCAGCGTCGCGAAGGAGGGGCTCGAGATCGTCGGCGTCTACGGCATATTCATGGGCGAGTTCTATCTCGGCCTCATCATCCTGTGGGCGCTGCTGGTGACGCTCGGCGGACTCATCATCGGTCCGCGCATCGTGCGGCTGATCCGCCGCGTACGCGAGCCGACGATCCTGGCGTTCTCGACTGCAAGCTCCGAGGCCGCGTATCCGAAGACGCTCGAAGAGCTGGAGCGTTTCGGCTGCAGCAACCGCGTCGCGAGCTTCGTGCTGCCGCTCGGCTATTCGTTCAATCTCGACGGCTCGATGATGTACTGCACGTTCGCGGTGATGTTCATCGCGCAGGTGTATGGCATCGAGCTGTCGTTCGGCCAGCAGCTGATGATGGTCGCGATCCTGATGCTGACGTCGAAGGGCATGGCCGGCGTGCCGCGCGCCTCGCTCGTCGTCATTGCCGCGACCCTGGGTCAGTTCAACATCCCCGAGACCGGTCTGCTGCTGCTGCTCGGCGTCGATCACTTCCTCGACATGGGCCGCTCCGCGACCAACGTGATCGGGAACAGTGTCGCCACGGCGGTCGTCTCCAAGTGGGAGGGCGAGCTGCGCACCGAAAGCGAGGTCGAGGCTACGACCCAAAGGGCAACTGGCCGGGCCTAGGGGTTTCCCCCTATACTCGGCCGCGTCATGAACCGAAGGCTCTTCAGGAAATGGGCGCGATGGCTGCTGCCGCTCTTGGTGGCGCGCGCGTTTCTGCCTGTCGGTTTCATGCTGGCCACGCAGGCCAGTGGCCTGGAGCTGGCGTTCTGTCCGGAGCAGGTGGCTGCGGTGGCCCATGTCGGCCACGGTGACGGCCACCAGCAACACAACGCGCATCTCGATCCGCCTTGCCCGTTCGCCGTCGCGGCAGTTGCGGCGGTCATCGACATCCCGCATCTCGACACCGTCGCCATCCAGGCGGCGGAGCAGTTCCTTCCCGAGCGCGCCGTAGCCATTCCCCTGGCCGGTCCGCAGCGCTCCGACCGCATCCGCGGTCCGCCGACCCTCGCCTGAAAGCACTGATCTGAACCGACGGCCCAGTCGGTGCACGCGCGATTTCAGCGTGCGACATGCTTTTGGAGATGAAGATCATGAGACCGTTGACCCTGTTGGGCGCCGTCAGTATCGGCGCCGTTCTGAGTGCACCCGCCGCAGCTTGCTCCATCTGTCGTTGCGGCGATCCGACGTTCAATGCCCTGGGGAAGGAAGGTATTGCGCAGAGCGGCCTGCGGCTTGCAGTCGACTGGGATCAGGTCGACAAGACGCAGGGTTCGGACGCTGAGCTCGACAAATTGCGCGAGCAGCGCATCACGCTGCTCGGGGCCTACGCCGTTTCCGATCGCTTCAGCATCTTTGCGCGCGTGCCTTACAGCGAGCGTGAGCTGACCGAAACGGAGGGAGGCGAGAGCGAGCGCACTCGCCATTCCGGCTTGGCCGATCCAGAGATCTACGGGCAAGTGCAACTGTGGGCATCGGAATTCGATGGTGCCGTGGGCATTCGCTCCGCAATCTTCGCCGTCGCGGGCGTGAAAACGAACTGGGGCGAGAACGACGCCAGTCGCAATGGCGAGCGTCTGGACGAGCACGTCCAGGCGGGCACCGGCTCGACGGATTGGTTCGCCGGGCTGTCCGGCTCGTATCAGTTCGATCCGCGCTCGGCGATATTTGCCTCCGCGCAGTATCGCCATACCGGGCGAAACGACTTCGGTTACCGCTACGGCCGGATCAAGCTGTTCAACGTCGCGTACGAACACAAGCTCGGCACGCGGTGGGATGCGGTGTTGGAAGCGAACTACCGTTCGGCGCAGCACGATCAGGTCGACAGTTTCGGCACGCTGGACCCCGACACGGGCGGATCGATCTTCTATCTCACGCCGCGTCTGCTGTTCGATGCCGGAGGCGGTTGGGTACTGCGCGCCTCTGCGCAACTGCCGCTCGCCGATTCGGGCCTGAACGGCAACCAGGACGAGAAGGCGGTCCTCAACTTCGGCATCACCTATCTGATGAATAAATAGTCATGAAAGGGGGAATCGTCCTGGTGCTAGCCGTGCTCGCGTGGGTGAACGCGAGCGCGGACACGCAGCTCCCGAACCTGGAAGCGTTCGTCGACGGCGTCGTCGGCGCATACATGTCGCACGACCAGATCGCCGGCGTGCAAGTCGCTGTCGTGCGGAACGGCGAAACGCTGCTCGTGAAGGGGTACGGCATCGACACCGTCGAGCCGCGGCATCTCGTCGATCCCAAAGAGTCGTTGTTCCGCATTGGCTCGATCTCGAAGACGTTCACGTGGATCTCGCTCATGCAGCTCGCCGAGCGCGGACGGCTGCAGCTCGACGATCCCATCAACGATCACCTGCCGGACGAGCTCGACGTGCCCGACGAGGGCTTCGAGCACCCGATCCGCATCGTCGACCTGATGAATCACGCCGCCGGGTTCGAGGAGCTGCTGCAGGGTCTGTTCGTCGACGAGAACGCGCCGCTCCTGTCGCTGAGCGAGCAGCTGCGCGTGCGGCGGCCGCATCGCGTGCGCGAGCCGGGCAAACGGATGGCCTACTCGAACTACGGCGCGGCACTCGCCGGCGCGATCGTCGCCAACGTCTCCGGCATGGAGTACGAGAGCTACGTCGAGCAGAACATCCTGAAGCCGCTCGGCATGACTCACACTACGTTTCGCGAGCAGTACGCGCCGCGCGAAGGTCTGCCGCAGCCGATGCCTGCAGAGCTTGCCGCGCACATGGCGCAGAACATCGAATCGGTCCAGGGTGCGTGGCAGACGGTGCCTCACGAACACATCGTTTCGATGGCGCCCGCGGGCGCTGCGGTGTCGACGGCCGCGGACATGGCGCGCTACATGCTCGCGCTGCTCGACCCGCAGCACCTCGAAGCCGCGGGCGTGCTAAAGACAGCGACGTTCGCGCAACTGCGCGAGCCGTCGTTGCAGAGCGCGCCGGGAATGCCGGCGATCCATCACGGGTTCTTCAACTCGCCGCTCGGCATCAGCGAGCGACTCGGCTTCGACAACCTTTCGCACGCATGCGCCACGCTGCACTTCCGCTCGTTCCTGGTCGTGACCGACGACCTGGGCGAGCAGGGGACCCTCGGCATTTTCGTGGCTGCGAACAGCGGACCGGGCCAGCGCCTGATCGTGGCGTTGCCGGAACAGATCTTCGCGAAGTATTTCCGGCCGTGGCCGCAAGCCGAGCCGCCGATGGCGAAGGACACGCCAACCCGCGCGCAGGAGTACGCCGGGCAGTACCGCGCGACGCGCCGCTCGTACACGCAGTTCGAGAAGATCGTCAACGTCGGCGCCGTGCCGATCGTCGCCACGCAGGACGGCTCGCTCACGATCCGGCTCGGCGGTCCCGAGTTGCGCCTCGTGGAAGCGGGCAGGGATCTGTTCCGCCAGGCCGATGGCGACGTGACGATCGCGTTTTTGCGCGACGAGCGCGGCGCGATCACGCACCTCATCACGCCAATCGGCGAGTTCGAGCGCGTCGGGTTTTTCACGTCAATGCAGTGGCTGGCGATGATGGTCTGTGCGATGGTGCTCGCGTGCATCGGCCTGCTGATCGCGGCTGCGTTGCGGCGCGAGCCCGTGCCGCCGCACTCGGTCGGCGAACGGCGCTCCGCGCAGGTGATCACGGGCACGGCCATTGCGTGGCTGCTGTTCATCGTGCTGATGATCGCGTGGGCGCTGCCGTTCGCGTCGCCGTCGGCGCTGGATCAGTTCGTGTACACCTATCCGCAGCCGCTGCTCAAAGTCGCCCTGGCGGTGGGTGTCGTCGCGACCGGCCTGAGCGTCCTGGGGATTGCCACACTGGTGCCGGTCTGGCGCGAGCGGACCTGGCCGATCGGCCGGCGGCTGCGGCATTCGGCGGCCGTGGCGCTGTTTGTCGCGCTCGTGGCGACGCTGCTGCAGTGGAATGCCATTGGTTTCCGCTACTATTAGGCAGGTCCAGAGACTCCCGCCGTGTCCCCATCCGACGAATTGACGCACCACGCCGAGCAATTCCGCGCCAGCGGTCTGCTCGGCAAGCCCGGCACGTTGTCGCGACTGTTCGACTACCTGCTGACGCGCTCGCTCGAAGGCGATGCGCCGAAGGAAACCGAGATCGCGCTGCAGGTGTTCGGCAAGAGTCCGACCTTCGACGTGTCGCAGGACGCGGTCGTGCGCGTTTATGTTCACAAGCTGCGTCGCCGTCTCGAGGAGTTCAATTCGCGCGCTGCGAGCGGCGGCGCGAAGGTGGTCATTCCGAAAGGCGAGTACCGACTGCTGCTGGAGCATCCCGTCGAGCCCGCGAGCGAGATCGTTGCGCCGCCCGTGCCGCCCGTTCGCCGCGCGAACTGGCTCGGCATCGGCCTCGCAATCTGCGGCGCGCTGGTCGTCGGCGCGTTGTTGGGAACAGGCTTCAGCGCAGGCGGCGCGCAGTGGGACATGCGCGAGGTGCGCAACAGCGCAGTCTGGGCGCCGGTGCTCGATGACGATCGGCCGATCACGATCGTGATCGGCGACTACTATCTGCTCGGCGAAGCGAACCCGCAGACCGGTCACATCGATCGGCTGGTGCGCGAGTTCTTCATCAACTCGCACGAGGATTTCCGCGATCACGCCGAGCTGAATCCGCAGCTCATGCAGCGCTATCGCAACCTCGATCTCACGTATCTGCCCGCGGCGAGCGCCTTCGCGCTGCAGGACGTCGTGCCGGTGCTGGGAAGCTCGAAGCCGGTGCGCGTCGTGCTGATGTCGCAGCTCGATGCGAACTCGCTGAAGAACAGTCACATCGTCTACATCGGCTACATCAGCGGGCTCGGCATGCTCGGCGATCGCGTGTTCGCCGCGTCGCGCGTGGCGCCCGGCGGCTCGTACGACGAGCTCGTGGACAATCAGACCCAGCACACTTATCTCAGCACCGCGATGGGTGCGATGCCCGACGGCGAGTTTCGCGACTACGGGTACTTCTCGACCTTCGCGGGGCCGGATGGGAATCGCATCGTCGTGATCGCGGGGACGCGCGATATCGGCGTGATGCAGGTCGCGCAGAGCCTGTCCCAGCGCGGCGCGATCCGCGAGCTGTGCCAGCATGCCGGCGCCGCGCGGGCGTTCGAATCGCTCGTGGAAGTGTCGGGCATGGGCAAGACCGGGCTGCACGCCCGGTCGTTGTTCGTGTCGGGGATGAAGGCGGAGAAGGTCTGGGACGGGTCAGGCTGACCTACAGTCATTGCAGGCGCTTGAGGTAGCGATCGCGCAGCTCGGTCTGGCGCGAGCGCATTTCCACCGAGCGGCCGCCGATCCACACCTGGTCTGCCGCGCTCGTTACTTCGAGCGGGTCGCCGCTCCACAGTACGAGGTCCGCAACCTGCCCGCGCGCGATGCGACCGCGCTCGGCCGCGAGGCCGAAGATCTCCGCCGGCGCCGCCGTCAGCGCGGCGATCGCCGCATCCTTCGGCAGTCCGTGAGCGACTGCATTGCCCGCAAGCTGACGGATCTTGCGTGCGTTGTGACTTTCGTTGAACTGCGTGAACGCAATGCGCACGCCTGCCTTGTTCAGCAGCGTCGCGTTGTCGAGCCGCGCTGCAATGTCGTCGAAGTTGTACGGCAGATTCACCAGCGCATCGAGCAGCACCGGCACTTTCTCGCGCGCGAGCTCGTCGGCGACGACCCACGCTTCGGCGCCGCCCGCGATGATCGGCTTCATGCCGTTGCGCTTGGCGAACGCGACGGCGCGACGGATGTCGGCTGCGCGATTCACGTTGAAGACGACGCGACCGCCATTCAGGTACTTCGCGAGCGCCTCCCGGCCCAGCGGATGCAGGAGCAGATGCTCATCCTGCGTGCTCGGCGAGCGCGTTTCGCGGATCGCCTGATCGAGCAGCATCCACTGTCCGGCGCGGCTTCCCGCCGAGTGGGCGTTCGCATCGCCGCCGAGGGTGATGAACAGCGCATGAGTGCCGGCGAGCACCGAGTCGTAGCGGCCATCGAGCGTCACGGCGCCGCCCTGGCCGGTAAGCAACGCTCCGCCGTCATCGCTCCCAGGACTGAGCATCGTCCACGTCAGCCCTTCGATACGCGCGACCGGGACGAGCACCGAGCGCGGGTTGTAGGCGCTCGTCACATCGAACTCGGGACGCCACTCCATCTCGAACGCCGGCGCGCTGAGAATCACGGCGGAGTCCGCGGTCGTGGGCTCGAGGCTGACCTCTTCGATCCCGATCGCAGACAGGCCGCCGAACAGCCCGGGCGTGAGCGCGCGGCCGTTTGCAGCGACAGTCGTGACGCCGGATGGCGCGCTCAAGCCGCTGCCCACCGCGGCGATCTTGCCGTCGCGGACCAGCACGTCTGCATTGTTCAGCACACCCTGGTCGCCGGCGGTATGAACAGTGGCGCCGCGGATCAGCACGTTCTGCGCATTCGCCAGCGCGGCGCAGCTCAGCAGCGCGATTGCAACGAGGGTTCTCATGGCTGCGCTCCTGCGCCCGGCTGGCCCAGCAGGAAGTCGGACCTCGGTTGCGGCGTTGGATTCGCGCGATCGAACTCGATCACGCCGTCGACGAACACCTGCTCCGCGAGCGCGTACACGCTGAACGGCGTGCCGTTCCAGATCACCACGTCCGCCATCTTGCCGGGCTCGAGCGTGCCCGTTTGCTGATCTATGCCGAGCGCGCGCGCGGGATTCGCGGTGACCCAGCTGATCGCGTGCTCGGGCGCGATGCCGAGCCCGATACGATTGCCGCTCGACATCGCCTTCGCGGCTTCCTGGTTGAGGCGCT
Source organism: Steroidobacteraceae bacterium (assembly GCA_036004505.1). Classification (GTDB taxonomy): domain Bacteria; phylum Pseudomonadota; class Gammaproteobacteria; order Steroidobacterales; family Steroidobacteraceae; genus Steroidobacter. Next base: position 26,063 of record DASYRK010000050.1, read on the forward strand.
GAATGCCTTCATCGGAGTCGGAGTGCACGATCGCGCAGCCGCCCTTGGGCAGGTCGGTCAGCGCGATGTTCTCCTGGATGCCGTCGAACATTTCCATCTTGCTGCCCCACCAGTCGGCCCACTCGGCGCCGCATACGCCGTTCGCCGCCAGCTTGTCGGCGATCTTGTAGGCCTCGATGGCGTGATGGAACGCGGCGATCTTGAAGCCGAACTCCTTCGACAGGTCGAGCATGATCGCCATCTCGTCGGAGCGGTAGCAGTGGATGTGGACTTTGACGTCGCCGCTCATCGCCGCGACCAGCGTCTCGAGCTTGAGGTCGCGCTTCGGCGGCGTCGGCGGCTCGTCCGCGTCGTCGCCGTCCTTCTTGTCCTTGTCCTTGCTCTTGTCGGCGTGCTTTTGCTGATACGCCGCGAAATCGCGCTCGTACTTGTTCCACTGCTCGCGGTAGTCCTGTGCGTCCGCGAACGCCTGGCGGTAGCCCGCGACGTTGCCCATGCGCGTGCTCGGAGCGCGCAGCTGGCGGCCGTAGACGCGCTTCGGGTTCTCGCCGCACGCCATCTTCAGGCCCTGCGGCGCATTCGGAAACTTCATCGCCTGGTAGGTCGTCGCCGGCACGTTCTTCAGCGTGACGCCGCGGCCGCCGATGAGGTTGGCGGAACCCGGCAGGATCTGCAGCGAGGTGATGCCGCCTTCCAGCGCGGTCTCGAAGCCGGGATCCTGCGGCCACACGCCATGCTCGGCCCACACGTTCGGCGTCACGGGATCGGTCGCCTCGTTGCCGTCGCCGTGCGCATTGACGCCGGGCGAGGGATAGACGCCGAGGTGCGAATGCACGTCGATCAAACCGGGCGTGACCCACTTGCCGTTCGCGTCGATCACGCGCGCGCCTGCGGGCGCACTCAGGTTCGGCCCGACTGCTTCGATGCGACCGTTCGCGATCAACACATCGGCGCCGTCGAGCCGTGTGCCCGTGCCGGTGAGCACAGTCGCGCCGCGAATGAGCGTCGCAGTGCTGGCCGCTGCCTGGTACGTCGATGGATAGGGATTCGCGGGCGCAATGGCAACGGCTGCGGCTGTCTTTTCTTGCTTGGGCTCATCCTGCGCCGGCGTGCCTGCGCACGCGCTCGTGAGAAGGGCACAGCAAAGCAGGCAGCGGGTTGTTTTCATGGCCGCGGAATGTAGCACGGCCTCTGCGCCGCGCTTCAGCCGGACACTTCGAAGCCTTCGTGTTCGAGCAACCAGCGCTTGCGCTCGAGTCCACCGCCGTAACCGGTGAGCGAGCCGTCGGCGCCGATGAGGCGATGACAGGGAACGACGATGCTCACGGGATTCGAGCCGTTCGCGAAGCCGACCGCGCGCACGGCGAGCGGACACTTGAGTCGGGTGGCCATGCGTCCGTAGCTCAGGGTCGTGCCGGCCGGGATTTTGCGCAGCGCGCGCCACACATTGCTCTGGAACGGCGTGCCGCCGGTTTGGACGGGAATCTCGTCGATGGCCTGCAATTTGCCTGCAAAGTAGCGCTCGAGCGCGCGGCGGGTGGCGGCCGGCGCGGCGCTGCGCGTGAGCTCCGGCGGACGCCTGTAAATGCGGGCGAGGTCGCGGCGCAGCCGTTCCTCCTGATCCTCCCAGCCCAGCCCGCGCAGGCAGTGAGCGGAATCGCTGACCACCAGCATCCGGCCGATCGGACTCGGCAGGGCATCGACGGCAAAAAGCAACGCGGGCGCGGACATGATGGCGGACTAGGCTATCATCTCCCGGTCGAGCCGAAGTCTTCGCATGAGTGCATCTTCAGAACCGGTCGGAACGCTCGAAACAGCGCTGGCACACACGCAGCGACTGATGACCTCGGAGCCGCAGCTTGCGGTCGAGCAGGCAACGGAAATCCTCAAGGTCACACCGGGCCACCCTTTGGCTACGCTCCTGCTCGGTGTGGCGCATCGCCGCTCGGGCGACGCTGCCGCATCGCAAGCCGTTCTCGAACCGCTGGCGCAATCACAACCGAACTGGGCGGCTGCGCACTACGAACTCGGGTTGACGCGCGGCGCGCAGCGCGATGGCGAAGGAGCCGTCGCTGCATTGCGACGCGCGGTGAGTCTCAAGCCCGAGATGCCGGATGCATGGCGCGCGCTCGGCGATCATCTCACTGCGACCGGCGATGCGAGCGGTGCCGACGATGCTTACGCGCAGCACATCAAATTCTCGACGCACGACCCGCGGCTGATGGAAGCGGCGACGGCGCTGTGCGAGAACCGCATTCCGATGGCGGAGCAGTTGCTCCGCACGCACCTGAAGCAGCATCCGACCGACGTCACGGCGCTGCGCATGCTGGCGGAGGTCGCGGCGCGATTGCATCGCTACCCTGATGCCGAGACCCTCCTCGAGCGCGCACTGGAGCTGGCGCCGAGCTTCGTCCCGGCGCGGCACAACTACGCCGTCATCCTGCATCGCCAGCGCAAGCCCGGGCCCGCCTGGAAGCAGGCCGAAAAGCTGACCGAGGCCGATCCGCTCAACCCGAGCTATCGCACCCTCAAGGCGGCGATCGCCAGCAGCATCGGCGACTACGACACGGCCCTGCAGCTGTATTCCGGGGTCCTCGCCGAATATCCGCAGAACGCGCGCGTGTGGATGAGCTACGGGCACGCGCTCAAGACCACGAACCGCCAGGGCGAATGCGTGCAGACGTACCGCAAGAGCATCGAACTCGCGCCGCATCTCGGCGAGGCGTACTGGAGCCTCGCAAACCTGAAGACGTTCAGGTTCACGGAGGCGGACATCGCAGCGATGCAGGCGCAGCTCGCGAAGGGCAAGCTCACCGACGACGATCGGCTGCAGTTTCATTTCGCGCTGGGCAAAGCCTTCGAGGACGCGGGGCAGTTCGCGGAATCGTTCAAGCACTACGCAGAGGGCAATCGCATCCGTCGCGCCGGCGTCGGGCACGACGCCGACTGGAACAGCGAGCAAGTGCGCCGCGCAAAGGCGCTGTTCACGCCGGAATTCTTCGCCGCGCGCGCGGGGCAGGGCGCGAGCGCCCCGGATCCGATCTTCGTCGTCGGCCTGCCGCGCTCCGGCTCGACGCTGCTGGAGCAAATCCTGTCGAGCCATCCACTGGTCGAGGGCACGATGGAGCTGGCGGACGTCGTCAACATCGCCAGGGAGTTGGGCGCGGCGCACTCGCGCAGCGCCAGCACGTATCCACAGCCGATCGCCGCGCTCGATGCGGACAAGTTGCGTGCGCTCGGCGAGCGCTACCTGGAGCAGACGCGTATCTATCGCAAGACTGACGCGCCGTTCTTCATCGACAAGCTGCCGAACAACTTCGCGCATACGGGCCTGATCCACCTGATCCTGCCCCGCGCGAAGATCATCGACGCGCGGCGGCACCCGCTGGGCTGCTGCTTTTCGGGATACAAGCAGCACTTCGCGCGCGGTCAACACTTCACTTACAGCCTCAATGAGATCGGTCGCTACTACCACGACTATGTGGAGCTGATGGCGCACTTCGATGCCGTGCTGCCCGGGTGCGTGCATCGCGTGATTTACGAGCGCATGGTCGCGGACACGGAGGGCGAGGTGCGTCGGGTGCTCGACTATTGCGGCCTGCCGTTCGACGAGCGCTGCCTCAGGTTCTACGAGAACGAGCGCGCCGTGCGCACGGCCAGCTCTGAGCAGGTGCGCCGGCCGATCTACCGGGAAGGTGTCGATCACTGGCGGAACTACGAGCCGTGGCTGGACCCGCTGAAAAGCGCGCTCGGCTCCGTGCTCGAGCAATATCCGGACGTGCCGGAGTTTTGAAGCCGACGATCGTTGGCTTACACTCCTGTACATAACGATTGGGGAGACAACGATGACTCGCAGCCGAAAGCGCAAGCTCAAACGGGATTCTTTGATAGCCGCGGCAGTGGTGACGGCCCTGTCGTCGACACCGGCCTTTGCACAGGAAGCCGCAAAGCAAAGCGGGGTGCTGGAGGAGGTCCTCGTGACTGCGCAGAAGCGCACCGAGAACCTGCAGGAGGTGCCGCTGAGCATCCAGGCGATCGGGACCGAGCGGCTCGAAGACCTGCACATCAAAGGGTTCGAGGACTACGTCAAATACCTGCCCAGCGTGTCGTACCAGACGTTCGGGCCCGGCTTCGCGCAGGTGTACATGCGTGGCGTGGCGAGCGGTGGCGATGGCAACCACTCAGGCTCGCTCCCGAGCGTCGGCATCTACCTCGATGAGCAGCCGATCACCACGATCCAGGGCGCGCTGGACGTCCAGCCCTACGACGTTGCGCGTGTCGAAGCGCTGGCGGGTCCGCAGGGCACGCTGTACGGCGCGAGCTCGCAGGCGGGCACGATCCGCATCATCACGAACAAGCCGGACGCCACGGGATTCTCGGCGGGCTACGACCTCGAAGGCAGCTCGATGACCGACGGCGGCAACGGCTACCTCGTGCAGGGATACGCGAACCTGCCGATCAACGACAGCACCGCGGTGCGCCTCGTCGGCTGGAAGCGGCACGACCCCGGCTTCATCGACAACGTGTCGCATCCGCGCACCTTCCCGAGCTCGGCCGTCACCCTGATCGGGCCGCTCGACGTAGCGAACCCGAAGGACGATTACAATGACTCCGACACGACCGGCGGCCGCGCCGCGCTCAAGTTCGATCTCAACGACAACTGGAGCATCACGCCGCAGCTGATGGCCCAGGAGCAGAAGACCCGCGGCACGTTCGGCTTCGACCCGACGGTCGGCGACCTGAAGGTCTCGCACCGCTTCCCGGAGAAGTCGAAGGATCGCTGGTACCAGGCTGCGCTGACGGTCGAAGGCAAGATCGCGAATCTCGACATCACGTACGCCGGGGGTTACCTCAACCGAAAGGTGGATACGGACTCGGACTACTCCGACTACTCGTACTGGTACGACGTTGCGTATGACGGTGGATTCGGGACGTACTTCTACGACGACGCCGGCGAGTTCATCGACTTCTCGCAGTACATTCAAGGCAAGGATCGCTATCGACGCTACACGCACGAGCTGCGCTTCGCAACGCCCGCGGAAAACCGCCTGCGCTTCGTCGGCGGGTTGTTCGCGCAACGTCAGGTGCACGACATCGAGCAGCGTTACCTGATCGGGAACCTCGCAGCGACTCTCGAGGTGTCGGGCTGGCCCGACACGATCTGGCTGACCGAGCAGGAGCGCATCGATCGCGACAAGGCGATCTTCGGCGAGCTGACCTACGACATCACCGACAAGCTGAGTGTCACCGGCGGCATCCGCTGGTTCGAAGCGGAGAACTCGCTCGAGGGCTTCTTCGGCTTCGGCGACGGGTACAGCACGAGCGGTAAGTACGGTGAGGCGCTGTGCAGCATAAGCGCCGGCGATCCGGTTGGCGACGAGTCGAGCTGGGTGCCGTTCGTCAACAAGACCGGCACTGCGCCCTGCACGAATCTGCAGCGGCGCGTCGACGAGAAGGACACGATCGGCAAGGTGAATGTGTCGTACAAGTTCGATGCCGACAGAATGGTCTACGCGACGTACTCGCGCGGCTACCGGCCGGGCGGCGTCAATCGCTTCGCCGCCATCCCGCCGTACCTCGCGGACTATCTGGACAACTACGAGATCGGCTGGAAGACGACTTGGGGCGGCAGCCTGCGCTGGAACGGCGCGGTGTTCACGCAGAAGTGGGATAACTTCCAGTTCTCGTTCCTCGGCCCGAACGGGCTGACGATCATCCAGAACTCGCCCAAGGCGACCATCAACGGCCTGGAGATGGATGCTGAGTGGTTGGTCGGTGGCGGGCTCGTGCTCACCGGCGGTGTCGCGTTCATCGACTCCGAGCTCAAGGATGACTACTGCGGCCTCGCGGATCCGGTGACCTCAGAACCGGTGAAGAGCTGTCCGGCCGGCGTGCAGGATCCGCGCTTCGAGGATCCGTTCACAGGACCGCAAGCGCCGAAGGGCACGGAGCTGCCGGTGTCGCCGAAGTTCAAGGGTAATCTGACCGCACGCTACACGTTCCCGGTCGGCAGCTTCGACGCGCACGTGCAGGGCGCATTCGTATATGCCGGCAAGCGCTGGGCGGACCTGCGCGTCGTCGAGCGCAACATCATCGGCAGGCTGGACTCCTATCAGATCTTCGACCTGACGGCTGGCATCGACAACGGCACGTACTCGTTCGAGCTGTTCGTCGGCAACGTGTTCGACGAGCGGGCGGAGATTACGCGCTTCGCGCAATGCGCGGAGGACGTCTGCGGCGCAGAGACGTACGTCGTGACGAACCCGCCGCGCACGTTCGGGCTGCGCTTCGGGCAGAAGTTCTGAGCGCTATTTCGACGGATCGACGAGCGCCTGCATCGTCAGCGCCCGCGACAGGTCCTCGATGTTCGGGCCCGGTGACGGGCCCATCCAGCGCTGGATGATGCCGACGAACACGATGTCGTTGACTGGATCCACCCAGAACCACGTGCCGGCGATGCCGTCCCACAGGAACGTGCCCTCGCCGACGCTCGAGCCGACGCGCGTCGGCTCTTCGTAGATCGCCACGTCGAAGCCGAAACCGAAGCCCGGCTGCTGCCGATAGGCGCCGATGCCGAACTTGCCGGCGGCCTTCACTGCATCCGGCACGTGATTGCTCGTCATCAGCGCGACCGAGCTCGGCGCGAGAATGCGCACGCCGTTCAACTCGCCGCGGTTCGCGAGCATCTGCGCGAAGCGCAGGTAGTCGCCGCCGGTCGAGTACAGTCCGCCGCCGCCCGAAGGAAATCCTGGCGGCGCGCCGACGTTCGGATCGCGCGGCATCGGCGCCAGCCCTTGCGGCGTCAATTGGTAGATCGTCGCGAGCCGCGACAGCTTGTTCGCCGGCACGAAGAACGCCGTGTCGTTCATGCCGAGCGGCTCGAAGATGCGCTCGCGCAGGAAGTCCGCGAACGGCTGGCCCGACAGCTTTTCGACCAGGTAACCCTGGATGTCGACGCTCACGCTGTACACCCAGCCCTGGCCCGGCTCGTACGCGAGCGGCAGCGGCGCCATCTTGTCGATGAAGTCCTGCAGCGAGGTGGCGGCGAGCGGGTTCGCCTGCATGTACATCTTGTCGACCGGCGAGCTGCCGAACAGGCCGTAAGTGAAGCCCGCCGTGTGCGACATCAGCTCGCCCATGGTCGGCGGATGGCCGGGCAGGTCCGCCACCGGCTTGCCGTCGCCGTCGAGGCTCTTGAAGACCTTGAGGTCCTTGAACTCCGGAATGTAGCGGCTGATCGGATCGGAAGGTTTCCACTTGCCTTCCTCGTACAGGATCATCATCGCGACGCCGGTGATCGGCTTCGTCATCGAGTAGACGCGGACGATCGTGTCCTTCTGCAGCGGCGCGTTGCTTGCGAGATCCGCTTGGCCGTACACCATCTGCTGCACGACCTGGCCGTGACGCGTGACCAACGTCGAGACGCCGGCGAGCTGCTTGTTGTCGACGATGGCTTTCATGCCCGCGTCGAGACGTTTCAATCGCTCGCTCGAGAAGCCGACGGCTTCCGGCTTCGCTTCCGGAACGTTGGCGTTGCGAGCCTGTGCTGCACCGAGACCGATGCACAGCACGACGACGAAAAGAAGCGAGGTTCTTGAGGTCCGCACAGCGAAATCCCCCTGCAGTGGCGGCAACCGTTGCAGTCTAAATCCCTGCAGCCGCAGGGCCGGCACTTCATGACAGAACTTTGCCTTGCCGGAGAAGAAATAGGACTCTTGCTAAACTGCGACGCATGAAGACGCCGCCCGCCGAGTTCTACATCGATCCCGCACGCCTGAAGACCGAGCGCCAGGGCGTATTCGCGCGCTCGTGGCAGATCGTCGGCCACGTCGGCCAGCTCGCCAACCCCGGCGACTATTTCACGACCCGCCTCGGCAACGAGCCGCTGCTGTTCACGAACGATGGCGGCACGCTGCGTGGCTTCTTCAACGTCTGCCGCCATCGCGCCGGGCCGATCGCCTACGGCTGCGGCCAGGCGCAGCGCCTGGTGTGCCGCTATCACGGTTGGACCTACGACCTCAGGGGTCAGCTCTTGCGCACGATGGAGATGGAGGGCGCCGAGGAGTTCGATCCCCGCCAGATCCGGCTGCAGACCGTTAAGGTGCATCGCTTCGGGCCGCTGCTGTTTGCTGCGCTCGATTCGGACACGCCGCCGTTCGACGAGATGTTTCCGGGCGTGCGCGAGCACTGCGCGCCGCTCGGGCTCGAGCGCATGGGATTCGTCGCGGCGCGCGACTTCCCGGTGAAGGCGAACTGGAAGGTGTACGTCGACAACTTCCTCGAGGGTTATCACATCCCGCTGGTGCATCCGGCGCTCAACCGCGAGATCGACTATCGGCAGTACGTGGTCGAGCTCGGGCCGCGCCACACGCTGCAGCACGCGCCAGTGCGCGAAGGCAGCGAGCATTACCAAGGCAAGATCGGCGACGGCCAGGCGTACTACTACTGGCTGTTCCCGAACATCATGCTGAACATCTACGAAGGCCAGCTGCAGTCGAACGTCGTGATCCCGATCGACGCGGAGAATACGCTCGTGCGTTTCGAGTGGTTCGCGTTCGAGCCGTTGCCCGATCCAAAGACGAACGAGCGCTGGATCGAGCTGGCGCGCTTCAGCGAAGAGGTGCAGGCCGAGGACGCGCAGATCTGCGAAGCCGTGCAGTTCAACTTGCACTCGCGCGCGTACCGCAGCGGGCCGTATTCGCCCAAGCGCGAAAGCGGCGTGCGCCTGTTTCACACCTTGATGCGGAACTCATGACAAGGGGAGAAGACGATGCGTAAGCAATGGTTCGCAGCGGCGACGCTCGCGCTGCTCGGCGCCGTGGCGGTGGCGCAGACCGATATCGCCGCGTTCGTGGGAACGTGGAATGGCACGTGGGAGGGCGGCGGGAGCGGGCGCTTCGATCTCACGATCGAGCCCGGCAGCGAGGGCAAGCCCGCGGGCGGCGTCTCGGTCGGCACGGAGCAGGGCGACTACACGGCGAAGTTCAAGGAGCTGAGCTTCGACGGCCAGAACATGCAGGCGCGCTACGAGTTTCCGCTCGACGCCCAGGCCGACGTCAAGGTCACGGGCACCTTCAATGGCGGCTCCGCCGAAGGCACGTGGGACCTCGTCGCGAAAGGCGGCGACCAGTCGTTCGCCGGCGGGACCTGGAAAGTCGCGAAGAAGTAACAGTCAGGCTGTAGGTCGGGCTTTAGCCCGACAACTCCCTCAAGCCGTCGCTGCGCGAGATCACCGGCTGATACCCGAGCTCGCGCTGCGCTTTATCACCTCGAATCGTGCAGTCCCGCGACATCATTGCCGCGGCGAAACGCGTCAGCGGCGGATCCGAAGTCTTGCCCAGCGCGCGCCAAGTCGTTTCCGTCACGGTGCCGAGCGTTCGGGCCAGCCAGCCCGGGATCGATTTCTCCTGCGGCGTCAGCTGGCGCGTCGCAAGCAGTGCGCTCAGGAACTCGTGCATCTGCGTGACGCCGTCGTCGATCACGAAGTACGCATTGCCGCCAGCGCCGCGCTCGAGCGCGAGCTCGACTCCGCGAACCAGATTCGCGATGTGCGTAGTCGAGGTCTGCGAACGGCCGTGATCGACCCAGACGAAGCGTCCGCTGCGCACCATCGCTTCGAGCACGGGCAGGATCGTCTGATCCCCCGGTCCCCACACGAAGCGCGGCCGGATCGATAGCGTCGCGAAGCCGGGCGCGTTGGCGGCGAGCACGAGCTTCTCCGCGGCCGCCTTCGTCTCGGAGTAGAGGAACGGCGTGTGCGCCGGATACGGGTAACGCTCGTCGATATCGCGCATGTGCTGCCCATGAAAGAGCGCAGCTTCCGTGCCGATGTGAATGAAGCGCTGTGCGCCGGCCTGACGTGCTGCCTGCAACAGCTGCCGCGTACCCTCGACGTTTGCGTTCCAGAACTGTTCGCGCGTGCCCCACTGTTTGACGAACGCCGCGCAGTGAATGACGGCTTCGCTGCCTGCGATCGCCTCAAGCTCGACCGCGCCCAGCTCGCCGCGCACCGGCGTTGCTCCCAATGCGCGGATTGCCGCGTCGCTGCGTTCCGATCTCGATAGCGCGAGCAACGCGTAGCGACTGGCGAGCGAGCGCACGATCGCACCACCGACGAATCCCGAGGCGCCGGTGATGAAAAGCTTTCTGGTCATGGTAATTCGGGCGCGAGAGCCACCCGCCGCGGCGACTTGCTGATCTGCAGGAGTATCACCGCGCTGGCGAGCGCCAGCAATGCCGCAGCCAGGAACGGCGCGCCGGGAAAGTGCACGGGCGCACCGGGCTCGGAGAATCTGCCGAACAATTGCGTCATGAGCGGCGGCCCGAGCACGGCTGCGACGCTCGACAGGCTGGCCAGGGCTCCCTGCAGCTCACCCTGCGCGTCGGGCGGGACTTGCTGCGACATGAGCGCATTCAGGGACGGCCAGCTCAATGCAGCCAGACCCCAGACCACGATGCCGATGTAGAGCACCCATCCGTACGGTGCGAACGCGTAGCAACTGAAGACGGCCGCGCCGCTCACGAGACCAACGGTCGCTGCCCGTCGTTCGCCGCCGAGCTTCGGAACCAGCACGCGCGTCAGGCCCGCCTGGCTGATCGCCATGACGATTCCGGATGCTGCGAGCGAATAGCCGACGGCCGCGGTCGACCAGTCGAAGCGGAACATCGTGTAGAACGCCCAGGTGCTCGGCAGCACCTGATGTGCGATCAGCCACAGGAACGCAACGCCCGCGAGGCCGAGAACGACCGGCTGTTTGCGCAGCTGTAGCAGCGCCCCGAGGGGATTCGCCCGCGACCACTGGAACGCCCGCCGACGCTCACGCGGCAGCGACTCCGGCAACGCAAACAGCCCGAACGTCGCGTTGAGCAACGCGAGCGCGGCGGCCGCCAGGAACGGCATCCGCGGACCGAGCGTGCCGAGCAGCCCGCCGATCGACGGTCCGAGCACGAAGCCGATGCCGAATGCAGCGCCGATGAAGCCGAAGTTCTGGGCGCGCTTCTCGGGCGGACTGATGTCCGCGATGTATGCATAGGCCGGCGAGTACGAAGCGCCGGCGATGCCTGCGATGAAGCGGCCGGCGAACAGCCACACGAGCACCGGCGCGAATCCCATGACGAGGTAGTCGATACCCAACGCAAACAGTGCAGCGAGCAGCACCGGGCGCCGTCCGAACCGATCGCCGAGGTTGCCGATGATCGGCGCGCAGAAGAACTGGGCGACGGCGTACACGAAATTCAGCCAGCCGCCGTAGCGTGCGGCATCGCTGAGGCTGGCGCCGCTCAGGTGCATGATCAGCTCCGGCAGCACCGGGATGATGATGCCGAAGCCGATCGAGTCGATCAGCACCGTGATGAAGATGAAGACGATCGCGGAGCGGTGGGGTGCGGGCATGGTGCGGAGTATCGCTCCGCACCCATGCCGCCGAATTGTAAATTTCCGCAGCCGCTCGGGTCAGCGCCGGTCAGGACGACGGCTGTTGTCGTCGTTGCTGTTGCTGTTGCTGCCGCTGCGGCGGTTGTTGCTGCTGCCCTGGTTATTGTTCTGACGTTGCGGCTGCGAGTTCGCCTGCGGTGCGCGCTGCTGCGGCGGCGGGCTGCTGCGAACCTCGCGCGGCTCCGAGCGCTCGATGCGCGGCTGCTCACGCGGTTGCTCGCGCTGAACCGGCGTCGCACGACGCTCAACCGGAGCCTGACGCTCAACCGGAGCCTGACGCTCGACCGGAGCCTGTCGCGCTTCCGGCTGGTTGAATTGACGGGCCGGCGGCTGCTCACGCGTCTCACGCGGCTGCGTCTGGAACTGACGGCGATTGCCATCGTCGTGCTGTGACGTATCGCGATCGTCCGAGCTCTCGCGCGGGCGGCGGATCTCGTTGCTGCCGCTCTGGTTCGAGCGACGCTGCTCGGTGGACGGGCTCGACTGCAGCGATTGCACCGCCGGCGCACGGTTGCCGCGATCGTTCTGCTCACGCCCACGCATGCTCTGCACGCGATCCTGCTGCTGACGCTCCGCAGCCTGAGCCGGCATCGACTGCGCACGCGACGGCTCGCGCAACGCGATCCGGCTGTCCGGCGCGAGGTTGCGCTGGGTCGCCTGCGCACGCTTGATCTGTTCCGCCGCGACACGCGTCGCGCGGAAATCGGCGCCGCCACGCTTCGGATTCTCGCTGGCGAACGCGGCCGGCGGAGGCGCCTGGCGACGCGGCTGGCCGGCAAGAATGCTCTGCCGATCCGGCGCGATCGTGGACGGACGCACGCCGTCGCGCCACTGGCGCAGCTCGCGATCGTTCACCTGCACGCGCTGCGCGCCGACCTGGCGACCGCTGACGAATGCGTCGCGCTGTGCGGCGGTCACGGCGCTGCCGATGTTGCTGTACGTGTAGCGGGGCCGATCGCCACGCCGACCGTATACATTCGTGACGTTGATGTTGTTGACGATGATCGTGTTCGACACGTTCACGTGACGCACGTAGCGCGGCGTGTGCCGATACCACGGCACATAGACCTCGTGCGGCGCGAGCGGGAACCAGCCGACGCCGCTGCCGAACCCCACGGACACGCTCACCGACGGACTGCCGATCCAGCCGACCAGCGCGGGCGCGTAGTACGGACGGATGTATCGCGGACCCGGCACCCAGCACCAGCGATGGCGCACGAACGCCCAGCGGCCGTAGTGGAACGGCGCGAAGCCCCAGCGCGCGTCGTCGATCCAGGTCCAGCCCCACGGCGAGACCCAGCCCCAGCGACCGTAGCGATACGGGGCCCAGTCGCTCACGACGTACGACGGGGTCCAGACATACCCGTATTCCGGCTCGTTGTACCAGTCGCCCTGGCCGTCGAGATCCTCGTAGCCGACGACTTCGCGCGACACGTAGCGCGCCGCTTCGGAATCGTCGCCGCGGCGGTCGCGATCGTTCGCCCACGACTCGAACGCCGTGCGCGGCGGGAGGCGATCGATGTTGGTCGTCAGGCCGTCGAGACCGGTGAACGTGCCTTGCTCGTCGGCGCGGACCCGGAACGACTTGGACGCGCCGCTGACCTCCGCCTCGCCATTGCGAGTGCGGACGATCGTGCGGTCGCTGTCGGGATCGACCTCGACGGTGTAGTCGCCCGGGTGCAGGAATTTGACCGTGGCGTTCGGCGTCTCCATCTGGATCGATTCGCGGTCGCCGAGCGTGCGCACGCGGACCGTGGCGACGCCTTCGGTGAGGCTCATCTGATTGACGTCGTCGTCGAGCTCGATGAACTCGAAACCGGTGCTGCGATCGAGGTGCACGCTGGCCGTGCCGATCTGCAATTCCGCGCGCCCGTCCTTGTCGACCCAGACACGGTCGCCGCTGGTGATCGGGCGGTTCAGCACGCCGTCCGCCCATTCCTCGGTGCCGGCGGGCGCCACTGACACTTCGCCGTCTTTCAGGCTCAGGCGCGCGACGCGGCCCGGCGGATCCGTGACCGGTTCCTGAGCGCGGACGTAGTTCGCCGCCGCCAGGCCGATCAGGGCGGCCAGCCAGACCATTGCATTCCGAGAGATCACGCGGGTGTTCATAAATGCTCTCACCCCGTCTAAAACGGTTGTCGCACATGATCCGTTCCAGGGGGTGAACTCCACGTGAACGGGGTGACCTGGGTCACAACCTGAACGGATTCGTGGACTTGCCCAGTCCCGGATCGGCGGGCGGGTCCGGCACTGTGAGGCCGTTCGCGCCCCCTCGCGTCAGGCGCTGCCTATACTGCCGCATGCGCAGACAACAAGACCGTCCATGGAGTTAATAGGAAGCCCTTCGGATCTGGCGCTGCTGCGGCGATTCTCGCCATTCGACGCCATGAAGCCCGAAAACCTCACCGCGATCGCGAAGCGGACCAGCCGGCTGCAGGCGCCGAAAGGCCGCCTGCTGTTCTCGGAAGGCGACGAGGAAAAGCAGACCTACTACCTGCTGAGCGGCACCATCGATCTGCTCGCCGAGGGCGAGGTGATCGGCCAGGTGCGCAGCGGCACGCCGAAGGCGAAGAATCCGCTCGCGCATGCGCTGCCGCGGCCGTACTCGGCCGTGGTCACGTCCGACCGCATCGAGTACCTGCACCTCGACAGCGAGTTTCTCGACGTCGTCGTCACCTGGGATCAGACCGGCAGCTACAAGGTCATCGAGCTGCGCGACAGCATGGAAGAGGGTGCGAGCGCGGACGACTGGATGACGGCGCTGCTGCAGACCAAGGCGTTCCACAAAGTGCCGCCGTCGAACATCCAGGCAGTCTTCATGCGCATGCAGCGCCAGGACTACCGCGCCGGCGAGGTGGTCATCAAGCAGGGCGATCCGGGCGACTATTTCTACGTCGTCGTGAAGGGCTCATGCTCGGTCGCGCGCGAGACGCCGCTCAACAAGGAAGGCGTGCGGCTCGCGGAGCTGAAGATGGGCGACACGTTCGGCGAGGAATCGCTGATCTCCGAGGCGAAGCGCAACGCGACCATCACGATGCTGACCGATGGCTGCCTGATGCGATTGTCGAAGCAGGATTTCCGCACGCTGCTGCACGAGCCGCTGATCGAGTGGGTCGAGTGGGCGGAAGCGAAGCGCATCGTAGCCGGCGGCGGCCAATGGCTCGACGTGCGCCTGCCGTCGGAGTTCGACCACTATCGCGCCGAGGGTGCGCTCAACATTCCGGCGCAATCGTTGCGGCTGAAGATGAAATCCCTCGACCGCAACGTTCACTACGTCGTCTGTTGCGACACCAGCCGGCGCAGCGCTGCCTGCGGTTACCTGCTCTCGGAGCGCGGCTTCCACGCGAGCGTTCTGCGCAACGGTCTGCCGGCCGCGGAGCTCACCAAGTAGATCGGGCTTGGCCCAAGGGGCTGCGGTAGCAGCCCCGGGGTCTCCCACGGGATGCCCGACTCTTGACTACAATAGTCCCCACAAAAAAAGGGGACTCTCATGCGTCGATCTCTGCTCTGTCTCGTAGTCGCGAGCCTGCCGCTGCTGGCGCACGCCGATACGCAGCTGGCGCTCGGCCCGCCCGACCGCGTGCTGTTCTGGACCCCGGCCCAGCAGCAGGCCAGCTATCCGAACATGGACCGCATCTTCCTGACGCGCGAGCTCAGCCGCGGCGATCCGCAGGCCCATCCGGCCTATCCGCTGCCGCTTGCGCTCGAAGACCTGTCGAAGGTGTCCTTCGAAGTCGCCGGCAAGCGCTACACCGTGGCGGACTATATCCAGCACAACCACGTTGCCGGCCTGCTCGTGATCCACAACGGCAAGATCGCTTACGAGCACTACGCGCTCGGTCATACGCGGACGAGCAAGTGGACCTCGTTCTCGGTCGCGAAGTCGCTCACTTCGATGCTGGTCGGCGCGGCGATCAAGGACGGTTACATCAAGAGCGTCGACGACCCGGTCACCGCGTACCTGCCGGTGCTCAAGGGCACCTCCTACGAAGGCGTGACGATCAAGCACGTGCTGCAGATGTCGTCCGGCGTCGGCTGGAACGAGGACTACACCGATCCGAAGTCGGATGTCGCGCAGATCGGCGCCGTCGCGGCACAAGGCGGCTCGCTCGGCCTGGTGAAGTACATGGGGGCGTTGCCGCGCGTCGCGCCGCCGGGCTCGAAGTTCAACTACAACACCGGCGAGACGCATCTCGCCGGCGCCATCGTCCGCGCCGCGGTCGGCAACAACCTCTCGAGCTACGCCAGCCAGAAGATCTGGTCGAAGTTCGCGATGGAGTCGAACGGCTTCTGGATGCTCGCCGATGACTACGGCGCCGAGCACGCCGGTTGCTGTCTCAGCGCGACGTTGCGCGACTACGGTCGCATCGGTCTGCTCGCGCTGCGCAAGGGCGTGCTCGCCGATGGCACCTCGATCCTGCCGGACACCTGGATGAAAGATGCGACGACGCCGTCGCCTTCGATGCCGGGCTACGGCTACCAGTGGTGGCTCGTCGGCCCGGGCGACTTCGGCGCGCGCGGCATCTTCGGGCAGTCGATCGAAGTCTACGAGCCGCAGAACATCGTGATCGTGACCCACGGCTTGTGGCCGAGCGCGCAGAGCAAGGAGCTCTCGGAGATCCGGCGCGCGTTCCACGAGGCCGTGCGCGACGCGTTGAGCCACTGACCGGTAGTCACGGCGCCGCGGGGCGCAGGACCCACAACGCGGCAGGCTCGCCGGAGCTGGCGCGGACAGCGACGATCAGTCGATCGAGCTCCGGTACGAACAGACCGGTCCTCGCGCCTTGCTTGGTCGCGATGCGACCGCGCGACGTGAGTGCGTCGCCGGAAGAGTCGAGCACTTCGACGAAGCCTTCGCCGCAGATGAGGTAGATGCGCTCGCGGTCCGAATCGACGAACACATCGTCCGCATCTGCGCAGACGTCGCTCTCGCTTGCCATCTGCCCCGTGCGCGGGTCATACGCATGCAGGCGCGCCGGATTGCGAAAGACGCTGATCACGCGGCTTTTCTTGCTGTCGATCGCCAGCGGGTAGTTGCCGAGCACGCGTCCGGTCGGCCACGCAGCGAGGGCGCGGTTCGCCTCGCGTGAGACGACTACGATCTGTCGGGCCGCCGGTACGTTCACATAGACGTAAGTTCCGCCGGGGTCGAGCTGGAAACCTTCGGGATGGCCGTCGAGCTGCACCTCGGCGACGCGCGTACGCGTCGCGGGATCGATGATGGCCAGCGCGCCGGCGCCGTATCCGACGACCACCCGGCGAGCGGCGGGATCGACCCGCACGTTGTCTGCGTCCTTGCCGAGCGCAATGCTGCCGAGCGCCTTGAAATCCGCACCGTTGAAGACGCGCACGGATCCGTCGGCTGCGTTGGCGACGTAGATCGCATCGGTCGTCGGTTCGTATGCGATCCCCTGCGGCTCGGCGAATCCGGGAACCGTGCGGAGCACGCGTCGCTCCCGCAGATCGACGATGCCGACGCTGCCGTTGCCAAGCTCGGCCACGTACAGCCGCGATCGGGTGGGGTCGAAGGCCAGGTGGTCGATGCGACCCGCGACCTGACCCAGCGGGATCTTCGCTTCGACTGCGAGGTCGGTCGTGTCCGCGCGAGCGCAGCCGGTTGCTGCCGTGATGAGTGCGATGCCGACGAGGTAGCGCATCGTCGTAGAGTACGCTCCCTACGCGCTGCGGGGAATTCTTAGCAAGCGGGCGCGTGCAGGCGAACTGACGCGCCCGGTGTCGGTCTTAGAACGGCGCGCGGTCGGCTACGGCGTGCAAATGACGCCGCGACCGCTTGTAGATGCGCGCGGTGCGGTCACGGACGAACTCGCGGCGTTTCTTGCCGGAGCTCGGATCCAGGAAATAGACGACTGCGGCCGCGACTGCGGCGCTTGCGGCGGCCAGGCCCAGGGTTGTTGCGATCTCGGGTCGCTTAGGTCGTGATGCAAACATCTCGGCACCTCCTCGAGTGATTTAAGAAAGACAAGCTGCCCTAACGCAAGCGAATAGCAGGGCGGGTTGTTCCAGCGGATTTTCCAGGGATTTCTTAGCGCCGCAACAACTCGGAGACGGTGACGGAACTCAGTCCGCGCTCGCGCAAGCCGCGCAGGATTTTCGGCAGCGCGGCTGCGGCGGTACCTCGATGGTGTCCTTCGCGCTCGTGGCCATCGTGCATGAGCACGATGTCGCCCGGCGCGATTCGCGACAGCACGAGTGCGGCGGTTGCGTCCGCATCTCGCGTGAACGTATCGCGACTGTGCAGCGACCATGCGACGACAGTCAGCTTGCGTGCATGCGCGACGCGTGCGAGTGCCGGACTCTTCAGTCCGACCGGCGAGCGATAAAGCGGCTCGGCGCTCGAACCGGACAATTCCTGAATCAGCCGCGTGCTGCGATCGAGGTCCGAGCGTTGATGATTCGTGCGATAGAAGTTCTGGAAGTACGAGTGCATCCACGAGTGATTGCCGATCTCATGACCTTCGCGCAGCGCGCGCGCCGCGAGGTCGCGATGCTGTTCGAGATGCCGGCCGATCGTGAAGAACGTCGCGTGCGCATCGGCGCTGCCGAGCGCTTCGAGCACCGAGGGCGTGACCTGCGGATCGGGCCCGTCGTCGAACGTCAGCGCGACCTGCGGCCGATCGCGCGGCCCGTGCCAGATCGTCGGATAGAGCACGCTCGACGTCGGCCGGAAGATGCCGTCGGTCAGCACAGCGAGGAACGCGGCGGAGGTGACCGCCAGCGGCGTGGCGGCCAGCAGCGCCGACGAACCGAGGACGGCGGCGCTGCCCGCGATCAGAACTTTGTCGGCTCGGCAGAGGCTCACCGCAGGACTCTAGCATTGACGCGGGCCGTTCACAGCCATCGACGCCGTCGATGGATCGGATCGCGAAGTTCGATTGCTGTTCGTGCCTGCCGCCGGCATGGTGTAGACGTTGCAAACCCGGAGGCTTCGATGAGCGCTGATTCGACAGGTACTGGCAAGTTGATCCCAGTGACCGATGCGACCTTCGCCGAGCAGGTGCTCGGCTCGCAGACGCCCGTGCTGGTGAAGTTCGAGGCGCAGTGGTGCGGTCCGTGCAAGGCGATGAAGCCGATGGTCAACGAGATCGCGAACGAGTACTCGGGCCGGCTGACGGTGGCGACCGTAGACATCGAGGAGAACCAGCAAACTGTGTACCGCCTAGGCGTGCGCGCGGTGCCGACGGTGGTTTTGTTCAAGAACGGCGAAGTTTTCGCCCAGAAGGTGGGCTTGCCGCGCAAGGCGGATCTCGTCGCGCTCGTCGACAAGGCGCTGGAGAAGGCCGCGGCGTAAGTTTTTTGAGATACAGTGCGCGCTCCAACCCGAAGACGCTGAGCGAAAGGGGGAAGAGTGCGCACTGGGTTCCTGCCGCGTACGCGGCTGCTTTGTTTTCTGTTGCTCGCGGCGCTTGCCGGCAGCGTTCATGCCGCCGAACGCGTCGATCTCATCATCCGCAATGGCGTGATCTACGACGGTAGCGGCCGCGATCCGGTCCGTGGCGACGTCGCCGTCAAAGCCGGGCGCGTCGTCGCAACCGGCACCTTGCAGGATTACTCCGCCGATAAAGAAGTGAACGCCAACGGGCTCGCAGTCGCGCCCGGCTTCATCAACACGCTCTCGTGGTCGGTCGAATCGCTGATCTACGACGGCCGCGGCATGAGCGAGATCAAGCAGGGCGTCACGCTCGAGATCTTCGGCGAAGGCAACTCCATGGGCCCGGTCAACGACCGCGTCCGCGAGGAGATGATCAAGACGCAGGGCGACATCCACTACGACGTCACCTGGAAGACGCTCGGCGAGTATCTCGACTTCCTCACGAAAAAAGGCGTTTCGCCGAACGTTGCTTCGTTCATCGGCGCCACCACGGTGCGCGAGAATGTGGTCGGGTTCAACGACGTCGCACCGACGCCGGAACAGCTCAAGCAGATGCAGGACCTGGTGCGCCAGGCGATGCGCGACGGCGCGCTCGGCGTCGGCAGCTCGCTGATCTACGCACCCGCTTCGTACGCGAAGACGGACGAGCTCATCGCGCTGTGCAAGGCCGCGAGCGAGTTCGGCGGCGGCTATATCTCGCACATGCGCAGCGAAGGCGATCGCTTCCTCGAAGCGCTCGACGAGCTGATCAAGATCTCGCGCGAAGCCAAAGTGCACGCGCAGGCGTATCACCTGAAGGCCGCCGGTCAGAAGAACTGGCCGAAGATGGCCCAGGCGATCGCGAAGATCGAGGCCGCTCGCAAAGAGGGCCTGCCGATCACCGCGGACATGTATGCATACACGGCCGGCGCAACGGGACTCGACGCAGCGATGCCGACGTGGGTGCAGCAGGGCGGCATCGACGGCTGGGTCGCGCAGCTGCAGAAGCCGGATATTCGCAAGAAGGTCATCGCCGAGATGCGCGATCCCAACGCGAAGTGGGAGAGCCTGCTGCTCGCAGCCGGCTCACCGGAGCGCGTGCTGTTGATCGGCTTCAAGACCGACAAGCTCAAGCCGCTCACCGGCAAGACACTCGCCGAGGTTGCGAAGATGCGCGGCGTTTCGCCCGAGGACGCCGCGATCGATCTCGTGATCGAAGATCACACGCGCGTCGGCACAGCTTACTTCCTGATGTCGGAAGAGAACGTGAAGCTCGGCTTGTCGCAGCCGTGGGTGAACATCGGTTCGGACGCCGAGGCGTCGGCGCCGGAAGGCCCGTTCCTGCTGAGCAATCCGCACCCGCGCGCCTACGGAACGTTCGCGCGTTTCCTCGGCCGCTACGTGCGCGATCAGAAGGTGACGACGCTGCAGGACGCTATTCGCCGCCTGACGCGCCAGCCGGCCGAGAGCTTCAAGCTTCAAGGTCGCGGCTGCCTGGACCAGGGCTGCTTCGCCGACATCGTCGTGTTCGACCCTGCGAAGATCAATGACCTCGCGACGTTCGACAAACCGTTCCAGTACGCCGTCGGCGTGAAGGACGTGTTCGTGAACGGCACGCAGGTGCTGCGCGACGGCGAGCACACCGGCGCGAAGCCCGGGCAGGTCGTGCACGGCCCAGGCTGGGTCGGCTGGAAGAAGAAATAGCTACCAGTTCGATTGAGTCTCGACCTTCAACGACGCGGACCGCTCCGCGACCCAAGCCGCCAGCGCTGGCACGTCGACGCCCGCTGGCGGCTTGGCTTTGTTGGCCTCCACCCACGCGCTCATCGCCTGCAGCAGCTTCGCTGCCTGGTGTTGATCCAGTGCGTACAGACGCAGGAAGTTGAAGCGCGCTTCGTCGATGCGATTCAGGCCGAGAAACGCCTCGCCCTGGTACTCGATCGCGTACGGTGTATCGGGATTGATCTTCAGCGCCTGCTCGTACGCGTGCAGCGCTTCGCCGTAGCGTCCGAGCTTGCGATTCGCGTAGCCCAGGTACGTATAGGCTTCGTGCATCGAGTGGTCGAGTCGCACGGCCGCCGCGAAGTTCGGCAACGACGCCTGATACGCCTTCTGCGCATCGGCCAACGCAGCAGTGCGCTCGGCGTCGTTCGTCGACGCCGCAGCGAGATTCTCCGCGTGCTCGGCGCGAAGGATCGACGCATAGCCGGCCGTGTATGCATCGATCGCGCCTTGCTCGGACACGGGCACCGGGCCGCGATCCTTCGGCCGGTAACCGCCCGGTCCGTCCGCGTATGCGGCCGTGACCGCGCTCAGCAGCGCGATCACGGCCAGCCATGCACGCGAGCGTTGCATCAGAACCGCGAAGCGGTCAGCTGCACGTCGGCATCGGCCCACGCCTTATTGAAGTCGGCTTCGATGAGCTTCGCCTGGTCCGTCTTGCCCTGCGCGCGCAGCGCCTGGGCCAGACCGTACAGCGCCCAGCCGTTCTTCGGATGCCGCTTCAGGTCGTCCCAGTACACGCTCTCGGCTTCGACCGGGCGGCCGGCCTGCAGCAGCACTGCGCCGAGGTTGTGACGCACGGGCTGATGCCAGTCATCCGGCTCCGTATAGATGAGCGCGTCCTCGTAGCGCACGGCGCGATCGAGATGCGCGATCGCCGTGTCGAAGTTGCCCTGCGCAGCCGCGAGCTCGCCATCGAGCACTTCGATGCCGACGCGCAGCACTGAGTCTGCGAGATTCAGCGACATCGACGTCGGCGCCTTGATCAGCTCCGGATTGGCCGCGATCTTCTTCACCTCGTCGATCTCCTTCGCGGCGGCGGCGAAGTCGTTCTTGCGGATCAGCGCCATGCCGCGCGCGTAGTGACGCGTGGCACGCGTGAACAACGTATCGGCGCGCGGCGCCGGCAGCGCGAGGATCTCGTCCCACTTGCCGAAGCGCACCAGCGAGTAGTCGTGAGCCAGCAGGAACGTCTGCAGCAGCGGCACATCCTTCAGTGCTTCGACCGGGATCGACTTGGTCGTCTTATCGGCGGCGTCGATCGCCAGCTTGCTCTCGCCAGCCATGGTTGCGGCGAACCACAGGAAGTGGATGTTGTGCGGGTAGTAGGCCATGGGATACAGGCCCTGCGCCCGGCACTGCGAGATGTAGTCCTCGTCGGCAACGACCGCGAGCTGATTGGCCTTCACCGCATCGTTGTAGCGGCCGACGCGCTGGAACAGGTGCCCCGGCATGTGGACCAGGTGACCGGCAGCAGGCGCCAGCGGCAGCAAGCGATCTGCAGCAGCTTCGGCGCGCTCGGGCGTGTTACTCGCCTCCCAAAGGTGGATCCAGAGGTGGAGGGCGCCGGTGTGATCCGGCTCCAGCTTCAGCGCCTTGTCGAGCGCCGCGGTGATATCAGCGGTGCGCTCATAAGGCACGCCAGCACGGTTCCAGTAATTCCACGGGCTCAGGTCCATCAGCGACTCGGCATACAGAGTCGCGGCGTCCTGATCGTCCGGGTACTTCTGGAACAGCGCGCGCATCGCGCCCGCGTAAGCCTGGTTTGCCGCGGCGCGGTCGTCACCCTTGCCCGTGTAGCGGGCGGCGAGCGCATCGATGTAATCGCGCTCACGCTGCGAAGCCTTCGCTTTGAGCGCCTGCGCCTGCTTCAGATGAGCCAGCGCTTTCGGCTCTTCGTCCGGCGCCATCGGCGCGTTGATGTTCGGTCCGAGCACGAGCGCCATGCCCCAGTGGGCCATTGCGAGGTTCGGATCGAGGCGCGCGGCCTCCGCGAAGGCGCGGCCGGCCTCGGCATGATTGAAGCCATAGGCCAGGCTCAGGCCCTGGTTCATGAACAGCTGGGCCCGCTCGACCTTGGTCGAGACGGGGAAGACGTGATTGCCGACTTTCTGCAAGCGGGGTGCGCGGGCACCAGAAGCGGCAGCGGTGTCGAACTCAGCGGTAGGTTGGTAGTGCTTGTGGACCGGGACCTGGGCATGGAGCGGTGAGGCCGCGAGACCCAGGACGAGTGCGGCGAGGCACAAGGGTCGGTGACGCATATGGACTCTCCCTGACTGGAAGTGAAGACCCGGCCCGTTATAGGGCCGCATCGTGAGCCTGCGGTCTGTGCAGCCGTGAAAAATCCGTGAATCGGGGCGCGGAACTCTACGCCCGTAGTATCTTGAGCGCCATGCAGAACGGACCCGAGCCCATCGTCATCGTGACCACCGGCGGCACGATCGACAAAGCCTACTTCGACGCCCTGAGCATCTATCAGATCGGCGAGCCGGTCGTGAAGAAGCTGCTGGACGGCGCGAACGTCACGTATCCCTACCGGATCGTCGAGCTCCTGCGCAAAGACAGCCTCGAGCTGACCGACGAGGACCGCCAGCGGCTCAAGGAAACCGTCGCCGCCCTCGACGCGCAACGGGTCGTGATCACGCACGGCACGGACACGATGACCGACTCGGCGCGCGTGCTGGTCTCGATCCCGGACAAGACGATCGTGCTGACCGGAGCGCTGTCGCCGGCGCGATTCACCGAGAGCGATGCGACGTTCAACATCGGCATGGCGTTCGCGGCGGCGCAGACATTGGCGGCGGGTGTGTACGTCGCGATGAACGGACGGGTGTTTCGCGGCGATGCAGTGCAGAAGGATCGGGAGCAGCGCAGGTTCGTCGCCAAGAACGAATGA
>DASYRK010000051.1:0-26733 GCA_036004505.1 Steroidobacteraceae bacterium
CACCTCGCGAATCCGAGCTGGACTTTGCAGGCGGCCGCGCAGCTGCAGCACGCGCAGCAGTGGTGGCCGCAGCAATACCTGTCGGGCAAGAGTCAGTTGGAACGCAATCTGCAGCGGGCGGCGCTGTTGACAGGAGCCGTATGACGAACTCGCTGCGCGGCGAGCACGTAGTGATCACCGGCGCGGGCCGCGGCATCGGCGCGGCAATCGCGCGCGCGGTGTCCGCCGAAGGTGCGAAGGTGACGCTGCTGGGTCGCAATCCGGAACCGCTCGAGAAGATTTTTGACGAGCTGAACGCTCACACGGAAACGTGCATCGTCATCGCGGATGTGACCGATCCAGCCCGGCTGCGCACCGTCTTCGCTTCGGCGAAAGAGGCATTCGGCCCCGTATCGATTCTCATCAACAATGCCGGGCAGGCACGCAGCGCGCCCCTGCATGTTGGCGACGACTCGCTGTGGAACGAGATGCTCGCGGTTAACCTCGGCGGTGTGTATCAGTGCATCCGCTGCGTGTTGCCGGACATGTTGCAGGCGAACCGCGGACGAATTATCAACGTCGCCAGCACGGCAGGGCTGACGGGTTATCCCTACGTGACCGCTTATTGCGCGGCCAAGCACGGCGTGATCGGTCTCACCCGCGCGCTCGCTATCGAGCTCGCACGCAAGAACATTACGGTGAATGCAGTGTGCCCGGGCTACACCGATACGGATCTCTCGCGCGACGCCATCGCGGCCATTCAGAAAAAGACGGGTCGTTCGGCAGCGGACGTGCGTGCAGTGTTCACTGCGCACAATCCGCAAGGCCGCATGGTTTCGTCGGAGGAAGTTGCGCGGACCGTGCTCTGGCTGTGCACGAATGACGTCGGCAGCATCACGGGTCAGAGCATCGCTGTCGCCGGCGGAGAGTTGATGTGAGCACGGACACGCGACCGATCGACGCAGAAACGCGCGCGACCAGCGACGATCATCACGCGCTGCGTTTGTGGCTGCGGCTGTACGCCTGCACGAGCCTGGTCGAGAGCCGCGTGCGTCGCCGCCTGCAGGCGCGCTTCGGTACGACTTTGCCCCGCTTCGATCTGATGGCGCAGCTCGACCGCTCGCCGCAAGGCTTGCGTATGAGCGAGCTGTCGAGCCGGCTGATGGTGACCGGCGGCAACGTGACCGGCCTGACGGACAATCTCGAAGACGAAGGTCTCGTGGTGCGGGAGTCGGACGGCGCCGATCGGCGCGCATTGCGGGTCAAGCTGACACGCGAAGGCCGCCGCGTCTTCCGCGCGATGGCGGCCGAGCACGAGCGCTGGATCGCCGAGATGTTCGCCGGACTGTCGGCCCGGGAAGCACGCTCGCTCGGCGAGCGGCTGCACACGCTCAAGCAACACATCCTCGACAATGTTCCGCTCGACGAGCGAGCGACGGAGTGACGACCATGCAACCTGCTCACTTCCAGTGGTCGGTCGAGGGCGGGCTCGGCCGCGTCGTGCTGAACCGGCCGGAGCGCAAGAACCCGCTGACGTTCGAGTCGTATGCGGAGCTGCGCGACCTGTTCCGCTCGCTCACCGGCGAGCGCGCCGTCAAAACGATCGTGATCAGCGGCGCCGGGGACAACTTCTGCTCGGGCGGCGACGTGCACGACATCATCGGTCCGCTCACGAACATGGACACTACCGGTCTGCTGGCGTTCACGCGCATGACTGGCGATCTGGTCAAAGCGATGCGCGGTTGTCCGCAGACGATCGTCGCTGCGGTCGACGGAGTCTGCGCCGGAGCAGGCGCGATCATCGCGATGGTCAGCGATCTGCGCGTCGGGACGGCGCGCTCTCGCACCTCGTTCCTGTTCAATCGCGTCGGCCTTGCGGGCTGCGACATGGGTGCGTGCGCGATTCTGCCGCGCATCATCGGCCAGGGACGCGCGGCCGAGCTCTTGTATCTCGGACGCAGCATGAGCGGCGACGAAGCGCTGCAGTGGGGATTCTTCAATCGTCTCGCCGCGCCGGAGCAGCTCGCGGACGTGGCGACGCAGCTCGCGCAGGAAATCGCGGCAGGCCCGTCGTTCGCGAACGGCATCACCAAGACGATGCTGAACCAGGAGTGGAGCATGAGCCTCGAACAGGCGATCGAAGCCGAGGCGCAGGCGCAGGCGCTGTGCATGCACACCGAAGATTTCCGGCGCGCGTATCGCGCCTTCCTGGCGAAACAGAAACCGCTATTCGAGGGCAACTGATGGCTGAGTTCCTGCAACCTCCGGGCTGGCTGGTGCCGAAAGGCTACTCGAACGGCGTGAGCGCGAGCGGACGGCAGGTCTATCTCGCCGGCCAGATCGGCTGGAGCGAGAGCCAGCAACTCGTCAGCAGCCGCTTCGCCGTGCAAGTGCGGCAGGCGCTGCAGAACATCGTCGTGCTGCTCGCACAGGCGGGCGGCCGTCCCGAGCACCTGGTTCGTCTCACGTGGTGGGTCACGACCCTCGACGAATATCGGGCGGAGCAGAAGGAGATCGGCGCCGCGTACCGCGAAGTGATCGGCCGGCACTATCCGCCGATGTCGGTCGTGGGCGTCGCGGGACTGCTGGAGCCGGGAGCGAAGGTCGAGATCGAAGCGACCGCGGTCATCCCGCAGTAGCTCAACCCATCTCTTTCGTGCGCACGTGCAGGCCGCGCAGCGCCGTCGTGAGCCCGTCGATGTCGTACGGCTTGGACATGAAGCGGATGTGCGGGTCGTTGCGCAGCGCTGCGTGGTCCGGCAGCTCGCCGTAACCGCTGGCCACGATCACCGGCAATTGCGGCAGCTGCGTGCGTAGCTCCGCGACGACTTCCAGGCCATCGCGATCCGGCAGGCCGCGGTCGACGATCGCCACGTCCACCTGCTGATGACTGCGCGCGGCGCGCAACCCTTCGGCCGCGCTGCCGGCGTCGAGCACCTCGAAGCCCAGATCCTGCAGCTGGTCGAGGATGAACATGCGCACCAGTGCTTCGTCTTCGATCACCAGCACCACCGGCTTGCGCGAGCTGACGACCGGCGCGTCCAGCACGTCGCGGATCCGCGCCGCGAGCTGCGAGCGCGTGAACGGCTTGGTGATCAGCTTCACGCCGGCATCGAGCCGTCCCTGGTGAACGATCGCGTTGCGTGCGTAGCCCGTCGTGAACAGCACCTTGATATCCGGACGCTGCTCGCGCGCCGCGGCGACGAGTTGCGCGCCGTTGATGCCCGGCAAGCCGACGTCGGTGAACAGCAGCTGGACTTCCGGGTGCCGCTCCAGCTGTTTCAGCGCCGACGGGCCGTCGCGCGCTTCGAGTACCGTGAAGCCGAGCTCGCGCAGGCTCTCGGTGGTGAACAGTCGCACGTCGTTGTCGTCTTCGACGACCAGCACGACCTCGTGCAATCCGCCGCGCAGCGGCACCGCGATGTTCGCTTCCTGTTCCTCGTCGCGCTGGCCGCTCATGCGAGGCAGATAGATTTTTACTGTCGTGCCGTGGCCGACCTCGCTGTAGAGCCTGACGTGTCCGCCGCTCTGCTTGACGAAGCCGTACACCTGGCTCAGCCCGAGACCCGTGCCCTGGCCGATCGGCTTGGTCGTGTAGAACGGCTCGAAGGCGCGCGCGATGACTTCGGGTGTCATGCCGGTGCCGGTGTCAGTGACGCAGAGCACGACGTACTGTCCGGGCTTCAGCTCCGGATACTGGTCGGTGTAGCCGTCGTCGAGATGCGCGTTCGCCGTTTCGATCGTCAGCTTGCCGCCGTCCTGCATGACGTCGCGTGCGTTCACTGCGAGATTGAGCAGTGCACTCTCCAGCTGGTGTGCATCGATCTCGACGCGCCACAGGCCGCCCGCCAGCACTGTCTCGACCGCGATGTTCTCGCCGATGGTGCGGCGGACCATGTCCGACATGCCGGCCACCAGGCGGTTGATGTCCGTGGGTTTCGGATTGAGCGGCTGGCGTCGCGAGAAGGCCAGCAGCTGCTGTGTCAGGGTCACAGCGCGTTGCGCACCCCGCGTCACCTGATCGATCGCGCGGCGCAGCTTGCCGTCGTCGGCGGGCGCGCTGCGCCAGATCGTCTCCAGGTTGCCGACGATGACCGTGAGCAGGTTGTTGAAGTCGTGCGCGACGCCGCCGGTGAGCTGACCGATCGCCTCCATCTTCTGCGCCTGGCGCAACTGCTCCTCGATCATGCGGCGCTCGGTGAGGTCGCGCGTCACCTTGGCGAAGCCGATGTGCGCGCCGCTCTCGTTGTAGATCGCATCGATTACGACGCTTGCCCAGAAACGATTGCCGTCCTTGCGCACGCGCCAGGCCTCGGCTTCGTACTTGCCTAGCGTAGCCGCGGTCGTGAGCGCACGCCGCGGCACGCCCTTCTCCTGGTCTTCCCGCGTGTAGAACATCGAGAAGTGCTTGCCGATCGCCTCGCTCCGCGAATAGCCCTTGATGCGCTCCGCGCCGGCGTTCCAGCTGGCGATGTAGCCCTCGGTGTCGAGCATGTAGATCGCGTAGTCGACCACGCCGCTGACGAGCTCCTTGAACTGCAGCTCCGAGCGGCGCAGATCGCTGGTGCGGTCGGCGACGCGCTGCTCGATCGACCATTGCGCAGTGACGTCGCGCATCGAGGAGCGGGTGCAGATGAATTTGCCGTCGACGACCAGCGGGCTGGAATTGATCACCACGTCCTTGGCCGAGCCGTTCTTGCAGCGCATCTGCACGTGCTCGTCACGCAGCGTCTCGCCGGCCCTGACGCGAGCGAGCAGGGCGGCCGCCTGGCCGGACTGCACGACGAAGTCGGCGATCGGCCGGCCGATGTACTCGGCGGGCTCGTAGCCGAGCAGGTCGAGCTCGGCGCGATTCGCCCAGCTGACGATGCCGTTCGCGTCGACCTTGTGCAGGCTGACGACCGCGTTCTCCAGAAAATCGGTGAGCTCCATCTCGCGCTCGGCGAGTTGCGCTTCGAGGAGCTTGCGTCGATCGAGCTCGCCCTCGAGCCGCTGCACGCGGCGCTCGAGCCGCGCGACGAGTCGGGCGCGCTCGTCCGCATCGGCGACCGGCTGCGGGTCGCCGTCGTTGATCGCAGCCGCGCCATGCGACGCGCAGATGTCGCCGATGCGCCCGCGATCACCGACGCGCAGCTGATTGACGTGGTAGCCGCACAGCAATGCGAACGGGTCGTTGCGCGCGAGATCGTTCCAGAGACCTTCGAGCCGCAGCGCGGCGCCTTGTCCGCCGCTCTCCCAGAGCAGTCCGACCATTTCGCCGTAGGCGCGCACCGATCCCCAGCGCGAGCGGGCCTTGCGGATGACGTTGCCGACCTTCGAGTCGAATAACTCGGGCTGCGGCCAGTGGTTGCTCACGATCGTCGCCAGCGTTTCGCCGGCATCCAGGCCGACGTACTGCCCGCTCTTCTTCGCAGCCGCGACGTCTATGCCGTCCGCGGCGAGCTGCTGTTCGAGAGCTTCGAGATGGGCCGGGCTGGCGATGACGACGCCGGCGCCGCCGGCGCGCAGTCCACTGCCGATGAAGCCAGTGAGGGTCTCGACGAGTGTCTGCGAGTCCTCGTAGAACTGGACCAGGTGCTCGCGGTCACCCAGCTCCGCCCAACGATCGACGGGTGGCGGGGACATAGGCATTGCAGTGGTCTCTGGCCCCTTGCAGTCGGTTCTTTTCGGTCGGGCGCACGACCCGGTGACGGGCTAAACGTCGCTCGGGTGCCGGAAGTTCCGGCACGCGAAAGCTCAAGCGAACTGGTCGTCCAGATCGGCCAGCGCCGACCACAGCAGCGGGGCGTCGAACGGCTTGCCGATCACCCGGACCCGCTCGTCGGCCTGGAAACGCCGGCCGAACTCGGTTTCCGAGAAGCCCGTCGCGATCACGATGGGCAGCTGCGGCAGCTTCGAGCGGATCGGCGCGACCAGCTGGTCGCCGGGGGAATCCGGCAGGCCGACGTCGATGATCGCAGCGCCGAGGTTCGCACCCAACGCCTCGATCAGCTGCAGCGCTTCGGCGGCGGTGGCGGCGACAGCCACCTTCAGCCCGCGCTCTTCGAGCAGCGTACGGATAAAGAAGCTGACCAGGGTCTCGTCTTCGACGACGAGGATTGTCGCGGGCGCCGTGGAGGAGCTCTGCAGAAGCGAGTCCGCGTCGGCACCCGGCGGGCGGTTAGCCGCATTCTCGTTGTGCGTGGACTGCATTACAAAAGCTCCCCGGGACGTGTCATCAGACGCATTCGCCGTTCGGCTGTCAAGCGCGACACTGCGTACAATGCGGTTATGTCGCACATCAGAGTCGGGATTCTCGAAACCGGTAGTCCGCCGCCGCCGCTGCAGGAGCGGTTCGGCTCGTACGCCGCGATGGTCCAGGCGCTGCTCGGCCGCGAGCACGAGTTCGCGACGTTCGACGTGCGCAACGGCGAGCTGCCGCAGGGCGCCGAAAGTTGCACTGCGTATGTCATTACCGGCTCCGCTTCAGGTGTCTACGACGGCGATGCATGGATCGATGCGCTCAAGGATTTCGTGCGCGCTGCGAGCGGACGCAGCGCAATGGTCGGCATCTGTTTCGGCCACCAGGTGATGGCGGAAGTGTTCGGCGGCAAGGTGATCAAGTCGCCGCGCGGCTGGGGCATCGGCCTGCATCGCTACGACCTGCAGGATCGCGCGGCGTGGATGGACGATGCACGCTCGATCGCCGTGCCGGCTTCGCATCAGGACCAGATCGTGCAGTTGCCGGCCGATGCGCTTGTGCTCGGCGGCAGCGAGTTCACTCCGTACGGCATCGTCGAGTATCCGCAGCGACGCGCGATGTCCCTGCAGTCTCATCCAGAGTTCACGCCGGACTATGCGTCGGCCCTGATCGAGCTGCGACGCAGTTCCAAGTACACCGCCGAACAGGCGGATCGCGCGCTCGCAACGTTGCGCGAGCCGAACGATCGCGAGCGCGTCGGCCGCTGGCTCGGACAGTTCCTGCGCTCGAACGTCCGCGGTTGATGCCGCATCCACTGCTCATCGCGCTCTTCGACGCCGCGGTGCGAGCCGCGCGCGGTGAAGATCTGCTGGCCGCGAACTCGAAGATGAACGGCGACACGTGGCGCTACTCGGGCCCCGGCGAACCGCTCGAGGTTCCACTGCGCGGCCGTGTCTTCGTGACCGGCGCCGGTAAAGCGGCCGCGTCGCTCGCGCGCGGGCTCGAGGCCGTGCTCGGCGATCGCATCGATTCGGGCGTCGTGCTCGTCAAGCACGGTCATGCTCAGCCGTTGCGCCGCATTCGCGTCCTGGAGGGCGGTCATCCAGTGCCGGACGCGGCTGGACTCGCCGGCACGCAGCAACTGATGCAGACCGTCGAGGCTGCGGCAGCAGGCGACACGATGTTCTTCGTGTTGACCGGCGGCGCTTCTGCCTTGCTCGTCGAGCCTGCGGCGGGCTTGTCGTTCGCCGACGTGCAATCCGCGAACCGGCTGCTCGTGAACGGCGGCGCTGAGATCGACGAGATCAACGCAGTCCGCAAGCATCTCTCGGCGGTGACCGGTGGCCGCTTGCGTCAACGCGCGAAGTGCACGACGTTCTGCACGCTCGCGATCTCCGATGTCATCGGCGACTCGCCGGCTGCGATCGGCTCGGGGCCGACAGTCGCGGATCCGTCGACGTTCGCGCAGTGCGTCGCGATCGTGGATCGCTACGGCTTGCGCGATGCATTGCCACGCGCGGTGATCGAACACCTCGAAGGTGGCGCTGCAGGGCGCATCGCCGAGACACCGAAGGAGACGCCGGACCTTCTTCGCAAATCACCGTACCGGATCGTCGCGAGCAATCGGATCTCCATCGATGCAGCGGCGCAAGCGGCGCGCGCAGCAGGTTGCCGCGTCGAGATCCTGACGACTGAAATGCAGGGACACACGCACGAAGCGGCGCACCGTTTCGCATCTGCGCTGCGCCGAGCTGCAACCGCGGGTACGGACAAGACGCCCCTCGTCTTACTGGCGGGCGGCGAGACGACGCTCGCGGTCGAAGGCAACGGTCGCGGCGGTCGCAATCAGGAGTTCGCTTTGGTCGCAGCGGTGGACCTGCAGGGTCTCGACAACGTCGCATTGTTAAGTGCAGGGTCGGATGGCACCGACGGACCGACCGATGCAGCCGGTGCATTCGTCGACGGTACGACCGTTGCGCGTGCGCGAGCGCTCGGCCTGGATCTGCAGGACTTCCTGCGACGCCACGACAGCTACCCAATGCTGGATGCGCTCGGCGATCTGCATCGCACCGGTCCGACCGGCACCAACGTGATGGATATCGTGATAGGACTGTGCTATCAATGACCGCCCATGAAATCTAAGTCGCACCGCTATTGGTACGGGTACTACTACGACCCAGCCCCGCTGGCGGAAGCGTTGCGCTCGAACTGAACCCCACTCACACCGAGACACGTAAAAGCCGCCAGACCCCTGGCGGTTTTTTTTATCTTATGAACATTCGTACCGACGACCTGCGCATCCAGGACATCCGCGAGCTGAGCACGCCCGAAGAGCTCACGCGCGAATATCCCTGCAGCGATCAGGCTTCGGCGACCGTCACTGCGGCGCGCCGTTCCCTGCAACGCATCCTGCACGGCACGGACGATCGTCTCGCCGTCGTCATCGGTCCGTGCTCGATTCACGATACGGACGCGGCGCTGGAGTACGCCGGCCGGCTGCGCGAGCAGCGCGAGCGGTTCAAAGGCGCGCTAGAGATCGTCATGCGTGTGTACTTCGAGAAGCCGCGCACCACGGTCGGCTGGAAAGGACTGATCAACGATCCCGACCTGGACGGCAGTTTCCACATCAACAAGGGCCTGCGGGTGGCGCGCGGGCTGCTGGTCGACATCAACCGGCTCGGCATGCCGGCGGGCTGCGAGTTCCTCGACATGATCACGCCGCAGTTCATCGGCGACCTGGTCGCCTGGGGTGCGATCGGCGCGCGCACGACGGAGAGCCAGGTGCACCGCGAGCTCGCGTCCGGGATGTCGTGCCCGGTCGGCTTCAAGAACGGCACGGACGGCAACGTGAAGATCGCAATCGATGCGGTGCAGGCAGCCGCGCATCCGCATCACTTCCTGGCCGTGACCAAGCAGGGCCGCAGCGCGATCGCGACCACGGCCGGCAACGACGACTGCCACATCATTCTGCGCGGCGGCAAAGCGCCGAACTACGACGCGGCGAGCGTCGCGAGCGTCTGCGCAGCGATGACCGGCGCCGGCCTGCGGCCGCAGGTCATGATCGATATCAGTCACGGCAACAGCAGCAAGCGTCCGGAGAATCAGCCGGGCGTGGCGGGCGACATCGCACGGCAGATCGAAGGCGGGGAGCGCCGCATCGCCGGCATCATGGTCGAGAGCCACCTGGTCGCCGGACGCCAGGATCTGACGCCGGGCCGGCCGCTCGTCTACGGGCAGAGCATCACCGACGGCTGCATCGACTGGGCGACGTCGGTCGGGGTGCTGGAGCGTCTCGCTGCCGCAGTGGAAAAGCGAAGGACTCTGCTAGAGTGAGCACCATAACGACGGGTGCTCGCGATGCTGACGCAGGCAATCGACTATCGCGACGAATGTGACGCGTTGTACGCGTTGCTAGCCGACGTCGACGCTGCACGCTTCTCGCAGCCGACGCAATTCAAGCGCTGGACTCTCGACGATGTGCTCGGTCACCTGCACATGTTCGACTACGCGGCGCGCCTGACGCTCGAAGGTCCAAACGCGTTCGCCGCCTTCTGGCACAGCATTTCGAGCTCGCTCACGGCGGGTCGCTCCATGGCCGACTACACGCGCGTCTGGTTGCGCGGTTGCGGCGGCCGCGAGCTGTTGCAGCGCTGGCACGAGTTTTCGCGGCAGGTCGCCGACGAGTACGCCGGCCTCGATCCGGCGCAACGCGTGAAGTGGGCGGGCCCGGAGATGAGCGTGCGCTCCTGCATCAGCGCGCGACAGATGGAGACGTGGGCGCATGGACAGGCTGCGTTCGACCTGCTCGGCCGCGAGCGCGTCGAGCACGACCGCATTCGCAACATCGCCATCATGGGCGTCAACACCTTCGGCTGGACCTTCGCGAATCGCGGCCGTGCGGTGCCGTCCATGAAGCCGCACGTGCGTCTGCAGAGTCCTTCGGGCGAGTGGTGGACGTGGCACGAGCCGGATGAGCGCAATCGCATCGACGGCTCGGCGGTCGAGTTCTGCCAGGTCGTCGCGCAGACGCGCAACGTCGCGGACACGTCGCTGCGCGTGAGCGGCGAAGTCGCGCACGAGTGGATGTCGATGGCGCAATGCTTCGCCGGACCGCCGGTGGATCCGCCTGCTCCGGGCAGCCGGTTCGTCCAACGCCCGTCATGACGCATTCGAATACACCGGTCATCGTCGGCGTCGGGCAATACACCGACCGTCTCGATTCGCAGCTGTATCGCGGCCTCTCCAGCGTCGAGCTCGCGGTCGAAGCAGCGAGCCGCGCGTGCCGCGATGCGCTGGACAATCCGCGAGTGGTCGCGCAGATCGACGGCATCGGCGCGCTGCGCACGTTCGAAGACTCGATCCCGCGCTACTCGACGCCGTTCGGCAAGTCGGACAACTTCCCGCACTCGATCGCGCGGCGCCTCGGCGCGACGCCCCGCACTGCGGTGTGGGCGAGCGTCGGCGGCGATACGCCGCAAACGCTGGTGAGCGAATTCTGCGAGCGCATCGCGTCCGGCTCGCTGCGCGTCGCGCTGGTGGTCGGCTCGGAGGCGATCTCGACGTCGAAGCACATGATCGCCAACAACCTGGCGGCGGACTGGTCGGAGTCGATCGACGCGCCGGTCGACGATCGCGGCCTCGGCCTCGAAGAGCTCAGCACTGCGTACACGCGACAGCACGGTCTCGTGCAGGCGTCGATCTCGTACGCTGTCTTCGAGCACGCGCGCCGCGCGCGGCTCGGAATGTCACGACAGGACTACGCGCAGGAGATGGCGCGCCTGTTCGCACCCTTCAGCGCGGTCGCGGCTGCGAATCCGTATTCAACGGCGCCGGTCGCGTACACGCCTGAAGCGCTGATCGCGGTGAGCGAGCGCAATCGCATGATCGCGGATCCGTACACGCGGCTGCTCGTCGCGCGCGATCAGGTGAACCAGGCAGCTGCGGTGCTGATCGCATCGACCGAAGCTGCGCAGGAGCTCGGCATCGATGCCGCGAAGTGGGTCTACCTGCACGGCTACTCGAAAGTGAAAGAGCGCGAGATCATGAGCCGCGAGGATCTCGGGGCATCGCCAGGGGCGCGGCTCGCCTGTCGCGAAGCACTGGCCGCGGCGCGCGTGTCTGCCGACGAGATTGCGCTGTTCGATCTGTACAGCTGCTTTCCGATCGCCGTGTTCAACATCTGCGATGGGCTGGGATTGTCGCCGCAGGATCCGCGCGGCCTGACAGTGACGGGCGGATTGCCGTATTTCGGCGGGCCGGGCAACAGCTATTCGACGCACGCGATCGCGTCGATGGTGGAGAAGCTGCGCGAGCGCAAGGAGGCATTCGGGCTGGTCGGCGCGAACGGCGGACACATGTCGAAGTACGCGGTCGGCATCTATTCGACGCGGCCGGCGCAGTTCAATCGCTGCGACAGCAGTCCGCTGCAGTCGCAGGTGGATTCATGGCCCGCGCCGACCGTCGCGGGCGAAGCGGACGGTCCGGCGACGATCGAGAGCTACACCGTCGTGCATGGCAAGAGCGGACCGTCGAACGCAGTCGTAGTCGGCCGCCTCGACGGCACCGGCGAGCGGTTCCTCGCGAATACGCACGATGAAGACGACCGCACGTTGCACTCGATGATCGAGGACGATCCGCTCGGCGCGGCGATCCACGTGCGCTCGTTCGAATACGGCAATCGCTTCGTGTTCGCGAAGCCGTCGCGTTGACTATTCCGCGGTGAGCTGCGCCATGTCCGCGGCAGCTGCGGCGAAGTCCTCCATGAACTCGCGCACCACGGCTTTCGACGTCTTGACCTGATCGAGCAGGCCGACCCCCTGGCCGATGTAGTAGCTGACCAGGGCTTCCGCCTTGCGGTTGCCGCGACTCGCTTCGTGTTCCGCGCGACGCAACGCGGGCTCGCTGAGGAACAGTTGCAGCGGCATCGGCAGCGGGCCGGGACTCTCCGGTCCGCTCCACGCATCCGTCCACGCAGAACGCAGCTGGCGCGTGTATTTGCCGGTGCGGCTCTTGGACCGCACGGTGTCGCGCGACGTCGCTGCGGCGAACTTCTCCTGGAGCAGCGGCGAGGCTTCAGACTCGCTCGTCATCAGCCACACCGAACCGGTCCATGCGCCCGCGGCGCCGAGCGCCATCATCGCAGCCATCTGGCGGCCGGTGACGATGCCGCCCGCGGCGAGCACTGGCACCGGACGAATCGGTTCAAGTGCGCGGATCACTTCCGGCACGAGCACGAGGGTCGAGACTTCGCCGCAGTGACCGCCGGCTTCCGCGCCTTCGGCGACGATGATGTCGACGCCGGCCTGAACCTGGCGAATCGCATGCTCCTTTGCACCGACGAGCGCAGCGACCGCGACGCCTTGCGCACGTCCGCGATCGATCATCGATTGCGGCGGCAAGCCGAGCGCGTTGGCGATCAGCTTGATCGGATGTGAGAACGCCACGTCCATCAGCCGGGCGGAGACTGCGGGCAGCAGCGGGAACTCGCGCTTGGCGACGCTGGGATCGTCGAGATCGACCGTTACGTCGTAGCGGCCGAGCAGCTCACGCACGAATTCCTTG
Source organism: Steroidobacteraceae bacterium (assembly GCA_036004505.1). Taxonomy (GTDB): domain Bacteria; phylum Pseudomonadota; class Gammaproteobacteria; order Steroidobacterales; family Steroidobacteraceae; genus Steroidobacter. Next base: position 12,722 of record DASYRK010000051.1, read on the forward strand.
TGACGCGCCGGCACGCGGGCCCGCAACGTTGCGCCATCGACGTTCTCGTCGCGTCCGATCATGTTCTCGGGAATCAGGATGTCGACGCCGTACGGCCGGCCGTGAACGTGCTCATCGATCCACTGCAGCTCGAGCTCCAGCTCGTCGGGCGTGTGGCGGCTCGCGCCCAGCACGCCGAAGCCGCCCGCGTTCGTCACAGCGGCCACGACATCGCGGCAGTGGCTGAAGGCGAACAGCGGGAACTCGATACCGAGCAGGTCGCACAGCGGAGTCTTCATAAGAGTGCGACAATACACCCTCATGGGCCCCCTTGCCGGAATCAGGATCATCGAGCTCGCCGCGATCGGGCCCGCGCCGTTCTGCTCCATGATGCTCGCCGACCTCGGTGCGGAAATCGTGCGCATCGAGCGCGCATCCGCACGGCCGAACGAGTCCGCGCCGCCTGATCCTTTGCTGCGGAACCGGCGCTCGCTCGCCCTCGATCTGAAGAACGCCGCGGCGGTCGAGGTCGTGCTCACGTTGCTGGAGCGCGCCGACGCGTTGATCGAAGGCTTTCGGCCCGGTGTACTGGAGCGACTCGGGCTCGGGCCGGACGTGTGTCTCGCGCGCAATCCGCGTCTGGTGTACGGCCGGATGACCGGCTGGGGTCAGGACGGGCCGCTCGCGCCCGCCGCCGGCCACGACATCAACTACATCGCGCTCTCGGGCGTGTTGCATTTGATCGGCACCCCGGGCGGCAAACCCGTGCCGCCGCTCAATCTGGTCGGCGACTTCGGCGGCGGCGGCATGCTGCTCGCGTTCGGCGTGCTCGCGGCGCTGCTCGAGTCCCGCCAGTCGGGACGAGGGCAGGTCGTGGACGCGGCGATGGTCGATGGCTGCGCCGCGCTGCTCGCGATGTTTTACGGAATGCGGGCGCGTGGGATGTTCCAGGATGCGACCGGTACGAATTTCCTGGCCGGCGCCGCGCCGTACTACGACACGTACCGCACCAAGGATCACAAGTACGTCGCCATCGGCGCGCTCGAGCCGCAGTTCTTCGCGCAGCTCCTCGACAAGCTCGGACTGGACTGGCAGCGCTACAAGCGCGTCGGCTTCCCGGTCGTGGATCCGGCGACGAAGGAATGGGTCGAGCTGCGGTCGGCGATCGCCGCGGCCGTCGCGTCGCGTACGCGTGACGAGTGGTGCCGCATCATGGAAGGCACCGATGCCTGCTTCGCGCCGGTCCTGACGGTGGAGGAGGCCGCCCGGCATCCTCACAACGTCGCGCGCGCAACGTTCGTGACGGTGAACGGCGTCGAACAGAACGCTCCGGCCCCACGGTTCAGCCGCACGCCGTCAGCAACACCCGAAGCGCCACGCCGAGCGGGAGAAGATACAGATGCCGTCCTCACTGACGCCGGATTTACAGAGGGACAGATCGCGGAGCTGCGCGCCGCCGGTGCTCTGACCTGACTCGGAACCGGCGAGAGTCATTCTTGTTCTTCCTCTTCTGTCTGTTTCAGCCCCCGGAAACCGATATCCGGGGTAGATGTCCCAGCCAGACTCCCACCTCATGCTTCAGTTTCAGCGCGACGGCGATCGGGCGGCGTTGGCGAGCCTGGTCGAGCGCAATGGCGGCGCGTTGCTGCGCTTCCTGATCCGGTTGAGCCGCAACCGGACGATCGCCGAAGACGTCGCGCAGCAGACCTGGCTCAAGGTGATCGACGTGGCCCGGCAGGGCACGTTCGCGGCTGCGTCGGGTGTCGCATTTCGCACGTGGCTGTGCACGCTCGCCCGCAATCACTTCATCGATGAGTACCAGCGCAAGTTCGCGGCCGCGCGCAGCGTGCCGCTGCCTGCCGACCTTTGCGCCATGCTCGCGCAAGTCCACCGGGTCGTTCCCGATCCCGGCGAGCCGCTCGACGCGTTCCTGCAGACGACTCGATTGCGCAAAGCGCTGCTGCGGCTGCCCTTCGAACAGCGACAGGTGGTTGCGCTGTGGGCGGATGGGATGCGGATCGGGGCGATCGCCGCATTGACCGCGGCGCCGCGCGATACGGTGCTGAGCCGCAAGAAGTACGCGCTGGCGAAATTGCGCGTACTGATGCGGGCGAACGTGCGGGCTACTGCGGGCTAGGCGCAGCGATCACGCCGCACGCGACGCGCTTGCCGGAGTTGCCGGAGGGCTGCGTCGTGTAATCGTCCGGGCCTTCGTGCACGACGAGCGCCTTGCCCATCACGTCCGTGCCCGGATCCCCATGCAGGCTCGTACCGGCCGCAGTGACGTCGACCTGCGCCACGCCCTGGGCGTCCGACTTGATGTTCAACATGTCCCCGGCGTGATGCGTGGGCCCGGTCGGATTGCCGTGCTGGGCCTGCGTCGGATTGAAATGACCGCCGGCGCTGCTGCCATCCGGTGCGGTGCAATCGCCTTTCTCGTGGATGTGGAAGCCGAACTCGGCGTCGGGCTTCAGTCCCTGGATCGAGCCGGTGATGTGCACGCCGGCTGTCGATGACGCGAGCGCGACCGAGCCGGTGACCGTATTTCCTTGTGTCGGCGCGATCTGCGCCACGGCTTCCGCCGCCGCTTCCGGCGGAGTCGCCTTCTCGGCCGCCGCGGCGGGAGGCGCCGTGTCCGGCTGACGCGGCGCTCCTGCCGGCTGCTCGCGCGAGCACGCTGCCAGGATCACCGTCAAACCGATCGCCAGACTCAGATTCGTCGCCTTCATGATCCTCTCCTTTGCTCGCCTGGAGCGCGGCAGCATAGCACCGGGGGAACGCAAGCCGAATCCCACACGTTTGACGGCCACGATGACGATGCAGCAGATCCTGGCGTTCGCCGTCATTGCAGGCACGATGGGCCTCTTCGTTTGGGGGCGGCTGCGCTACGACCTCGTGGCGGGCGTGGCCTTGCTGGTCGCGGTGCTGATCGGCGTGGTGCCGACGGACAAGGCGTTCTCCGGCTTCAGCGACGAGATCGTAATCATCGTCGCGAGCGCGCTCATCGTCAGCGCCGCCGTCGCGCGCTCGGGCATCATCGAGGTCGCGATCCAGCCGATTGCTCACCACATCACGTCGGCGGCCTTGCAGGTGCTGGTGCTCGCGGGCGCGGTGGCGATCCTGTCGGCGTTCGTGAAGAACATCGGTGCGCTGGCGATGATGATTCCGATCGCGCTGCAGATGGCGAAGCGCTCGAACCGCTCGCCGTCGATCCTGCTCATGCCGATGGCGTTCGGCTCGCTGCTCGGCGGCACGATGACGCTGATCGGCACGTCGCCGAACATCATCGTGTCGCGGCTGCGCACCGAGCTGCTCGGCGAGCCCTTCGGCATGTTCGACTTCACGCCGGTCGGGCTCGGGCTGACGGCGGCCGGGCTGCTGTTCCTGGTGCTCGGCTATCGCCTGCTGCCGCGGGATCGGCAGGGGGCGCCGGCGCTGGGCGAGGCCATCGACATCAAGGACTACATCACCGAGGCTCGCGTCAAGGAGGATTCCGGGATCGCCGGCCAGACGGTCAGCGAGCTGCGCAAGCAGGCCAATCAGGAAGTGATGGTTACTGCCGTCGTGCGCGATCAGCAGACTGCCGCGCCGCTGCCGGACATGGTGCTGCAAGCAAACGACATCGTGCTGTTGCAAGGCGAGCCCGCCGCGCTGGAGCGCGCCGTCGCCGGCTCGGATCTCGAGCTGGAGGGCGAGAACCGCACCAGCCGCACCGAGGAGACGACGAACGAGGAGATCGGCGTCATCGAAGCCGTGATCGGACCGAACTCGCTGCTCATCGGCCAGGCCGCCGGTCGTTTGTTTCTGCACGACCGCTTCAACGTCAATCTGCTCGCCGTGAGCCGCAGCGGCGAGCGCTTCACCGAACGGTTGCGCGACATCGAGCTGCGCAGCGGTGACGTGATCGTCCTGCAGGGAGTTCTGGCGAACATGCCGGCGCAGCTGCGCGCGCTCGGCTGCCTGCCGCTGGCTGCGCGCCAGCTCCGTCTCGGCAGCGTGCGCCGCGGATTGATTCCCATCGCGGCGCTGGGCGCAGCAATGGTGCTGGCCGGCACGGGCACGTTGTCGGTCGGCGTCTCTTTCTTCGGTGCGGCGCTGCTGACTATCCTGCTTGGCTCGCTGTCGTTGCGCGAAGCCTACGAGACGGTCGAGTGGCCGATCCTCATCATGCTCGGCGCGCTGATTCCGGTCAGCGAGGCGATCCGCACGACCGGTGGCACCGATGTAATCGCAGCAGCGCTCTCCGGTCTCGCGCACGCACTGCCTGCCTACGGCGCCGTAGCGTTGATGCTGCTCGCCGCGATGATGATCACGCCGTTCCTGAACAATGCAGCAACGGTGCTGGTGATGGCGCCGATTGCGGCGAGCTTCGCGCAGAAGCTCGGCTATCACCCGGACGCGTTTCTGATGGCCGTGGCGATCGGTGCGGCGTGCGACTTCCTGACGCCGATCGGGCATCAGTGCAACACGCTGGTGATGGGGCCCGGCGGTTACCGCTTCGGCGACTACGCGCGGCTCGGCGCGCCGCTCTCGCTGCTGATCCTGCTGCTCGGTGTGCCGCTCATCATGATCGTGTGGCCGTTGTCCTGACGCGCCGCAGTTTGGCGCGCGCGGGACGCTCGGCCTTCGCCGCTTCCGTGTCGTCGACCGTCACCGCCACCGGCTCGTCCGCGTGCAGGCTCATCAGCGATTGCATCAGACCGTCGTCCGCGCTCGAGCACACGCCGAGCACGGTCGCTTCGGTGCAGCCTTCCGCGGCGACATAGGCGTGGCCCATGTTCGAATCGATGTAGATCGACTCGCCGGCTTCCAGCACGATCGGGTCGTAGAACTCGGTGTGAATCTCGATGCGGCCCTCGATGACGTAGATGTATTCCTCGCCCGAGTGGTGCACCAGCTCGCCGAACTCCGCGACGCTGCGCGCCCGGATGCGCGTCAGCACCGGGATCATGCGCTTGCGACGCAGTTCGGGGCACAGGTAGTAGTAGTCGTAGTTCTTGGTGTTGACCCGGATCGCGCGGTCGACGCGCCCGACGCTGCGACGCGCCGTCACCGGTGCATCCGGCACCGCATCGCCTTCGGCGAACAGCTCGGACATGCGGATGTTGAGCCGGTGGCTGAGCTGCTGCAGCTTGTCGTAGGTCAGCGTGAGGCGGTCGTGCTCGACCTTCGACAGCGTCGAGACGGGAATGCCGGTGCGCTCGCTCATCTCCTTGAGCGTCCAGTCGTTACGGGCCCGAAGCCTGCGCAGCAAGGTGCCGAGCGTCGCCTGTTTGGATTTCATGCCCTATAGGATAGCCGAAGTCGGGCTAAAGCCCGACCTGCACTAGTACTGCAGCCGGATCGACAGGAAGTGGAAGGCGACGGCGACATAAGCCCAGACCAGGCACGCCGCGGCGAGCGCCGTTCGGCCGATCGAGAGCGACAGCTTGCGCTCGGGCGCACGCCACGTATCGACCGCGACGACGACCGCCACGATCGCGCCGATCACTGCGAACAGCGCCGAGAGCTGCGCCAGGCGCAGGAACCAGCGGGCGTCGGACGAGATGACCCAGAAGTTCTGGCCGGCGAACATCGCGAGCACGAGCAGGCACAGCGTGACGAACAAGCCGCAGCCGAGGATGGCCGCGAGCGAGCGACGGCGGTTGCGATCGGCCACGGGCGCCGCAGCGCCTGCGCGCGAGAAGCGGCGACGGAGGAATCCGACCACGCGGATCAGCAGCGCGAGCGCGACGATCGTGGTTGCAACGAGGACGGCGGGCATCAGCCACGCCTTGTTCCGCCACGCCGGCGGACGTTGCTTGACGATGATCGCTCCGTAGCCGTCCGGCGCGATGCTGACGACGCGGCCATCCTTGTCGCGGTTCACGCCGAATCGCTGTTCGCCGTGCTCTTCCTGCCAGAGCCACGGCTGCACTTCGTGAAACTTCTTCGGCTCGCCGTTGAGCGTGTCGAGGCCGCCGACCACGACGCTGCCGTCGTCGAGCGTGCTCGCCGAGGATTGCAGGAACATGTAGAGGAAGCTGAAGAGATTCTGGTCGGAGCGGCGGCTGTCTTCGTAGTTGCCGACCAGCGCGGCCGCGTGCTCTTTCGTGTCCGTGGGCGGCGAGGTGGCTGCCGGCGTCTGGCGCGGAAAGTAGCGGTCCATGAAGCCTTCGAACACCGCAGTCCGCAAGTTATAGACAGCTGCATTCTTGCCGCTGCTGTTGAACGAGATGAACAGGCCGACCTTTGCCGACGGGATCAACACCAGCTCGCTGTGAAACGCAGTCAGATCGCCGCCGTGCGCAATCACGCGCACACCGTTGCGCTGCTGCTCGTAGAAGCCGTACGCCATCGCGTCGACGACCGGGGCAGGGCGATTCGCCACGCTGTGCATGAGCTCGGTCGTCTCGGGCTTGAGGATGCGATTCGAATCATCGCCGCCGGGCAGCAGGCCGTTGTTGAGATGCGCCATCATGAAGTGCGCCATGTCCGGAGCCGTCGACGACAGCGCGCCGGCAGGCGCGTCCCAGCCAAGCTCGAACGGCACCACTGCTCCGGAGCCGGTGCTGTAGCTCTTCGACAGATGATCGCGTAGCGCGTCCGGCGCCGGTTGACGGAAGCTCGAGTGCTCCATGTGCAGCGGCTTGAAGATTTGCTCTTCGATGTACTGCTCGAACGGCATGCCGGACGCACGCTCGACCATGTAGCCGGCAAGCGCCGCGCCGTAGTTCGAATAGGCAGGCACCGTGCCCGGCGGATAGATGCGCGCCGGGATGCCTTGCTTCAACGCGTCGCCCAGCGGCTTCAACTTGCTGGCGTCGTCGACCAGCAGATCGAGCAGCGACTCCTCGAAGCCGGCGGTGTGCGTCATCAGGTGCCGCAGCTTGATCGGCTGGCCGCCATAGCCCTCGATCTTGAAGTCCAGGTATTCGTTGATGTCGTGGTCGAGATCGAGCTTGCCGGCCTCGACCTGCTGCATCACCGCCGTCCACGTGAACAGCTTCGAGATCGAAGCAGGGCGGAACAGCGTGTCCTGCGCGGAAACGGCAATCTGCTTCTCGACGTCAGCAAGTCCGTATGCACGCGTGAGCAGCACCGCGTCGTCTTTGACGATCGCGACGGTGGCGCCGGGGATGTCGCCCATCGCGAGTGACGTTGGCAGCATGCCGTCGAGGAACGCAGCCGCATCATCGGCGGTAAGCGTGCGCGGTGTTGCGGGCTGAGGCGTGTCAGCCAGCGCGGCGCTCACGAAGAATGCGGTGGCAACGGCAATGAAGAGCGATGCGAGCCTGGTGGTCATTTGGAATCCCCCGTCGCGAATTTATTCGGCTTCAGCGCGCTGCGCAGGCCGGTTGAACGCAAGCAGCAGCGCGCCGGACAGCACGGCGACCCCGGCAGTCGCCGCAAAGAACTGCGGCGGCGACATGCCGCTCCACAAGGTTCCGAATGCGCCCGCGAGCAGATTGCCGAAGAACGCCGCCAGAAACCACAGCGCGATCGTCGTCGCGGCGAACCCCGTCGGCGCAAGGCGTCCGAACAGACCGAGACCGATCGGCAGGATGTACAGCTCGCCGGCCGTCATCACCACGAAGAAGACGATCAGCCAGATCCAGCCTTCGGCGACGACTCCGGCGCCGCTCCATGCGGCGACTGCCGCCAGCAGCAGGTACGCCAGCGCGACGCCGCCGGCGCCGACCGCCATCTTGCGAATAGACGAAAGCTCGTGACCTTCGCGTGCGTGCCGCACCCAGCGCGCGACGAAAAAGGGCGTCAGCAGCACGACGAGCAGCGGGTTCAGCGATTGAAACCACGTCATCGGAATCAGGGAAGCGCCGACCGAGCGGTCGACGTGCTCGATCCACAGCGGCAGCGTGTTGCCGACTTGCTCGTACGCGATGCGAAAGATGACGACCATGCCGCAGATGCCTGCGAGCAGCGCAAAGCGCTGCGCCATTCCGGATTGATACGCGTGTTGCCTCACGGGCGAGGGCGCTGGCGGCGCGCGCGGCGGCTCGGGCGGCAGGTAACGACCGCCGAGAACATAGATGACGAGACCGCTCACCATGCCGATGCCGGCCAGCGTGAAGCCCCAGTGCCAGCCGAAGACCTCGCCGACCGTGCCGCAGACGAGCGGCGCGAGGAAGCCGCCGACATTCACGCCGAGGTAGTAGTAGTTGTACGCGGTCTTGCGACGGGGATCGTCGTGGCTGTACAGGCCGGAAATCTGGCTCGGCAGCGCCGGCAGGAACAGGCCGTTGCCGATGCCGATCGTCGCCAGCGCGACGTAGAACGACGGCTCGAACGCCATCATGAAGTGGCCGAGCGCCATGATCGAGCCGCCGAGCAGCACCGAGTTGCGTCGTCCGAGCCAACGGTCGCAGATGATGCCGCCGACGATCGGCGTGAAGTACACGAACGCGTTGTACGCGCCGTAGATGAGCGATGCGTTCTGCTGCCCGATCGCCAGCTGCTTCGTCATGTAGTAGACGAGCAGCACACGCATGCCGATGTAGGAGAAGATCTCCCACATCTCGGTGAGGAACAGGATCGTCAGGCCGCGCGGCTGACCGAACCAATCTTTCACCTAGCGCCCCACACTGCGGGCGGACACCAGAACGTGCCGTTCTCGTAGACGACGCCGGGCGAGCGATCGTTCTGCAGGAAGATCGGTCCGTCGAGATCGACGATGCGGCACAGCTGGCCGACGAGCGCCGCGGGCGCCATCGCGAGCGCCGTGCCGGTCATGTTGCCGACCATCACGTCGAGGCCGAGCGAGTGCGCCTGGCGCGCCATCGCCAGCGCCTCGGTGAGGCCGCCGCTCTTGTCGAGCTTGATGTTGACGACGTTGAAGCGGCCGACGAGGCCCGCGACGTCCTTCAGGTCCTGCACGCTTTCGTCGGCGGCGATCGGAATCGGCGAGCGCAGGCCGTCGAGGTCCGCCTCGCGGCCGATCGGAAACGGCTGCTCGATCAGGCCGACGCGCGCATCGACGAGCGTCGGCATCAGATCGGCGAGCGAAGCGCGCGTGAAGCCCTGGTTGGCGTCGACTGCGAGCCAGGCTTCGGGTCGCGCTGCGCGCACGGCGCGAACACGATCGGCATCCACTGGAGTGCCGGTGAGCTTGAGCTTGATCGCCTGCGCGCCGACGTAGGAAGTCGCGAGCTGCGCCATCTTCTGCGGATCGTCGGCGCCGAGCGTGAACGTCGTGACCAGCGGCACGGGTGCGTTGAGGCCGGCAAGTTTCCACGCCGGTATTCCGCTGAGGCGCGCTTCGAGATCCCACAGTGCGCAATCGACGGCGTTACGCGCGCCGCCGGCCGGCAGCAGGCGCCGCAAGCCTTCGCGATCGATGCCCGCTTCGATGTCGCCGCGCACGGCTTCGATCTGCGTCGTCATCGACGCGGCGGTTTCGCCGCGATAGTAGACGCCGGCTGCTTCGCCACGTCCGACCTGGCCGCGGCACGAGATCGTGGCGATGACGACGTCAACGGCGACGAAGGTGTAACCGGTGATTCTGAACGGGGCCTTGAGCGGCCATTTCTCGACGCCGACCTGCAGCGTCAGGGTTGCGAGCGACTCGGGGACAGACATGATGCGACCAGCTCCTCCAGCTCCGGCCCGTCGCGCATCGGATCGGCGACGGGCAGGCCGAGCTGCGCGCGGCGCTCGGCCAGCACAGCGCGCGCATGCGACGCGGAGAGCTTCGCTGTATTCAATGAAACGCCGGCGCAGCGCACACGGGGATTCGTGCGCCGCGCCAGCTCCAGGTGCACGTAGATCGCTTCGTCGAGCGGCGGCAGCGGATAGTCGTCGAGCCCGAGAATGTTCTCGCGGCCCTCTTCGTGGCACAGCACGATCACATCCGGCTGCGAGCCATGGAGCAGGCCGAGCGACACGCCGGCGTACGACGGATGAAACAGCGAGCCCTGGCCTTCGATGACGTCCCAATGATCGGCATCGGCGTCAGGGCTGAGCACTTCGGCCGCGCCTGCGACGAAGTCTGCGACGACGGCGTCGAGCGGCATGCCCGCGCCGGCGATGAGAATGCCGGTCTGCCCGGTCGCGCGAAAATCTGCATCGTGGCCGCGGCGGCGAAACTCGCGCGCCAGCACCAGGGCGGTGTACTTCTTGCCGAGCGCGCAGTCGGTGCCGACCGTGAGCAGTCGCTGACCGCTGCGCTTGCGGCCCGACGCGATCGGAATTCCCGCGGGCGGGCGGCGCACGTCGATCAGGCGGCGGCCGAGTCGCTGCGCAGCGGCGTCGAGCTCGCGATTGTCCGAGAGCCGCGCATGCATGCCGCTCACGATGTCGAGCCCGGCTTCGAGCGCTTCGATCAGCGCGGGCATCCACTCGGGATTCAGCGTGCCGCCGATGTTGGCGACGCCGATGATCAGCGAGCGCGCGCCACGCGCGTACGCCTCGGCAGGCTGCATGCGCGTCAGGCCGGTCGTCACCGTCGCAGCCGGCAACGCGTATTCGCCGACGCACTTCTCCGGCGCCCAGTCGCGAAGACCAAACGCGGTCTTCGCGTACGGGGCGTCGGTCGTGTCGCCGAGGAACAGCAGGTACGGGCTCGGAACGTCGACCGTCGTCGCCGGCTGCTTCGATCCCCGCGGTTCAGCCGAAACGGTAGCCAAGGAGATTCCAGTACTTCAGAAGGACCAGGAACAGCAGCGCGAACACCGCCGCGAGCGAGTAGTGCAGGCGTGTGCCCAGCGTCCACGTGCCCGAACGCCAGGCGCTCACGGAGAACCAGGCGCCGAGCAACGCGAACGGGATCGCGAGCAGCGGCAGCGTCAGGGCAACGTACAGCGACGTCGGGATCTTGTAGATCAGGCTCTGGAAGCCGCCCGCGAGGATTCCCGCGATCACGAGAATGAACAGCAGGAACAGCACGCCGCTCAGTGCGAGCGCCGGCCGGGCCCAGCGCAGCTGGCCAGCGAGCGCGCGATCGGCGCGACGTTGCCGGATGGCGCTCACCAGCGTCGTGATGAACAGCAACAGGGCGATGCCGACGACGAAGCCGTGCAGCTTGCCGTTCTCGTACCACGAGATGCGCTGGGAAACGATCGGCGGGAACAGGCCGACCACGTGAGTCGCCTTGCCGCCGTCGTCGCCCTTGAAGGCCGCGAACAGGTCGCCGTTCTGCTGGCGGAACACGCCGTCGCCGACTTCGACCCAGCGCGAGGGGTTGCCGAAAATGTCGCCCATCATCAGCGTGCCGTCCGGCATCGCCACGACCTCGTCGTTGCCGAACGCTGCGAACACCTTCTCGAACTTGGTGTACGAGTGGCGCAAGGTGCGGTAGCTGCCGGCGTAACGCGCGTTGCGCTTGGCAGCGTCAGCGGGCGGTTTTACGACCGGCAGCTCCGCGGGATAGTAGTGCTTGAAGAACGCGCGCTCGAGCGTGACCGAAGTGCGTCCGCCCTGGCCGCCGGTGTTCACTGAGGCGAACAAGCCGATGCCGGTTTCCGGCATCAGGCTCAGCACGGAATGAAAGAATTGCGTGTCGCCGCCGTGGCCGATGATGCGGCGGCCGTCGATGTACGTTTCGTAAAACCCGAGACAGTGCCCGTTGAGCGCCGGATCCGGGCTCATCACGCGCGTGTGCATCAGCTGCGCGGTCTCGGGCTTGAGAATGCGCCCGTCGCCGAGCGCGCCGTCCTGCAGGTGCGCGAGCATGAAGCGCGCCATGTCGGTCGCGGTCGAGGAGAGCGAGCCGGCCGGGCCGGCGGCGTGGATGAACTCGAAGCCGTTGCTCTTGAAGCCGCCGGCTTCGAATGTGTAGCCGTGCGACATGCGCGGCGCGAGCGTATCCGGCAGCGGCTCGCCGAAGGTGCTGCGCGTCATGCCGAGCGGCTGGAAGATGTGCTGTGCGACGTAGTCGTCGAACGACTGGCCCGAGACGACTTCGACGATGTGGCCGGCGAGCGCCGTGGCCCAGTTCGAATACGAAGCGGAGGTGCCGTCGTTGAAATTCGTGGTCGGCGGGCGTACGCGCGCCGGCTGGTGCTTCGCAACCCATTCGCCGAGCGGCAGCAGATCTTCAGTCTTCTCGGCGAACAGGTAGCCGACGCCGCCATCTTCGAAGCCCGCCGTGTGCGTCATGATGTTGCGCAGCGTGACCGGCTGCGGATACGTCGACGCGACCTGGAAGTCTTTCAGGTACTTGTTCACGTCGGCATCGAGATCGAGCTTGCCTGCCTCGACCAGCTGCATGATCGACGTCCACGTGAACAGCTTCGACACCGAGCCCGGACGGAACAGCGTCTGCGCCGGATCGACCGGCACCCGCTTCTCCACGTCCTCGTAACCGTAGCCCTTCTGGAAGAACACCTGGCCGTCCTTCACGACGATGACGACAGCTCCGGCGACCGGGCCGGACTTCATCTGCGCGTCCATGAAGCCATCGACGAAGGCTTCCATTTCCTCGGCCGTGGTCGGGCCGTGCGGCGTGAGCGGCCTGGCGGCCTGCTCGTTCGCCTTGTAGGCCAGCGCAGCGGTGTTGCCGCCGCCGTCCTCGCCATGAGCGGACAGCGACAGCGTGCAAATGGCGACGGCGAGCGTCGTGGCGATGCGAATGCTCATTCTTTTCCCCCTGCGCCTGGCTTGAAGTCCAGGTCCTGGTAGTCGTAGCTGAAATCGGCGAGTGGCGAGACCGGCTTCAGGGTCACGCGTGCGACGTGACCGTCCGCGTCGAGCGCGAACGTGACGTACGCGGGCTCGATCGTCTTGTCGTCGAAGCGCGTGATGAAGCTGTCGTACTGCCAGTGTTCGAGAGTGCCGCCCATGCGCGGCGTCGATTGGAAATCGATCGTCAGGCCCTTGCCCTTCATCGCGACTTCGATGTTGCCGTACCACGGATCGGTGTACACGCCGGCGTAGCGGGCGAGGGGCAACGAAGGTCCGGCCTTGGCGGGTTTGGCCTGCGTCGTGCGCAGCGCCTGCAGTGCTTCCTGCACGCGCTTCTGCTTGTACGCGATCAGCTTGGTCGTCCACTCCTCGTGCTGCAGGCCGAGATAGTGATCGAGCAGCTCGTACATCAGTCCGCGCGGCAGCTCGCCGTCCTCGCTGTTGATGCACAGGGCGAAGCCGACATCCTGTTCGGGCATGAGCACGACTGCGGTCTTGAAACCGAACACTGCGCCGCCGTGCCAGATGATCTTCGCGCCGCGATAGTCCTGGACGTCCCAGCCGAGCGCGTAGGCGGCGAACATCGGATCGGTCGCCTTGAATTCCGGTCCGAGCGAGCCGGTCGGCAGCAGCACGACCGGTTTCCACATCTGTTCGTGAGAGGCCTCGCTGAACAGGCGGCTGCCGTCGGGCAGCTTGCCGTGCGCGAGCTGCAGCAGCAGCCACTTGTTCATGTCGTTCGCGCTGACCGCGAGCCCGCCTGCCGGTGCAGCGCTGCGGCCGAGCTCATCGCGCTCGTCGAGCAGCTCCTGATCGCCGGCGCCTCGCAGGCCGCCGTTCATGCGAGCGTGCGGATACCCGCGGTCCGCAGTCTCGAAGCGCGACTCGTCGGTGGTCGAGTGCAGCATCTGCGCCGGAGCGAACACGTGCTTGCGCACATACTCTTCCCAGGTTTCGCCGCTGACCGCCTCGATGAGCTGGCCGGCCACCATGTAGAGCACGTTGTCGTACGCATAACCGCTGCGAAAGCTGGTCGCAGGCTTGATGAAGCGGAGGCGTCGCACAGCTTCGGCGCGAGGAATGTTCGTGCGCGGGACGAAGAGCAGATCGCCCGCACCCAACCCGAGTCCGCTGCGATGGACGAGCAGGTCGCGGATCGTCATTTCGCGCGTGACCCACGCGTCGTACATCTGAAAGCCCGCCAGCCGGTCGACGACCTTGTCGTCCCAGCCGATCTTGCCGGCGTCGACGAGCGTGGCGAGCGCCGCGACCGTCACCGCCTTGCCGGTCGAGCCCGTCGGGAAAATCGTGTCCGGCCCGACCGGCGCCGGATCGCCGAGCTTGCGCACGCCGAAGCCGCGCGCCAGCGTCGGATTGCCTTGCTCGACGATTGCGATCCACATTCCCGGAACGCC
>DASYRK010000052.1:0-7817 GCA_036004505.1 Steroidobacteraceae bacterium
CGTGGTCGCCAACATGTACCTGATGACGCGCATCGGTAAACCGGCGCTCAAACGCATCGAGAAAGACAAAACGTTCGTGAAAGGTCTGCATTCGATCGGCGAGCTCGACCCCGAGCGCCGCTACATCATGCACTTCCCCGAAGAGCTCACGATCATGAGCTTCGGCTCGGGCTATGGCGGCAACGCACTGCTCGGCAAGAAGTGTCACGCGCTGCGCATCGCGAGCTGGCAGGCGCGCGACGAAGGCTGGCTCGCCGAGCACATGCTGCTGATGGGCCTGGAGAGCCCCGAAGGCCGCACGTACTACATCGCGGCAGCGTTCCCGTCCGCATGTGGCAAGACCAATCTCGCAATGCTGGTGCCACCGGCGTCGATGCCGGGCTGGAAGGTCTGGACGCTCGGTGACGACATCAGCTGGCTGCACTTCGGCGGCGACGGGCAGTTGCGCGCGATCAATCCTGAGTCCGGCTACTTCGGCGTCGTGCCCGGCACGAACCGCAAGACCAATCTCAATGCGTTCAACATGATCCAGCACGACACGATCTTCACGAACGTCGCGGTCACCGCCGACGACCAGCCGTGGTGGGAAGGTCTGGACAGCGGCACGCCGGTGAAGGACTGGCAAGGCAAGCCGTATACGCCGGGCAGTGGCCACGCTGCGCATCCGAACTCGCGCTTCACGGTCTCGGCGAAGCAGAACCCGATCTACTCGACCCTCGCGGACGCGCCGGAGGGCGTGCCGATCTCGGCGATCCTGTTCGGCGGCCGCCGCCGCGAGGTCGCACCGCTCGTATACGAAGCGCGCAGCTGGTCGCACGGCGTGCTGGTCGGCGCGGGCATGGCGTCGGAGACGACCGCCGCGGCCGTCGGCCAGATGGGCGTAGTCCGCCGCGACTCGATGGCGATGAAGCCGTTCTGTGGCTACAACTTCGGCGACTACTGGAAACACTGGCTGTCGTTCGAGAGCCGCTCCGGCAAGCTCCCGCGGATCTTCCACGTCAACTGGTTCCGGCAGGACAAGAACGGCCGCTTCATGTGGCCGGGGTATGGAGAGAACCTGCGCGTGCTGCGCTGGATCACCGACCGCTGCGACAACAGGATCGAGGCGCAGGACACGCCGATCGGGTTCGTGCCGCGCCGGCAGGACCTGGACGTCAGCGGCCTGAACATCGACGGCGCGACGCTGGAGACGCTGCTCTCGGTGGACCCGGTCGCGTGGCGCCACGAGGTCGAATCGATCGGCAAGTACCTGGACGAGTTCCGCGAGCGCGTGCCGGCGAAGTTGCGCGAAGAATTGCGCGACGTGCAGCAGCGGCTGGGCTGAGCTGCAGGTCAGGCTTTAGCCTGACTCTTACTCTTCACACACGTATTTCACGGTCAGCGACGACCCCGACTCCGGCACCCGCCCGAAGCCGATCAGGCCCTCGCCTTTCAGCTGCATGCTGTCGCGCCGGACGAAGGCTTCCTCGCCCTCGCGCGTGGTCACGAACGTGCCGTTCGTGCTCTGGTCGATCAGCAGGAACTTGTTGCGGTTGAACTCGATGCGCGCGTGGAGCCTGGAGATCAGGTTGCCCTTGACGACGATGTCGTTCTCCTCGGCGCGGCCGATCGCGATGTTCGTGCGGCTGTCGTCGACGACGATCTCCTCGCCCTGAAAGCGCACGCGCAGCCGGCGCACGCGCTGCTTCTCGCGCGACGCCGCGTTGCCGAGCGCGATCGCCGGCAGCATGCTGGTCGCGTCTTCCTTCTGCCACAGCACCTCGAACAGCTCGTCCTCGCTGGTCTTGCCCTTGAGCGTGGCGACATCGATCTGGCGCACGGCCGACTGCCACTCGGGCGCCAGCCGCTCGACCATCGCGCTCGTGATCATGATCTGGCCGGCCTTCGCCTGGCTGGTCATGCGGTTCGCGGTATGCACGGCTGCGCCGAAGATGTCGCGGTTCTCGAGCACGACCGGACCGAAGTGCCCGCCGATGCGGATCGCGATCGGCTGCCCCTCGACCTTGAGCTCGGAGTGGATGCGGATGTCGTGCTGCATGCGGCTCGCCGCATTGAGCGCGTCGTTCGCGGTCGGGAACGTCGCCATGATCTCGTCGCCGATCGTCTTGATCACCGTTCCATGGTTCTGCTCGGTGGCCGATCGCATGATCTCGACGCAGGTCAGGACCATATCCCGGGCGCGCAGGTCGCCCATGACCTCGTAGATGCGCGTGCTGCCGACGACATCGGCGAACAGAATGGCGAGTTCTATGTCTTTTCCCATGACCTCTTCAGTCTCTCACCGCCGCAGGTCGGGGGCGCACTGCCGGGGGCGTTGGCATTATACATACAACGCGACATAACCTTGGGCTACCCGGCCGGGCCGGCGAATTAAGGAGTTTCCGATGTCGATTGTGGTTCGCTGCGTGAAGGTGCCGACATTGGCCTTGTGTGCAGTGCTGGCGCCGGTGCTCGCCGCAGGCGCCGATTGGAACGAGCAGCAGCTCGCCACGGCGGCGGCGCTGCGCGACCGGGCGCTGTCCGGCACCTCGGCTTACGAGCACGTAATGTCGCTCGTGACGGAAGTCGGGCCGCGCTCCGCGGGCTCGAGCGGCGACGCGGCCGCCGTGCGCTGGGCGCTCAACAAGCTCGGGAGCCTGGGCTTCTCGAATGTGCGCACGCAGGACGTGCTGGTGCCGCGCTGGGTGCGCGGTCACGCCGAGGTGACGCTCGCCGGCCCCGTCCCGCAGCCGCTCGTCGCGGTCGCGCTCGGCGGCAGCGTCGGCACGTCGGAAGAAGGCGTCGAGGCCCAGGTGCTCGAAGTCGCATCGCTCGATGCGCTCAACGCGCTGCCCGCCGCCACCGTCGGCGGCAAGATCGTGTTCATCAATCAGCGCATGGAACGGACCCGCGACGGCGCGGGTTACGGCGCGACCGTGAAGATTCGCACCGAGGGTCCGAGCGCGGCCGGTCAGCTCGGCGCGGCCGCAGTGCTGATCCGCTCGGTCGGCACATCCGACGAGCGCCATGCGCACACGGGCACGACCCGCTATCGCGTCGACGCGCCGCGCATCCCGGCGCTCGCGCTGTCGAATCCGGACGCAGATCAGCTGGCGCGCTGGCTCAAGCCGGGCAAGCCGGTGCGCTTGCGCGTGAAGTCCACCGCTCGCGAGTTGCCGTCGACCTGGTCCGCGAACGTGATCGGCGAAATCCCCGGCACCGACCGCGCCAGCGAGATCGTGCTGCTCGGCGCGCATCTCGACTCGTGGGACCTCGGCCAGGGCGCGATCGATGATGGCGCCGGAGTTGCGATCGTGATGGAAGCGGCGCGACTCATCGGCAGACTGGAGCGCAAGCCGCCGCGGACGGTGCGCGTCGTGCTGTTCGCCAACGAGGAATTCGGTTTGTCAGGCGCGAACGAGTACGCGCGCCTCGCCGGCGACGAGGCCACGCGTCACGTGCTCGCTGCCGAAGCCGACCTCGGCGCCGGCGCAGTGTGGCGCGTGGAATCGCTGGTGGCGCCGGCCGCAGTGCCGGCAGTCGATGCGATTCGCGAAGTGCTGAAACCTCTCGCGCTCGAAGCCGGCGGCAATGAAGCGCACGGCGGCTCGGACCTCGGCCCGTTGCGCGCCCTCGGCGTGCCGATTCTGAATCTGTCGCAGGATGCGACGAGCTATTTCGACAACCATCACACGGTGAACGACACGCTGTCCCTGGTCGACGGCAAGACGCTGAACCAGGTCGTCGCCACGTACGCCGTGGCCGCGTACATGGCCGCGAGCAAGAGCGGGGATTTCGGCCGGCTCGGGCCGGAAGAGAAGGAACAGCGCTAGGAAGGTGTCGGGCAAAGGCCCGTCCTACAGGATCGCTGCAGGTCGGGCTTCGGCCCGACTCCCGCGCAGCGGGCTCTTGCGGTAGCCGTAGAGCGCGTAGACGACCAGTCCCGCCAGCGTCCAGCAGACGAACATCGTCTTGGTGCGCAACGACAGCGACCAGAACAGGAAGATGCAGCTGCCCAGCGCGAGCGGCCCGAGCAGCCAGATCGCCGGCGTGCGAAACGGCCGCGGCCGCTGCGGATCGCGACGGCGCAGGATCAGCACGCCCGAGGCAACGGTCATGAACGCGAACAGCGTGCCGCTGTTGCTGATGTCCGCGAGCACGCCGACCGGAAACAGGCTCGCGAAAATCGTCACGCCGCCGCCGGTGATCAAGGTCACGACGTACGGCGTCCTGAACTTCGGATGGATCCGGGTCAGCGACTCGTTGAACGGCAGTAATCGATCGCGCGCCATCGCGAAGAAAATGCGCGTCTGACCGAACAGCATCATCAGCACGACCGCCGGCATGGCCAGGAACGCCGCGAGACCGATGAACTGCGACGCTGTGCGCCAGCCCAGCTGACTGATGACGTGCGCCAGGGGCTCGGGGCTGCACGCAAACACCTTGGCGTTCTCCGGCAATGCGCAGGCTGCCGCCAAGGCCGCACTCCCCGGCTCGAACGCTGTGCCGGTGCTTGGATCGATCACCGGCTGGGCGCCGATCGAACCGACCGCGCCCGCGGCGACCAGCAGATAGAAAATCGTGCACACGGCCAGGCTGCCGATCAAGCCGATCGGCATGTTGCGTTGAGGATTGCGCGTCTCTTCCGCCGCGGTCGACACCGCATCGAAGCCGATGTAGGCGAAGAAGATCGACGCGGCCGCGCCGGCGATGCCCATGCCGGATGTATCGCCGAACAAGCCGGTCGGCGAGAACGGTGCGAAATTGCCCGACTGCATGACCGGCAGGGTCAGCGCGACGAACAACACCAACGCCGCAACCTTGATCGTCGCCAGCACTGCGTTGACGGTTGCGCTCTCGCGCGTGCCGATCACGAGCAGACCGGTCATCAGCAACCCGATCGCTGCAGCCGGCAGATTGAGCACGCCGCCGACCGCCGGGCCGCGAGTGAGTGCGTCGGGTACGTCGATACTGAACGTTCGTTCCAGCAGCCCGACGAAATAGTTCGACCAGCCGACCGAGACGGCGCTCGCGGCGACGGCGTATTCGAGAATCAACGCCCAGCCCACCATCCACGCAATGAGCTCGCCGAGCACGACATACGAATAGGTATACGCAGACCCGGAGAGCGGCACCATCGATGCGAGCTCGGCGTAGCACAGCGCGGTGAACGCGCAAGTGAACGCTGCGAGCACGAAGGCGATCATCATGCCCGGCCCGGCCTTCTGCGCCGCTTCCGCCGACAGCACGAAGATACCCGTGCCGATGACGGTGCCGACGCCCAGCATGATCAACTGAAAAGCGCCGAGCGAGCGCTTGAGCGGTTTGTCTTCAGCTGCAGCGAACAGATCTGCGAGCGGCTTGATGCGCCAGTTCATCGGGCCCGTCACCACTCCGACGTGGGTCCGGCGAGCTGCATGAACTTCCCCCCGTCCTCGGGCAGCACGTTGATAGCACCGACGTGCAGCGTCTCCGCGAGGATCCCGAGCATGGCGCACATCGCCAGCGCAACCATCCACACGCTGGCGCGCGCATGTCGGCGCACAGGCGTCGCGATGTCATCGAAAATCGTTGCCGCCGCTTCATCCGCCGCATGCAACAGGCCGAGCTTGTCGAGCTCCGCCTCGACGAACTGCGGCGACGCGCGTCTGAGGTACTGCATCAGCACGCTCGCCGACGCAGCATCCCAGCGAGGCTCTGTTCCGGACATGGCTCTTTCCTCGGTCAATGCCGCGCCCTCCCCCCTGCGGCGGATACAACCTCGTCTTCGTCCGCGTACATCTTGCGGACCGCGCGGTGCAGTCGCTTCTTGCCGTTCTCGACGACGCGCACCGGCAGATCCAGCTCCCGGGCGATCTCCGCGTTCGACATGTCTTCGTGGATCGCGAGCACCAGGATCTTCGCGAGCGTGACGTCGATGCGGGCCACGCTCGCGATCAGCACTTCGAGCTCGCGCTCCTGCTCCACGCTCAACGCGGTGTGCGCCTGGAGGCTTTCATCGGCGAAGCGCTCCAGCAGGTCGGCCGGATCGTCGTCCTCCTGCGGCAGCTGCGCGGCGATTCGCACCAGCCGCGAAGCGATCGAGCGGCACAGGGCGCTGGCGCGCGAGCGCACCACGCCGAAGATGAAGGTGTCGAACGGACACGCGAGCGGATCCCAGATGCGGGTGCCGTCCAGCGCGAGATCGATCGCGCCGGTCACGACCTCATACGCGTGATGGTCGAGGCTGCCTGCGCGCAGCAGCCGGGCCGCGTACAGCACGAGGCGGCGGGTCAGGTCCTGAAACTCCGCGCGCGTGAGCGTCGAGACATACGCGCGGACGCGCGCTGCGCTTTCCCGCTGCAGCTGGCTTTCGTGCTTTACGGTCGGCCGGCTCATCACTGAAGTATGCTGAGCCCACGGCCGGTTTTTGCCGCGGCGGACCGAAAATTTCGCTGCTGCGCTTAGGATCAGGCCGCGGCGCGCACGATACGCAACGCGTCCATGAGCAGGTCGGCGCCTGCATCGGGCGCTGAAGCGCGCTCCGACAGGAATCTACGCCAGGAGCGGACCCGCGGCAGGCCGGCGTACAAGCCTTGCACGTGCCGTACCATCGAGCGCAGGCGGTGGCCTTCCGTGAGCCGATCGCGCACATACGGGACATAACGCTCGACGATTTCCTCGCGCGAGGGCAGCGACCACTGTGGGTCGACCACTGCCCGGTGCAGCAGCGCGAGCAGATACGGATTCGAATACGCCTCGCGGCCGATCATCACACCGTCGAACAGCTCCAGGTGCTCGAGCGCATCTTCGAGGGTGCGCACGCCGCCGTTGACGACGAACGTGAGCGCCGGAAAATCCGCGCTCAGCTGCTTCACGACGTCGTACTGCAGCGGCGGAATCTCGCGATTCTCTTTCGGGCTCAGCCCGTTCAGCAGTGCCTGGCGCGCGTGCACGACGAACACCGAGCAGCCGGTCCCTGCGACTGCATCGACGAAGCGCACGAGGAACTCGTAGGTGTCGGTTGCCGTATGCGGCATCGGCTCGATCCCGATGCGGCATTTGACGGTAACCGGGAGCTGCACGGCCGCGCGCATCGCACTGACGCACTCCGCAACGAGCGACGGCTCGGCCATCAGGCATGCGCCGAAGCGGCCGCTCTGCACGCGATCGCTCGGGCAGCCGCAATTCAGATTGATCTCGTCGTAGCCGAACTCCGCTCCAGCGCGCGCTGCGCGCGCCAGCTCATCGGGATTGCTGCCACCGAGCTGCAACGCCACAGCGTGCTCAGCCGGATGAAATTCCAGCAGGCGCGCAGCATCGCCCCGGACGATCGCGGCGGCGGTGATCATCTCGGTGTAGAGCAACGCGCTCGGGCTCAGCAACCGCAGGAAGTAGCGGCAATGCCGATCCGTGTAATCCATCATGGGTGCCACGCTGACGCGGCGGTCCAGTTCTTTCATAGTCAAATCGCGTTAGAGGAGCGCCAGTGTAGTAGAGACTGCACCGACCGTCATTGGAAGCTCTTCACTGAAGAGGTTCGCGCGGGCTTGCGGCCATTGCGCAACTAGTCGATGAGAATGCTCGAGCCCGCAGGCATCGAGTCTGCCGGCCCTGCACCGATGAGCGGCTTCTCGCGCCGCAGCTGCGCAGCGGATCTGTCCGACGCCGCAGTCATCGGCATGATCACCAGAAATGCGAATTGCAGAGCAGCGACCCCCGAGCAGGGCCAGCAGACCCGCCAGATAGGGTCCGGCTTCGCGATCGAAAAACACGCGCGCGACATTCAGAATCTGCAGCACGGCAGCCATACCCAATGTCAGCGCGAAGACAATCGATACCCACAGTGGCAACAGGCC
>DASYRK010000053.1:0-18029 GCA_036004505.1 Steroidobacteraceae bacterium
CGCGTCCTCGTACTCCTGCAGCTGCGCGCCGGCCAGGCCGGCCGGGCGCTCCGACTCGCGCAGCGAGCGGCTGAAGTCGCTGTAGATCTCGCCCAGGTAGTACGTCGCGGCGGCAGTGATCTCGCCAACCTGGTAGTCGACCAGGTGGCTGAACGCGTCGCTCGCGGCGGTCATGCGACGCTGCTTCTCGGCGAGGCTTTGATCGAAGGGTTGCAGCAGCTTCAGCGAGGCGAAGCTCTCGTAAGTCTGCTGCGCCAGGACCAGCGCCGAGCGGCCCGCGAGGAAGCGCGTGCGCGCCGTCCGCTCGCTGCCCGCCGCAGCATCGACCTTCACGATCTGTTCGAGCGTGCGGTGGTAGCTCGTCATGTCGTTCCTGGCCTGGTAGATCGCAGCGATCTTGAAGTGCGTCTCGACCGCCGTCTCGACCGGCTTCGGGAACTGCTCGACGTAGCGCAGGTAGACGGCGAGCGCGCGATCCGGGCTCGACGCCTCCTCGTGCAGCTGACCGGCAAGCAACAGCGCTTCTGCACGCAGCTCGGGGTTCTCCGACTCCGCGGCAACGCGCTCGTACTCGTCCGCGGAGCGCGAGAGCTGGCCGGCCTTGCGATAGACCAGCGCGATCTGCTTGGTCGCGTCGCGGTTGAGCTCGTGATCCGGGTACGTCGTGCGGAACGCGTCGAGCACCGAGGCCGCTTCGTTCCAGGCCTCCAGATGGATCAGCGCTGCGCCCGCGTCGTATTCGGCGGCCGCGCGCATTTTCGCCGTGGGCGCGACCTGCTTGATGCGCAGGAAGTGATCGGCGGCCGCGCGATAGTTCGCCTGCTGGTTCGCGAGCTCGCCCTGCTTGTAGATCGAAGCGGCGAGGTTCTCGACGAGGCCGGCGCGCGAAGCGTCGTCGGCCGGCGTGAGCGCCAGCACCTGGCCGTACGCCTGCTCGGCGTTCGGATAGTCCGCGAGCTCCAGCGAGGAATGCGCGACGACCAGCCACGCCGAGCGCCGCACAGGCGTCGCTGCATTCGGATAACGATCGATCAGCTTGCGGCCGGCGGAGAGCGCGGGCGCGAAGTCCTTCATGTCGTACAGATCGTCGGCCGCCGCGCCCAGGATCGTCGCAGCGTGCTCGTGATCGGGGAAGGTATCGGCGAAGCGCAGGGAGCTGGTCACCGTATCGCGCCGCGCGGCGAGCTTGTTGTCCTCGCCGACGACTTTCAGGTGCTCGCGATGCGCGTAAACGGCGGCATAACCGGCCGCGGCAGCACGATCATGCTTGGCATATTCGTACGCCGTGCGCTCGTATTCGCGCGCCGCGCCGACGAAGTCCTTGTTCTCCAGCTGCAGGTCCGCGAGCTGATAGTTGATCGCCGGCGTCTCGGCATCGGTGCTGAACGAAGCGATGTACTGCCCGTACCAGCGTGTCGCTTCGGCGTAGTTCGCGACCTTGTTCTCGGCCGCGCTCTTGTCCTGGTACTGCGCGTGGTAGTGATTGGCAAGGTCCCGCAGGTTGCTCTTCAGGTAGCTGAGCACCTCGGGCGACTGCTGCACGTCGAAGTGCCGCCAGTACTCGGCGCTCAGGCCGTAGCTGCTGGCGAATGCCTTTTTCGAATCGAGCACCAGCTGCGGGAAGCGGCCGGTCTCATAGATCTCGATCACGCGCATGCTGAAGTGCGGCGAGCGCTTGTGCAGCGGGTACTGCGCGATGAACGTGTTGTACGACTTCGCGGCGTCGTGATAGCGCAGCTTCGTCAGGTAGAACTCGCCGAGGTTGCGATAGACGCGATCCTCGTAGCCGCGCTTGCCCTTGCCGGCGAAGTACTGCTGCACGGCCTCCGGGCCGCCGAGGTTCGAGAAGCTGAGGCTGATGATGTCGAACGTGTCGGCGACGCGCCGCTCGTCGCCCTCTTCGTGCTGGCCGTCGAAGTCGTAGCCGATCGACACTTTGTAGTCGAGCAGCGCGACGTACTGATCCAGCGCCTCGTCGTACGCCTCCTGCTTGTAGAGCGACCAGCCGAGCTTGTAGAGCGCGAGCTCGTAGTACTCGGACACCGGGCCCATCCTGATGATCGCCTGGTACGAGCCCTCGGCGTCGCGGAACTTCTTGCGCGTGAAGAAGTGCTCGGCGCGGCGGAAGTGCACTTCGTCGAGATACTTCGAATTCGGATACGCAGCGATGAGCTGCTCCATGACCTTCATCGCTTCGACGGTGCGTCCGAGCTCGTCGTAAGCGCGCGCCTTCTGGTACAGCACCTGGTCGTTGTGCTCGTGCGACGGGTACTTCTCGAGCAGGCGGTCGTAGAGCTGGATCGCTTCGAGCGGCCCCGCGCGCGCCAGGTCGTCCTTGATGTTCTCGGGCAGCTGGCCCTGCATCATGTCCTGCGCCGACGCGACTCGCGGCATCTGCGCATTGGCGCGCTCCTCCAGTTCCTGCTCGGAGCCGACCGGCGCGGCGCCGACGCTCGCCGCAGGCGTCGCTGTCGCAGCAGCGTCAGCCTCGGACAAGTCGGCGGCCTGCGGCGCCGGCAGCTCGAGCAGCTCGCCCGTGCCGTTCAGGCCGTATTCTTTTTCGATCTTCAGGTCCGCGAGGCGGCGCATCGCTTCGGGCGTGCGCTGCGTCTCGGGCGTCTCTTCGAGGAAGCGCTGGTAGCTGTGCATCGCCGTGTCGAGGCCGCCTTCGACCTTCACGTCCTGCAGATCCGGCGACACTTTGTGCAGCGTCGCCAGCGTGTCCTTCTGCGGCGCGCTGGAGCACGCAGCGAGAACCGCTGCGCCGATGAGACTCAGTGCACGACGCGAGCGCGTCATCGTGAGCCTCCCGTCGATGCAGCCTGACTCGAATCCGGCGGCGCCGAGTTGCCCTGCACTTTCGCGGCGCGATCGTAGCTGTCGGCGACGGCGTAGCGCGCCTGGGTCTGATAGACCTCGAGCCGCGCACGTCGGGTCCTGAGCTCGTCGATCGCGACGGTCTCGATCAGGTGACCTTGCTGCGCCATCAACTGGTTGACGGCCTGCAACGATTCGGCCGCGCGCGTGCGCAGGCGCTTGATCGTGTCGTCGTAGCCGAGGTAGCTGTGCTCCGCGGCCTGTCGCGCGCGCACGAACTCCTGGTACTGCTTGTTCAGCACCGCAATGTCGGCATTCAGCGCGTTGAGATGCTCGTGCGCCTCGGTCAGCCGCTGCGGATAGCTCGTGTACAGCGTCCAGGTCAGCACGCCCTTGAGGCGACGCAGCCGTTCCTGAAGTTGCGGCACATCCGCGGCGTTCGCCTTTTCCAGGCTTTGCTCGATGCCGCGGAGCGTCTCCAGCACGATGCGCTCGTCGGCGGTCGCGAGCAGATCCGGCCGCGGCTCGATCAGCAACTGATGGAGCCGCTGCTGCAGGTGATTGCGCTGCTCCATGCGCAGGCGGATCTGCGCGTCGAGCTCGCGGAACTGCGCGTCGATGCCCGGCAGGAGCGGCTCGTAGTTCTTGCGGCGCAGGCGGATCATGTCTTCGTAGGCGTCGAGGCTCGTCTGCCAGCCCGCCATCTTCCTGCGCAGCTCATCGAGATCCAGGTAGTTCTGCAGCGCCGTCTGGAAATCGTTCGACGCCATCAGCTGCATGAGGTAGTAGGTCTCGGGCGCATCGGGCAGCGTGCGCAGGCGGATCGCCCAGCCCTTGTCCTGCTGGATCTCCTCGCGCACCAGCGCTTTGAGGAAGCGGCCCTCGGCGATGCTCTTCATCGAGGCATCGACCTTGGTCAGCTCTTCGCCGAAAGACTTCAGCGCATCGCTGTACAGCACTGCCGCGCGGCCGTGAACGTTCAACTTGCTGTACGCATAGGGCAGCGCGAGCATCGCTTCCTGCACAGCCGCGTCCGTGATTTCGCGCTTCGCGAGCATGCTCCACGGCACCACCGCGCGTTCGTAGTTCTGCGCGGAGACGTCCGCCCAGCCCGCGCTGAGCAGCGCCTGGTTCGAGAACGGCCCGTCGAGGCGTACACGATCGAAGTACTGCTGCGCACGCGTGAAGTCGGTCGACTCCAGCATCAGCTTGCCGAGCAGCATGTTCGACTTGTCGCGGATCGCGAGCGGACCGGCGTCGTTCACGCTCAGCTGACCGGCCTTGTCCAGCTGCAGGATCGCATCCTGCTCGCGGCCTTCCTGCAGCATCGCGATGCCGAGGTTGTAGGCCGCAAATCCCGTCAGCGACTGCGCGCTCTGCAGGCGCTTCAGCACTCCTGCCGCATCGGCGGGGCGGCCGAGCGCCATGTAGACGTTGGCGCGCAGGAACTCGACGTCGTCGCGAATCGCGACCGGCACCTTGCCGCTGATGCGATCGAGCGCGAGCAGCGCATCGGCCGCCTGGTCCTTCTGGAAGTGAATGCGCGCGAGGCGATAAGCCGCTTCGTTGCGCACGGACTCATCGACCGCGCCTTCGAGCACGGCCTTGATGGCGCGGCCGGCGCGCAGATGCATGCGGTAGTACAGCTCAAAGTCGCCGACCGAGAACTCGGCCTCGCCGATGTGGAACTGCAGCGAGTCGCGCTGCGGCTCGTCGACCCCCTTGTGCAGAGCCAGCTCCGCGTCGAGCCGCTCCAGCGCCTCGAAGTAGCGACCCTGGTTCGCCTGGTACAGCGCCTCGCCGAAGTACAGGTCGCGCAGGTCCCTGCTCGCGCAGGAACCCGCGGCGAGCACCCCCGCCAAACTGCAGCCGACGATGAGGGTCGCGCGCAGCATGCTGGCTACCAATCTCCCAGCTGCAGCTCCGACGATCCGAGCGTCACGCCCAGGAGCTTCGGCTCGACGCCCTTGTTGAACGCGAAGCGCTCCGTGCGGCTGTAATCCTTGCCGGTGTCGAGCTTGCCGGCGATCGTCACTTCGATCTGGTGCTCGCCGCTGGCGACGTTACCGGTATAGATGCGCTGCACGCCGCCCTTCTGCAGGGCTTCCAGCTCCTTGAAGCTGTAGATGCTGTGCGCGACGGGCTGGCCGTCGATCTGGATCTGCACGGCGTCGAGTCGCAGCGTGTCGCGCGGGGCGAGCGCCACGAACACCGCGAGATGCGTGCCCGAGGGATAGAGCAGCCGCTCCTCGAGCCGCGACAGCTCGGCGGCGATGCTCAGGACGTCGGACTTGACCTCCTGCACCTGCTCGTCGAGGCCTTTCATTTGCTCGCGGTAGCTCGCCTCTGCACCCGCGCCCGAGCTTGCGAGCACGGCGACAGCAGCGAACGTCACGAGCCAGAACTTCTTCAGCATGCGCATACCCACCTCGGCACAGACAGGTTCGGCAACACGTCGGCGCGCCTGGGCGCGCCGCGGATGAAATCAGGCGGCGAAGGCAGACCGTCGATGCGGGTGGGTGCTGGACCCCGCGTGGCAATGCGGAGCAGCTGCGCTCAAAGGCGTCACATCTCGACTCATGGCTACCTCGTCTTCACTGCCGGCCAGGGCAGTGTGGCTACATACGTAACTCGGACAAGGCAGCCCGTAAGGACTGTGATTCGGGCGGTCCCGCTATCGTGGAGCTTGCGCTCGGTAGACCGGAGACTTTGCGTCCCCACCTTTCGGCGGGTTTGCCTTTGTCAGAATCTCGCGGGGCGAACCATACCATCATCGCGTCACACAATTCGTGTGATGCCGGTCACAGTTCGTCGTCGAAAAAAGACGTGAGAAAGCAGAGACACTGGATTTCGTCGCCGGCATTTAACTCTTGCGTGCACCGAGTTAAATCGCCGCCGCTCGAGGTGCAAGACGCGGGCCATGCTTTCCGTGGACTTGACAACGGTCGGGCGCAGGGATCCGGGGATCCAATGGACACGAAGCAGGCGGGCGCAGGGTTCCGTCGATTCGTGCAAGCGTCGCATCCTGAATTTTTATCGTCCGCGCCCGCCATTGCGTCTTGACTCGCGGCGTCCACCACACGTAAACATGCGCGAAAGCACCGGAAAAGACGGTGCGCGGTGGGCCAGAACAATATGAGCGATCTCGACTCGACGCAGACGGTGCGCGCGGTCACGACCGATGAGCTTTACGACTCGCACCGCCAGAAGTGGTACGCCATCCAGCTCGTGGTCTCGGACCGCGCGGTGAACCTGGACATGATGCCGCGCCTCGAAGTGTTCGTGGCGCACCGGCTGTACGCCGTGGTCGGCAAGCAGGGCAACGTCAATCAGTTCGCGCTGCGCCTGGGGTTTTTCCGGGATCCGGCCGAAGCGCAGGCGATCTGCGGAAACCTGATGGGCTACTTCTCAGCGCCGTCTATCGTGCGCGTGAGTGACGCCGAGCAAACACGCTTCGCACAGTCTCAGGCGCCGCGGGCACCGGTGCAGAAGCCGGCTGCACCGCGCGTGCACGCGGCGCCAACCCTCCCGGCGGCACGCCCTGCCCCGGCGACCGCCGAGCCGCCAGTCGCTGCGAAAAAGCTCACGAAGACGGCGCCGCCGACGCCAGTCCGGGCGAATGGCGCTCAGAAAATCGTCAAGCGCGCGCGGACACTCAATGAACAGCTGCTCGAAGAAGCGCGCGAAGTTCAGCTCTCCCGCAGCGGCAAGCACCGCATGCCCCAGCAGAGCGGGTCGTGGATCTCACGACTGCTTGGCGGAGCCAAGCGCTGAGTCCCGTGTCCTGCGCCAGAACAGGTAGGCGGGCGCACCGATCAGGATCAGTACGATCCCGACCAGCGCACGGCCTGGCGACACGAGGAACGTGTTCACGACAACGACGCCCGCTGCGAGCATGAACACCACGGGTGTCCACGGATAGCCCGGCACGCGGAACGGTCGCGGCGCGTGGGGATCACGACGCCGATAATAGAAGACAGCGCCGGCGCCGAGCCCGTAGAAAATCCAGCCCGCGAACACGACGTACGTGAGCAGCGCGTCGAACGTGCCCGTTGCCGCCAGCACCGCTGACCAGATCGAGCTGGCCACGATCGCGAACGCCGGCGTGTTCCAGCGCGGGTGCACCTCGGCCATCTTGTTGAAGAAGACGCCGTCGCGCGCCATCGCAAAGTAAACGCGCGTCGCGGTCAGCGAGGTCGCGTTGGCCGCGCTGAACATGGAAATCAGAATCGCCACGGCGATCGCTTTGCCTGCGCCGCCGCCGAGGATCGTCGAGACCGCGTCAGCCGCGATGCGCTCCGACTGCGCGCCGCGCGCCGCTCCGAGCGCGGCCACGTACGCAAGATTGGCGAGCACGTAGATGAAGATCAGCGCCGCGGTGCCCACGATGATCCCGCGCGCGAAATTGCGCTGCGGCTCGACCACTTCGCCTGCCGCGAAGGTCGTGTAGTGCCAGCCTTCGTAGGCCCAGAGCACACCGATCATCGCGGCGCCCATCGCAGACAGCATCGACAGATTCAGCGAGGACGGCACGACGTGCGTGGCCGCCAGGCCGTCGCCGCGCGCCAGCAGCAGCACGCTCATGCTGAGAATCGCGGCGACCTTGATGAGTGTCGTCCAGTTCTGTACATCCGCGCTCTGCCGCGTGCCGATCACATTGATCACGGTGATCGCAGCCACCATCGCCACAGCGACCGCGCGCGCCGCCCACGGTGACAGCGGCATCAGCTCGCCCAGGTACGAGGCAAACGCCACGGCCAGCGTCGCGTTCGTCGCGCTCGAGATCACGAAGAACATCGCCCAGCCATACAGAAAGGCGACGAAGCCGCCGAACGCATCGCGAATGTAAACATAGAGGCCGCCGCACTCCGGCTTCATCGCCCCGAGCTCGGCGTAGGTGAAAGCACCGAGCGTGGAGAGCACGCCGCCGGCGATCCAGACCAGCAGCGCGGGTCCGAGCTGCGCGCCGGTGAGCTGCAGGACGCTCGCCGGCACGATGAAGATGCCGGAGCCGATGACGCCGCCGACCGTGAGGTACACCAGGTCTTTGAAACCCAGGAGGCGCGGCAGCGTCGCGTGTTCTGACATGCGGCCGCAATTGTCTGCGCATCCGGTCGATCATGCTACTCTGGGCGCAAGAACAACTTCCGCCCGCGAGGGCACTCAAGACGCTTTCAAGGTCATGTGCTGACAGGACAGGCATGCACATCGCCCATCATCCGTTATTCATCGCACTCTCGAGCCTGACCGCCTGGCTCGGTGCGTGGACCGCGCTGGACGTGTTCCGGCGCGTGAGCGCGCATGTCGGCGCGTGGCGACTGGCCTGGCTCGCCGCGACCGCGGTCGCGATGGGCCTGAGCATCTGGTCGATGCACTTCATCGCGATGCTCGGCTTCAACCCCGGCGTCGAGGTCCGGTACGACGCCGGCCGCACCGTGTTGTCGCTGTTGCTCGCGATCGCGACGACCGCGTTCGCGTTCTTCTTCGCCCGCGGCGGCGGTGTGCGGCGCGAAATCGCTGGCGGTGTCGTCATGGGCGCCGGCATCTGCACCATGCATTACGTCGGCATGTCGGCAGTCATCACTTCCGCCGTGCTGGCCAACGATCCTGTCTACGTGGTGCTTGCGTTCATCGTCGCCGTCACCGCTTCGACCGGCGCGCTGTTCGTCGCGAGAAGCGATACGACTGCCCTGCAACGCGTGCTGACCGCGGCCGTGCTCGCATTTGCGATCGTCGGGATGCACTACACGGCCATGTACGGCGTACGCATCGTTGCGATGCACGGCACGAACATCGGCTCGGGCGGACTGGACTCGATGGTGCTGGCCGTCGCGGTCGGCACGGGGACTCTGTTCATTCTGCTGCTCGCGCTGATCGCCGCGAGCTCCGATCGCAGATTCGAAGCCGTCGCGGTGCGCGAGGCATCGCGCAGCGAGCAACAGCTGCGCGCGATCCTCGACAATCTGCCGATCGGCGTCTTCGTGGCCGAATCGCCTTCCGGCGACGTGCGCTTTGCAAATCGCGAAGCAGCGCGTCTGCTCGGCGAGGAGCTCTCAGGCCAGGCGCTGTGGGCGCGCGAAGGCGAGCACGGATCAGTCGGCGGCGACGGTCGGCGCTTGCCGCAATCCGAGCATGTTCTCTACAGGGCGATGACTGAGCAGCGGCGCGTGGGCCCGGAGCTGCGCGCGTATCGACGCCCGGACGGCAGCGTGCTGCAGATCGAAGTGACGGCGGCGCCGCTTCCCCATGCGAGCAGCACAGCCGCGATCGCGGTGACTGCGTTCCAGGACGTCACGTCCAAGCTGCAGGCTGAAGAACAGGCACGTCAACGAATCGCCGCGGCGCTGAACGAGAAGGCGGAAGCAGAAGCTGCCCTCGCGCACGCGCAGCGCCTCGACGCACTCGGTCGTCTGACCGGCGGTGTGGCGCACGACTTCAACAATCTGTTGACCGTCATCATCGGCGCGCTCGACGTGATCCTCCGCCATCCCGACGATGCCGCGCGCCGACGCCATCTCGGGGAAGCCGCACTCGCGGCCGGTCGGCGCGGGCAGCGGCTCACCGCGCAATTGCTGGCGTTCGCACGACGGCAACCGCTGCAGTTCGAGACGCGCGAGCTCAATGAGCTGATCCGCGAGTGCGAGCCCCTGCTCCGCCGCGCCGTCGGTCACGATCTGCAGCTGACGATGCGTCTGTGCGAGAACAAAGGCGTGTCGCGCATCGATCCCGCGCACTTCGAGGCGACGCTGCTCAACCTGATCGTCAACGCCATCGACGCGAGCCCGGCGGGCGGCGAGATCGTCGTCGAGACGGAAGTCCGCAGGTTGTCCGCCAACGACGGCGCGCGGCTCGCCGACGGCGAGTACTTCCGCCTGAGCGTCATCGATGGCGGCCACGGCATGAGCGTCGACGTGATCAAGCGCATCTTCGAGCCGTTCTTCACCACCAAGCCCGCCGGCAAGGGCACCGGGCTCGGGCTGAGCCAGGTCTATGGCTTCGTGAAGCAGTCCGGCGGCGAAGTCGTCGTCAACAGCGCAGTCGGACAAGGAAGTTCGTTTCATGTCTATCTGCCCATCAGCGCTGCACGCGCGGAATTCGCCGGGACGCCCGACACTGCCGGCGCAGAAACGAAGGGCCCGCTCGCGATCCTGCTCGTCGAGGACGATGCTTCGGTCGGCGCCGTGACCGAGATGATGCTCACCGATCTCGGCCACAAGGTGCATCGCGCCGCGAATGCCGACGAGGCATTGCGCGTCGTGGGATCCGACACCGAGCTGGACGTGGTGCTGTCGGACGTCGTCATGCCGGGCGAGATGAATGGCGTCGAGCTGGCGAAGCAGGCCGCGACCTTCCGCCCGGGCCTGCGCATTCTGCTGACGTCCGGTTATGCCGGCGATTCGCTCGACGAAGCGCTCGCGCAAGGTGCGTGGCCGTTCCTGCGCAAGCCGTTCCTTTCCACCGAGCTCGCGGCAGCGCTCGCGAAGCTGGCGCCGGAGCCTGGCGACGGCTCGCAGCTCTCCGGGCTCACTCAGAACCGATAGCGCGCTTTCACGAGCAGCTGATCGCTGTCGCGCAAATCCGTCGCGGACCCGAGCAGTCCGCCCAGGCCCTCGTGCGACTCTCCTTCCTCGAACACGATGCCGCCGCGGCCATAGACGACGTACAGATCGGACTGCGGCGCGAACGTCCAGCGATAGCGGACCTGCAGACCGAAGTTGTTCACCGAGAATGGCAGCACCACGTCGTTGCTCTCGATCAGCTCGCCCGACGGCCCGATGCGCAACGGCTGCGGATTGTGCGCATCGATCGCCAGCCACTGCAGTTTCACGCGCAGCTCATGGCGTGCGGCGGGGAACCAGTTGAGGTCGCTCTGCAGGATCGCGCGACGGCGCTCGAAACTCGCGAGCAGCGTGTCGCGCTCCCAGATGAGCCAGTCGCGGCTCCAGCGCATGATCCCGCGCACCGACCAGCTGAGGTCGTCGCGCGTGAAGTGCTCGACCCGGCCGTCGACGTCGAATGCGAAATCGTCGTTTCCTTCCTGCAACAGCGAGCCCGCTGCGAACAGGCGCCATTTGCCGATCCGCGCGCTCTGATAGTTGTGGGTGAGCGCAACCAGCCGCGTGTCCATCTGCACATTGCCGTTGCCGCGCGAGATCAGATCGTCGACGCCGGAGCCGGAAACTTCCAGCGACGTGTTGAAGATCGATCCGGAGCGCCGCCGCGATTCGCGAAACACGCCGAGATAGTTGCCGAGGCGATCGCCCGAATCGTCGTAGCGCAGCTCCGGGCGCACGCGCCAGTTCACGCCCGCGCGCGCATCGCTCTCGTCGAAGTTGCGGAAGCGGCGCGAGATCAGGTAGCTGGCGCGGTTCACGCTCGCGCGCTGCTGGAATCCCATGTCGTTGAAGTCGAGCGTGCTGCTGTAGTGCGTGAGGCCCAGCTCGTGCTGCCAGTCGGGCGATGGCGTGTAGGTGGCGAGCAGGATCTCGCCGTCGCCGGAAGTGTCGTCCGCCAGCTGGTCGATCATGCTCGTGATCACCTGCCCCTGCAGCATCACCTGCGAGTTCGGACGCCAGATGAAATCGCCGGAGTGCACCTGCGAGGACCGATCGAGGAACGGACGATCGACCCAGGTGCCGAGATAGCCGAACGTCATGTCGCCGGACGCATAACGCAGACGCGTGCCGGCGAAGGCACGGCCGAGATCGTCGCCATAGTCGCTCTCGACCGCCGACAACAGGCCATAGTCGAGACGCCCGAGATTGCCGTTGAGCTTCACAGCGCCGTCGATGTCGGCAGCCTTCGTCGGATCGTCGTCGCGCTGGCCGCCGATGCGACGCGTATAGAGCAAGCGATCCCGCGCAGTGAGGCGCTGGCTGTCCGTCTCGGGAACGCGAATATCGAACAGCGCCTGGTTCTCGGCGAAGAACGGCCGCTTGTCGCTGAACAGCACTTCGATCGCGTCGAAGTTCACGACCAGCTCGTCCGCCTCGACCTGGCCGAAGTCCGGATTCAGCGCCGCCGTCAGCTGGAAATTGCCGGAGGGCTTCCATTGAATGTCGGCGCCGACCTTCATGTCGACCTCGTCGCCGACCATGTCGTTGGCGACGCTCGCGTACGGGAAGAAGTGCAGCAGCGAGCCCGGATACTGATCGATCTCGACCTGCGGAAACTCCGACACGTAGCGCGGCCGCGAAAAGCTCACGCCCTGCAGCGCGCTGCGCTCCTGGGTTGCGCCGATCACGCGGTCGAACGCGATGCCGATCGTGCGCTTGGGCGCGCCGGCGTCCTTCATCGGCGCCGTGGTCCACGGCAGCAGCACTTCGACGAACCACTCATTCTCGGCCTGAGTGATGGCGTACTCGACGTCGCTATCCCAGTCGGTGCTGTACTGGTTCTCGTTGGTCAGCGTCGCGTCCTGCAGCGAGCCGGCGAGCGCGATCGTGACGTCGTAAGCGACCTGGGCGTCGGCGTTGAAGTCCACGTAGATGTTGACGCGGTCGCCGTTGTTGTCGGCATCGCGCGGCGTCTGCGCCAGTTGCCGCGGCGTCTCCGGCGGCTGTACGCAGCGAAATCCGAACACGATGCCCTTGGGCGTGCCGATCATCCGCACTTCCGTCGGATAGCGCGGCGTGCCCAGCGTATACGGCTGCGTGACGCGAAAATCCGTGAAAACCTGCGCGCGCTGCCACTCCGGCTCGCTCAACTGGCCGTCGATTCTGATCTCGGCGAGCGCGGCGGCCGGCGCCAGGAACGCAGCCACGAGCAGTGGGCCGCGCAGCAACCACAGAGAGCGCTTCATGTGTGAAAGAGACCGATCCCGACCGCTGGTTATTGCGAGCAACTGTCGCCCATGCGTGCGGCCTCAGCAACGCCTGTTGCTTTCGTCAGCCGCAAATTTACCTCATGGCGGCGGCGAGGATGCCGCAGCGCCGGGCGAGGTGGAAGAGCCACTTCGCCGGGGTTCCTCAGGGCCAACTGTCCGGCAACTCTCAGGGACCTGAAGCCGCGTATGCCACCCGCAAACTACGCGTCATCGTCTTGCCGGATGGGCAGCCGGCGCCGGAAGAGAAAGAGAATGGCGCCCAAAGGAACGGACACCGCCAGGATCCATGCCCCCTGCGCGTCTGTGATCACTGAAGCGCTCAGCAGCTGAATGGCCAGCGGCTTGAACTCCCATGCGCCGGTGGTCCAGTTGACCGCCAGGTTCCCCACACCGATCAGGATGACGACGATCCAGAGCCATTTCTTGCTCGCCATCTTCGTCATTGCGCATCGGATCAGCGCATAGAGCGAGAGCAGAGGCATGAGAATCGCCAGCGCCAGGATGAGGTACTGCAGCGGCGTCTTGCCGGCCAGCTCGAAGCGATTGCGCTCTGCGAGCGACTGCGCCTGTGGATAGACATTGAAGCCGATGATGGTGAACGAGTCACCCTTGCGCAGCGTGGCCACGTTGACCAGCAGCGATTTCTCGCCAAAGCCGTACTCGAAGCTGAGGTTCTTGGTCGTGCCATTCGGGCCCTTCACCGACTGGGCGCCGACCAGCTTGATCGAGGTCGGCTCTTCATCCGGCATCGCGCTCGCCATCTGCTCCAGCGTGGCGCGCAGCGTCGGACCCTTGATGCTCGGATCCGTGACCGCCTCGATTGCCTGGTACTGCCCCGTTCGAAGGTAGTCCACGTACTTCTTCGCCGTTGCCTGATCCTCCGCAGAGGCAAATTTCTGCAACATCGCATCCTGGCTGCAGCCCATGACCGAGAGCAGCGCCAGGCCGACGGCGGCGAATCTCACGAATGCCGCGCTCCCTGCGTCAGCCTTCACTCAGGTATCCCCGCTCCAGCTGCTGCTGTTGATTCTCGAAGATCGCCATCGCTGTCGTCATGCGCAGGAAGCCGAACTTCTTGTAGAAGGGCTCTTTGCCAGGCACCGCGTACAGGATGATCTTCTTGTGCCCGCGCGACTGCTCGACGAGATAGCTGACGACTTGCTTGCCGAGCCCCGTGCCCTGGTGGCTCGGCAGGACTGCGATATCGCAGATGTACGAGCAGTCGCCGCCGTCAGCCAGCGCGCGACCCACCGCGACGAGCCTGGATTGCTCGTACACGAAGCACTTGAACAGGCTGTTGCCGAAGACCTTCTGCAGATGCGCGGCCTTCTTGTCGCCGAGCGGCGCGACCCGATACAGCGCGGAGAGTTCTTCCCAGTCGACTCCATCGTTCGAGTATTTCCATTCTAGCGTCACGCTGCGCTCCCCTTTTCCGCGGCAACATGACGACGCCACCGCAGCAGACCCATCGCGTACGTCACGTAGTAGCCTGCCAACGTCGCGAATATGACCAGCGTCAGCGGGCTGTTGGTGACTGCGTTCATCCCCGTAGCGGAGGCCTGATCCGCGAGAGCGTAGGTCTGGTACATGCGATAAGCGACGCGGCCAAAAAGCAGCAGCGACAGGGCGATGCCCAGGTGCGCGCTCGGTGTATAGAACAGGCCCTCGGCCGTTTGCTCGAACTTAGTCAGCCGGAGCCCGAGCACGCCGAGCACCGTGCCGCACGCGACACCCGCCACCAGCGCGACCGCGTTCATCGGCTGGGCCAGTGAGCTGAACATCAACAGCCCGAACAGCAGCGCGAATAGGACTATGGTGATCCACGGTCGATTCTTGGAGAACTGCTGGCGGCCGATCACGCGCCGCATGCGGGAATACATGCGCCACGCGACGAGTGCGCCCAGGCCGACGTAGACGAGCAAAGACGGATGGGGGACGGCTGCCATGATGTGTTAGCTACGAATGAGGTGGATGCTGCTAGATAGCACCCGATCGATGCAGCTGCAACTGGTTCAGTGGCTTGTTATACGGCTCCACTTTCGGTCAATGCTTCGACGAGCGCCGCGATAGCAGGTCCAACGGATGGATGCATGTCGACCCATGCTGGACCAAGGTACTCAACGACAGATCTGCCGTCGAGGAAGTTCGAGACAGATGAGATCTGCGACGCTTGCAGTAGCGTATGCGCGCGATCCAAGACCTTCTGAGCGAGAACTGCGTCTCGCTCTCCCCCGACCTCGCCGCATTCTTTCCGAATGGCAAGGATGAGCTTGCCAGTCGCAATCCCGACGGGATTTCGCTTCCGCGGCATTAGGTATGACGCTTGCTAGAGCCGACTGGCATTGACTCTCCGCGACGGCAACGTGAGGGCAACGACGAGCAGCCATACCGCGCTCAGCGGGAAATAGAAGACCCAGAGCATCGGCCCGTTTGCGTCCAATGACGTGATATACAGAAAGAGTCCCACGAGGATCGAAAGGCCAATTTGCGCGCGCGCTACGAACCTTCCTCGAGCTGATGGAAAGACCAGAGCAATGCCGACTACGAGTAACTGCGGTGACGCGATTAGCGCCCAATTCATGAAGATCAATGCCGCGCCTTCCTTCGTCGTCGATTGCGCAAAGAGTATGGATTTCGCGATGAGTGCTCCAGGCAACAACACGGCAACGGTCGATATCAGAATGAATCTGCGGAGATCGGTCACGGTTGGCTCCGACGGTTGAGCTGAGCCACGTTAGCGGAGATCACCGTCGCTTGCGCACTCATACAGCAACTCAACAGCGGCTTTCCCGGCAAGAACGCGTGGCGGACTGAAACGCATGACCGGCCAGTTCATGATCTCGTGCTTCCATTGCATGTTGGCTCGCTAACGCCGCAGTTTAGTATCAGTGGATGGCGACGCGGACATGAAGCACCCAACCAAAGATCAAGAACAGTAGGAGTTTGGCCGCAGCGAATGGCCATGTCTCTGCTTTGCGCGAAAGCGAAAAGGCCAGACTTCCCGCGAAGGCAACGCCCGCAAAGGCCAGACCGGGCATGAGGTCGTAGGGCTCCGGTGTTGAGGACACCGGCGGCACGGCAAAGAGGAACGCGACGCCTAGCAAGCCGAGCTCAGCGATCTGTTTAAGGGTGGCCCGCATAGACGTCTATTGTGCTGCCCAACGCCGTTTCCGATGTGTTCACTACTTCTTCTTCCTTCTTTCAATGAGACAGAAACCATGACCGAACGGATCGCTGCAGAATGCTACTGACGGATACCCGGGGTTCTCAAAGAGCTGCTCTTGCCTCGCGCCTGCGCTGACGGCCTTCGCCAGCGCGCTCTTGCGTCTCCTGCGCACCTGGCGCTCGAACTGAGCTCGATTTCTTCTCTAACAGACAAATCTCAGACGTGCCGGCGCGGAGCACGACTACGCCGGGGATGGGTTCAGACGTTTTACTAAAGCCGAACGCCTCCGTATAGAAGCGGACGCCGTCAGGGACGTGGTGTGAAAGGCGAGGATGGACGTGTGCATGATATGCCTCTGCGTGAAGCCTCTTCTCTGGAACCTCGACCACGAAAGACTCCGTGGCGGCGTCGAGTTCATTCATATCGACTCGCCCCTTCCCGTCCAAGGCACGGTACAGGTCTTCGCCTAAGTTGCGCAGTTGATGCACGAGATCTGGCGTGCAAGACCAAGACCCCGCTATGCGAATACGAAATCGCGCGGCCATGCTGGTGCTCTAACGCCGGCCATCACGCGCGTGCGTCTTCGCACGTCGCGTGCATGGCATTGGGCGATGGCTCATTGAATAACCTCGCCCGAAAACCGGTCGCGGTTTACCCAGAACGGACATGCTGGACACTTGCCGCCCTCGGGGTAATCGATGCCCTCTTCGTGCGGACAGCCAATGATCCGATCCACTGCGACGACACTCTTCACAGCATGCGTCCGCAGAAACGAACTGATGCTTTCCATGATTGAATCCTCATTGCGTACGTCGCTCGATTCTGAGTACCACTTCCGCATCGGCTCGGGCTCTGATCCCTCCCCCCGCACTATTGCGACGACAACTTTGCTGGCGCGTCTATCGTCGGGACCGTAGTACGCCAGGGTCGCAACAGGGTAACCTCGAAAGCCCTTCTCGGCCTTCTTCCTAAGCTTGTCGCGATGCCACTGACTCTTGAAGGACATGATCAGTTCTTTCCCGCCCGACGCCCACACTGTGACGCGAGCAAAGGCGCTTCGCCTTTGCGAGTCGGAACCAGCGTGTTGTTGGGCAACACTACCGCCGTTCCTCTTCGTGGACCTGCATAAGCGCAACAATGCTGGCTATCAAACTGGCAACCGTACCTATGTGGTCTGTACCGATTTACCGAGCGTGTACTGCGGACCAAACCACTGTTCATCTCACTCCCCTTTCACGCCAACGGTTGAGTTCACCCGCTCGCGCAAGCGGGGCGAAGCCCGGTGTGGTGAGTCGGGTGCAACCAAGGGTTACGCGCCACTCGCTTGCGCCTCGGCAATACGATTCCAGGAACGGTACTTCCAGGGTACAACCTCTTCGAGATGTGTGACCTTGGGAACAGGCATTTCAGACTTACCCGTAGCGATGGAGGGGAGCTTCGCAAGTTTGGTATTGAGTGGCGGGTGCAGGCCCGAGGGAATGAAGACCCAGGGCTGAACGAGCCAGTCACTCGGAACGTTGCAGTCTCGAACGAGCGCCTTGCGCAAGGCAGGCCAGTTCTCGCCCCAACCGATTAAGCGCCTAAAAAGAGAATCGAGACTCTGCGAGTACGTGACCTCACAGAGTGAAACGGACTTCTCGCGCAGGTTGATGGCGAGCGCGTCGCAGTACCAATGCGGGCCAGACGTATCGGGATTCGCGCCAGTGTTGAGCTGGATACAGCACTCGGTGTTGACGAAGACCGCACGATCCGCGCGGAGGTAGTCGACGACAACGGCCTGAAAGTGGTCCATACGGTACTTCTCCGTGTATGGCGGCGTCTAACGAAGGGTTAGGCGGCATGAACCGAGAACAGCGCAAGGAAGCGCCAGGCTACGAACGCCAAGCCAGCGCAGCACAGCACAAACAGAACTCCCAGCCCCTGGAAAACCATGCCACGCCGCAAGGCAGCAGTTCCCCGAAGGACCACTGTGTCGCGCACCACTCTAGCTCCCGGAGGCGGATACAGCGACGCGGCCCTGACGCGCTTGCCGTAATGCCAAAAGTAAGCGCCGAGCGCAGCGAGCAGGACGATAGTAGCGCCCATGAGCCAGACGGAAGCCGCGAGTAGCTGAGCCATTGAGGCGGGAGAAGGCTCGCGCATGCCATCGAGCCAGCGCAGCACGGTCCACAGACCGAAGCCACCAGCGGCCGCGAGCGCGATGGCAATCGCTACGGCAAA